>NZ_JAKYWT010000002.1:0-998608 GCF_023952535.1 Herbaspirillum sp. WGmk3 | reverse complement strand
TGCGGGAGTAGCTCAGTTGGTAGAGCGATACCTTGCCAAGGTATAGGTCGAGAGTTCGAGACTCTTCTCCCGCTCCAGTTTCAAACCAGGCAGCTTCGGCAGCCTGTGGCAGTAGATGTAAAAGTCCCATGCGGGAGTAGCTCAGTTGGTAGAGCGATACCTTGCCAAGGTATAGGTCGAGAGTTCGAGACTCTTCTCCCGCTCCAGTTTCAAACCAGGCAGCTTCGGCAGCCTGTGGCAGTAGATGTAAAAGTCCCATGCGGGAGTAGCTCAGTTGGTAGAGCGATACCTTGCCAAGGTATAGGTCGAGAGTTCGAGACTCTTCTCCCGCTCCAAATTGAAAGAGGAAGCCTTCGGGCTTCCTCTTTTCATTTCTGCGCCGCATTTCCTGCTTTTCCTGCAGGCAAGCCGGCCATTCCTCCCGTCTGCTGCATATTGTTTACGCGCCTGTTTTTAGTCTCACCGTGCCGCCGTTTCGGCCCAGGCGGGACGGTGCGTCTCTCCTGGCGCGGCCAGCGTGGTATTTCGGTATACGCAGCATTGGCAAAAATCAAAAATGTCGGCTATAGGCGATTGCCTGATTGCCACGGCCATGTTTCCCCACTACATTGCTGAGTCAGGCTTTTCGCCTGTCACCATCATTTGCATCCGGGGGAGGGGGCATGGACAATTTTCAGAAAGAGATTGACGAAAGAACCAATCTCACCGCATCCAACAAGTTCGAGCTGCTGTTGTTCCGTCTGGGGGCGGATCCACATGGCGAGCGCTCCGAGCTGTTTGGCATCAACGTCTTCAAGATCCGCGAAATCGTGCCCATGCCGCCTGTGACCAAGGCGGCCGGTACGCAATCGCCGATGCTGGGCATGGTCAACATCCGCGGCCAGATCATTTCGGTGATCGACTTGCCGGCCGTGGTGGGCTGTGTGCCCAAGACCGGCCTCAACATCCTGCTGGTCACCGAATACGCGCGCAGCACGCAGGCCTTTGCGGTCGAGTCGGTGGACGAGATCGTGCGCCTGGAATGGAGCCAGGTCCTGTCGGCGGAAACCAGCAGTGGTGGCGCCTTCGTCACCAGCATCGCGCGCCTCGACCAGGACAAGGACACCAGCCGCCTGGCCCAGGTGCTGGACGTGGAGCAGATCCTGCACGAGATCATGCCCAGCGACCGCAACATGAAAATGGAAAACCTGGAAAAGAGCGCCGGCCATGGCATGCGCCCCGGTGCGGTGGCCATTGCCGCCGACGATTCCAAGGTGGCCCGTTCGCTCATCGAGCAGGGCTTGCGCGCCATGGAGATTCCCTTCGAGATGCATGTCACCGGCAAGGATGCCTGGGACAAGATCCAGAAACTGGCCAAGGAAGCACGCGCCGAGGGCAAGCCGATTTCCGACAAGATCTCCTTCGTGCTGACCGACCTCGAAATGCCGGAAATGGATGGTTTTACGCTCACCCGCAACATCAAGCGCGAGGATTTCCTGAAGAACATCCCGGTCATCATCCACTCCTCGCTGTCCGGCTCGGCCAACGAGGACCACGTCAAGAGCGTGGGCGGGGATGCCTACGTTGCCAAGTTCGAAGCCAATGAACTGGCCTCGACCATCTTCGGCGTGCTCGACCGCGCTGCAGCCAAGGCCTGAGGTATACACACGCTGCACTCATCATCAAGGGAGCCTCCGGGCTCCCTTTCTTTTTGTCCTCGGCCGTTATCTGTCCTGCCGCAGCCAGCGGCGATCTCGTATACTGGCGCTCCCTTGATCCTGCCGCAGCCAGCGGCGCAGAGCCTTTTCTCATGCAGATTCCCGCCATTGCCTCCCCGTTCGATGCCAGCCTTGCCGCCCGGCTGGAAGCGCGCATCAATGACAAGACCAAGCCTCTCGGCAGCCTGGGTGCACTGGAACGCCTGGCGCGCCAGATCGGCCTGATCCAGGGCAGCGACCATCCGGTGCTGCGCCAGAGTGCCATCGTGGTCTGTGCCGGGGACCATGGCGTCACTGCCGAGGGCGTCTCGGCCTACCCGCAAAGCGTGACCTGGCAGATGGTGGAGAACTTCCTGGCCGGAGGTGCCGCGATCAACATCTTCGCGCGCCAGAATGAATGTGCGCTGTATATCGTCGATACCGGCGTCAATCACGATTTCGGCCCGCGCGATGGCCTGCTGGACCGCAAGATCGCCCCCGGTACCGCCAACTTCTGCCAAGGCCCGGCGATGACGGCGCAGCAATGCCAGGCTGCGCTGCAGGCTGGCCTCCAGTTCGCTGAATCGCTGCAGGCCGATGTGCTGGGCTTTGGTGAAATGGGAATCGGCAATACCACCGCCGCCGCCGCATTGATGGCCGCCTTGACGGGCGTGCCGGTGCAAGAGTGCGTCGGGGCCGGCACCGGCCTCGATGCCCAAGGCGTCGCCCGGAAGGCCGATGCGGTGACGCGTGCGCTGCGCCTGCATGCGCAAGCGAGCGCACCGCTGGAGCGACTGGCGGCCCTGGGCGGCTTCGAGATCGCCTTCATGACGGGGGCCATGCTCGGTGCGGCACAGCGCCGCAAGGTAATACTGATCGATGGCTTCATCGTCACCTCGGCCCTGCTGGTGGCAGCCGCCTTGCAGCCGGCCGTGCTGGAGTACTGCGTGTTCTCGCATTGCTCGGATGAGGCCGGCCATCGTCGCATGCTGCAGTACCTGGGTGCGACGCCCCTGATGCAGCTGGACCTGCGCCTGGGCGAGGGCACCGGCGCCGCACTGGCCTTGCCGCTGCTGCGTGCGGCGATCAATTTCCTGGAACGCATGGCGACCTTCTCCTCGGCCAGCGTCAGTGAAAAGCATGTCTGAAAAAGACTTCACATCACCGCCACCGCCCCGCAACGACGGCCCGCTGTACCAGCTGCGCCTGTTCTTCACGGCGCTGCAATTCTTCACACGCCTTCCTATCCCGCGCTGGGTGGGCTTCCAGCCGCACTGGCTGCAACATGCCACGCGCTATTTCCCGCTGGTCGGCTGGATCGTGGCCTGGGCCTGCGCCCTGGTCTACCTGCTGGCCGTGCAGTTCTGGCCGCAGATGGTGGCGGTGCTGCTGTCCACTGTAGCCGGGATCTGGCTCACTGGCGCCTTTCATGAGGATGGTTTTGCCGATGTATGCGATGGCCTCGGTGGCGCAGTCAGCCGCGAGCGTGCGCTGGAGATCATGCGGGATTCGCGCCTGGGCAGTTATGGCGTGATCGGTATCGTCGCGCTGTTGCTGGCCAAGCTGGCAGCCTTGCAGGCGCTGCTGCCGTTGCAGGTGCTGGCCGTGCTGGGGATGGCGCATCCGCTGTCGCGCTGGCTGGCCACTTGTCTCATCTGGCGCATGGAGTACGTGCGCGAAGAGGGCAAGGCCAAGCCGCTGGCGCAGCAGATGGGGCATGGCGAATTCCTGCTGGCGACCTTGTTTGCGGTGCTGCCGGTGATCGGGGTGATCGCGCTGGGCATGATGTCCTGGCAGCGCATTGCCGTCGGCGTGCTGCTGGCGGCCGTGGCGACGCTCTGGCTGGCCGCGCGGTTCCGGCGTCGCCTCGGCGGCTATACCGGGGATTGCCTGGGCGCGGTTCAACAGTTGAGCGAGACCGTCTTTTATCTCGGTGCGCTTGCCTCGCTGCCGTCCTGGTGGAATCCCTGAGCCATGCTGCTGAATCTGATTCGCCATCCCCAGCCGCTGGTGGACAAGAGCACCTGTTACGGACGCAGCGATATCGCGGTCGCGCCCGAGATGCTGGCGCAGAGCGTGGCGCAACTGTTGCCCCAGTTGCAGGCGCTGCCACCTGAATGGCCGCTGGTAAGCAGTCCGCTGCAGCGCTGCGCGCAGCTGGCGCAGTCCCTTGCGCAGGCCATGCAGCGACCCGCACCGGACATCGATCCGCGACTGCAGGAAATGGATTTCGGAAAGTGGGAGCTGCGCCCCTGGGATGACATCCCCTGGGCCGAGGTCGAGGCCTGGAATGCCGATCTTGCGCATTACGCACCCGGCGGCGGCGAGACATTGACCGAGGTGGCAAGCCGCATGTGGCAAGCCTTCAACGACCTGCTGGCCACGCCCGCCGAAGGCGTCATCGTGATTTGTCATGCCGGCACCATCCGCATGCTGCACGCCTGTGCCGCATGGCGTGCAGGGCAGGGCGCGACTGCACGACCCGATGCCGCAGCCCTCAGTGATATCGCCCTGCGTGCCGCAGCCCATCGCGCCGAGATCCCCCATGCCCGCCTGCTCGCACTGGACGTCTCCGTCAGTCCGAAGCGCTAGCCTGCCCCGCGCGACTCCACCGCAAATTTGATCAGTTCAGCCTGGCCATCGATATTGAGCTTGCGCTTGATGTTGAGCCGATGGGTTTCCACCGTGCGTACGCTCAGGTCCAGTTCGCGGGCAATCTGCTTGTTGGATTCGCCATTGGCGATGTGCTGCAGCACTTCGCGTTCACGCTGCGTGAGCAACTCGCGCACCGGCAGCGGCTGGGTCAGCTGGCGCGCCAGTGCGGCGCTGTAGTAGATCCCGCCCGAACGCACCGTTTCGATGGCATGCACGATGTCCTGGCTGGGTGCGTCCTTGAGCACATAGCCGCGCGCACCGGCCTGGATCGATTGCATCACGTATTCGGCCTTGTCATGCATGCTCAGGATCAGCACCGCAATCTCCGGATGCAGCGCATGAAAGCGCGCCGTCAGCTCGATGCCGTTGATGCCGCGCATGTTGATGTCCATCAGCGTGAGATCGATTGGATGGCGGGCAGCGGCGGCCAATGCTTCCTCCGCATTGCCGGCCTCGGCCACCACTTCCAGTCCGGGCACGGTTTCCAGTCGTGCGCGCAAGCCGTCGCGCACCAGCGGATGATCGTCGATGAGCATGATGCGCGTCGTGGCAGGGGCGATGGGCGGGGCGGTATCAGACATGGGGTGAAGGCAAAAGAGAAGAGCGGGGAATGATGGCGCTGATGCTGGTGCCGGCAGCCGATGAATCGATGCCCAGTTCGCCACCTACGGCTTCCATGCGCTCGCGCATGTTGCGCAGGCCGATACCATGGCGCGAATGATCGTCGACTTGGCCGGGATCGAAGCCGCTGCCGTTGTCCTGCACCTGCAGCATCAGCAGGTTGTGGCCGTCATAGAGGCGCATGCTGATCTGGCTGGCGTTCGCATGACGCGCGATGTTGGTCAGCGCTTCTTGCGCCACGCGGAACAGCACGGTGTTGACCACGTCCGGGAGCGCAGCGCCGTCCTCACGCTGGCGCTCGTGCTCGAAGACGATCTGTGTCTGCGGGCTGCTTTCGCGCCACTCACCGCACAGGTGTTCCAGTGCCGCCGCCAGTCCGAGATCATCGAGGATGGCCGGCCGCAAATCATGCGAGATGCGGCGCACTTCGGCCAGCACGCCGTTGATCTGGGTGGCGGTCTTTTCAAAGCCGGCGCGGGCTGCCGCCGCCTGTTCGGGCGTGCCGCGCAGGCGTTCCAGCGCGGCTTCGATCTGCAGTTTGATGGAGACCAGCCACTGGCTGATGCCGTCGTGCAGGTCGCGCGAGAGGCGCGCGCGTTCTTCTTCCTGCGAACGCACCACGCGCTGGGCCAGCTGGCGCAGCTTGGCATCGGCCACGCGATGCTCGCTCAGGTTCAGCAGCAGGCCGGCCAGTCCCACCGCCAGCGCGCTGGACAACGCGATGATTGCAATGAGCAGCATGGTCTGGTGCAGGTAGCCGGAATTCTGGTGATCGACCTGGGCCAGTGCCGCTTCCACATCATCCAGATAGATGCCGGTACCGATCACCCAGCCCCAGCGCGGCAGGGCGATCACGTAGCCCAATTTGGGTGCCACCGTCTTGCTGGAAGGCTTGCGCCACAGATAGCGTTCGAAACCACCACCCTGATGGGCGCGTTCGATCAGATGCCGGATGGTCGGGCTGCCGGAGTCATCGCGCCAGTCCCACATCTCGCGTCCCACCAGTTCCGGCTGGCGCGGATGCATGATGCTGCGGCCCTGGTCGTCGTAGACGAAGAAATAGCCATCATCCCCGAAGGCCAGGTCGGAGAGGATGCGCCGGGCTTCTTCCTTGATGGCGTCATCGGTGCGTCCGGTGTCGTAGAGATGGGCCAGCGCATGCTGGGCCAGATCCACATAGTGGCGCAGCTCGGTATTCTTGCTGGCCAGGTAGGCGGCCTCGATGGTGGAACGCTGCTGGCGCGCCAGTTCCACCGCCTGGTAACGCACCACCAGCGCGATGGCCGCAAAGGCCAGGCACAGCGGGACGATGGCGAGGAAGATGATTTTCTGGCGCAGTTTCATGCCCGCGATTCTACCCAAAGCCTCTGGGTGCCCGCGTAAATCTTCATATCGTTTTCCCGCCGCTTATCACCCCGAAAGAAAATCCCTTCACCCTGCGTAATTCTACGTAGCGGCTCTGCGTAGTGCTGCGCTTGTGGGGCAGGAGGGGCATGCCGATACTGGCGGGCATCCTGCGCAGTGCGTCCGTTCAATCGGTTTCATTCACGTGGACCCGGACGGGGACGCACTGACGACAACAAGATTTCCCACAACAATTCATATCCGCAAGGAGGAGAACAATGAACCGCTTGGTTTCCAGACTGGGCTGGCTGGCTGTCGCCCTGGGCGGCGCCGGGGCCTGCGCCTACGTCGCATTGCAGCGCGGCGAATCGATCAATGCCGTCTGGCTGGTCGTGGCCTCGGTGTGCGTCTACCTGATCGCCTATCGCTTCTACAGCAAATTCATCGCCGAGCGCGTGCTGGGCCTGGATGGCGCACGCATGACGCCGGCCTACAAGTTCAACGATGGCCTGGACTACGTGCCCACCAACAAGTACGTGCTGTTCGGCCACCACTTCGCCGCCATCGCCGGCGCCGGTCCGCTGGTGGGCCCGGTGCTGGCCGCGCAGATGGGTTATCTGCCGGGCATGCTGTGGATCCTGGCCGGCGTGGTCTTTGCCGGTGCCGTGCAGGACTTCATGGTGCTGTTCATCTCCACCCGCCGCGACGGCCGCTCGCTGGGCGACCTGATCAAGTCCGAACTGGGCCAGGTGCCGGGCGTGATTGCGCTCTTCGGTGCCTTCATGATCATGGTCATCATCCTGGCGGTGCTGGCGCTGATCGTGGTCAAGGCCCTGGCCGAGTCGCCGTGGGGCACCTTCACCGTGGCCGCGACCATTCCCATTGCGCTCTTCATGGGCGTGTATTCACGCTACATCCGCCCGGGCCGCATCGGCGAAGTCTCGTGGATCGGCTTCGTGCTGCTGATGCTGGCCATCGTCGGTGGCCAGTATGTGCAGGAACATGCCGTGCTGGGGCAGATGTTCACCTTCAACGGCAAGCAGCTGACCTGGATGCTGATCGGCTACGGCTTTGTCGCCTCGGTGCTGCCCGTGTGGCTGCTGCTGGCGCCGCGCGATTACCTGTCCACCTTCCTGAAGATCGGCACCATCGTGGCGCTGGCGCTGGGCATCATCTTCATCGCCCCGCACCTGAAGATGCATGCGGTGACCCGCTTCATCGACGGCAGTGGTCCGGTGTGGTCGGGTTCGCTGTTCCCGTTCTTGTTCATCACCATCGCCTGCGGTGCGGTCTCGGGCTTCCATGCGCTGATTTCGTCTGGCACTACCCCCAAGCTGCTGGAAAACGAGAAGCACGCCCGCTTCATCGGCTATGGCGCGATGCTGATGGAATCCTTCGTGGCCATCATGGCGCTGATTGCGGCGTCCTGCATCGAGCCGGGAATCTACTTCGCCATGAACAGTCCCGCTGCGCTGATCGGCACCACGCCCGAGAACGTGGCCCAGGTGATCTCGCAATGGGGCTTCCACATCACCCCCGAGATGCTGACCCACACCGCCCAGGCCGTGGGTGAACATACCATCATCTCGCGCGCCGGCGGCGCGCCTACCCTGGCCGTGGGCATGGCCCAGATTCTCTCCGGCGTGACGGGAGAAGCGATGATGGCCTTCTGGTACCACTTCGCCATCCTGTTCGAAGCACTGTTCATCCTGACGGCCGTGGATGCCGGTACCCGTGCCGGCCGCTTCATGCTGCAGGACCTGCTGGGCGCGTTCATCCCGCCGATGAAGCGTACCGATTCCTGGGCGGCCAGCCTGATCGCCACCGGCCTGTGCGTGACCGGCTGGGGCTACTTCCTGTACCAGGGCGTGGTCGATCCGCTGGGTGGCATCAATACCCTGTGGCCGCTGTTCGGCATCTCCAACCAGATGCTGGCCGGTATCGCCCTGATCCTGGCGACCTGCGTGCTGTTCAAGATGAAGCGCGACCGCTTCACCTGGGTCACCGTGGTGCCCACCACCTGGCTGCTGATCTGCACCCTGACCGCCGGCTGGCAGAAGGTGTTCGATGCCAATCCGCGCGTGGGCTTCCTGGCGCATGCGCAGAAGTACCAGGCAGCGCTGGATGAAGGCAAGCTGCTGGCCCCGGCCAAGTCCATCGAGCAAATGCGCCAGGTGATTTTCAACGACTACGTCGATGCCGGCCTGGCCGCGATGTTCATGCTGGTGGTGGTGAGCGTGCTGGTGTTCGGCATCCGTACCGTGTTGAAGGCGCGTGCGGCGCACCAGCCCAGCGTCAAGGAATCGGCCTACGAAGCATTGCCCGCCAGTGCCGTAGCCCCGCAATGAAGCTTTTTGCAGCAAGGAGAACAGCATGAGCAAACCTGGCGCCCTGGCGCAACTGATGGCCTGGCGGCGCCAGGTCGGCCGCACGCTGAACCTGATGGTGGGCATGCCCGAATACGACACCTACGTGGCGCACATGAAGGCGGCTCACCCGGATCACTGCGTGATGACCTATGAAGAGTTCTTCCGCGAGCGGCAGGAAGCGCGCTATGGCGGCAAGGGGCGGGTGGGGCGGTGCTGTTGAAAAACGCCATTTTCCCGCTGGCCAGAAGTGCCACCGAGGCCAATGAGAAAGAGATCTTCGGGTCTCTTTTTTTATGGCGTTTCCATGATGCAGGTTATTTCTTATCAGGAATTCCCTCATACGAAGGATGTTGCTTTTGACTTATCATTTTTGAACGCATGGCAAGACGTCAGCATTCTTCATTTTTTTTGATGTTCAAGGTGATTCAAGATGGCAAGCAACGATAGCGGCAAGACCCTTCTCATCGTCGACGACAGCAAGGTCTCGCGCATGGTGATCAAGGCCAACGTGCTGGCCGTCCACCCGGACTGGCAAGTGATGGAAGCCGGCACCGGCGAAGAGGCCATTGCCCTGGTCGGGCAATCCGTGCCCGACTACTGCACGATGGACATCAACATGCCCGGCATGCTGGGCACCGATGCCGCCGCGCAGATTCTGCAGGCGCATCCGTCGGTACGCATCGCCATCTTCTCGGCCAACATCCAGGAAGCCGTGCAGACCCGCGCGCAGCAACTGGGGGCACTGTTCGTCGCCAAGCCGGTCACGGAAAAATCGATCGGGCAGGCCCTGCTGCATTTCCGGGGCCCGCTGTGAGCATCCTCAACGAGATCGAACGCGACGCCCTCACGGAAATCTTCAACGTGGGTGCCGGACGTGCAGCGCAGAGCCTGTCCGAGATCGTGGGCGACGAGGTAAGACTGTCGGTGCCCTCAGTGGAAGTGCTGCGTTCGGGTGCCATTGACGAACAGGTGCTGCCGCGCACGCGCGGGCGCTTTGCCACGGTGAGCCAGAATTTCGATGGCCCCTTCGATGCGGAAGCGGTGCTGCTGTTCACCGAGGATCGTGCGCTGTCCATCGTGCGTGACATGATGGGCTCGCAGATGAGCCTGGACGAGCTCGCCGAGTTCGAGCGCGAAGCCATGTGCGAACTGGGCAACATCATCCTCAATGCCTGCCTCTCGGCCATGGCCGACATGCTGGAAATCACCCTCAACAGTTCGCTCCCGCAGTATCTGGTGTCGTCGCCCGACGATATCTCGGCGCGGCTGGCGAGCGCGCAGGGCGATGAGAGCTATGTGCTGGTGCTGCACATCGACCTGGTGATCGAGAAGCATCAGACTGACGGCCATCTTATTTTCCTGCTCAGTTCCTCCTCGCTGCATGCGCTGGTGGAGTACGTGCAGCGTTACCTGGGCAAGATCGGTCTGGCATGAGCACCGCCGTGGTACCCCGCTTTCGCGCAGAGGACGTACTCGACCAGCTGCATGGCGGGCTCATCATGCTGGACGCCGGCCTGCACATTCTGCTCTGGAATGCCTGGGTGGCGCGCCACAGCCGCGTGCCGGCGGAACAGGCGCTTGGCGCACGCTTCGAACACGTGTTTGACGAGCGCGTCTCGCCGGCGCTGCTGCGGGCCATCGACAACACCCTGGGCTACGGCTTGCCGGCCGTTCTCTCCAGCGCGCTGCACCGGGCCCCGTTGCCGCTTTATCCGGATCATGGCGCAGCCCCGGCGGCAGGCGCGCTGGCCGCACCGGCCCGCATGGTGCAGTCGGTGGTGCTCACGCCCCTCGACAGCCCCGAGGGCGAGCGCCTGTGCCTGATCCAGATCAGCGATGCCAGCAACTCGGTACGCCGCGAGAAGATGCTGCAGTCGCATTCCGATGTGCTCAAGCGCCAGGTCGGCACCGATGGCCTCACCGGCATTCACAATCGCCGGCATTTCGATGAACATTACGCCCAGACCTTGCACCGCGTGGGACAGTCGGGCGGGACGCTGTCGCTGTTCATGGTCGACGTCGATTTCTTCAAGCAGTACAACGACCACTATGGCCATGGACCAGGCGACCAGGTCCTCAAGCGTGTGGCAGCGGCCCTGCAGGGGCAGTTGCAGCGGCCCGGTGATCTGCTGGCGCGCTATGGCGGTGAAGAGTTCATCCTGCTGATGGAAGGCCTGTCGCCTCGTCAGGCCGCCGAGGTCGCCGAAGCCCTGCGCGAGACCGTGTACGGCCTCGCCGAGCCCCATGCCAAGTCGCTGGTGGCGCACCGCGTGACCATCAGTGTCGGGGTGTGCACACGTGCAGTGCCGGAGGGGATGGATGGACGTCTGCTCATGTCGGCGGCCGACGCCGCGCTGTACCGCGCCAAGCTGGGCGGGCGCAACAAGGTGGTAGCGACCGACTGATTCGGCGTGTGGGCATGCCTTGTGGAAATTTCTTCACTTTTGTGTAAAACAAGGGCAATTTATAGGAAACCCTTGCTGAGCAAGCATGTCAGAAATGGTCAGTGTGCTTATCAACAGGCTTGTTCACAGTTTTTGTGGATAACTTGCCGGAGGGCTTGGTTTTCCGGGGGGAACAGGCGGGCAGGGCGGGCTGGCAATTTTGCGTATAATGCGCATCCGTTCATGCTGACAATGGCCTGACAAAAGGCCGATGCCTGATTTCCACGGCACACACGGGTTTTCTCCACTTTTTCATTCACCAAGGGTTTGATGCGCCGACTGCTGCTCCTGCTGCTGACTCTGCTGATCCCGCTGCAATTGCTGGCAGCCACGGGAGAGGTACAGCTGCGTGAACAGTTGCGCGAGCAGTTGCAGGTCGCCGCGCCGATGCAGCTGCATGCGCATGCGCAGGACCCGGCGGCTGCGCATCATTGCGCGGCTTCTGCTGCTGTTTCTGCGGCCCTGCATCTGCCTGCCGACCTTCTCGCATCGGGCAGCCTGTCCGGCGATGACCAACCCGCTGGCATCGATGACGATGACCAGCCCAGCGCCCAGGGCGAGCTGGAAGATCCGGCCTTGCCGGCGGCCATCGCCACGCCCGGCCTGCACTGGTTTCCGTTTCCCCACGCCTTTCCGGCAAGCCTGAGCTGGTCGTCCTACCTGCGCGACCAGCTGCGTCCTCCTCCGTTGGCATAAGCCCCGCCACATGCGCACCTGCCGCGGGGCAGGGCGCAGGCGCGGTGGCCGCTTCGTGCGCCAGCGCGCTGCTCTGTACTGAACCCATCGTTTGACCCGCCGTGCCGCCGCGTGCGCACGGCACACTTTTGTCCATCAGGAAAAACCATGAAACGCATCGTTCTGTTCCTCGTCACCAACCTGGCCGTGATGCTGGTCTTGAGCTTCACCGCCAGCCTGCTCGGCGTGAACCGTTACCTCACTGCCAACGGCCTCAACTTCGGCATGCTGCTGGTGTTCTGCGGCCTGATGGGGTTTGGCGGCTCCTTCATTTCGCTGTTCATGTCCAAGACCATCGCCAAGTGGTCCACGGGGGCGCGCGTGATCGGGCAGCCGCAGAATTCCACCGAACTGTGGCTGTTGCAAACCGTCCAGACCCTGGCCACCCGTGCCCAGCTGCCCATGCCGGAAGTGGCGGTCTATGACGGCCCGCCCAACGCCTTTGCCACCGGTGCCAGCAAGAGCAATTCGCTGGTGGCGGTCTCCACCGGCCTGCTGCAAGGCATGACCAAGGAAGAAGTGGAAGCCGTGCTGGCCCACGAAGTGGCCCACATCGCCAATGGCGACATGGTCACGCTGACCCTGATCCAGGGCGTGGTCAACACCTTCGTGATGTTCTTCGCGCGCATCGTCGGCTACTTCGTCGACTCTTTCCTGCGCAGGAACAACGAAGAAAACAGCGGCCCCGGCATCGGCTACATGGTGACCGTGTTCGTCTGTGAAATCGTCTTCGGCATCCTGGCCAGCATCATCGTCATGTACTTCTCGCGCCAGCGCGAATACCGCGCCGACGCCGGTGCCGCCGCCCTGATGGGTTCCAAGGTGCCGATGATGAATGCACTGCGCCGCCTGGGCGGCTTGCAGTCCGACGGCCTGCCGCAGAACCTGCAGGCTTCCGGCATCTCCGGCCGTGAATCCTGGCTGGGCCTGTTCTCCAGCCACCCGCCGCTGGAGTCGCGCATCGCCGCCCTGCAGGCCGCACGCTGATGCCCAGGTGGCGGGCCGTACCGCGCCAAGTGCGGCCCGCCATCGACGGCGCCTGCGTGGCTGTCATGCCCGCGTATTCATGCGCGTGTTAGTCTTTGTGAAGGTTCGTGCCTGCGTTTGCGCGCAGGCATGCAGCCCGCCGGCAGCCAGTGACACAGTCATCTCCAACAAATTCATCCACCTTAGAAAGGAACCCTGACTGATGCCCCATCACACTCCCCTGATCGCCACCATTGTCGGAGGCCTGGTCCTGGCCTTCATCTTCGGGACCCTGGCCCATCGCCTGAAAATGCCGCCGCTGATCGGCTACCTGGTGGCCGGTATCGCCATCGGCCCGTTCACGCCCGGCTTCGTCGGCGATGCCGACCTGGCCCAGGAACTGGCCGAGATCGGGGTGATCCTGCTGATGTTCGGTGTCGGTCTGCACTTTTCCCTGAAGGACCTGCTGTCGGTCAAGAACATCGCCATCCCCGGCGCCGTGGCCCAGATCGCCATTGCCACCTTGCTCGGCATGGGCCTGGGCTGGCTGCTGGGCTGGCCGTTCGGCGAGGGCTTCCTGTTCGGCCTGGCGCTGTCGGTCGCCAGTACCGTGGTGCTGTTGAAAGCATTGCAGGAACGCCGTTTGGTGGAAACCCAGCGCGGCCGCATCGCCGTGGGCTGGCTGATCGTCGAGGATATCGCCATGGTGCTGGCGCTGGTACTGATTCCGGCGCTCTCCGGCATCCTGGGCGGCAAGGGCGAGGCACTCTCCGGCAATGCCGTGCTGCTGACCCTGGGGCTGACGCTGGGCAAGGTGGTGGCCTTCGTGGCGGTGATGCTCATCGTCGGGCGCCGGGTCATTCCGTGGATCCTGGAGCGCATCGCCGATACCGGCTCGCGTGAACTGTTCCGCCTGGCCGTACTGGCCATCGCGCTGGGCTTTGCGCTGGGGTCGGCTTATGTGTTCGGGGTATCCTTCGCGCTGGGGGCCTTCTTCGCCGGCATGATCCTGTCCGAATCCGAACTGAGCCACCGTGCCGCCGAAGAATCGCTGCCGCTGCGCGATGCCTTCTCCGTGCTGTTCTTCGTCTCCGTGGGCATGCTGTTCGATCCGTCGATCCTGGTACGCGAACCGCTGCTGGTGGTGGCTACGGTGCTCATCATCGTGGTCGGCAAGTCGCTGGCCGCCTGGCTGATCGTACGCGCATTCGGTCACCCGAATTCGACGGCGCTGACCATTTCCGCCAGCCTGGCGCAGATTGGTGAATTTTCTTTCATCCTCGCCACACTCGGCCTGTCGCTGGACCTGCTCTCGCCGATGGCGCGCGACCTGATCCTGGGCGGTGCCATCCTGTCGATCCTGATCAATCCCTTGCTGTTCTCGCTGCTCGATCGCTACGAAGCGCGTCACGCCGAACCTGCCGACGTGCAGGATGTACCGCCCACGGTCGACCTGCAGGATCACGTGGTGCTGGTCGGCTACGGCCGGGTCGGCCGGGGCATCGGCGAGCAGTTGCGTGCGCAGGGCAAGCCTTTCGTGGTGATCGAGGCGCAGCGCGAACATCTGGATGCATTGCGCCAGGATGGTGTGCCGGCGCTGTACGGCAATGCCGCCCAGAGCGAGCTGCTCAAGGCCGCCGCTGTGGAGCGCGCACGTTGGCTGCTGGTGGCGATACCGGAAGTGTTCGAGGCCGGGCAGGTGATCGAAAATGCACTGGAACTCAATGCCGGTCTGAAGGTAGTGGCGCGCGCACATTCCGATGCCGAGATCGAGCACCTGGAAAAGCATGGTGCCCAGCGCGTCATCATGGGTGAGCGCGAGATCGCCCGCGGCATGCTGGAGTCGGTGGGGCAGGGTGCCTGACGCCGGCCGAGCGGATTTGCGCTGCGCGCCTGCAGCATTTTTGTTCACGTGCTAAAGTCGCGGCTGCTGTTGCGGCGGACTCTTTGTCCGCTGCGCGGCAACAAGTTCTCGGGGCGGGGTGAAACTCCCCACCGGCGGTAATCAGGCGGCACCTGGCGGTGTTGCGTGTAGCCCGCGAGCGCCCGGCCTGTCGCCACGACGAGCCGGGGTCAGCAGACCCGGTGTGATTCCGGGGCCGACGGTCATAGTCCGGATGAAAGAGAACGGGATGTCCGGTGTCGTGCCGCTTTTTTGGCGGTGCGCGCGGCCGCGCATTCCCACGCCCTGTTTATTCATCGAACAGGAGTCCTGAACCATGTCGCAATCGCATCAATCGCATCTGTCTGCCGTCCCTTCCCACCACGGTCAACGTATCGCCTTCGTCCAGGCCAGCTGGCACAAGGACATCGTCGACCAGTGCCGCATCGCCTTCACCGAGGAAATGGCCAAGCTGGGCTGGCCCACCTCCAGCATCGATTTCTTCGAACTGCCCGGTGCCTTCGAAATCCCGCTGCACGCCAAGGTCCTGGCCAAGACCGGCAAGTATGCCGGCATCGTCGCCAGCGGCCTGGTGGTCGATGGCGGCATCTACCGTCATGACTTCGTGGCGCAATCGGTCATCTCGGCGCTGATGCAGGTGCAGCTGGAGACCGAAGTGCCGGTCTTCTCGGCCGTGCTGACCCCGCATCACTTCCACTCGCACAGCGAGCATCACGATTACTTCCACCAGCATTTCCTGGTCAAGGGACGTGAAGCCGCGCACGCTTGCGCCACCACGGTCGCCAAGCTGGCGGAAGTCCGCGCAGCCGATGCTGCGCAGCGCAGCCTGAACGCGGCCTGAGGCCCGGCCCCGGCCGTCTGCGCTTCTGATGCAGGCGGCTGAAGCAGCGATTTCGGGCGATCCGTCGGTAACGCCCGCCGGGCGCGGAAGTGGGCAAATTTTGCTTCACATTGTGATTAACATTTGTGAAGCATTTGCTTACAACCCTTACGGCTTTCGCCTAGAGTTGTCAGGATTCGGGGGATATAGTCACGCTACGTCATTCAGAACAACGAGGAGCTATCGTGAAAAAGTCGATTTCCCTGATTGCCGGCATGACTGTCTTTGCTGCCGTTGCCGGTCTGTCCGCAGCACCGGCCATGGCCGGACATGTCTCCATCGGCGTCAATATCGGCGTCCCGGCCTACGTGGCTCCGCAGCCTGTGTACGTGCAGCCGGCCCCGGTCTATGCCCCGCCGCCGCCGGTGTATGTGCGCCCGGCACCGGTCTATTACGCACCGGCCCCGGTGTATGTGGAGCGCGAGTACTACCATCGCGGCCATCATCGTCACTGGCACCGTCCGCCGCCGCCGCCTCCGGGCTACGGCTACTGGGGTCGTTGATCCCCGGGCAGCAGGCAAGAAAAATGGCGGCTTGAAGGCCGCCATTTTTTCGTTCCTACAACGCGTTCATTCAACGCTCTGCTATCGTGCACTGCTGAAATCAGGCATCCCTCATTTCTTCGCCGGTGCGGTGTCGTCATCGACATCCACCAGGAGATAGCGCTCGGCCGCGCCGAAAAAGCGATCATAGAAGTCCGGCGAGCGGATGGTTTCGCTGGAGACGCGCACCATTGAATCATCGCTGGCGGCAAAGGGCATCGACACCGACCCCAACACGCTCACGCCCAGGCTGGCCGAGCTGTTGCTCTTCTTGATGCCGTAGCCATCCTGGGTGGCACTGGCGAACATGGTCGAGCTTTTGCCGTTGCCATTGGAGGCGCAGACCACGTGGAAGGCGATTTCCATGTGTTTGTCGCTGGCGGGTTGGAAGCTCTTGTTGCCATCCAGGGTGTTGTCGGTGGACTTGCTGATGACGTAGCCCTGGCCCAGCAAGGCGCGGCGGGCGGCTTCGCAGACGGCTTTTTCACTGCCGGGGAAGCTGCGCGAGAAGGCGCTGGTATCGTTGAATTCCTCCTGATGATAGAAGGCGGTCTTGCCGGTGGTGCAGGCGGTCAGGCCCAGCGTGGCGGCAGTGATGACGAAAAACGGGACAGAAAAACGCGGGCGCGGCATGCAGCGGATCTCCAGCAACAGTGAGGGGTGGCGTGAATTGTAAAGGATTCAGCTGGTACAGAGTTTGGGCGGATGGTAAAGATCCGTAACAGATGAAGTATCACCTGATGAGAACAGTCCATGAAGACGCGCGCAGGGCGGCGCCATGAAGGTAAAATCACTTGTCGAATTGCCTGACTGAAAGTAATGTTAGGAAATTCTAGGGAGTGGTCTTCCATCGGGACGATCATGAATCTGCGCGGCAAGCCGTGCACATTCGCAAACGGCCTCGTCAAGGAACATGGATAAAAATCAAAAAGCGGAATTGGAGCGCATCCAGAAGGAGCTGGTGGACGCACACAATAAGGCTGCGTGGCAGATGGCCGCAACGATCATCAAGGCCTCGCTGGTCAAGAACGGCATGGACCAGCCGCCCACCCCGGCCGAGCTGGCCGACCTCAATGCCACCATCACCAATCTGCGCAGCGTGGCGGAGGATGCGCTGGAGTTGCTCAAGCGCTGACGGCCGGGCGCTGTCGGCTGACCTGGCTGGCTCACTTGGTCAAGTCCAACGCAAAAAGGACACTTCCGTGTCCCGTTGCCTTACTCGTCATCTCTTTTGAATCATGTGGTGGGGGTAGTCGGAATCGAACCGACACGGCCTTGCGGCCGAGGGATTTTAAGTCCCTTGTGTCTACCAATTTCACCATACCCCCGGTCTTGCAGTCGTCGCCATGCCGCACGCAGGTGGGCTGGCTGAACTGTCTTGGTCATCGCCTGTGCTGCCGCGATGCCGGCGAGGGCCGCCGGAAAAGGGACGCATTATAGCAGCGACTTGCGCCGCATCATTTGTTTTTTCCTGCGGAAATTTCTGAATTTTTCTTGCGACGGAGGCCGGCGCGTCCGTCGCGCCGTTTACCTTCGGCAGACAGCATTCCCTCCTGTTCCAGGGTGCCATTTCCGGCCGACAAGCTGTCTTGAAAGGGTAGAATGACGACTTCTTTCATCTGGAAGGCCCTCACCATGACTGAAGCGGTAGTCAAGACAGTGCAGTGCATTTCGCCCGCCGGCCTGCATACCATGGCCTACAAGGAGTGGGGCGATGCGCGCAATCCCAATGTGCTGGTGTGCGTGCACGGCGTCACCCGGGTCTCCGACGATTTCGACCGCATGGCCCGCGAGCTCTGCGATACCTATCGCGTGATCTGCCCGGATGTGGTCGGACGCGGCCGTTCCGGACGGCTGGCCAATCCGCAGTTCTACACGGTCCCGCAATACGTGAGCGACATGGTGACCCTGCTGGCACGCGCCGATGCCGAGATCGTCGACTGGTTCGGTACCTCCATGGGTGGCCTGATCGGCATGGGCCTGGCCTCGCTGCCGGGCAATCCCATCCGCCGCCTGGTACTCAACGACATCGGCCCTTCGATCAACGGTGCCGCCCTGGCGCGCATCGGCGACTACATCGGCCAGGACGTGCGCTTCGATACCTTCGAGGAGGCCGCCCAGTTCATCCGTACCATTTCCGTCAGTTTCGGTCAGCACAGCGATGAAGAATGGCACAAGCTGGCCAAGGATGTGCTGCGCCAGAATGAAGAGGGCAAGTGGGTGCGCCATTACGACCTGGGCCTGGCGGTCCCCTTCAAGCTGACCACGCCGGAAGCGGCCAGCGCGGCCGAGCAGATGCTGTGGGCGGCCTATGATGCGATCCGCTGTCCGACCCTGGTGGTACGCGGCGCCCAGTCCGACCTGCTGCTGCCGGAAGTGGCACAGGAGATGACCCGTCGCGGCCCCAAGGCCAAACTGGTGGAACTGCCCGACGTGGGGCACGCTCCCACCTTCATGCATGCCCCGCAGATCGAGGTGGCGCGCCAGTTCCTGCTGGGCTGAGCGGCTCCCGATCCGATTACGTTTTTCATCACCGGCGCGCATTGCCGCCGGGTTTTACTAGGAAGGAAATTTCATGTCCGTACAACGTCTGCACGTCGGCAAGCGTCTCTCCGAAGTCGCCATTCACAACGGTACCGTCTACCTGGCCGGCCAGATCGCCGAAGACGCCACCCAGAACATCGAAGGCCAGACCCGCGAAGTGCTGGGTCACATCGACCGCCTGCTGGCTGAAGCCGGCAGCGACAAGACCAAGATCCTGTCGTGCCAGATTTTCCTCTCTGACGTGAAGGATTTCGCTGGCATGAACGCCGTCTGGGACGAGTGGGTCGCCCCCGGTAATGCGCCCCCGCGCGCCACCGTCGAAGCCAAGCTGGCCCGTCCCGAACTGCTGGTGGAAATCATCATCGTCGCTGCACAGAAGTAATTTATGGTTTCGGTTGCAAGTACCCAGGGCGAAGGCCTGGCGGCCATTACCGCCGGCCTCGGTCCTGACGATGTCGCACGGGTCGAGCAGGCGCTGGCCGAACTCGAGCCGCTGTATGCCGACAGGCAGATCCTGTCCGGGCAGAATGCACTGCAATTCGCGGTCTCGGTGGCCACCGTGCTGACGGCGCTCAATGTCGATGCCGCCACCCGCATCGCCGGGCTGGCCTTCGAAGCCCAGATGCTGCATCCCGAGCTGGAAGAAAAGCTGGAAGAACGCTTCGGCAAGGAAATCGCCGAGCTGGTGGGCAATGTGCGCCAGCTGATGCGCTTTCACAGCCTGAGCTTCCAGCCTCAGAACCAGGAAGTTTTGCGCGGCAAGAACGCTGCCCAGCAGGCCGCCGCCCAGGTGGAAACCCTGCGCAAGATGCTGCTGGCCATGGCCACCGACATGCGCGCGGTGCTGGTGCGCCTGGCCTCGCGCGTGGCCACGCTGCGCTACTTCGCCGAGACCAAGCAGGAGAACGAAGCCAGCGCCCAGTATGCGCGCCAGACCTTCGATCTCTACGCGCCGCTGGCCAACCGGCTGGGCATCTGGCAACTGAAGTGGGAACTGGAAGACCTGTCCTTCCGTTTCCTGGAGCCGGTGACCTACAAGCGCATCGCCAAGATGCTGGAAGAAAAGCGGCTGGAGCGCGAAGCCTTCGTGGCCAACGCGATCACGCGCCTGCGCACCGAGATGGCGGCGCAGGATATCCGCGCCGAGGTCAGCGGCCGGCCCAAGCACATCTACAGTATCTGGAACAAGATGCGTGGCAAGTCCATCGATTTCTCCGAGCTCTACGATGTGCGAGCCTTCCGCGTCATCGTTGATGATGTGAAGACTTGTTATTCAGTGCTGGGCATCGTGCACAACATCTGGACGCCGATTCCCGAAGAGTTCGACGACTACATTTCACGTCCCAAGCAGAACGGTTACCAGTCCCTGCACACGGTGGTCATGGCCGAAGATGGCCGGGCGCTGGAAGTGCAGATCCGTACGCACGAAATGCACCACTTCGCCGAATACGGCGTGGCGGCGCACTGGCGCTACAAGGAAAGCGGCGGCTCCAATTTCTCGGCGCAGAAATATGACGAGAAGATCGCCTGGCTGCGTCAGCTGCTGGCCTGGAAGAACGAAGTCACCGATGCCGTGGTGGACCAGGAAGAAGTACGCCGCGATTGGGTGCAGAAGCTCAAGTCGGCCACGCTGGACGAGCGCATTTATGTACTGACACCGCAGGCGCGCGTGATCGAATTGCCCAGCGGCGCCACGCCGATCGACTTTGCCTATCACCTGCACAGCGATGTCGGCCACCGCTGCCGCGGGGCGCGGGTGGATGGCGTGATGGTGCCGCTGAACACCACGCTCAAGAACGGCCAGACAGTCGAGATCATCACGGCCAAGAGCGGTCCCGGTGTGGGGCCGTCGCGCGACTGGCTCAGTGCCGATTACACCGCCAGTTCGCGTACGCGCTCCAAGATCCGCGCCTGGTTCAATGCCATTGAGCAGCAGGAAACGCTTTCCGTCGGGCGCGGCTTGCTGGAAAAGACCTTGCAGCGCGAAGGCAAGACCGCCGTCAACCTCGAAGAGCTGGCCCAGAAGCTGGGCTTCGCCAAGGTCGATGACCTGTGCCTGGCACTGGCCAAGGAAGAATTCAGCCTGCGGCACGTGGAGCAGGCGCTGCATCAGGGCGAGGAAAAGAAGCCCGAGATCGATGATGAAGCCCTCATCACGCGCAAGAGCCGTGCATCGAGCATCGTGCAAGGCGCCAAGTCGGGCGTACTGGTGGTGGGTACCGATGGCCTGCTGACCCAGTTGGCGCGCTGCTGCAAGCCGGCACCGCCGGATGTGATCGCCGGCTTTGTCACGCGCGGCAAGGGGGTGTCCATCCATCGGGTCAACTGCAAGAACTTCGCCGAGATGAGCTTGCATGCGCCGGAACGGGTGATCCAGACCACTTGGGGCGCACCGGCCCGCGATACTGTGTATCCGGTCGACATCTTCGTGCTGGCCAGCGATCGCCAGGGTTTGCTGCGCGATATCTCCGATATCTTCCTGCGCGACAAGATCAACGTGATCGGGGTGAGCACGCAAAGCGTGAAGGGGCATGCGCGCATGGCCTTCACCGCCGAGATCGGCTCGACCGAGCAGCTGCAGAAAGCGCTTACGGTGATTCGCGAGGTCAAGGGCGTGATCGAGGCCAAGCGGCAGTAATGCTCGGGCGTCCGCTAGTGCAGTCAGGGGAGGGCAGGGAGGCTGGATGCTTGGCGAAATATGCTAACTATTTTTAATTTTTCATCATTTACCCCTTGGCAAAATTTGAAAAGCCTCCTATACTCTCGCTTCTTCGTTAGGCGCGTAGCTCAGCTGGTTAGAGCACTACCTTGACATGGTAGGGGTCGTTGGTTCGAGTCCAATCGTGCCTACCAATTCTTCTGGTTCCATTCGGAGCGGGTGAGTTGGGGCGAAGCAAACAAAAGGAGGCGCGTTCTCGGCTTCCTTTTTTGTTTTATCAAGTTCTTGCAGTCTTCGATAGGCGCGTAGCTCAGCTGGTTAGAGCACTACCTTGACATGGTAGGGGTCGTTGGTTCGAGTCCAATCGTGCCTACCAATTCGTTTGCTTCCTGATGGGGTAAAGGAGTTGGTTGAAGAAAACTGCAGAAATCAACAAAAGGAAGCGCATTGGCGGCTTCCTTTTTGTTTTTCTGCATCCCTTTTCTTTCACTTCATTCCACCTTTCCTGTGTTCTGACTGCAGCTGACGCTGATCTCGCTCCGGCTGCGCGCCTGGCTTTGCGAAGGGTCAATCGCAGGTGTAAAAAAGCGCATCGCATGAAGGAATATGCCAGATGTTTCGCGGAAGCATCTAAAAATGCTTTACACTTGCGTCGAATTTTTTCGGCAACAACATCTCCAATCCTCATTTTCACGGTTCAGCGAATTTTCCTATGGCAGCAGATGATCAGTATTTCCTCGTGGTTGATGACTTTTCGACGATGCGTCGCATTGTCAGCGGCCTGCTGAAGGAGCTCGAATACACCAAGATGGTGGAGGCCGATGATGGCTCTTCCGCACTGAAGATCCTGGAGGCGGGTGCCTTGCCGGTGACCTTCGTGCTGACCGACTGGAACATGCCGGGCATGGATGGCCTGACGCTGCTCAAGAAGATCCGCGCAACGCCTTCTCTGGCGCACTTGCCGGTGCTCATGATCACGGCCGAAGCCAAGAAGGAAAACATCGTCATGGCGGCGCAGTCCGGCGCGGATGGCTATATCGTCAAACCCTTTACGGCGGCAACCTTGAAGGAAAAGATCGAAAAGATCCTGGCGCGGCGCGCTACGATGGTCAGCGCGTAATCGCCGGCTGAATCCGGATTTGGGTGCAGCTGGTCCGGGACGTAATAACGGCATCCTCGGATGCTGTTTTGCGTTTGGGGATCAAGCTTCAGTTTCCGGCTGTCGAAGATGACGGAGTTTGCTTGTCATCGCTGTTCCCGGGAGGTCGCGGCGACCTGCAGGGCCGTGGTGACGGCGGTCCCCGGCGGTGCCATGCGGGAGTGGTGACGATGCCCGTGCAAAGTTTGCTATAATGCGCGGCCACGGTCTGATCTGTCCTTGTCGGCAGCGGCCTCCAGAATTCATCCCCTCATCTGTAAGAGCGAGAAAGGCAAACCGGTTATGACACCGCGAACTACCACCGAGGTTTTCACGCGACGCTAGTCGGGTTCTTTTTCGTCTTTTGAAAAAGCGCGGCTGGTCCGCGTTTTTTTTCGTCCTTCTTTTCGACATTACCCTCAACAGGCAAGGCAGCAAGGCTGCCGACATGGAGTGCACAATGGTTTCAGTTCGTCTTCCCGATGGTTCGCAACGCCAGTTCGACAACCCGGTCACCGTGGCGCAGGTCGCCGCCAACATCGGCACCGGCCTGGCCAAGGCGGCCCTGGCTGGCCGCGTCGATGGCAAGCTGGTTGATACCTCTTATCTGATCGACAAGGATGCCGACCTGGCCATCATCACCGACAAGGATCCGGACGGTCTGGAGGTGATTCGCCACTCCACCGCTCACTTGCTGGCTTATGCGGTCAAGGAGCTGTTCCCTGAGGCGCAAGTGACCATTGGTCCGGTCATCGACAATGGTTTCTATTACGACTTCTCGTACAAGCGTCCCTTCACGCCGGAAGATCTGCAAGCCATCGAAAAGAAAATGGCCGAGCTGGCCAAGAAGGATGAGCCGGTCACCCGCAAGGTGTTGCCGCGTGATGAGGCCGTGGCTTACTTCAAGTCCATCGGCGAAGCTTACAAGGCCGAGATCATTGCTTCGATTCCGCAGAATGAAGACGTGTCGCTGTACACCGAAGGCAGCTTCACCGACCTGTGCCGCGGCCCGCACGTGCCCTCCACCGGCAAGCTGAAGGTGTTCAAGCTGATGAAGCTGGCTGGTGCTTACTGGCGTGGCGATTCCAACAACGAGATGTTGCAGCGTGTCTACGGCACCGCCTGGGCCAAGAAGGAAGACCAGGAAGCCTACCTGCACATGCTGGAAGAGGCTGAAAAGCGCGACCACCGCAAGCTGGGCCGTGCGCTGGACCTGTTCCACTTCCAGGATGAGGCCCCGGGCCTGATTTTCTGGCATCCCAAGGGCTGGACCATCTGGCAGCAAGTGGAGCAGTACATGCGCCGCGTCTACCAGGACAACGGCTATCAGGAAGTGAAGGCGCCGCAGATCCTGGACCGCTCGCTGTGGGAAAAGACCGGCCACTGGGAGAACTATCGTGAAAACATGTTCACGACCGAGTCGGAAAACCGCGCCTATGCCCTGAAGCCCATGAACTGCCCGGGTCACATCCAGATTTTCAATTCGGGTCTGCACAGCTACCGCGACCTGCCGCTGCGCTACGGCGAATTCGGCCAGTGCCACCGCAACGAGCCTTCCGGCGCGCTGCACGGCATGATGCGCGTGCGCGGCTTTACCCAGGATGACGGTCACATCTTCTGTACCGAAGACCAGATCCAGGAAGAAGTGGCTGCCTTCAACCGCGTGGTGCGTGAAGTTTACGACTGCTTCGGTTTCAAGGAAGTGGCCGTGAAGCTGGCCCTGCGTCCGGAAAAGCGCATCGGCGCGGAAGAAGTCTGGGACAAGGCCGAGAACGCCCTGCGTGAAGCCATCCGCGCCTCCGGTTCGGAGTGGGAAGAGCTGCCGGGCGAAGGGGCTTTCTATGGTCCCAAGATCGAGTACCACCTGAAGGATTCGATCGGCCGTTCCTGGCAGTGCGGCACCATGCAGGTGGACTTCTCCATGCCGGCGCGCCTGGGGGCGGAGTATGTCACCGAAGACAACAACCGCAAGGTCCCCGTGATGTTGCACCGAGCCATCGTTGGCTCGCTGGAGCGCTTCATCGCCATCCTGATCGAAAACCACGCCGGTGCCATGCCCTTGTGGCTGGCGCCAACGCAGGTTGTCATCCTGAATATTTCCGATGCGCAGGCGGATTATGTGCAGAACGTTGCACAAACGCTGAAAAAACAAGGGTTTAGGGTCGAGACCGATTTGCGCAACGAGAAGATTACCTATAAAATACGGCAGCATTCCATTCAGAAGCCGCCCTATATCCTGGTTGTCGGCGATAAAGAACGGGATGCAAACACTGTGGCCGTGCGAGCGCGGGGCAATGTCGATCTGGGCGTGATGCCCATCGACACCTTGGTGGAACGCCTCAAGGATGAGGTGGCCGCCAAAGCCTGAGACGGGGAAGCCTAGGGCTTCCTCCCAGCGCAAGAGCACGGCTTAATTCATTGGATTTTAAAAGGAAACTGCAATAGCTACTGACAAGTCGCATCGCCTCAACCGCGAGATCACTGCACCGGAAGTGCGCCTTTCGGGTGTCGACAACGAGCCTCTGGGCATCGTCAGCCTGGCCGAAGCCTTACGGCTTTCCGAAGAGGCTGAAGTCGATCTGGTCGAGATTGCGCCCACTGCGCAACCTCCGGTCTGCCGTCTGATGGACTACGGCAAGTTCAAGTACCAGGAGCAGAAGAAGGCACACGAGGCCAAGCTCAAGCAGAAGGTCATCCAGGTCAAGGAAGTCAAGTTCCGCCCGGGTACCGATGATGGCGATTACAACATCAAGCTGCGCAACCTGACCAAGTTCCTGGAAGAGGGTGACAAGACCAAGATCACGCTGCGTTTCCGCGGCCGTGAAATGGCTCACCAGGAAATCGGCATGCGCGTGCTGGAGCGTCTGAAGGCTGATCTGGAGCCGTATGGCCAGGTCGAGCAGTTTCCCAAGATGGAAGGCCGCCAGATGATCATGGTGCTGGCGCCCAAGAAAAAGAAATAAATCGTTTATAACGTTTATATATTTTTCGTTTTCCAGATTGTGCGTCGCAGTTTCAGTCTAGCCGTATCAGGACGACATCCCTCCGGTGTCGTCCATGCCGCAGCAGCCGGGGCAATCCAGGCGGTGGCGGCAGTGTAGGGCCGACAAAGGATTTGCTGGGCGCAGGCAACTGCGCCAGGCAAAAGCAGCGGGTTCACCCGCTGTCAAATAAGTGAGAGCAGGCATCCAAGAGCAGCGAGCGTGCTGCCACCTGCAATCATCAAAAAATGGAGCTGTCCGAAAGGACAGAGTTGCTATGCCTAAGATGAAATCGAAGAGCAGCGCGAAGAAGCGTTTTCGCGTCCGCCCGGGCGGTACCGTCAAGCGCGGTCAAGCCTTCAAGCGTCACATCCTGACCAAGAAGACCACCAAGAACAAGCGTCAACTGCGCGGTACCGAGGGCGTCCATGAGACGAACCTGAATTCCGTTCGCGCGATGCTGCCGTTCGCTTAACCTCACCATACACTAAGGAGCTACTATGCCTAGAGTCAAACGTGGGGTAACAGCACGTGCCCGCCACAAGAAAGTCCTCGCACTCGCCAAGGGTTACCGCGGCCGTCGCAAAAACGTCTACCGTATCGCCAAGCAAGCAGTCATGCGCGCTGGTCAGTACGCGTACCGTGACCGTCGTAACAAGAAGCGCGTGTTCCGCGCACTGTGGATCGCCCGTATCAACGCCGCTGCGCGTTCGCACGGCGTGACCTACAGCGTGTTCATGAACGGCCTGAAGAAGGCTGCGATCGAACTGGATCGTAAGGTCCTGGCCGATATGGCTGTCACCGACAAGGCTGCTTTCGCTGCCATCGTCAACCAGGTGAAGGCCAACATCGCTGCCGCCTAAATCGACAGCGTGTTTGCGGTAGCCGGCCGCAACATCGGACGCAAGTCAGAACGAGCAGCCGGCGCTGCAAAATCCTGCGGGGCAGAGGTGATACACCGATGCCCCGTATGTTTTTGATCCACGGCTTCGTGGATTTTTTTCCTTTTCGACTTCGTCGTCGGATTTTCGATTGGAGCGAGACTTACCGCATGAATCCCCTAGACCAACTCCTGGGCCAACTGGTCACGCAGGCGCAGGCTGATTTCGCCGCCGCGCCCGACGCCGCCGCACTGGAAAACGCCAAGGCCAAGTACCTCGGCAAGACCGGCCAGATCACCGAGCAGATGAAGGGACTGGGCAAGCTGGCGCCGGAAGAGCGCAAGGTACAAGGGGCGATCATCAACGTCGCCAAGGAACAGATCGAAACCGCGCTGACCGCACGCCGCGATGCACTGGCCAATGCCCAGATGCAGGCGCGCCTGAATGCGGAAGCCATCGATGTCACCTTGCCGGGCCGTGGCCGTGGCGTGGGCGGCATCCACCCCGTGATGCGCTCGTGGCAGCGCGTCGAGGAAATCTTCCGCTCCATCGGTTTTGATGTCGCCGACGGTCCCGAGATCGAGACCGACTGGACCAATTTCACCGCATTGAACAGCCCCGAGAACCACCCGGCGCGCTCGATGCAGGACACCTTCTACATCGAAGGCAACGACACCCAGGGCAAGCCGCTGCTGCTGCGTACCCACACCAGCCCGATGCAGGTCCGCTACGCCCGCATGAACAAGCCGCCCATCAAGGTCATCGCACCGGGCCGCACCTATCGCGTCGACAGCGATGCCACCCACTCGCCGATGTTCCATCAGGTCGAAGGCCTGTGGATCGCCGAGGACATCAGCTTCGCCGACCTCAAGGGCGTGTACCTCAACTTCGTCAAGGCCTTCTTCGAGACCGACGACCTGCAGGTGCGCTTCCGCCCCTCATATTTCCCCTTCACCGAGCCTTCGGCCGAGATCGACATCGCCTTCGGCAGCGGTCCCCTGAAGGGCCGCTGGCTGGAAGTCTCCGGCGCTGGCCAGGTGCACCCGACGGTGGTGCGCAACATGGGTCTGGATCCTGAACAGTACATCGGTTTCGCGTTCGGCTCGGGCCTGGAGCGCCTGACCATGCTGCGTTACGGGATCAACGACCTGCGCCTGTTCTACGAAGGCGACCTGCGCTTCCTGAAGCAATTCAATTAATTCGATCACGCAGGACGCCGCGCTGTCGCGGCGTGCCTCCGGCTCATAGCCGATAGCTGAAAGTCTGAATCATGCAATTCTCTGAAAACTGGCTGCGTACCATGGTCAATCCGACCATGACCTCGGATGAACTGTCGCACCTGCTGACCATGTCCGGTCTGGAAGTTGAGGAAGTCGAACCGGTTGCGCCTCCCTTCACCAATGTGGTGGTGGGTGAAGTGCTGGAAGTCTCCAAGCACCCCGATGCGGATCGCCTGAACGTGTGCCGCGTGAATGTTCATACCGGCACCATCCTCAACATCGTCTGTGGCGCGCCCAACGTGCGCGCCGGTCTGAAGGTGCCTTGTGCCATGGTCGGTGCCGTGTTGCCGCCGGGTGCCGATGGCAAGCCCTTCGAGATCAAGGTCGGCAAGCTGCGCGGCGTGGAGTCGCAAGGCATGCTGTGCTCGGCCCGCGAACTGAAGCTGTCGGAAGATCACGGCGGCCTGCTGGAGCTGCCCGACGATGCACCGGTCGGCCAGAATTTCCGCGACTACCTGCAACTGAACGATCTGAAGTTCACCATCAAGCTGACCCCCAACAAGGCGGATTGCCTGTCGGTGCTGGGTGTGGCACGTGAAGTTTCGGCCCTGACCGGTACGCCCCTGAAGGCCCCGGCCTATCAGGCCGCCGCCGTCAACCTGGACGAGAAGCTGCCGGTGCGCATTTCCGCACCCGACCTGTGCGGCCGTTTTGCCGGCCGCGTGATCCGTGGCCTCAATGCCAAGGCCGCCACCCCGCAGTGGATGAAGCAGCGCCTGGAGCGCAGCGGCCAGCGGCCGATCTCGGCGCTGGTGGACATCTCCAATTACGTGATGCTGGAGCTGGGCCGTCCCTCGCACGTGTTCGACCTCGACAAGATCCATGGTGGCCTGGACGTGCGCTGGGGCCGCAAGGGCGAATCCCTGAAGCTCCTCAACGGCAATACCGTGGAAGTCGATGAGTGGGTCGGCGTGATCTCCGACGACAAGGAAATCGAATCCCTGGCCGGCATCATGGGGGGCGATGCCACTGCGGTTTCGCTGGACACCACCAACATCTACCTGGAAGCCGCATTCTGGTTCCCGCAGGCGATCCAGGGCCGTGCGCGCCGCTACAACTTCTCGACCGATGCCGCGCATCGCTTCGAGCGTGGCGTGGACTTCGCCACCGTGGTCGATCACATCGAGCGCATCACGGCGTTGCTGCTGGAAATCTGCGGTACGCCCGAGACCCGCGTCGGCCCGGTCGACGACCAGATCGTCAACCTGCCCAAGCGTGAGCCGGTCGCGCTGCGCACCGCGCGTGCGGCCAAGGTGATCGGCGTGGAGATCACTGACGAGATGGTGTCGGATATCTTCAAGCGTCTGGGCCTGTCTTTCGACTACCAGCCTGGCCTGTTCTCGGTGACACCGCCGTCCTATCGCTTCGACATCGAGATCGAGGAAGACCTGATCGAGGAAGTCGCCCGCGTCTACGGTTTCGAGAACATCCCGGCGCTGCCGCCGGTGGCCGCCAATGCCATGCGCATCGCGCCCGAGAACACCCGTTCGCTGTTTGCCATCCGTCGCCTGCTGGCCGATCAGGACTATCAGGAAGTGGTCAACTTCAGCTTCGTGGAAAGCGCCTGGGAAGCCGACTTCGCCGGCAACACCGATCCCATCAAGCTGTTGAACCCGATCGCCAGCCAGATGAGCGTGATGCGTTCTTCGCTCATCGCCGGACTGGTGGCCAATGCACGCTACAACGTCAACCGCAAGGCAGCGCGTATCCGCGTCTTCGAAGCGGGTGCCGTGTTCCACAAGAACGCCGCCATCACCGATGGTCCGCTGGCTGTCGCCGGTTTCGAGCAACCCAAGCGCGTGGCCGCATTGGCCTATGGTCCGGTGGCCGAGGAGCAGTGGGGCCAGCCGACCCGCAACGTCGATTACTTCGACGTCAAGGCCGACCTGGAAGCGCTGTTCGCGCCGCGCGCGCTGCGTTTCGTCAAGGCCGAACATCCGGCGCTGCATCCGGGGCGCACTGCGCATGTACTGCTGGGTGACAAGGTGGTCGGCGTGATCGGAGAATTGCATCCCAAGTGGCAGCAGAAGTACGACCTGCCGCTGGCCCCCGTGGTCTTCGAGGTGGACGCCGAGGCGCTGCAGGAGCGTGATCTGCCGTCCTACTCGGAAATCTCCAAGTTCCCGGCGGTCAGCCGCGACATCGCGCTGGTGGTCAAACACACGGTCGGTGCCCAGCAACTGCTGGACGTCTTTGCCGCTGAAAAGCAGGCCAATCCGGATTGCAGCATCTTGCAAGCCCTTGTTTTATTTGATGAATATCAAGGCAAGGGTCTCGAGGCGGACGAAAAAAGCCTTGCGTTCCGCTGCACCTTGCAAGATACTCAAAACACCCTTCAGGATGACAAGGTTGACCTTGCGGTGAATGCACTGGTGGCCGCGGCGAGCGCCAAGCTCGGTGCCAGGTTGCGTGCCTGATGTGATGTCCGAGAGCGAAAATAATTACAGACCGGAATCGGTTGAGGCCCAGTCATTCATCGCCATGAACAACGTGAATTCGAACGAATTTCAATCCGTGCTGGACGCCGACCTGCATCGTGCCGTACTGGAATCCCAGGCACGTTCGCAGGCCGACAAGAACTTGCCGACGCTGACCAAGGCCGAGCTGGCCGAACTTTTGTTCGAGCAGGTCGGTCTGAACAAGCGCGAAGCCAAGGACATGGTGGAAACCTTCTTCGACGAGATCCGCAACGCTCTCGAACGTGGCGAGGCCGTCAAGCTGTCCGGCTTCGGTAATTTCCAGCTGCGCGACAAGCCGCAACGGCCTGGCCGCAATCCCAAGACTGGCGAGGAAATCCCCATCACTGCGCGCCGCGTCGTGACCTTCCACGCCAGCCAGAAATTGAAGGAAATGGTGGAACTCTCCAGCGGCGACGCCGTTGAAATGTCCGTCTAATCTATGAACGATCGTGTCAACAAACCGGCGGCCATCGTCTTGCCGCCCATCCCGGCCAAGCGTTATTTCACGATAGGCGAGGTCAGCGAACTGTGCGGTGTGAAGCCGCACGTGTTGCGCTACTGGGAACAGGAATTCACCCAGCTCAAACCGGTGAAGCGCCGCGGCAACCGGCGTTATTACCAGCACCACGAAGTGCTGTTGATCCGCCGCATCCGTGAACTGCTGTATGAACAAGGCTTCACCATCAGCGGTGCCCGCAACAAGCTCGACGGCACGCACGAGGCCGAGCAGCCGCAAGAGCCGCAGCGTCCCGTCATCAGCCTGGACGAGGCGGCCATCGATGCCTTGCGGACGGAGTTGCAAGCCGTGCTGGAAACCCTGAAGCCCGGGGCTGCAGCCTGATTTACATGCCAGGGTTGTTGCGCCGGAGATCTTGCCGACCAACATAAGCTTTCTCGCTTCCCGGTTTTTATTTTTACGCGCCACACGCTGGTCCTCATCGGCCACCGTGTGGCGTGTTCATTTCCGGGGTGCTCCCGGCCAACAGACGGAGATCCCACCATGAGTCCTTATCAATGGCGTCCGATGCGGGCGGCTGACCTGCCGCACGTGATGGCGATCGCTGACTTGGTTCACGCTGGCTATTTCGAAGCAGAAGAAGTCTTCGCAGAACGTCTGGCCTTGTTTGCGCCTGGCTGCCGGATCGCCGTGCGCGGCGGGCAAGCGGACGGCACCGAGCAGGTCATCGGTTACGCCTTCATGCATCCCGCTCGCCTCGGTGTGCCGCCATCCCTCAACAGCTTGCTGAACGGACTGGATACTGCGGCCGATTGCCTGCATCTGCATGATGTCGCGCTCTTGCCGGCGGCACGCGGCTCCGGGCTCGGGCGGGAGTTGGTGGACGATCTGTGCCGGGTGGCTGAGCAGGCCGGACTGCCGATGGCGACCTTGGTGGCGGTGCATGCGTCAAGTGCCTACTGGCGGGCAGCGGGATTTGCCGAGGATGGGCAGGCGCTGGCAGGGAAGGGCGGGAGTCTGGCCAGCTATGGCGAGGGCGCGCTCTACATGTCCAGGCGGTTACGCTAATACCGGTGCTTGCCTTGGCGGAAGATTGATTGTTGTCACTGTGGCAAAAAGTTGACGCTCACGCGTTAACGAGTTTTTCACTTGATCAATCGACAACTGTTGTCTTAAAATTAATGAAAAATTTACAACAGTTTGCTTGGATTTGCGTTTTCCAAGCACATCAATTCACTTCCGCCACCTGATCTGACAAGCGAAGGCGGCATCCGTTATAAGGGGTAACGTTCCATGTCGCGTCTTTCCAGGTCGGTGCTGGCCGGTGTTGCTGTCTTGCCTTTCCTTTCCCTTGGTGTGAGTGCCGCTGCGCAGGCCGCCGTGGCCCCGCTGACTGGCGCTGAAGCGCTGCAGCAGTTCAACCTGGTGGTGCTGGGTAATGCCACCTCCAATTCGCACGTCGATGGCCGGGCCTGGATTGGCGGTTCGGTGACGGGCGGTGACTACGTGCAGCACTCCGGCAGCACGCCCGCATCGAACTATGCCGGTCTGACCGTGAGGGGGACGGCGAGCGGTCTGCATGTCAACGGACTGGGCTCCTATATTGGAGGCTCCTTCGTCGGCTCCACCGTCAACAGCGGTTCCAGCTATATCGCCGGTTCGGCGAGCGGCAGCAATCTGAATGGCCCTGCCTATGTGGCGGGCAGCACCAGCGGGGTCAACTTCAATGGCGGCCGCTCGTCGTCGCCGAGCACGCTGATGCAGACCAATGCCGATGCTGCCGGCTCGACCAATTTCAGCAACACGCTGACCAGTCTGTCCAATAGCCTCAAGACAGCCACCGCCAACAGCACGGTCTCCGTCGCGAACAACAAGGCCACCTTCAATGCCGTGGCCAACAACCAGGGTGTCGCGGTCTTCAATCTGGATAACACCACCAGTGCGTCGGTGTTCTCGGTAGGTGAATTTTCCTTCGCCGCCAATGGTGCCAGCACCATCATCATCAATTCCAGCGTGAGCTCGGCGGTCATCGGTGCCAACTTCCTGGGTGGACAAGCGCAGTCGTTGGGCAAGTCCATCGTCTGGAACTTCTACAATGCGACCAGCCTGATCATCAACAATCAGTTCGGCGGATCGATCCTGGCTACTCACGCCAGCCTGACCAACAACCAGAACATCGAAGGTGGAGTGTTCGTCAACAGCTTGACGCAGAACGCCGAGCTGCACCTGCAATCCTTCACCGGCAACCTGGCGGCAGTGGCCCCGGTCCCCGAGCCTGAGCAATATTTGATGATGCTGGGCGGCCTAGCCATCGTGATCGGTGTGGCGGCGCTGCGGCGTCGGCGCGTGGCGCTGCCCGCCCTGCGGCTCGCCTGATTGCGGCCCGGGGGAGGCATCAGCGGAAAGGCCGTTCAGTATGGACTGAGCGGCCTTTTTCTCGTAGAGCCGTTCAAAATGTCAGAGGGGGTCGTGGCGGACATAGACCTCGGTGCGGCCAGAGAGATTCTTGGCCAGTTCCTGCAGGAAACTTTGTGTCGGTGCCGGCTTGTCGAAGCCGGTCATCAGGAGGCCTGCAGCGAGGGCGAATGGAAGCAGAAAATGGCGCAAAGCCGGTGCCGGCTCGCGCAGCGACAGGCCAAAGGTCCAGGCCGCGCTGGCGCCGACCAGTAGTCCCAGCAGCACTTCCGATTCCGAATGCACCTTGATCATCAGCCGGGACAGCCCGACTGCCGTCACGAGGAGCGCGGTGATGGCCAGGATGGTGGTGCGCCAAGCCGGCGTGCTGCGTCGGGTCAGCAACAGAGCGACGGACAGATAGAGTGCGCAGGAGGAAGCAGTATGACCGCTGAAACCGGTGAAATTGAGCAAAGGTGGCCGGATATCCCAGCCCATGAAGAGCAGCTTGCTGATCACCACGATCAACATCGCACCACCAAATGAAATGAGCCAGGCCAGCATCGGCCGCCACAGTCGGTTGACGGCCAGCCAGAGTGCCAGGATGCATGCACCGGGAACGGTGATGGCGCTGTCGCCAAGAAAAGTGATGGTGTGCCAGTTCATGAAAAGGGGGATCAGCGGAGCGATTGCGTCAGCGATCTTACTCGCTTGCGCGGTGCGGAGAAAGCGCTAGGACTATTGCTGTCCTATAAACGTTCAGTTTTTTGTTGCGGTGCGATATATATCGTTTACGAATTTTCATGAGTTTGTTGCCAATCTTTACATTTACCGTTTCTCCTACAAAGTCACGCTACCTTGTCTGATTGCCGCTTTTGGACGGGCGTGTATCCTTGTTGGTCTGCTTTCTGACCGGCAATGTTTTGCATAAATTTTTGCCTAAATTTCGAAAATGATGCATGATTACTTCTAATTTTTTTCGTGTTGCACTGCAACAATACGGACTCCAAATATTGCCATTGTTTTAAAAGTAAAACTAGAAAAAGAAAGGGCTCTGATTCGTGAAGCCATGGCAGTTTCGCATTAGCAGCGGGCGCAGGACTCAAGTGCAGATGTGCGCTCTGCTGGTGTCCGTGACATGCCCGCTGGCGTACGCAGCCGACCCGGGCCAGGTGGTCGTGCCGTATGTGCAGTACAGCTACTTGCATGATGACAACGTGCTGCGCCTGAGCGGACCCGACGCCGCCGTGTCGGCGCTCGGTGCGCCAAAGTTGTCCGATTCGGTGCAGAGCCGGACTGCCGGCCTGAAGCTGGACCGTGAGCTGAGTCGCCAGCACGTGACGCTGGACGCCAGCGCGACAAAGAATACGTACGATTATTTCTCGCAGTTTGACAATGATGCGCGCGATCTGAAAACCAACTGGAGCTGGTTTTTGGGGGAACGCTTTTCGGGCGACATCGGCTATGTGTATTCCAAGTCGCTCACGCCCTTCCAGAACTTCCGGATATTGGGTCTGAACATTCGCACCATGCAGACCAAATATGCAACGCTGGCATGGCAATTGCACCCGGACTGGACAGTGCGCAGCCAGGTCTCGCATTTCGCGCTGGGCTACGACCTGAATACGCAGCAGGCCAACAACTTCAGTCAGAACCTGGCTGAACTGGGTCTGGATTACAACCCGCGCAGCGGCAGCGTGGTCGGCGTGCAGGTGCGCAAGACCGACGGGCGGTATCCGAATGACGTGCTGGTGGGTACCGAGTCCATCAACAACTCATTTACTCAGGAAGACTACAAGCTCAAGGTGATCTGGCTGTATAGCGCCAAGACCAAGCTGCAGTTCCTGGGCGGCCTGACCCAGCGGGATCGCAAGTCGCCCACGGGTGGCGGCGGTTACCGCGGTTTCAATGCGCGTCTGGTCGGCGACTGGGCCGTCACCGGCAAGACCGGTTTCGTGGCCAACCTGTGGCGTGAAATTGGCGGCGTCAACGACGTCGATGCGAATTTCGCACTGACCACCGGTGCCAGCCTCGGTGCGACCTATCTGCCGACGGCCAAACTCCGCGTGGAAGGTCTGGTGGATGTCGAACGGCGCAACTACAACGGTGCCTCCATCGTCACCGGCGTGACGCCATCGAGCCGCCGGGACAGCTACGAGAAGGCCAGTCTGAGCTTGACGTATGCGCCGACGACCTCTTTGTCGATCTTGTTGGCGGTCTATCGTGAGAACTTGCAATCGAACATCAGCAACTTTGGCTATGTGTCCAACGGCGTATCACTGACTTCGCGCTATGAATTCTGAGGCTCCAAAAATGAGTGACCTGCATGACGGTCTGCCGTTGGCCAATGTCAAGGCCAATACCATCACGATGGTATTCAAGCGCTTTGTCGAACCAGCCCTGATCGTGGCTTACCTGTGGGTGCTGGTGCGCCTGCACGGTCATGCATTCAACGGGGATTATTGGGTGCTGGCCATCATGGCGTTTTTCCTCTCCTCCTATTTCTTCACCGAATTCCACGAGCGGCGTCTGCGCCGCAACCCCAAGGGGCCGTCGATCATTTCGCCCGTCCTGGACTGGCTGGCGGTGGCAGCGGTGCTGGTCGTGGTGGCGTATATCTGTGAGTTCTATCAGCAGTTTTCGCTGCGCGCGATTTTCTTCTGGGTGGTCACCACGCCGGTGGGCCTGATCATCTCCCAGCAATTGCAGTCGCGCGTGATGCGCGACTTGCACAGCAAGGGAGAAGTGCGCAAGGCCATCATCATCGGTGTCAATCCGGCCGCGCTGAAGCTGGCGGATCGCGTCGAGAAATATCCTTCGCTGATGATCAAGCTGATGGGATTCTTCGACGACCGCGAGCTCAATCGCCAGCCGGCAGGTACCTTCACGCCGCTGCACGGCAAAATGTCGGACGTGGCTGCGTACGTGCGCGAGAACAACATCAACATGGTCTACATCAGCATGCCGATCTCGGCGCAGCCGCGCGTGTTGCAGATGATCGACGAGTTGCAGGACACCACGGCCTCGATCTACTTCATTCCCGACATCTACATCTTCAACCTGATCCAGGCGCGCTTCGATTATGTCGGCGGGATGGCGGTGATGGCCATCTGCGAGACGCCCTTTACCGGTACCAACAACATCGTCAAGCGCATCAGCGACCTGGTGCTGGCCTCAGGCATCCTGCTCATGCTGCTGCCGGTGATGATGGTCATTGCCCTGTGCGTCAAGCTGACCTCGCCTGGCCCCATCATCTTCAAGCAACGCCGCTACGGGCTGGATGGGGAAGAGATCGTGGTCTACAAATTCCGCTCCATGACGGTCATGGAGGACGGCGGCAAGGTCACCCAGGCCACCAAGGGCGACATGCGCCTGACCAAGATCGGCGGCTTCCTGCGCTCCAGTTCGCTGGATGAATTGCCGCAGTTCTTCAACGTGCTGCAGGGACGCATGAGCATCGTCGGTCCGCGCCCGCACGCAGTGGCTCACAACGAGTTGTACCGCAAGCAGATCAAGGGCTACATGCTGCGCCACAAGGTCAAGCCGGGCATCACCGGCTGGGCCCAGGTCAACGGCCTGCGCGGCGAGACCGAGACGCTGGACAAGATGAAAGCGCGTATCGAATTCGACCTGGAATACCTGCGCCGCTGGTCGCTGATGTTTGACCTGTGGATCATCTTCCAGACCGTGCGCATGGTGATCAAGCGCGACAACGCTTATTGATGGACAAGGCCTTCTCGCAGGGGAGGGGCAGCAAGCACCGGCCGCGGTAGCCGGCAACAAGTGACACAGAAAAGAAGAGAGCTTGGTCAAATGAAAATCGGGAAGGCAACAGTTTCATGGCAGCACAATGTCGCGGCGAAGGCGCTGGTCTCCGCGATGCTTCTGGTGGCATTGGCCGCCTGCGGCGAGAAGAAGGCCGCGTCAGGTTCCAGCCAGGTGGTGGCCATTGTGGACGGTCAGGAAATCACCATTCACCAGGTCAACAATGAGCTGGCCAAGACCGGCGGCACGCAGGTCACCAAGCAGCTGCTTGACGGACTGGTGGCGCGCCAGCTGATGATCAATGCCGCCAGGAAGGACAAGCTCGACAACGATCCGGCCGTGGTGGCCGACATGGAGCGGGCACGCAACCTGGTGCTGGCGCAGAGCTACGTGGCCGGCAAGCTGAAAGCCCCGGTTCGCCCGTCGGATCAGGAGATCGAGGATTTCTATCGCAAGAATCCCGATTGGTTTGCCCAGCGCAAACAATATGAATTTGCCCAGTTGATCATCGCGGGGACCAGCCTCACCCCCGAACTCAACGCCCTGATGGACCAGCCCGGCAAGCGCCTGGACGATGTGGTCGGCTGGCTGGATTCGCACCGGGTGCAGTATGCGCGCCAGCAGGTGGTCAAGACTTCGGCGGATCTGCCGCAGCAGATGAATGCCAGCCTCAAGACCATGGAGCGCGGCACCATGTTCGTGGTGATCGAAGGACCGACGGCCATCCTGACCTCCTTGCAGGACGTCAAGAATGTGCCCATGACGCTGGCGGTGGCCTCGCCCCAGATCGCCCAGTATCTGGTGACCCTGCAGCAGAATCAGGCATCCGAGCAGTTGGTGGAACGATTGAAGAAGGACGCCAAGATCGAGCTCACCGAGCAGGCCAAGTCGTTCAAGGATCTGAGCGCGGCGGCCCCGGCGGACAAGGATGGCGCAGCCGCGCAGGGTAGCCCTGGCAAGGATGCTGCTTCAGCGGACAGCGAGGCGATCAAGCGCGGCGTCGCCGGTTTCAAGTAAGCATGGATCAACAACGGGCGTGCAGCGCCTGAATCAAGAACCTCAAGAACCTGATGTATTGCGGAGTAATGACGATGATGAGAAAAATAGTATTCCTGCTGATCGGTCTGATGCTGTCCAGCGTGAGCCTGCTTGCGCAGGCCGACGATATCCTGCTCGGGCCGGGCGACGTGATTCGCGTCAAGGTCTATGGCAGCGATGACCTCAGCCTGGAGACCCGCATCAGCGAAGCCGGCGTGATCAGCTTCCCGCTGGTGGGCGAAGTGAAGATTGGTGGCCTGTCCACCGCCCAGGCCGAGACCAAGATCGCCGGTCTGCTCAAGAAGGGCGGCTATCTGGTCAACCCGCAGGTGAACATTCTGGTCACCGTTCCCCAGAGCCAGATGGTGTCTGTGCTGGGACAGGTGTCCAAGCCGGGACGCTACCCGCTGGATGGCAAGCGCAACGTGGCGGACGTCATCGCGCTGGCCGGTGGCGTGACGCCTGATGGCGGCGACGCCGTGACCATCGTGCGCAAGAACGGCGGTGCGGTCAGCAAGCAGCTGGTGGACATCTACAGCATCACGCACAGCGGCGACACCTCGGAACTGCCGGAGGTGCAAGCCAATGACGTGATCTATGTGGAGCGTTCGCTGCGTTTCTACATTTACGGTGAAGTGCAGCGTCCGGGCATGTACAAGCTGGAACGCGGCACCACGCTGCTGCAGGCGCTCTCCGTGGGGGGCGGCCTGACCCAGCGCGGTACCGAACGCGGGCTGGTGGTCAAGCGCCAGGTGGATGGCAAGCTGGAGGAGCTGCACTTGAACAAGGACGACCCGCTGCAGGCCGACGACGTCGTCTATGTCAAGGAAAGCTGGTTCTGATCCGGCACCCGGCTGCAACGCACATGATTTCCCATTTTGCTATCGCAAACGCCAACCAGGAGGCGTGATCCCATGAATCTTTCTCAATTTGTTCTGATCCTGCAGGCCCACCTGCGGGTGATCCTGCTGATCCTGTCGATCACCGTTCTGGTGGCGCTCGGTATCAGCCTGACCCAGTCCAAGCAATACAAGGCGACCTCGTCGGTGGTGCTGAACTACAAGGCCTCCGATCCGGTGACCGGCCTGGTGGTCGCGCCCCAGGCTTTGCCCGGCTTCATGCCGACCCAGGTAGCCATCATCAACAGCCCGTCGGTGGCACTGGCTGTCGTGGACAACCTGAAACTGGCGCAACAGCCTGCGGTCAAGGCTGCCTTCGACGCCCAGAATCATGGCGATATGGATATCCGCAACTGGCTGGCCGGCGTGCTGCTGGCAAAACTGGATGCGGTGGCCTCCAAGGAAAGCAGCGTGATCGACATCACCTTCCGCGCTGATGATCCGCAGTTTGCGGCACTGGTGGCCAATGCCTTCGCGGCCGCCTACCAGCAGGTCAGCATGCAGCTGAAGCTGGACCCGACCCGCAAGGCGTCGTCCTACTTCAACGACCAGACCAAGCTGTTGCGCGATGCCTATGAGCAGGCGCAGGCCAAGCTGTCGAAGTACCAGGAAGAGCATGGCATCACCAATCTGGACACCCGTACCGATGTCGAAAACAACCGCCTCAACGACCTGTCGACCCAGCTGGTGATGGCCCAGTCGGCCCTGGCCGAGGCGCAGTCTCGCAGCCGCCAGGCCAAGGCCGGTGGCGCTGCCGAATCGCCGGACGTCAATGCCAGCGGCCTGATCCAGACCCTGAAGTCCAACCTGGCCATCTCGGAAGCCCGTTTCGAGCAAGCCTCCAAGCGTCTGGGCGTGAACCACCCGGACTATCTGGCGGCCAAGGCCGAGCGTGATGGATTGCGCGCGCAACTGGCTAATGCGAGCGCCGCCATTTCCGCCTCGGTGGGCGGCAATGCCACCATCCTGGCCAAGCGCGAATCCGAGATCCGCGCCGATTTCGAAGCGCAAAAACGCAAGGTGCTGGAGATGAACCGCACCCGTGACGAACTCGCCGTGCTCAGCCGTGAACTGGAAAGCGCCCAGCGCGCCTACGAGATGACCTCGCAGCGCTTCGCCCAGACCAGCCTGGAAGGCCAGTCCAACCAGTCGGATATCTCGTTGTTGTCGGCCGCCGTCCCGCCGGTCAATCCGTCGAGCCCGCGCATCCTCATCAACCTGATCCTGGCCATGTTCGTCGGCGGCATCCTTGGCGTGATGACTGCGCTGGGCCTGGAGCTGACCAATCGCCGGGTACGTTCCGAGCAGGACCTGGTGGAAGAGCTGGGGCTGCCGGTGCTGGGTTCGATCACTCGCCCGGTGACAAGCTCGTCTCGCCGCCGCTTCGGATTCGGACGCGGCAAGCCTGCCTGATCCGGGCCCGTTTTCATCGCCAATAAAAACAGATACCGCGGGAATAACATGACTACAGCAACGTTGACATTCACTGAAGGCACCTCGCTGCCGAACCGCTCCATCGGCGCCATCCTGGTCGACAGCGGCAAGCTGACTCCCGAGAATGCGGAACGCATTCTGCGTCTGCAGCGCGAGCGCGGCATGCGCTTCGGTGACGCCGCCATCCAGCTCGGCTTGCTGACGCAGTCCGATATCGATCAGGCCTTGTCGCGCCAGTTCGACTATCCCTATCTTCTCAAAGGCGAAAGCAAGGTCAGCGAGAAGGTGGTGGCGGCCTACAATCCGTTCAGCAAACAGGTGGAAGCCCTGCGCGCCCTGCGCAGCCAGCTCATGGTCCGCTGGTTCGACATCGACGGCAAGCACAAGGCGCTGTCCATCGTCAGCCCGGCCAGCGGGGAAGGGCGCAGCTTCATCGCCTCCAACCTGGCCGTGGTGTTCTCGCAGCTGGGCGAGCGTACTCTCCTCATTGATGCCGACATGCGTCAGCCCTGCCAGCACGAGCTGTTTGGCCTGGATAACCGCAACGGCCTGTCGGGCGTGATCGCCGGCCGCTGCAGCGCGGCCGATGCGCTCCAGCGCGTGCCGGATCTGCTGGACCTGTCGGTCTTGCCCGCCGGTCCGACCCCACCGAACCCGCAGGAATTGCTGGGCCGTCCCAACTTCACGCAGTTGCTGGGCGACCTGGTACAGGACTTCGATGTGATTCTGGTCGATACCCCGTCTGGCGGCCAGTATGCCGACGGCAACATGATCTCGGCACGCACCGGTGCCAGCCTGGTGGTAGTGCGCACCAACATGACCCACATCTCGGCCGTCCGTACGCTCACCGACAACCTGACCAGCGCACACGTGGCCGTCGTCGGCAGCGTCGTCAACGAGTTCTGATCTCCCGACCCTCCTGACGAGAACTGCAAGATGACTGCCCAGACCCTGCGCCCCATGCGTCAACAGCCATTCTCCGGCCTGCCCTGGCTGGTGGTGGCGGCGGGCCTGGCGGCCATGTACGTCCCCAGTTTCATTGACCTGTTCCATGGCGTGTGGGGCACCGAGCGCAATGCGCACGGCCCGATCGTGCTGGCCGTCGCGTGTTGCTATCTGTTCGTGCGGGTGCGCCAGCTGCATCAGGACGGGCTCATCGAGCGCCGTCCGGCACCCATCGCCGGCATGGTGTTCCTGTTGCTGGGCTTGCTGTGTTTCGTGCTGGGCCGCTCGCAGACCGTGCTCTTCATGGAAGCGGGATCGCTGATCCCGATCCTGATCGGCATCGTGTTGCTGCAGTTCGGGATCCGTACCTGCCGCCGCCTGTGGTTTGCCTTTTTCTTCATGTTGTTCATGGTGCCGCTACCGGCCTCGGTCGTGGACCTGCTCACCCAGCCGCTCAAGATCGGCGTCTCCTACGCCTCCGAACTGATCCTGCGTCAGTTCGGTTATCCGATCGCGCGGAGCGGCGTGATTCTCTACATCGGCCCCTACCAGTTGCTGGTCGCCGATGCCTGCGCCGGGCTGAACTCGCTGTTCACCCTGGAAGCGCTCGGCTTGCTGTACATGAACCTGGTGCGTCACCAGTCGCTGTTCCGCAATCTGGTGCTGGCGGTCCTGATCGTTCCGATTTCCTTCACGGCCAATACGGTGCGCGTCATGGTGCTGGCCCTGATCACCTATTACCTTGGCGATGCCGCCGGCCAGGGCTTCCTGCACGGGTTCGCCGGGATGCTGCTGTTCTTCGTGGCACTGGGCCTGATCATCGCGCTGGATAGCCTCTTGCGCTGGATTGCCGTGCGCCATGCGACCTGGCGCGGGCTGCCGGCGCCCGAGGCCGTGCCGCGCCAGCGCGCCGCTGCGGCCGCGCAGGACACCACGCAGTTTTCCATGAACCTGCGGCTCTCCATTGCCGTGGTGATCGCCATGGTGGTCTCGGTGGGCCTGGTGCAGTTGCTGGTGCCGCGTGAGGTCAACGTCGTCAAGAAGGGCAACTTTGCTACCGTCATTCCCACCCAGTTCGGGCAGTGGAAGGAAGTGCCGTCGCCGTTCCTGCAAGTCAACGTGGGTCTGGAGGATGGGACTGACCGCAGCACCGACCAGCCCTACGACGACGTGCTTGGACGCACCTACGTCAACAGCCAGGGACAGATGGTCATGCTGGCGCTGGCCTACGCCAAGGAGCAGACCCAGGACGTGAAGATCCACCTGCCCGAAGTCTGTTATGTGGCACAAGGATTCGTGTTGAGCGGCAAGGAGCGGGCCGCCATCCCGGTGCGGGCGGGCAGCCAGCCCGTCATGGGCTCGCGCTTCGTTGCATCCCGCCAGAACCGGGTCGAGGCGGTCACCTACTGGGTGCGCATCGGCGATGGATTCCCCAACGGTGGCCTGGCCGCACGACTGAAGATATTTGAAGACGGCATGGCCGGCCGGATCTCCGATGGCATCCTGGTGCGCGCCTCCACCCTGGTGCAAGAGGGAGCATCGCAGGCCGACGAGTTCGCCTTGCAACAGCGTTTCCTGGAAGACCTGCAGTCAGCCGTGGGTGCGGCCAACCCCGGCCTGCTGGTGCCGGCGTGAGCGCCTGGGTGATGACCGGCGTGGAATGTTCAGCAGTCGCGCAACGGGCAAGCTCGGCTTGCAGCGAAGGACAATGAAATGAGAAAAATCAATCTGGACTTGACCCAGCTGCTCATCCTGGCAGCCGGCGTCATGGTGGCCGTGCTGGTCGGCATGGTGCTGCCGGTGGCGGCAACCTTGCTGGGCGACAGCGTCGGACGTCTGGCGGCAGTGCCGGCGCTGTTCCTGCTGGGCGCCATCTTCGTCTTCAACAAGCGCTTGCTGCTGTTGCTGATCCTGCTGCTGCGCGCCTCCGGCGACGTCGTGCTGGAGTCCACGCGGGTAGGGGCCGGCGGCGGCGGTGCCGGCCTCGGCGGGGCCATCAATGCTCTGATCATTCTGATCGCGCTGCTCTTCTTCATCGAGCGGCCGCGCCTGCTGCCGCGCAAGGCGGCCGTGGCCTGGCTGATCTTCCTGGCATGGGAGGCGGTGTGCGTAGTGGTCTCGCCCAATGCTGCCGTTGGCCTGAAAACCGCGCTCTCGCTGTGCTCCTACTTTGCCGTGTTCGTCTGCGCGTTTTATATCGTGCGCACCGAGGATGACTTCCGCTTCATGGTGCGCCTGATGATCGGCTCGTCAGTCATTCCCGCCATCTACGGGCTGGTCAGCGTGGCGATGGCCGGTGGCGTGTCCGGCGGCTTCCGCCTGCAGAGTACTTTTACGCACCCGAACATCCTGGCCTTCTACCTGACCCTGATCATTTCTCTGGGTCTGTACGTCCTGAAAAGCCCGACCTTCAAGCTGAGCCAGCTGCAGCGCTTTGCCTTCACGGGCTATCTGGGCGTGCTGATGGTCTTGCTGCTGCTGACTCAGACTCGCAGTGCATGGGCGGCGGTTCTGGTGCTGTTCGTTCTGTACGGGCTGATGTTCGAACGGCGCTACCTGATCTACCTGCTGGTGCTGTGCTGCCTGTCCTTGCTGATCCCCAGCGTGCAACAGCGGATCATGGATCTGGACGGAGGCGGTACGGTGGTAGGCAACTACGCCAAGCTCAATTCGTTCGCCTGGCGCGTGCTGCTGTGGGAGAGCGCGCTGAACTGGATGTCGCCCAGCCGCTACCTGACGGGCTATGGCGTGGAAGCCTTCGGTTACTACTCGAACGTGTTCTTCCCGCTGTCAGGCAACTTCGAGTGGAAGGCACACAATGTGTTCGTCCAGCTGATTTTCGATATTGGCGTCATCGGGCTGGTGGCCTACCTGGTGCTGTTCTATCAGGCCTTCCGGGCGCTGCTCCGGCTCTATCCCAGGGATCGCCTGGGTGCGGGCATCCTGATTTGCGCACTGGTTCAATATCTGGTCGTGTCGGCCTCCGACAACATGCTCAGCTATCTGGCGTTCAACTGGTATTTCTGGATGGCGATGGGCATGGGCTGGTCGCTCTATCTGAATGGACAGCCGACAGACAAGGAAAGGGCGGGGCAAGCGTCGCGCCTGCCCGCAGCCCCTGCTGCCTGAGGGGCCATGATGGGTGGGCTGCGCCGTGCAGGTGCAGCCCACCGCAGCGGGCCTGGCCGTTATTCGGCCTTGATCAGCTCCGCTCCGACGGTCGAAGAAGCGCCGCCGCTCTGCGCGTAAATGATCAGTTGCGGGGTGTTGGCATTCCAGACGAAGGTCGTGCTCTGGCCATTGGCCAGGTAACCGGAGTCGGTAACCACCTTGCCGACCAGCTTGTCATAGATGGTCAAGCGCAGCTTGCCGCCACCTGTGGCACGCGCTGTCAGTTTGTACTTGGCACCCATGACCGGCTTGGCCCAATCGACCGGCTGCATGCCGCGATTGGAGTAATTGACGGCAATCGTGGAAGCACTGGCGCCGGAGATCACCACCGATTGCTGCCACGAGTCGAAGATGGCCTGGCCGCTGCCGGCTTGCAGGGTCCAGGCACCGCGCATGGAGAGCAGGTTGAGATTCTGGTTGGGCGTGAAGGCCTTGCCGTTGCCATCGATCCAGCCGCTGGCCCCGGTCACGCGGCGCAGGGCGGCACGGATGGTTTGCAGTTCGTTGGAGACGGTGGCATTCCAGCCGCCCGGGGAAGGATTGGCGCTCGATCCGATCTCGGCAAAGATGGCGAAGGGCGTGCCGTCGTTGGCGTCGATGACGTAGGCACCGTAGCGCTTGAGCGTTTCAGCGATGCGGCGCACTTCTTCGTTGGTGATCTTGGATGTGTCAAAGGAAGGCGGCAGCATCATCAGCGCGCCTTCCGGGAATGGACCGCTGTTGACCTTCGCCGCATTGACGTCGGCCGAGGTGGCCGGGAAAACGTAGGTGGGCTTGGCGCTCAGGCCGTTGTAGGTCATGGTCATGGCCAGCGCGTGCGGATAGTACTCCGGCTTGGCGGCAGCTTCGTGGATGCGGATCAGCCCGGCCGAAGCAGGTACGCCCGCCGCACGCGCGCCCTGGTAGTAATGCGCAGGATCAGGCCAGCCGGTGCCGTTCATCTTGGTCCATGCGTAGAGTCGTGCAGTCCATTTGCCGTCCTGCTGTTTCAGGCCCCAGAAGGAATGGATGATGCCGGTGGACGGGTCCGCGATATCGGCGTGAGCATCGCCGCCCGGGCCCGGCTTGGTCGCTGCCGGCCAGTGGGGAATGGTGATGTCGCGGAAGACCTCTTCGTCAGCGATCTTGAGGCTGTTGCTGCCGGTCGGCCCGGTCACGGTTACCGCCGGATCATTCGGACTGGCCAGGAACACGCCGGTCGAGTAATCGCCGTTGGTGATCAGCGGCGAATAGGTCGAGGTAGGGATGACGTCGTTGGAAAAAGTGGGATTGACCGGCCGGCTGTTCCACAGTGAATCCGCAGCGAAGGGTTTGAGGTAGCTGCCCCATTCCTGAGCCCAGACCGGTGCACTGGCCAGGGCTGTGCATCCGAGCGCCAGGAATAACTGGGCTTGGCGTAGCTTGCTGAATTTTCGTTGCATGAGCATTTCCTATGAAGTAGTGGTGGTGCCGCAGGGCAAGATGCTGCCTTGGGAATCAGTCTGACGCACAAAGCGCTCAACGGTTCGGTGCCCCTGAAAAGTATAGCGAGCCTGTCGCTGTTCATGGCGTAAAAAAAGCTGACAGGCCAGGTTCAGTTGAATGCGAACTTTTCATTTGATGGGCTCTCGAAGCGCAGCAACAAAATGTGTGCAAGTGCAGCAAATTTGTGGGGCGGATGCCGCATAATGTGAAAGATAAGGTGAGCTCTCCCTCTTGATGGGACTGGATTGATGTGATGTGGCAATGCACATTTTGACTGGTTCATTGGCTGCCGGTTGCGTGCCGCACCCCAGGCTCATCAGGAGCACGCAGCAGCAAGGCCAGTGGCTTGGGCTGCGTCTGGAAATGCGAGCCGCTTGGCTTTGGCAAGGCCTTCGGGCAGGGGCCGGCGGCTGGCCAGTGGCGCACGGCGCATGAAGGATTTTGAATCGGACGAGACGGAAAGAGACGATGTTGATAGGACTATTGCAAACGATACTGCTGCTATTCCTGGTGCTGCTGGCCATTCCGGTGACGGTATTGCTGGTGCAGGTGCTGGCGGCGCGGTTCGCGCGGCCCCGGTCGACGGTGCTGAGTCCGCTGCGTCCGCGCATCGCGGTGCTGGTGCCGGCCCACAATGAGGCGGGCGGGATTGCCGAGGTCATCGCCGGCATCCGTGCCCAGCTGGCGCAGGGTGACCGTGTGCTGGTGGTGGCGGACAACTGCTCCGATGACACTGCAGCCATCGCGCGCGCAGCCGGTGCCGAGGTCACGGAGCGTTTTCACGATGTCTTGCGCGGCAAGGGCTATGCGCTGGACCACGGTATCCGGCAGCTGTCGCAGGATCCGCCCGACGTGGTGATCATCGTGGATGCCGACTGCTTCCTGGGTCCCGATGCGCTGGACACGGTCAGCCGCGCCGCGGTGCAGTCGGGCCGTCCGGTGCAGGCCTTGTACCTGATGCATGTGCCGCAGGAATCCGGCCCGATGCGCAAGATCGCCGAGTTTGCGTGGGTGGTGAAGAATCATGTGCGGCCCCTGGGTTTCCAGCGCCTCGGCCAACCCTGCCAGCTGATGGGCACCGGGATGGCATTTGGCTGGCAGCAGATCGGACGGGTCGATCTGGCCACCGGTCATATCGTCGAAGACATGAAGCTGGGTGTCGACCTGGCCACTGTGGGACAGCCGCCGCTGTTCTGTCCGGACGCGCTGGTCTACAGCTACTTCCCGGTCAGCGAAAGCGGTGTAAGCACCCAGCGCACACGTTGGGAGCACGGCCACCTGAGCGTGATCCAGACCTATGTGCCCAAGCTGCTGCGACAGTCGCTGCGCCTGCGCAATGGAGCCCTGGCGGCGCTGGCGCTGGACCTGAGCGTACCGCCGCTGGCCTTGCTGGTCATGCTCACCGGCGTGGCGTGGCTGCTGGCCTTGCTGGCCGCGCTGGTCCTGGGCGGTACGGCGGCCCTTGGGCTGGCCAGCCTGATGCTGGCCGCGCTGGTGTCGTCGGTGCTGCTGGCCTGGTCCGGGTTTGCGCGCGATGTGATCAATCTGCGCCAGTTGCTCAGCGCCGTGGGCTATGTAGCACGCAAGGTGCCGTTGTATGTGAAGTTTCTTTTCAATCGTCAGGTAGAGTGGGTGAGGTCCAAACGTGACTCTGAATGAGCCTATTGCAGTGGCGTCCGCGCCAGTGGCTGCGCAGCCCGGCGCAGTGATCGATCCGGGGCCGGATTTCTCGCGCGAGGTGTATTGCATCCTCGGTTTGCCGTTCGACCTGGTCGATGTGCAGCAAGCCTGCGCGCGCATGCATCTGGCCAGCAAGGAACGCCGCCGCTGCTTCTTGTCCACGCCCAATCTGAACTTCGTGATCGCCTGCCTGCAGGACCTGCAGTTCCGCGAAACCGTCCTGCAGAGCAACCTGTCGGTGATCGATGGCATGCCCATCGTGTGGATTGCCCGCGCCTTGGGACTGCCCTTCACCGAACGCGTCTCCGGCTCGACCTTGTTCGACGCCCTGCGCAGTACGGCCGGCCGGGACGGTGTCGATCCCATGCGCATCTATTTCTTCGGCGGCTTGCCCGGCGTTGCCAAGCTGGCCTGCGAGAAGATCAACGCCGACCGCGGCGGCATGCAGGCGGTCGGCTATGAAACCCCGGGCTTCGGCACGGTCGAGGAGATGAGCAGCCCCGAGACCATCGCAGCGATCAACCAGAGCGGTGCCGATTTTCTCGTTGTGGCGCTGGCCGCCCGCAAGGGCCAGCAATGGGTGCAACGCAATCGCGATGCCCTGCAGGTGCCGCTGATGGGCCACCTGGGGGCCGTGATCAACTTCGTGGCCGGAACCGTGTCGCGCGCTCCGGTCTGGGTCCAGAAAACCGGACTGGAATGGGCCTGGCGCATCAAGGAAGAGCCGGCGCTGTGGCGGCGCTACTGGAATGATGGCCGCACCTTGCTGAAGCTGCTGTGGAGCGTCGTGATCCCGGCCGCGCGGGCGGCGCGCCGTCCGGCACCTGCCGCCGCGCAATTTGATGCGGCCGGCATGGAACTGAGGCTGGATCATGGCACCAGTGAATTGCTGCTGAGCGGTGCCATCGGCCAGCCCAACATCGGGCGCTGGCGCTCGCTGCTGGCCCAGGCCGCGCAAGGGCAGGGGCCGGTGGTGCTGGATTGCGCGCAACTGACCTGGATCGACAGCGCCGCCGTCGGTTCGCTGATCCTGCTGTATGCAGCCTGCATGGCTGCCAAGCGTCCCTGGGCGATCATCAATCCGTCGGCGTCGCTGCGGCGGCAGTTCGAGCTGATGTGCGCACAGTATTTGCTTGAGCCCTTGCGGTGACGTCGTCCCCGCTGTTCTTATTCCTGTCCTGGACAGAGGGGCTGCGGCATGAGCGATCTTCGTGCCGCGACCTGTGCCGGGCACCCGTTTTTCGATTCAACTCCATAGAGCAAGAAAGGCAAACATGAAAGCGATGATTCTCGCAGCGGGCAAGGGGACCCGCGTTCGGCCGCTGACCTACGCGCTGCCCAAACCGATGATTCCCATTCTGGGCAAGCCCGTGATGGAGTATCTGATCGAGCACCTGGTGAAATTCGGTATCCAGGACATCATGGTCAACGTCAGCTACCTGCATGACCGCATCGAGAATTATTTTGGCGAAGGCCAGCGTTTCGGCGCGCGCATCGGCTATTCCTTCGAAGGCTATGTGGATGACGACGGCCAGGTCTTCCCGGATCCCATCGGTTCGGCCGGTGGCATGAAGAAGATTCAGGAGTTCGGCGGCTTCTTTGACGAAACCACGCTGGTCATCTGCGGCGATGCGCTGATCGATCTGGACATCCATTCGGCCCTGTTCGAGCACCGCCGCAAGGGCGCGCTGGTCAGCGTGATCACCAAGGAGGTGCCGATGGAGCAGGTCTCCAGCTATGGCATCGTGGTGACCGAGCCCGACGGCAAGGTCAAGTCCTTCCAGGAAAAGCCGAAGCAGGAAGAAGCCCTGTCCAATCTGGCCAGCACCGGTATCTACATCATGGAGCCGGAAGCCCTGGAGCTCATCCCCAAGGACAAGTTCTTCGACATCGGCTCCGACCTGTTCCCGCTGCTGGTGGAAAAGCAGTTGCCGTTCTATGCCCAGAAGCGCTTCTTCAACTGGATCGACATCGGCAACGTCACCGATTTCTGGTCGGTGCTGCAGAGCGTGCTGAAAGGGGAAGTGGCGCAGATGTACGTGCCCGGCACCCAGATCCAGGAAGGTGTGTGGGTCGGACTCAACACCCGCATCGAGTGGGAAGGCACCACCATCGAAGGGCCGGTCTACATCGGAGCCGGTTCTCATATCGCAGCCGGCTCGACCATCATCGGACCGGCCTGGATCGGCCATGGCAGCCATATCTGCAGCGGCGCGAAGGTCATTCGCAGCGTGCTGTTCGAGTATACTCGCGTAGCCAGTGGCACCACCTTTGAAGACAGCGTGGTCTATGGTGCCTACAGCGTCACCCATGATGGCGCAATGAAGCATACGTCCGATCAGCCGGACGAGCAGTGGAACGACGCGCGCGACCGCCGTCTCAAACCACGGACTGGCGTGGATAACAGGAGCACCTAATGTCAATCACCAAAATCTATCCCGTCATCTTGTCCGGCGGTTCGGGAACCCGCCTGTGGCCGCTCTCGCGTGCCGCCTATCCGAAGCAGTTCCTGCCGCTCGTGAGCGAACAGACCATGCTGCAGGAGACGGTCACGCGTGTCGGTTCCTGGCCGGAAGTCCAAGCCCCGCTGATCGTCTGCGGCAATGAGCACCGTTTCATGATCGCCGAGCAGATGCGTGAAATCGGCGTGCGCCCGCTGGGCATCATGCTCGAGCCGCAGGGCCGCAACACCGCCCCGGCCGTCGCCGCCGCCGCCTTGCACCTGCAGCGCCTCGATCCGGAGGCGGTGATGCTGGTGCTGCCGGCCGACCACGTGATCAAGGACGTGCTGTCCTTCCATGAGGCAGTCCGCCGCGCCATGGCTTCGGTGCAGCAGGGTGCGCTGGCCACTTTCGGCATCGAGCCCACGCAGCCGGAAACCGGCTACGGATACATCCTGCGCGGTGGCGCGCACGGTGCCGATACCGGCAACTTCCTGGTGGATCGCTTCGTCGAGAAGCCGGATCTGGAGACCGCCACCGGTTTCCTGAAGCAGGGCGGCTATTACTGGAACAGCGGCATGTTCCTGTTCAAGGCGCGCGATTTCCTCGCCGAACTGGAATCCCATCGTCCGCTGATCGGTGCGGCCGTCAAGGAGGCGGTGGGCAAGGCCTACAACGACCTCGATTTCTGTCGCCTGGATGAGGCCGCCTTCGCCGCGTCCCCCTCCGAGTCGATCGACTACGCCGTGATGGAAAACACCTCGCGCGCCGTCGTGGTGCCCGCCAGCATCGGCTGGAGCGATGTCGGTTCATGGAGTGCGCTGCACGAAGTGCTGCCGGCGGATGCCGAGGGCAACGTGGTACGCGGAGACGTTCACCTCAACCAGGTCAAAAATACCCTGGTGCGCGCGGAAAGCCGCATGGTGGCGGTGCTTGGCGTGGAAGACCTGATCGTGGTGGAAACCGACGATGCCGTGCTGGTCGCCAACCGTGAGAAGGTGCAGGAAGTGAAGGCCTTCGTCGACAAGCTCAAGAATGCCAAGCGTACCGAGCACGTCCATCACAAGCGCGTCTTCCGTCCTTGGGGCAGCTACGAGAGCGTCGATTCCGGCGAGCGCTTCCAGGTCAAGCGCATCATCGTCAAACCGGGCGAGAAGCTGTCGCTGCAGATGCATTATCACCGCGCCGAACACTGGGTCGTGGTCAGCGGCTCGGCCCTCGTCACGCGCGGCGAGGAAGTCACCCTGCTCAGCGAGAACGAGTCCATCTACCTGCCTATCGGCGTGACCCATCGCCTGGAAAATCCGGGCAAGCTGCCGCTGCACCTCATTGAGGTGCAATCGGGAAGTTACCTCGGCGAAGACGACATCGTCCGTTTCGACGACGTCTACAAGCGCGCCTGAGGTCGCCGGACCGTTACCAGGGCCTGTTCACCTTAAATCTCGCAGATTCAAGGTGAACAGGCCCTGATTCTTTTGCCTTGCAGCCGGCTTCTCCGGCAGTGGCATCAGGAAACTGCATCACGCCCGATGGCTGCCATCGGGCGTTTTCTTTTGTGCTCCCGCCAACTTTCTTTTGCTTGACGCCCCCACAGCCGCCAGATTGGTGGCGATCACCGCTTGCGCATATCTTTACATGTTGCACTGCAATATATAAATGAAGGTTTGTCAGTCTTTTGTCAGTAAATGCGTACCTGGAAAACGCGAGTTTTATTAATTTGCGCGTTACTGGCTGCGGCGTCAGTGGCACGTCAGTGCGCTGTCAGTGCTTTGTCAGGAAGTGTGTTTCAAGAGGTAACAGTGCGTATAAAAACCGATCCAAGTGATTTTTTATTTGTTTCTGGACCGTTTTTTATGCGAGCATAACAATGCGTCAAGTTTGTTTTTATGACCACGAATTCTTTACTGTGCGTCGCAGCATTATGGTAAATTCCTTACCGCTCTTTACAGATGAGCTGCCGCCGTTCACAGGACTCCTGGCGTCGATGTCCGTTGCGTGCCACGCGCTTCGTGGCTCTGCCGGCTTCGTTGCCGACCTTGCGCAGCAGCTGAAGGCTTCTGCTTGTTTCTGACGCCGCTGCACGCGGTCTTCGATCCCATCAAATCCATACCCGATGTCCTTCAAAGAGATAGTCAAGTCTTCCGGAAGAACCCTGCTGACCACGGTCGGCGTGACGGTGCTCGGTTTTGCCATTTCTGTGTTGACCACGCGCATGCTGGGTCCGGAGGGGCGCGGACTGCTGTCGGGCTCATTGCTCATCATCGGCCTGTCGACGGCGCTGGGGCGCTGGGATCTGGCGTACAGCTACATCTACTTCCGCGGTACCGGGCTGTACTTCCGTCAGCGGCGCTTCGTATATCTGTCGGCGCTGGTGATCGGCGTCGGGACACTGCTGCTGGCCGCAGTAGGTGTCCGAATCAACGACAACGCCATCTTGCACCAGCACATCGCGCTCATTACCGCTTTTGCAGTGGTCACGGGCCTGCAGAATTACCTGTTCAACCTGTCGCAGCTGGAAACCTCGCTGGCCTTCCTGAACCTAACGCGCATTTCCGGAGCGATCTTCAACCTGGCCGCGCTGGGTGTGCTGTATTGGCTGTGCCGACCAGTGCAATTCGAATACATCCTGATCGGGCAAATGGTGTGTGCGCTGGTGCTCATCGCCATGTGCCTGCAGTGGTGCCGCCTCTACCTGTTCAGCGCCCGCCCGGCACCGGCCGAGCTGGCCAGCCTGCCCCGGGCGCGCACCTCCGACATGGTGAAATACGCCTTGAACCAGCACGGCACCGGGCTGGTGGCGCTGGCCATGACCTATTTCGACAAGGTCTACCTGCTCAAGGTCGGTACCATCGAGGAGTTCGGCTACTACACGCTGGCCTTCACCACCTCGCGCCTGATCGGTGCGATCCACGAGGCGATGAATACGGCCCTCTATTCGCGCTATGCCGGCAAGGAGGAGGGGGAATTGAATTCCAGCATCAACACGGCTTTCCGCTTCACGCTCGTGCCCATGCTGGTGCTGGCAGGGATTGGCTCGGTGCTGGCCCCGTGGCTGATTCGCCTGGCTTACGGCCCCAAGTTCGACTCGGTGACGCCGAGCTTCATCATCCTGATGTTTGAATGCGTGCTGTCGGGAGCTGCCTGGACCCTGGCCCAGCGTTTCAATGCCGGCGGCAAGCCTGGCCTGATTTTGCGACGCCATGTGCTGTCGCTCATCCCGCTGGTCCTGATGCTGCCCTTCCTGCCGAAGGAGAACATCTCCGTCTATCTGGCCCTGCTGATGCTGCTGGGTGCGGTGCTGCGGATGATCATCACGCTGGCGATGTATCCCTACGTGCTCAAGCAACCGGTTCCGCGCCTGGTCCCGACCATGGCCGAGATTCGCAAGCTGTTCGGCATGATCAAGGCCCGATGGGAGCGTCGCCGCCTGGGCGGCAATGAGTCTGCCTGAGTCAGTTCCCGGGCGGGTTGCGTGCCTGTCCCGGGAGAGTCACTGCAACTGGCGGACATGAAAAAACAGCCCTCGGCGCAGTGGCGGAGGGCTGAGATCGGCTGTCTGGCTGTCTGGTGTTCAGTGAGGGGAGAGGGTAGTCTGCGCCTTGCGCTGGTTGTTCTCCAGCAGGGTTTCGACGACCTGCCATGGCTCTTCGTTGAACTTGCGTGCAAACAGCACTTCGCCACCCGGCAACGGACAGTTGTGCCGCTCCGAAGCCATCACGACGGGCTGCGCGAAATGCGCCAGGTAGGATTGCGTCAAGGTTTCCGGGCTATCCCGTTTCGGCTGCCAGTCGGTATAGGTGATGCTTGGCTGCAGATCCTTGCCATGCTCCGAATTGCCCAGGATGGTCTGGAAAAAGAATTCATCAGGGCAGTCGACATGCTTGCAGAACGACGCCAGCCGGGGGTGCCGCCGGTGGTAGTCCAGCATGTAGCGGCAAGCCTCGCCCGTCACTGCCCACCATTGGGAGCCGGCCATGGGCTGCAGTTCGCCCAGCGCCTTGCGGTAATCGCGCAGCGGCGCGTAGCGGATGATCAGGTCCTGCAACTTCCAGCGGTAACGCATGAGCGGTCTGGCCCGGCGCACCCAGTAATGGGCCAGCCGGCCAATGCGCTTGCCATATTCTTCATTGGGCATCGGGTAGGCTTCCATGAAGTTCGCATCCGCCTGGCGCTGGAAGAAATCTTCGATGTACGACCTTGGCTGGATCGGCAGGGTGCTGCCGCTGAGCAGAACTACGCGGCCGGTTTGCGGCTCGTGCTGCAGGGCCAGTTCCATCATGTTCAGGGTGGCCTGCACCAGCGAAAAATCACCCCATGCCCCGTTGATGCGCTTGTCGCAGAACAGGACCCGCGGCATCGCGCGCAGCCGTTCGAACTGCGTGATATCGGCCTTGCTGTCGATGTGCAGAACGAAAGTGGCACGCTCGCTGGAGAGTTCGGCAATCAGCCGTTCCAGTAGCCTGGGGTTGTTGTGCGCGAGGATGAGGTAGGCGATTTTCACGTGCTCTCCCGCACCAGCGTGGTCAGCGGGCTTTCGATGGTCCACTGGTTCATGTAGGTGGAGTTCTTGCCGTAGCTGTTGTCGATGACGACGTGTTTCTTGTCCATGAGGCAGGCCAGGATGTGGCCGTGCAACCGGTCGGTGACCACGCTTTCATGGTCGGCGAACACCTTGATTGCCTTCTTCACGTAGCGCCGCGAAACCGGAGCCCAGTACCACTTGGCCAGGGCGGTCAGGCCGGAATGCCAGCCGTGATGATTGAGTCGCCACTCGAGCTTCTCGAAGAGATTGATCAGCTTGCGATCTTCCCCGATGACTTCGATCCAATCGGTCGTGGTCCGGATCGACAGCTGGCGCAGGCTTTCAGGAGTGTTGGGCTTTTCCTTGTCCACACGTTGAATGCGCACGATGCCCTGGCCTTGCTTGTCCGGGGTGGCGACAGGGTAAAGCTGATGCGCCATGTCCGGAACGAGATAGACGTGGGGGGTGAACTCGTAGGCCATCTTCTGGGAAACCAGGTCACGCACGAAAAGATGCAGATCCGGGTGCCTGGAGAGATTGGCTGCCGATTGTGCCCGTGCCGCGTCGGACGAGAAGAACAGCGTCTGCGGCATCAGGATGATCTGGTTGCCGGGGAAGTCCATGATCACTTTTTCACGATCCTGGTGGATGTGGCCATAGAGGTCACCGAAGTTGCCACCCCCGTGGAATACGAGGACATCGCCAGGTTTGACCCACTCGTGCTTGAAGGAATGCGTGGTCGAGATGGTAGCGGGCTTCAGGTGATTGGTCTCGAAGAACCGCAGGGTCCCCAGCATGATGAGCAAGTCCCCAATGTTGTCGTGAATCGGGATGTCGATGTAATGGAATCGCTTCCCCTTGAGCATCCCGGCGATGATTGCGTGATGTGCCTTGAGGCCTTCCATGACTTCAGAATGCTTGTTCATTACTTGACTTTCTTGTGACGAGATCGAGAGGGGGAATGAGCGGTTCATGCGGATTCTCCTTTATGCATACGGCGTTGCCACTGTGCGCGTGCCATCGCGATGACCTTGCGGACTTCATCGGCCGAGGGGAACAGGCGTGGAATGGGTTCATGCAGGACGTAGGGATAGATCACCAGGGTGATGGCCATGCGCAGCGACGCGCCCAGCAACATCAGCAGCGCCAGGTAGACCGCGATGTTTTCGCTCGGCAGGAAGGGCAGCAGGGCGACTACCGGAACGATCGAGATGAGCTGGCGCACCAGCACCAGTCCGGGCCGGCCTGCCGCATTGAAGCGCTGGGCCAGCGTCCAGCCGGCACCCGAGATCACGCATTCGAACATCAGGATGATGAAGGTCGGCGTCACCGAGGCGAACTTGGGGCCATAGACCAGGTGGATCAGCCACGGTGCCAGTACCGCACCGAGCGCGGCCAGCAGCAGCATGGGCAGCAGCGTGAAGCGGAAGGCCATGTTGATGCTGCGGCTGAGTTCTCCTTCTTCCTTGCCGGCATAGCGCGAATAAAGTGCGGTGTTCATGGCGTCGTAGAGCACCCCGATCAGACGCGAGGTGGTAAAGGCCAGCGAGTAGTAGCCGAACTCGACGATGGTCGCCACCTTGAGCAGATAGACCTTGTCGAAATTGGTCAGCGCCAGCCCGACCAGCACCGTGCCGTGCTGGTTGAAGGCGTACTTGAGCATCTGGCTGGTTTTTGCCTGCGGCGCGGCCGCTTGCTGCGGGTTCGGCGCAGCAGTGCTGAACACGTTGCTGCGTGCCCAGTTCAGGCACAGGCCGATCAGCAGCAGGGCGCATACCAGTTGCCCGATCAGGATCTGGACGAAATCTACCGGGCGCAGCAGCAGGTACAGCAAGCCCAGCGCCGTCACGTTGAGCAGCACACCGGCGATGCGGGTGACGTTGAGGAAACTCAGGCTCGGTTGCATCTGCGTCAGGTTGATCAGGTAATTTTGCAGCGCCGTGATGAGGGCGAAGCCGATGATCAGCGGCAGGTGCTCGCGCAGTTCGACGTTGTGGTTGAACATCAGTCCGACGAGGGCCAGCAGCGCGGCCAGCAGGCCGATGAACAGCGCCGACAGGAACACGAAACGTTTCTGGGCGAATTGTTGCCCGGCACCGCGATGGTAGATGTAGGTATAAGCCAGTCCGCAAGTGGCGATGGAGCTGGACAGGCTGATGATGAGCAGGGCACCGGAGAGCAGGCCGCGGCCTTCAGGGCCAAGGATGCGTGCCGTCAGTACGGAGATGATGAAGCCGATCGCGGTGACGCCGACCGTGGTGAGGAGTGTTTTGCCTGAGGATTTGACTATCTCTTTGAAGGACATCGGTCTGGACGAGTTGTAATGGTCTGGTCGCAAATACAAGAGCAGCGCGCACAGCACGCTGTTCTTGGACATTGCGTCGGGGGAGTTACCGGTGAAGAGGGTTCATGCCCTCCGTTATATTTTCACGTTGTCCGGATGAGCTTTCCGCCCGGAAACGCACGTGTGGCCTGTGTCCTGCCCCTAGCCAGCGCGTCGAATTTATCATATTGTTGCGGCGCACAGATAATATTGTGATGTGTAAATGGCGCTGATTTCAACCAGATTATTTTAAAAAATTGCTGCACTGAAAGAGAACTTTCTTTCATTTGAAGGCTCGGTGCAGCAGACAAAACAACATGCAGCTTTGCCAAGCGCTATATGAAAGGATTTTCCGATGAGCAAGGATCCTGACTGGGATGCCGACCTTCGTCGCTACAACATGCGCCGTCCTTTCCTGAAAGAGCAATCGATCTGGGCAATCTGGGTCTACCGCTGGGGCCGCCGCATCGAAGCCGCCCCGCCCGGGCTCAAGAGAAAGCTCAGCAATGTGTTCTACTGGGCGGCCTTCCGTTTCGTGGAAACCGCCTTTGGTATCAGCCTGCCCCGCACTGCCCGCATCGGACCAGGACTGCGCATCTGGCACTTTGGCAACATCTTCCTGCACGCCGACGTGGTGCTTGGCGCGGACTGCACGTTGCGCCAGGGCGTGACCATCGGCAACCGCAGGGAAGATGGTCCGGTTCCGGTCATCGGCGACAACGTCGAGTTTGGTGCCTATGCGCAGGTCTTCGGCGGCGTTCACGTCGGCGATGGCAGCAAGATCGGTGCCATGTCGGTGGTGCTGCATGACGTGCCGGCCGGTGCCACCGTCGTGGGCGCGCCCGCGAAGGTCGTTGCGCGCGAGCCGGCGGCTTGACCTGCCGCTGCGTTTCAGGCACCGCTGCCGGGTGCGGATGTGCCCGGCCATGGATGCTTCACAGACTTCTTCACTGAACTACAAGGAACAAGATGGCCAAGCAAACGATCCTGGTGACCGGCGGTGCCGGCTACATCGGCTCTCATACCTGCGTGGAGCTGCTGCATGCGGGCTACGACGTGGTGGTGCTGGACAACCTCTGCAACAGCCGCCGCAGCGTCATCGATCGGGTGGCGCAGATCTCGGGCAGGGCGCCGGTATTCATCGAAGGCGATATCCGCGATGCGGCCCTGCTGGACCAGGTCTTCAGCACGCATGCCATCGATGCGGTGATTCACTTCGCCGGTCTCAAGGCAGTCGGCGAATCGGTGCAGCAGCCGGTACGCTATTACGACAACAACGTCAACGGCAGCAACCTGCTGTTTGCCGCGATGGCACGGCACGGCGTCAAGAAGCTGGTGTTCAGTTCGTCGGCCACGGTCTATGGTGATCCTGCCTCGGTGCCGATCACGGAAGATTTTCCCCTGTCGGCCACCAACCCCTATGGCCGCAGCAAGCTGATGGTGGAGCAGATTCTGGGCGATATTCATGTCTCGGACCCCGATTGGCACATTGCCTTGCTGCGTTATTTCAATCCGGTCGGCGCGCATGAGAGCGGGCTGATCGGCGAGGATCCGAGCGGCATTCCCAACAACCTGCTGCCTTTCATCGCGCAGGTGGCCGATGGCCGCCGCGCCAGCCTGGCTGTCTATGGCAGCGACTATCCCACGGTGGACGGCACCGGCGTGCGCGACTACATCCACGTCGTGGACCTGGCGCTGGGCCATCTCAAGACGCTGGTCAAGCTGGGCGAGGGCGCGGGCGTGCGCATCTACAATCTCGGTACCGGACGCGGCAACAGCGTGCTGGAAATGCTGGCGGCCTTCGAGAAGGCCTGTGGCAAGAAACTGCCCCATCAACTGACCGCACGCCGTCCCGGCGACATCGCCATGTGCTATGCGGCCACCGATCGCGCCGAGCGTGAGCTCGGGTGGCGTGCCGTGCGTGACGTGGATGCCATGTGTGCCGATACCTGGCGCTGGCAGTCATTGGCCAAGAAGCTGGCTACGGAAGAGTAGGAAGCGGGGAGGCAGCGTCCTTCCCGGCGCTGTCTTTAAGCAGCGTCGCTCCAAACAAAAAAACGCCCGATATGAATCGGGCGTTTTCTTTTGGCAGTTCTGGCAGGCCAGTCTTGCAGGTCAGGCAGCGGTCATCTGCGAGGCTGCGAAGGACTTGCTGTCTTCGTTGCGACGGCGACGCAGGGCCACGAAGCCCACCAGTGCCAGGCCACCCAGCATCATGGCGGTGGTCGAGGCTTCCGGCACGGCTGCAACGTTCAGGCCGCCGGCGTAGAAGCCACCGCTGATGCCGGACACGCTACCAGCGATGTTGAGCTTGTACGAACCACCGGTCAGCAGCGTGACGGGAATCGAGTAGTTGGTGCCGGTCGACGAGCTGCTCGAATTGAGCACGGCGTTGAACACGGTATTGGTCGTGGTGTTGGTCAGGGTGACGCTGTTGATGGCCAGACCCAGCAGTTGACCCAGGGTGATGGTGGTCAGCGAGCCCGATGCGCTGCTGTTGCCAGGCAGCGAGAAGGTGTAGTTGTCGCTGAAGGTCGAGCCAGCACCGGTCGTGATGACGTTGCTGAACGTGGCTACGCCATTGGACGAGAAAGTCAGGGGGGCAGCTTGCGCGGCGGTACCGGCAAAGCTCAGGGCCATTGCGATGGCCGAGGCAGCGAGAAGTTTTTTCATGGGATCAATCCTTAGGGATGCGGCAATTAATGAAGAGGATTGCGCGTGGCGCTTTCCATTCAAACAAATCAACTCACTTGATGCTGGATTGCCCGTGACTCTTGTGTCGCAGTCAATCTTCTAATTGTCAGATATGCAATTTCTGCTGACAACCTCTGACACTTGTAACAAAACATGCGTTGATGTCGGAACTATAACATTTGCTTTCTCGCGCAAGCAATAAAAAAACGACAAAAAACACAAACTTCCCGTTTTTTTTAATCGGCCGGAAAGCCGCGCCAGTAAAGGATTTCCACTGTTTCCGCAGCGCACTACTGATGAGTAGTGCACTGCGGAAATGAACTGATCCGTACGGCAATAAAATTATCTTTTGAATAACAAAAAATGGCCAATTTTATTGTTTAAAAATCAATGATTTAGCGCTGTTTGTTCGTGAATTTTCACGGGGCGGGGAAATGATGCTTACATTTTCCTGACGGAATTTAATTACTTATTTGCAATCTTTTTCGTTCAGATCTGGCATGGGTCAGAGCTCATTGCAAAACTGTCGTAAAAAATCACATGCGGAGCTCGTTACTGAGTTCAGGAAGCTGCGTTGCTTATTTGCGGATCAGGTTGAAGGGGAAGTTGGGAAGAGATATTGATGCCGGGCAGCTATCGGCATTCAACCGCCACCGCTCGGAACGGCGGTTTTGTGTTGTTGTAAAATAATTATGCTGTATTGCATAAAATGAAATCGACAAATGCTGCTCTGCGCAATATAGTAGACAGACGAAGAAGGTGTTTTGCGCGTTGTTGATGGTTAATAATTGCCGCTTATCTACATTTTCGAAAAATAAAGGAATGCATTACACCGCAGCAAAGTCTGCCTGATCGCCGTTGTTGACTGGTAGCGCACGCTGGCCCGACACCCCTGGGGAGGAGTGGCGGACATTCAAAGTGCGAGCCACTACCTCTGGAAACCCCTGAAACGCATCGTCGCAAGGATCTGCCCGCCAGGTCCGTGCAGAGCTCGCTCGTCCCTCGCCGCTGAATCGGGGGCGGGGCTGGCGAGCGGTGGGGGTGTTCCGGCAACCGCATCCGGGCGGCCGCTTGCTGCGGGAAGGCATCAGGGGGCGTTCACGCAGCCGGTTCAGATCATGCAACCGGGGCTGAACGTTGAAGGCTTGACTTCAATCGGGGAAAAACATGCTGACATCATCGGGCAATCATCTGTTGACGGTGCAATTCCTGCGCTGTGTGGCCGCCGCACTGGTGGTGGCCCAGCACGCGGCGCTGGAACTGCGGGCGCGCAGCGGGCAGGGCGACTTGCTGTCCTACTGGCACGAGTTTGGCGGAGTAGGGGTAGACATCTTTTTCGTCATCAGCGGGCTGGTCATGTACCTGTCGACCCGCCGCAGGCCAGCGCCAGCGGATGCGGTTGCTACGGCCAGCATGTTCTTTCGCCGGCGGCTGATCCGTATTGTGCCGATGTACTGGTTCTATACCTTGTCCAAGGCGGCCATCGTGCTGACCATCGGGTCCAGGGCCTTTGCGGAGGGATTGCCGTTCCTGTATCTGCTCGGCTCCTTGCTGTTTTACCCGATGGTCTCACCGGCCAGTGGCGAGCTCCTGCCACTGGTGGAGTCCGGCTGGACCCTCAGTTTCGAGATGCTGTTTTACGCCGTGCTGGCTGGCGTGATCGCATTGCGGCTGCCACGCCTGAAGACGGCGACCGTGATCCTCGGCTTGCTCTTCATCGTGGCCCACGCCTGGGGTGCCGGCGTCCTGGCGCAGTTCTTCGGACGCTCGGTCCTCTTCGAATTCCTGCTGGGCATGGCGGTGGCACGGTTGTGGATGCAGTTCAGGCAGCCGCCAGTGTGGGTGCCGGTCGTGCTGATTGCGGTGGCAGTATTTGCGCTGTTTGTCCATCGGCTGCAGGTAGACCGCTTCATCGCTCTGGGTGTGCCGTCCGCCATGCTGGTACTGGGCCTGGCCTGGATGGAGCGTTTTGAATGGGTGCGCCGGCAGGCCGGCCGCCTGGCCTTGCTGGGCGATGCCTCCTATTCCACCTATCTCGCCCACGGCTTCATCATGCCCTCCGTCGTGATCGTCGGCCTGAAATGGATGCCGCATGCCTACGGCCTGATCTGCCTGGCCGCCGTGCTCACGGCCACGGCCGTAGGTTGCCTGTCTTACCTGCTGCTGGAAAAGCCCCTGACACGCCGCCTGATGGCCCGCTTCGGCGGAGCGCGGACGGTTGCCTCCGGCGAGAATGCGGCCCCGGTCTGAGTGTGGGCCGCTGATGCGTCAGCCCCTGCTCAACGCGGGGCTGCAGCCTGCCACAAGCGTGCCAGCTGTTCGCCGCTTTCCTTGAGCAAGCCCGGTGCCTGGGCGATGGCGTCCTGCAGGCTCATCGGTCCGAAGGTGATGGAGAAGCAACCGGAGAAGCTGGTCTGCAGCTTCTCCAGCGACTTGCGATCGATCCCGCCCGAGAGCAGGGTGGTCGGCACCCCGGCGCGGCGCGCGCGCTGGCTGGCGATGAAGGGGGCCTTGCCGTGCAGGGTTTGTGCATCGCTGCGGCCTTCGCCGGTAATGAGCCAGTCTGCGCCCGCCAGCGCCTCATCCAGTCCGATATGGTCGGCCACGGTCTCGGCCCCCGAGCGGAATTGCGCGCCCAGCATCAGCAGTGCGTAACCGAGTCCGCCGGCCGCACCTGCGCCGGGCTGGTCGGCGGCATGGCGGCCGAGCGCCTGTTCCAGCACGCCGGCGAAGTGTGCCAGTGCGCCGTCCAGCAAGGCCACCTGCGCGGGCTGCACGCCTTTTTGCGGACCAAACACGGCGGTCGCTCCTTCTTCGCCGCACAAGGGATTGTCGACGTCCGACATCGCCACGAAATGGGCCTCCTTGACCCGTGCATCCAGCCCCGAAGCATCCACCTGCGTCACGCGCTGCAGTTGTGCCGGCACCGGCGGCACGATCGCGCCGGAGGCGTCAAGAAACTTCACGCCCAGCGCTGCCAGCAGCCCGGCGCCACCATCGTTGGTGCTGCTGCCGCCAAGCGCCACCAGGAAATGACGGGCACCACGGTCCAGCAGTTGGCCGATGGCATCGCCGACGCCCAGCGTGGTGCGCTGGTTGACCGCGACGGCCATGCCGGCGGCATCAGTGATGCCGACGATGGCGGCTGATTCCACGACGGCGCTGCCGTCCTTGAGGATGCCCACCGGAGCCGAGGCTGGCTGGCCGGCGGCATTGCGGCAGTCGACGGTCAGACGCTCGCCGCCGGCGTGCATGAGGGCGTCGAGCGTGCCTTCGCCGCCATCGGCAATCGGGCACAGCCGGAGCTGAGCTTCGGGAAGTGCTGCCTGGATCCCGGCACCGATGGCCGCAGCCACTTCCTCGGCGGAGAGTGAACCTTTGAAGGAGTCGGGAGCGATGACGACGATGGGGGCACGACGGGAGGCAGGGGTGGTCATGATGATCGGCTTGTCCTGATGCAGGCGCGCTGCAGGGCAGGGCGCGCCGGAGGGTCTCGTTTTGATTGTGGTGCCGGAGGGTGGCCCGGCTCGGCTTGGTGCCGCGACATTATATAAGCAGCGCTGCGCTTCATTATGGCCACACTGGTATAGGCAGTAATAACGCTTGGTGAAGATTGCTGCATTCTCGCGTCGACATGAATGAAGCGAGTAACAAATGGTAAGGAGATTGGCGGGCACGGCGACGCCGGGCCATAGTGTCATGTTGGTGCCGTTGCGCCGCTGGAGTTCATGATGAAGCCCTTACCGCGTTCTGCCTTGCTGATGGCCGTGCTGCCCGCCGCATTGCTGCTGGGCGGCTGTGTGGCCGTCCCTGCCAGTCCCTACAATGGAGCGGCGGTCTACCCGGCGCAGCCGGTGTATTCACCGTATTACGCCTATCCTGCTTATCCGGCGTATCCCGCCTATCCGGCTTATAGCTATCCGTCGTCGTCCTTCTATTTCGGATACAGCAGCGGATGGGGTGGCCGCGGGCGCTGGCGCTGAGAGTTATGCAGAGAAACTGGGCGATATCAGGCCGGTGAGCAGTTCAAAACCGGCTAAAATGTCGCCTTTGTTGAAGGGTTAGCATGGCAGGGCTGGAGCGGACGGGCGCATGAGTAGTGGCCTGATCCGGGGCGCGCGGGCATGGACCGCAGTCGCTTATTCGCCGCTGTCTTCACACCGTATGAGTTTTATCGTTTCGTCGACCCGAACAGACATCCTTGCCCGCTCCCGGCGCAGAACTGCGCTGGGTATTGCTTCGTCCATACTAGTGCATGCGGTGTTGTTCATGTTCGTGCGCGCAAAACTGAACGAAACGCCTCCGAGGCTGGAGTCTCCCGGCCGTCCCGATGCGCCCTTGCAGGTCAGCTTCATCCGTCCTGCGGCACCCGTGGTGCAACCGGAACCGCCCAAGCCCGCCCCGGAGCCCAAGAAGCCGGAGCCGGTCCAGAAGAAGCCGGTCGCCAAGCCGGCGCCTCGCCGTAGCGCCCCGGTGGCGCGTCCTTCGGTTCCCCAGCGGACCCCGTTGCCGGTGACCGAGGCACCCAGCCGCAATGCGGCTGCCGCTGCGCCGGCGGCTCCTGCGGAAGATTTCATGGCGTCGTTGAAGCGCAATCAACAGAAGCGAGAAGATGCCGAGCAGGCTGCGGCCCAGGAAAATGCTGCGGCACGTGCCGCGGAAAATCCCTCTGCCAACGACATTGCCCGCGCCAATATCGCCTTTCAGGAACGGCGTGGCCGTGGCACCAATGGCGTATTTCAGATCATCAGCATGGGTCCGCGCGTGGCGCAGTACAGTTTCCGTGGCTGGACCACCGACCAGCGCCGCAGCCAGAACCAGCTGATCGAAGTCGACGCAGGGTTTGGGGGCAATGTGCAGCTGGCCGTGGTCAACAGCATGATTGCGCTGATCCGCCGCTACTACCAGGGCGACTTCAATTTCGATTCACAGAAGCTGGGCCGCGTGGTGACCTTGTCGGCGCGGCAGGAAGATACCAAGGGGCTGCAGAATTTCCTGCTCAATGAGTTCTTTTCCGGGCGGTGACGGAGCGTGATGTCGCTGCGGCGATGGCGATTGAATTGTCAGGGAAGGGCGGGCCGGGGTGTTTCGCGAAATGATGAAAAATGTTTTGCAGAAACAGTTGATTTAATAACATAAGCGCTCTATAATCTTTGTCTTCAGTCGGGGCGTAGCGCAGCCTGGTAGCGTACTTGCATGGGGTGCAAGGGGTCGTGTGTTCGAATCACACCGTCCCGACCAATAGAATCAAGCAGTTGCGGCGAAAGCTGCATGAACAACGGCAGTGATATTAGTTTTCTAATATCACTGCCGTTTTGCTTTGTGCCGAAGAATTGATCACTCAAATCAGGGGTAGTAGCTGCCGGACTTCTACGTTTTCCTTGCGGCCGCGTCGACATGCTGGTTGCCACAGCCGGGATCGTTACAGATCGGATGCTGACGTGGTCCAGATAATTTCTGCTATTGCAGGGCGGATGCCGATTGCAACGCTGCTCTTGGCGATTGGTCGCGGGGAGTGTTAGTGGCGATATTGCATCGCAAAAAATCCCGCGAAAGCGGCGAAGTGTGACTAAAATACCAACAATAAATTTGCGTAAACCTCTGCGTTGCTCTCTCGCTGATTGAGTCGCCAACGCATTCGGGTTCGCGACACACAGGGGTGGGGAAATGATGAAAAGATTAATGGGGGCTTGGCGCTTTCGTGTGTCCACGGCTGATGGGATGGCTGGTGCTAAAAATCCAAAAGTCAGCGCGTATGCGGATATGCATGGCGGAGGTCACCAAGCGTACAGGGCGGACATTGATGGACTTCGCACCGTCGCGGTTCTTTCGGTATTGGTTTTTCATGCATTTCCGTCGCTGCTGCCTGGCGGCTTTGTTGGTGTCGATATCTTCTTCGTGATTTCAGGTTTTCTGATTTCGGGCATCATCTTCCGCGAAGTGCAGGCCGGTACTTTTACGTTTGCTGACTTCTACTCCCGCCGAGTACGCCGTATCTTCCCTGCGCTCATGCTGGTCCTGGTTTGCTCGGCAGCGGCCGGTTGGTTTGTCTTATTGGCTGAAGAGTACGCGACGCTGGGCAAGCATGTCGTTGCGGGCGTCGTCTTCGTTTCCAACATCCTTCTCTGGCGCGAAAGTGGCTATTTTGATGTCACCTCCGAGCTCAAGCCTCTGCTGCATCTCTGGTCGCTTGGCGTAGAGGAGCAGTTCTATCTGTTTTGGCCCGTAATTGTCCTCTGTGCCGCGCGCTGGAAAATGCGGGTGATTCGGATGGCGATCGGCTTGGCTGTCCTGTCGTTTGTTTGCAATATCGTTTTGATGCAGTTGAAGCCCGTTGCCACTTTTTTCCTGTTGCCCACTCGGTTTTGGGAATTGATGGCTGGAGGGATTCTCGCCTGGTATCTGCCTTCTGCAAGGGTGCGCGATTTCCTGAGTAATTCGCTCATGCGCTTTAACGGAAAGTCCATTTCGAATGCGGATATTGCTGCATTGTTGGGACTGTCGCTATTGCTGGTGGCGATTTTCGGACTCGATGCTGACGTGGAGTTCCCCGGCTGGTATGCGCTTTTGCCCGTTGTTGGTGCGGTCTGCTTGATTCTTGCCGGGCCATCTGCTCTGATTAATCGATGCATCTTGGCGGCTCCCTTGATGGTCGCAATAGGCTTGATCAGTTACCCCCTTTATCTCTGGCATTGGCCAATCATGGCTTTTCTGCGGAATGCGGATAGGGATTTGACGCCCACTAGCGGTATCGTGGCGATCGCTTTATCGTTCTTGATGGCGATACTGACTTTTGTTCTTTTGGAGAAGCCCCTTCGCCAGTTGCGGGGTACTGCCCGCCGCAATGCGACTCTTGTGTTGCTGATCGTGTCGCTGTTGGTGATTGGAGGCGGCACACTTCTAGTAGTCAAGAAAGGTTTTCCTGGGCATATTGACGGTGCGGTAGTTCAACGTTCGGCCGTTTTCGATCTGAAGTCATCCCCGCAAGCTGCCTGCCAGCAAAGATACAGGTTCGATGGCGATCTCTGCCGCAGTCGCCACATCGATACGAATCCTGATGCTGTGATAATTGGCGACAGCCATGCCGATCACACCTATCTCGCTTTGTCTGAAGCTATGGATCAGTCTGGCAAGACGCTGCTTTTACTGGGAAACAACGGTTGCCCTCCATTGCCAGGAGTGCGGTTCCAGAAGCTGGAGTGCCAGAAATACACGGACGCTGCGTTCGAAATAGCTGCCAGGTCGCCCGCCAAGACCGTTGTCTTGGCGGGCCGCGGGCCTATTTACATGCTTGGAAAAGCCTTCGGTGAGGTTGAGAAGGCCAAGGATAAGCAATACGGTGCCATTTTAGTTTCCAATCCCCGCCTGTCGCATCAGGAGGCTTACATGGCTAGCCTGGAATCGGCATTTCAGTTGCTAACCCACGCATCAAAGCACATCGTCTTTGTACTCGATAATCCTGAATTGGGCTTCCACACGCGCGATTGCATCGATACACGGCCAATGCACTTCTTCAACGCATCAGGCGTTAAATCCAGCGATTGTTCAATCCCTCGCACAATTTTTGATCAACGCAACGAACTTTACAGGCAGCGCGTGATGGAGCTTGCCAAGCGGTATCCCAATGTCCAATTGGTTGATGCGGCTGAGCCATTTTGTGACGAATCTGCTTGCCGCGGTATTTTGAACGGCACGCTGATGTATCGCGATGAGACACACCTGACACCTGCGGGTTCGGAGTTGGTCTCGGAAAAAATCATGGCGATTCTGAAGTCTTCATAGCAACTCCCAACGGCTCCTCTAGGTGTGGTCACTCTTTTTCGAAGTGACTGGCTATGTGTGTTGCCGCGATGGGAAATTCATTTTCAGAACGCGGACAATTGCCTTTTGATAAATATCGATAATTACTGAAGATGTGCGTACTACGCGCTTCTTTGGATATAGGTCCACGTCATCTTCCACCCGAGGGCGCTCGTCAGCGCCTCGGTTCCCTTCCAATTTTCATAAGTTTCACTGCAACTATAAGAGCTCATCGTCTGTCCTCAATTTGTTGAAAAGTTAATCCTCAACTTAAGGGCAGCGTATGAACAAAAAGGACCATTTCCTGACGCTGGACGGTTTCAGGGGGATAGCTGCCATTCTGGTTGTCTTGCGACACACAACCCCTTTCTTCGGAAATAACCCGTTTTTTTCCAGCTATCTGGCTGTAGATCTTTTCTTTTTGTTGAGCGGCGTTGTCCTGTGTCGCTCTTATGAATCCAGACTCCTGAACGGGATGCGGCTTGGGGCGTTCTTGAGGATTCGTTTGCTGCGGCTGTATCCGCTTTACTTCCTCGGAATTTGCATAGGGCTGATCGCCGCTTCCGATTGGGCCGCTTCGCACAAGGCGTTTGTTTCAGCCACCGCCATATGCAGCTTCTTGCTCCTTCCTTCCTTATTCAACAAGGTACTTTTTCCGCTCAACGAGCCGGCTTGGTCCCTCTCCGCCGAGCTGATCGTCAATTTGCTCTACGCTTGGAAAATTCGTTGCCTCAGCAATCGTGTCCTGCTCTCCATCATGGCTGTTTGCATGCTCTGTCTGGCGGCGTTTGCCGTCATCTCGCCCGCTCACGGCTTTGACGCCGGGTTCATGAGAAACACTTATTACGTGAGCTTCCTGCGCGTCGGATTCTCTTTTGCAGCCGGTGTGGTCTTGTATCGCTGGTATGCAACCCGAGCAAGCGGCATCATGTTCAGCAACCGCAATGCCTTCCTGAGTCTCGTAGGAGTGGCGCTGTTGCTATGTACGACGTTCCCCCGCGGCATGCTGCCGGTCTATGATGCTTTGGCCGTGGCCATCGGCTTTCCGGCACTGGTCTATGTAGGGATGCGTTTCCAGCCCACAGGCTTGCTGGCTTTGCTGTGCGAGTGCTTGGGGGTGGTTTCTTATCCGGTCTACATCATCCATAGTCCCTTGGCTGAGAACATCAGGCATCTTTTCCCTTCGGTGACAGGACGAGGTGTGGAGTCCTATGCGCCGCTGGGTGGCGTGATCATCCTCGTCTTCCTGATACTGCTCGCCTGGTTGCTTCACCACTTCTACGATGAACCCGTGCGCAATGCACTCGGCAGGTGGCTGACGAAAATCTCGTCCAAAAAGACCAAGATCAACGCCTCACAGGCGTAGCAGCCGGTTCTGACTCAGAAAAAAGGCGCTGGGAATCACGAGATTCTCAGCGCCTTTTTCTGCTTTCTTCGAAAATCCAATCTATCGCTGGCGCTTCAGCTTCGCGCCGCACTTCCCACCGCCTTCTGCGGATGACGAATCAGCTCAACCCATTCTGATGCCACCTTCTCCGCCCCGCGGCCCGACAGGTGGCAGCCATCCGACCTGTCTTCCGGCCCGATGAGGTCCGTATTGGGGCCCAGGTAGACATTCTTGAGCCGTGTCACCGCGCGCTGGCTGTCCAGGATCTCGCGCGAGGAGGGTAGCGGGCAGAATGCCGATGCCTGCGCCACGAAGAAGCGGGCATTCGGGAAGTAGCGCTGGGTCAGCTGGATGATCTCGGTCAGTCCTGCCGCGTAGTCCCGATAGGCATTGTTGTTGTCAATCTCGCCCTGATGCCAGAAGAAGTGGGTCACGTTCAGCCCCTGTTTCTGCGCGTCCTGCAGCCGCGCTTCCAGCATGCCGTTGAGGTTGCCGCCTTTGCGCCACTGTGCCACCGAACTGCCGCCGACCCCCGCTGAGATCAGGACGACCTGGTCGGCCATCTCCTGGCTGATGAGCTTGTTGGCCAGTGTGGTCCACAGGCTGCCGCCTCTGCCGGTTGCGCCCAGCAGCGGATCGGCGGCCTTGTAATAGCGGCCTTCGAAATAGTTGAAAACCTTGCCGGTGGCAGCCTGCTGGCGCTCGCCGATGCTGTTGGCCGAATTGCTTTGGCCAAAGGCGAACGCGACCATGCTCCTGTCAGTGAGAACAGGCGCAGGGACGGGCACTTTAGAGGAGTCTCTGACCAATTGGTCCAGCGCATTGCTCTGGGTGTGGGTATACCCGAAGGACAAGGTCTGCGGCGGCACGAAATGGCGCTTGATCTTCACCGCGAGGTTGAACAACTGGTTCTGGCTCAGGGCCGATTGGATGCCCAGGACCAGCATCGTCAGGCATGCCAGCCCAAGCAAGGTGGCCAAACCTGCGTATTTGAGCGCTCTCGCGCCCGCTTGTGTTTTCTCCATCTGCCCCCCCCGGGTCGTCGGATACGGCGGCCGACCCCTCGCGGGACCTGCCAGGTCCTTCATCAAGCGCCTTCTGTTCGCATTGCCACTGCACCGAGCAGAAGATGTCGAAACTCTAACATTCGCTTTGTGCGTCTGCAATAAAAACTCTCGAAGTCAGGGCTTTTGTCAATCGCATTGTCAAGCGGAAAGTCTTTATGGGTATGGACTTATGGAAATATTGATGCGAGGAATTTAAATGATGCATTGCAATATAAAATTCTGCATCCTGCGGAGCTTGAGTGCTGAAGGCAGGCCGCATGCGGTAGATCAGTTTGCCTCGTGTCCAATATTGCTCACAGATTGTCAGCCGTGTAATATTGGCAACTCAAAATGATGCGGCGCAAAAAACCTTGTCCGTTGGTGCGTCTCATACGGAGGGCTGCAGGCCGGTAGCGGCCCATGGCCGCATCATGGCTGTCGGAAAGAATCAAGAACAAGCGTCATGGCCTCGACCGCGTGCCTCGGCGTCATCGGGCCTGGCGGCACCTGCAGCAACAGGCTGGCCTGCATACGCTGACTATGCAGGCAACTACAACGCAATAACCCCTCATTCATTTTTGAAAAAGTCAACGGGAGCCCATGTGAAAGTGCTAGTGCTCGGAGCAACCGGATTCATCGGACAGCGGCTGGTTACGCGCCTGCGCGACAGTGGCTGGGCCACGCCGGTTTTGGCAGGGCGTCGCGCGCCCGCCGCTCGGACCGATTGTCTGGTGTTCCGCCAGGTCGATACCCTTGACGCCGCCAGCCTGCGCCAGGCGCTGGGCGATATCGACGCAGTCGTCAATTGCGTGGCCGGCCACGGCGATGCCATTGGCCGTGGCGCACAGTTGCTGGTCGAGGCCGCCTTGCAGACCTCTCGCCCGCGCATCGTGCACATGAGTTCCATGGCCGTCTATGGCAATCAGGAAGGGTGTCTGAACGAAGACAGCCAGCTGGACCCCGCAGCCAGCTGGTACGCCCAGGCCAAATGCGAGGCCGAAGAACATATGAAGGTTTATGCAGCGGCGGGGCATCCGTTGGTCATGTTGCGCCCTGGCTGCGTGTACGGGCCCGGCAGCGACATGTGGGTGGAGCAGATGGCCCGTCTGGTGGCCGCCGGCAGGCTGGGTGATCTGGGGGCGAGCGGCGAGGGCTGGTCCAATCTGGTCCACGTCGATGACGTCTGCGCGGCCGTGCTGCTGTCGCTGCAATACGCGTCCCGTTCTCCTGATACAAGCCCGGTGCCGGCGCCCGTCTTCAACCTCACCGGCGATGACAGTCCGCGCTGGAACCGTTATTTCGTCGACCTGGCCCTGGCCCTGGGTGCGGGAGCAGCCCCCCGGATCTCGCCGCTTCGCCTCAAGCTCGATGCCAGGCTCGGTACGCTCTTCATTCGTGTGCTGCAGCGGCTCGCGCGCGCGGCGGGAAAGTCCGGCCGGGGCCTGCCGGTGGCGCTGTCGCCGTCCTTCCTGCGCTTGTGGCAGCAGCAGTTGCGCCTTGATGGCCAGCGTGCGCGCTCCGACCTCGGGTTTGCCCCGCGTCCCTATGCCCAAGGGTTGGCGGAGTCGGCGCAATGGGCGCGGAGTGAAGGAATTGGAACCGCACGGGCGCCCGGATGATCCATGCATGCAACGCTCGTTTGCGTCCCCTGATGCCCCCTCAACCTGCCTGCAACACTGAAAAATGAGAATAGCCTACCTGACCAGCATCTACGCGCGCGCCAGCGACACTTTCATCCGCAACGAAGTTCTGGAACTGCGCCGCCGCGGTCACGAGGTGCATACCTTCTCGATCCGCCGTGAAGCCGGTGACGCCGCCGTGAGTGCCGACGTCAAGAGCGAGCAGGCCAGCACCGACTACATCCTTGAAAACGGTCTGCCGCGTCTGCTCGGTGTAGCGCTGACGACCTTGCTGCAATCGCCGGGCCGCGTGCTGGAGGTGTTGAAGCTGGCCCGCCGCACGCGCGCAGCCGGTCTGCGTCCTGCCTTGCTGCACGTGCTGTACCTGATCGAAGCCTGCTACCTGGCACGGCGACTGCGCGAGCAGAAGATCGAGATCCTGCACAATCACATCGCCGAGAATTCGGCCACGGTGGCGATGTATGCCTCCATGCTCTCGGGGATTCCCTACAGCATGACGGTGCACGGACCGGGCATCTTCTTTCATCCGGTGGCCTGGGCGCTGGGCGAGAAGGTGCAGCGCTCGGCCTTCACGGCCACCATCACGCATTTCTGCAAGAGCCAGTGCATGCTGTTTTCCGAGGTCGAGGCCTGGCCGCGTCTGAACGTGGTGCGCTGTGGCGTCGGCCCCGCGTTTGAGGATGCGCCGGCCTTGCCGATTCCGGAAGTGCCGCGCCTGGTCTTCGTCGGCCGCCTGTGTGCAGAGAAGGGCGTGCCGCTGCTGATTGAAGCGGTCACCCGGCACGTCAACGCCGGCAAGCCCTGCGAACTGGTGCTGGTCGGTGACGGCCCGCTGCGGCCCTTCATCGAGAAAGCCATGGCGGGCGGTCCGCTGGCCAATGTGATCCGTATTCTTGGCTGGAAGAGCAGTGCCGAAGTGCGTGCCGAAATCGAGCGCAGCCGTGCGCTGGTCTTGCCCAGTTTTGCCGAAGGCCTGCCGGTGGTGGTGATGGAGGCGCTGGCCTTGTCGCGCCCGGTCATCAGTACGCGCATCGCCGGTATTCCCGAACTGGTTGAAGATGGCGTCAATGGCTGGGTGGTGGCACCCGGCTCGGTCGATGCGCTGGTCACGGCCATCGACGAGGTGACCTCGGCATCGGTGGAGCAGCTGCAAGCGATGGGCCAGCACGGCGCCCGGGCAGTCCGGCAGAAGCATCATCTGGGTACCGAAGTGGGCAAGCTGGAACAGCTGTTTGCCGCGCACGGCCGCCCGCAGGCCTGAAGGGAGAGCCAGCTTGATCCGATATCTCTCCGATTGCGACAGCGCAAGCCTGCAGGATTACCCGGTCTGTGTGGTCGGCAGCGGCCCCGGCGGCCTCAGCCTGGCGGTGGCCTTGTCGCGCCAGGGCCAGCGGGTGTTGCTGGTCGATGGCGGCGACTGGCGTGAAGAGCAGGTCGACGACGACGCCTACCAGGGCAGCGCCGCTGCGCCACACCCGGCGACCACCGAATACCGCCGTCAGCGTTTTGGCGGCACCACGCATTTGTGGGGTGGCCGCTGCGTGCCGCTGGATCCGGCGGACTTTGCGGCGCGCCCGCACGTCCCGCTCAGCGGCTGGCCGATTTCCTATGAAGAATACGCACGCTATCTTCCGGAAGCGATGCAGTACTGCGATGCGGGCGCGGCTGACTTTACGCCGGCCAGCCTGGCCGGGGGCAATGGTCCGATGTTTGCCGAGCTGCCTCAGCTGCAGGAGGCCCTCACCGAATACATCGAGCGCTACAGTCTTCCAACCGATTTTGCGGCGAAGTTCGCCGAGGAACTGAAAGCCTCCGATCGGGTGACCGTGGTACTGCGCGCCCGCTGCACGCGGCTGGTGGCCAGCGCCGACGGTTCGCACATCGAGTCCATCGTGCTGCACGATGGCAAGCAGCAGGTTCCGGTGCGGGCCGGACAGTTCGTGCTGGCGGGCGGTGCCATCGAGGCGACCCGCCTGCTGTTGTGTACGCGCGAGGAGCTGCCTGCCTGGCAGCGCTTCGATGGCAGCCTGGGACGTTATTACGCCTGCCACTTCGACCTGATCTTCGGCGAGATGCGTCTCACCGGCGAGAAGCCGCGCTTCAGTTTCCAGAAGACGCAGGATGGCGTCTATGCACGCCGCAAGCTGCAGTTCACGCCGCAATGGCAAAACCAGCTGGGTTTGCTCAATTCGACCTTGCGGCTGCATTTTCCTTCCTATGGCGATCCGGGCCATGGCAGTGGCGTGCTGTCGGCGATTTATCTCGCCAAGTCGGTTCTGCCTTCCGAACATCAGGACATTCTCAATCACGGCAGCCAGAGTGCAGCCGCTGATCCGCGTCGGCTGGCGCATCTGCGCAACGTGATATTCGATGCGGGTTCGGTGTTCGGCTTTGCCTACGACATGGTGGTCAAGCGCAAGCTGGCCAAGCGCAAGCTGCCTTACACGCTGATCCCCAACCGCAACGGCACCTATCCGCTGGAATTCAACAGCGAGCAGGTGGGCGATGCCGGCAACTGCATCCGCCTGCTCGATGCGACCGACCGCTACGGCATGCGACGGGTGGATGTCCACTGGCGGCTGACCGCGCAGGATATCGAGTCCGGTATCCAATCCTTCACGACCATGCAGTCGCTGCTGGCCAAGACCCGGCACTGCCGCCTGGACTTTGATCCGGGTGAGCTCCGGGAGCAGGTGACACGCGCCTTGCCCGTGGGCGGGCATCACATCGGCAGCACGCGCATGGGAACGTCGGTGCGTGACAGTGTGGTCGATACCGATTGCCGCCTGCATGGCGTGGACAACCTGCTGGTGCTCAGTTCCTCGGTATTCCCCACCAACGGGCATGCCAATCCGACCCTGAGCATCGTGGCGATGGCCTTGCGGATGGCGGAGCATTTGCGTAGAGGGCAGTGAGCATGCCGGACTGGATGCCATGTCCGCAAGCGCGCGACGACATGCATCCGGGCCAGGTGGAAATGCAGTGAGAAGCAGTGAATCAGTCGGACCAGTGAGGGGACCATAAAACAAGCCGGAGGCTTAGGCACAAGATCTGCAAAAAGCTTCATGTATCCGTTTCCGACAGCGCTTGTCCGGCTGGCGGCAGGGATATCGGGGGGAGGGGCAAAGCAGTCTGAACACCGTAGTGCAACGTTGGCCAGAGAAGTTCATACACGTAATTCCAGCCGGCACGCAAGGGTGCAAGCTGGACTTCACCCCGGGGGGAGTCATGAACAAGGCAGTCCAGACGCTGTATCAGGGGCAGGCAAAGATCGAAGAGCTGGAAAGCATCCGCGGCATGGCCGCCTTATTGGTGGTGTTCTACCACATCCCCAACTGGAACCCGCTGTTTGACATCGGCATCGTCCGCAGCGGCTACCTGATGGTTCACCTGTTTTTCGTGCTGTCGGGCTTCGTGATCTACAACGCTTATGCTGCCAGGATCGGCAGTGCGCAGGATCTGATGCGCTTCCAGTTCCTGCGCTTCGGTCGGCTGTATCCGGTGCACCTGCTCTTCCTGCTGGTCTATGTGCTGTTCGAGGTCGCCAAGTACGTCGGCCAGGCCAGGCTGGGGATCGTCAGTCCCAACTCGCAGCCGTTCCGCGAAAACAGTTTGACGGCCCTGGTGCAGCAGATCTTCCTGGTGCAGGCCATCGGGCCGGCCGGTCATCCCACCAGTTTCAATACGCCAGCCTGGTCCATCAGCGTGGAGTTCTATACCTATCTGATCTTTGGCGCGATCGTGCTGTGCCTGCCACGGATCAAGAACCTGCTGTTTTCCTTGCTTGCCATGGCTTCCTTGCTGATGCTGGTGACCAACGCCACGTTCGGGTTTGGTGATCTGCTGAAGTGTCTGGCGGGTTTCTTCATCGGCTGCCTGACAGCCTTTACCGTTCAACGGTTGCCGCTGGCTTTCCCGCGGGCGCTTTCCCTGATCCTCTTTGCCGCCATCGTCGCGTTTCTTCACTGGAAGACGTCGGAGCGATACGATGCGGTGATCTATCTGCTCAGCGCCTTGCTCATCGCCAGCGTGGTCGCCGTCAAGGATGGCTACCTGAATCGCCTGCTCAACCTCAAGGCGCTGACCTGGCTGGGTGCCGTCTCCTACGCCGTATACATGTCGCACGTGGCAGTGATCTGGGTACTGAGCCAGGTCATGCGGGTGGTGCTGAAAAAACCGGAAGCCATGATCGGCGAACGAAGCACGCCGCAGCTGTCGGTCGTGGAAGTGATCATTGCGTGGGGGCTGCTGATCGCGATCGTGCTGGTCATTTCCGCCCTGGTCCAGCGGTTCGTGGAAACTCCATTGCGCGCCAGGTCGCGGCGTCTCGCGGAAAGATGGTGGCGCGCAGAAACACATCCCGCCTCCCGGCAGGTTACATAAACACACAATTTCAGGTCCGCCCGCTTCTGATTTGGCTCGTTATCTGTTCACCACCATCGTGGTCAACGGCGTCTGCTCACGCCGTCACATTCCGCCAAACAAGATCAGGAGCAAGACCATGAAATCCCTACTATTGATCCCGGCACTGGCCGCGGCCTTCGGCCTGAGCGGCTGCGTGGTGACCCCGCCCACGGTACGCCCGGCCTATGTGGCCCAGCCGGCCTACGTTGCGCCGCCGGGGGTGGTGTACGTGCAGCCCACCTATGCTTCGCCCGGTCCGGGCTGGGTCTGGGAATATCACTCCTACTATGGCTGGGGCTGGCATCACCCGCACTACGGCTGGCATCGCGGCTGGCGCTGAGCCAGCACGCTGCACCCGGCAGATGTAAAGACAGCGGCCTCGGCCGCTGTCATTTTTTGTTCATCGTTTCACGCCAGCCTGCCGCTCACTCATCCGGCCTGATGCAGTTCCAGCGTCAGATGGCGCAGCTCGCTCACTGTCGCCAGCTTTTCCCGCAAGCGTGCTTCCGTGACGGACTGGCCTCCGGACACGCTGACGATGGCCGCACGCGCCGCCGGCCCGATGCGCCAGACGTGCAGGTCCTCGATGTGCACCGCTTCGTCCGCCAGCGCCTGCTCGATGCGTGCCGCGACCTGTGCATCGGTCACATCCAGCAGCACCGCAGCACTGCTCTGCAGCAGGCTCCACGACCAGCGCGCAATCACCACCGCACCCACCACGCCCATCAGCGGATCCAGCCAGGTCCAGCCCAGGTAGAGGCCGGCCAGCAGGGCGGCGATGGCCAGCACCGAGGTGAGGGCGTCGGCCACCACGTGCAGGTAGGCAGAGCGCAGATTGTTGTCGTGGCCGTCATGGTGATGGCCGTGATGGTCATGGTGTTCTTGGTGCGCATGCCCGTGATGCGCATGACCGTGCGGATGATCGTGGGCATGCTCGTGTCCATGATGTCCTTCCATGAGCAGCAAGGCGCTGGCGATGTTGACGATCAGTCCGACGATGGCAATCGGGATCGCCTCGCCAAAATCCACCGTGCTCGGACTGGCCAGCCGCCACACTGATTCGCCGCCAATGCCGATGGCGATCACCGCCAGCACCAGCGCCGATGCAAAACCGGCCAGGTCGCCGACCTTGCCGGTGCCGAAGCTGAAACGGCCATCATGCGCGTGGCGGCGTGCAAACACGTAAGCGCCGGCAGCAATGGCCAGCGCGCCGGTATGGGTGGCCATGTGGAAACCGTCGGCCAGCAAGGCCATGGACCCCGTAAAGTAGCCGGCGGCGATCTCGGCCACCATCATCACGGCGGTCAAGGCCACCACCCACAGCGTACGACGGGTGTTGCGGTCATGGTTGGCACCCAGATACATGTGCTCGTGGCGGTAAGTGGCGGGACTGGTCATGGCGTCTCCTTCGACTTCATTTGGCATAGCGCCGAATTGCCTCCAGGACTTCTTCCAGTCCCTGTTGGCGTTGTTCATCGGTCAGGCCGGGGGCGGCCACGTGTTCCCGCGCATGCGCCTCGATCAGCTCGTCCATCAGGCCATGCACGGCGCCACGGATGGCTGCCGCCAGATGCAAGGTCTTGGCACAGTCGGCTTCGCCTTCCAGTGCGCGTTCCAGTGCCTGCACCTGGCCGCCGATGCGACGCACGCGCTTGAGCAGGGCATCCGTCTGTTGTGTGAGATGGGCCATATACAATACCCCCCTATCCTATTAAAGGAGGGGATTATAGCGTCATTGCGTTGGACAAGTGCAATTGGCCTTGGAGCAGGGGTACCGGCGCTCTTGTGCTGTGGCAATATGGCTATATGAAGCTTTGTTCATTCAGTTACGCGTAAGCTGGCCGCTATAGCCTCTGGACAATGCGGTGTGTTTCGTCCGCAATCAAACCTGTAGTGGATCAGGTGAAGAAAAGCGGAAAATCCGCGAGGAGACAAGGATGGGGAAGAACAAGGGAGCCGGTGCATCCGCCCGGGCATGGACTGGTGGATTGCCCTGGGTGGCGGGCTTGGTGCTGGGCGGGGCAGGGGCCTTGGCCTTGCATGCGGCCGGTGCCGCGCAATGGCTGAGTGCGCCAGGCTGCAGCGGTGTGGCCGTGGTGCTGGGGCTGGCCGGGTTTGCCCTGGCGCAGCGGCGTGCACAGCCCGGAGAAGGACAACTGGTCGACAAGATCAGCGGCGAGATCGATCACATCATGATCGGGGCGGCGGAGACCTCCTTCTTTGTCGATACCATCAAGACCAAGATCAGCAAGGACGTCGTCGCCGCCGACCGCATGGCGGCCAGTGCGGAGCAGAACGCCGCTACCACTGAACAGATTGCCGCCAATGCCGAGCGCGCCTCGGCCATCGCGGCGGAGGTGCGTACCGAGAGTGTCAGCGGCCGCTCTGAAGTAGATCGCGGACTGCAGCAGATCGGGCAGGCCCGCACGGATGCCTTGTCAGCCTCTTCGATGATGGCGCAGCTGCAGGAAAAGTCGCGCCGCATCCACGGCATCACCGAAGTCATCAGCGAGATCGCGGCCCGCACCAACCTGCTGGCCCTGAACGCCGCCATCGAGGCGGCGCGCGCTGGTGAGCAGGGGCGCGGGTTTGCCGTGGTGGCGGGCGAAGTGCGCCAGCTGGCCCAGCGGACCAAGGAAGCCACGGATGATATCGGCGTGATGGTGCGGGCCATCACCGAAGAAGCCGAGCGCGCGGCGACCGGTATGAATTCGCTCAGCAGCCGGGTGCTGGAGGCGGCCCAGAATGTGGAGAAGGTACACGGCCTGCTCAACAGCATCGAACGCTCTTCCAGCCAGTCGCAGGAGCAGATCGAGGAGATCGCGGTGGCCTCGCGCGAACACGTGCAGACCACGCAGGAGATCGCCGAGGCCATCACCGACATCCGCAACGGCATGCTGCACACCGATCAGGAACTGCCGCGCGTGGCGGCGTCCGCCATGTTGTTGTCAGAGCGTGCCGAAGCGGTGTTCGAAGCCATCATCGATGGCGGCGCCCGCAGCGGACACGACGATATCCGTGTCGCCGCCACGGGTGGGGCGCAGGCCGTAGGCAAGCTGTTCGAGACCGCGATCCGTTCCGGCCAGATCAGTGAGGCGGCTCTTTTCGACCGTACTTACAAGCCTATCCCCAACACCTCGCCGCAGAAGCATTCCAGCCAGTTCGACGGCTTTACCGATCGGGTGCTGCCAGCGATCCAGGAAGCGCTGCTGGCCAGCATGCCGCAACTGGCCTACGCGGGTGCCGTGGACAACAACGGCTACTTCCCGACCCACAACAAGAAGTTCTCCCAGCCCCTGACCGGCGACTACGACACCGATCTCGTCAACAACCGCACCAAACGCATCTTCAGCGACCGCACCGGCAAGCGCTGCGGAGCCAATACCAGGCCCTTCCTCCTGCAGACCTACAAGCGCGACACTGGCGAGGTCATGCACGACCTGTCGGTGCCGATCTACGTGAACGGCAAGCACTGGGGCGGCTTCCGGGTGGGGTATCGCTCCAGCCACGCACCGGCCTCCGGCGACACGGTGCCGGCCAAAACGCCGGTGCCTGCCGCAGCCGCACCCCGGCTGGCGTCCGCGGGCACGCGCGCGCTGCGGCGCTGAGGGCGGGACCTGGCGGGGCCATGCCTCACCCCGTCAGATTTGCTTGACACTCCGTAGAGCTTGATAGACTATTCGACAAGTATTTGCAGTGCAGCATAAACCGCCCGCCAGAAGGCCGCGTTGCTTGTTGCGCCATCGCAATGAGGTCAGCGTGGCTGTCTTTTTGCGTCTGCGGCCTGCTGTTCAGCCTCGGGGCCGAGGTGCATCGCGCTTCGCTCCAGCGGGGTGAGGACGGCGATGCCTCCGGTTGCCGCATGATGGCTTGCGCTGGTCAGCTCATCCCTGAACTGTTGGCCAGGTGGCTCGTCCAAGCCTCTCATTGCAAGGATGACTGGCGGGGCAATGCGCCGACTGTCCCGCGCCAGGTCTTGTGCGCGGATGAATCTCAATCATTTGATTATGGAGTGTGACGATGGCCACCATCGACGTCTTGTTGCCGGTGAAGAATGGCGTGGATTTCCTGGCAGAGTCCCTGGACAGCCTCAAGGCACAGAGTTTCAAGGACTGGCGTGTCCTGGTGCTGGATCACGGCTCGGATGACGGCAGCGCCGAAATGGCCGCGCGCTATCACGAGGCCGATCCGCGTATCGAACTGCATTCCTTCCCCGAGGCGGATGGCTTGTCCGGCCTGCTCAACAAGGGCCTGGAGATCAGCGATTGCCGCTATGTCATGCGGCATGATGCCGATGATGTCTGCTACCCGGAACGCATGGCGCTATCGCTGGCAGCCTTCGAGCAGGACCGCCAGTGCGTGGCCATCGGTGGCCAGGCCGACGTGATCAATGCCGCCGGCGCGCCGATCGGCGACATGTCGATGCCCATCGGCCGCTTGCGCGTCGGTGCCGCCAGCCTGTTCCGCAATCCGATTGCACACCCCACGGCGATGCTGGATTTCGCCCAGGTGCAGAAGGCCGGCATCCGTTACGGCAGCGATTTCATGGGCGTGTTCGCGCCCGAACAGCAGATGGTCGTCAAGAACCTGGCGGAAGATTACTTCTTGTTCGGGCAGTTGGCCGTGCAGGGCAAGTGCAACAACGTGCCGCACAAGCTGATCAAATATCGTTGGCACGGTAACAACGTCAGTGCGCGTCGCTTCGATGATCAAATGAAAGTCTCGCTGCAGATCTCGCGGTATCTGTCCCGCGCTTTTGCGCAGATGAAGCAGCAGCCTTATTTCGATCCCGCGCCTTTCTGCAATCATGGCGGGATCCTGTTCGAGCTGGAAGGGCGCAGCGATTTCTCGGCGGAATTCGAACGCATGGCAGCCAGCGTACGTGCCGGGTTCGAGGGATCGCCGGAGGTCGAGCGTGAACTGCGTTTCCGCAAGATCGCCGACACCCGCAACAGTGCCTTGCTGCTGTGGCGTTACTTCCTGTTCCAGTCGCGCGAAGTGCCGGAGACCGGCGAGTGGAACGCGATCCGTTCCTGGCTGATTCGCCGCCTGCCCGGCAAGCGCCGCATGAGTGTCCTGCCGGAAGGTGTTCCGGCCTGATGTTGCACCGGGCGGGGCCGCTCCAGCCCGCTCCGTCCCACGCTTCCCGTGAGGATTTCCAAGGATTGAGAAGTCTATGCACGGCTGCCCCCGATTGACTTGTCGCAATAGGGGGGTAAAACCGTTTCATTTCCAAGGCTGATTCGCTTGACCCCGCCAGGCGGCTGATAGATTATGCGCCAAGGGGATGTCCGCCCAGATGGGGCGGGCGACAGATAGCAAGCAGCGCCGCGACGTGCGCTGCGCCAGGGAAGGGAAGACAGTGAAGCCGACGGTACCAGGCAAGGGCGAATCATCCGGCAAGGAGTTCGATTTCAACAGCCGTGATTTCGAGCGAGTGCGTGGCCTGATCTACCAGCGGGCCGGCATCGCATTGGCCGACAGCAAGCAGGAAATGGTTTACAGTCGCCTCGCGCGACGCCTGCGCGCCACCGGCATCACTTCCTTCCAGCAATACCTGGACATGCTGGAGCGCACCCACGACTCCGAAGAGTGGGAAGCCTTCACCAATGCGCTGACCACCAACCTCACCTCGTTCTTCCGCGAGGCGCACCATTTCCCCATCCTCGCCGACTTCCTCAAGACCCTGAAGGAACCCGCGACCATCTGGTGTTCGGCTGCCTCCACCGGAGAAGAACCCTACACCATCGCCATGACCGCCTGTGAAGCCTATGGCTCGATGACGCCGCCCGTACAGATCGTGGCCACCGACATCGATACCAACGTGCTCGCTACCGGTGCCAATGGCGTCTATCCCATGGAGCGCATCGAGAAGATGTCGCCCGAGCGCGTCAAGAAGTTCTTCCTGCGCGGCAAGGGCAGCCATGAGGGTTACGTGCGCGTGCGTCCCGAATTGCGCAAGCTGATCACCTTCAAGCAACTGAACCTGCTGGGCGATGGCTGGCCTCTCAGCGGCCAGTTCGACGTGATCTTCTGCCGCAACGTGATGATCTATTTCGACAAACCTACCCAGAGCAAGATCCTGTCCCGATTCGTACCCTTGATGAAGCCTCACGCCTTGCTGTTCGCCGGCCACTCGGAGAACTTCCTGTATGTCTCCGACGCCCTCAAGCTCAAGGGCAAGACGGTCTATGAGCTCAATGCCAACCAGCGCGTCGCGAGGGCCAAGCCATGAGCCACGCCTCGGAGCAGATTGCGACCAATCTCTACTACGACCGCACTTTCGATTGCGATGCGGCCAAGATCCTGCCGGGCGAGTTCTACTTCACCAGCAAGGACATGATGATCGTCACCGTGCTGGGCTCCTGCGTCTCGGCCTGCATCCGTGACCGCGTCTCCGGCATCGGCGGCATGAATCACTTCATGCTGCCCGATGGCGGCGGCGACGATGGCAGCCCGGTGTCGGCCTCGGCGCGCTACGGCACCTATGCCATGGAAGTGCTGATCAACGAAGTGCTCAAGTCCGGCGCGCGGCGCGAGAACCTGGAGGCCAAGGTGTTCGGCGGCGGCAATGTGCTGCGCGGCTTCTCGGCCATCAACGTGGGCGAGCGCAATGCCGAATTCGTGCGGCGCTATCTGAAGGCCGAAGGCATCCGCGTGGTTGCCGAAGACCTCAATGACATTTATCCGCGCAAGGTGTACTTCTTCCCGCGTACCGGCAAGGTGCTGGTCAAGAAGCTGAAACAGATGCACAACGACACCCTGGTGAACCGCGAAAAAGCCTACGCCAGCAAGCTGGTCACCAAGCCGGTCGGCGGCGAGGTGGATCTGTTCTGATGGGGCAGGGTGGACGACACCCGAGGCATCTCAGGGCAACCTGCAACATTGAGTTTGAGTGATTGAGTGATTGAGTGATGAAAATTAAAGTTCTTATCGTCGACGATTCGGCACTGATCCGCAGCGTGATGCGCGAGATCATCGGCAGCCAGCCGGACATGGAAGTGGTCGGCGTGGCGCCGGACCCGATCATTGCCCGCGAGCTGATCAAGCAGACCAATCCGGACGTGCTGACGCTGGACGTGGAAATGCCGCGCATGGATGGCCTGGATTTCCTGGAAAAGCTGATGCGCCTGCGCCCCATGCCGGTGGTGATGGTGTCCTCGCTGACCGAGCGCGGCTCCGAAATCACCCTGCGTGCGCTGGAACTGGGCGCGATCGACTTCGTGACCAAGCCCAAGATCTCAATCCAGAGCGGCATGCAGGAATATGCCGACATGATCGCCGACAAGATCCGCGCTGCCGCCAAGGCGCGCGTGCGCGCCCGTCCGTCGCGCGCCTCCGAGCAGGCGGCCACGCCCGGCGAGGTCTTGCCGCAGATCCGCAATCCGCTCACCAGTAGCGAAAAACTGATCATCATCGGGGCCTCCACCGGCGGCACCGAAGCCATCAAGGAATTCCTGATCCGCATGCCCTCGGATTGCCCGGGCATCCTGATCACCCAGCACATGCCGGAGGGCTTTACGCGCTCCTTCGCCCAGCGCCTCAACAACCTGTGCAAGATCTCGGTGGTGGAGTCGGCCGGCAACGAACGCGTGCTGCCGGGCCATGCCTACATCGCGCCGGGACACTCGCACCTGAAACTGGTGCGCAGCGGTGCCAACTACATGACCCAGCTCGACCAGGGCCCGCCGGTGAACCGGCATCGCCCTTCGGTGGATGTCCTGTTCCAGTCGGCCGCTACCTGTGCCGGCAAGAACGCGGTCGGCGTGATCCTGACCGGCATGGGCAAGGATGGTGCCCAGGGCATGCTGGAGATGCGCAATGCCGGGGCCTACAACTTTGCCCAGGATGAAGCATCCTGCGTGGTCTTCGGCATGCCGCGCGAAGCGATAGCCATCGGGGCCGCGCACGAAGTGCTGTCGCTGCAATCCATGCCGGGCCGGGTGCTGGCGTGGCTGGCAGAACACGGAAGCCGCGCATTGCGCGTATGAAGCATTTTTCAGCGCTTATTGTTCTGCCAATTTTGTTTTGCTGCACTACAATGCGTTGCAGATAAGAGGCAGCATGGGCTCTCCCGCCCGTGCTGAGGTAAAAAAGAGAGGTCGGTTCAAGTTCGTTGCGCAACTTGCCGATAATCAAGAATTCAATTGTTCAGATGGAGTCTTAGCATGTCGGGTCCCAATACCAAGTTCTTAGTCGTCGATGACTTTTCGACCATGCGCCGCATCGTGCGCAACCTGCTCAAGGAATTGGGCTACACCAACGTGGACGAGGCCGAAGACGGCGTGCAGGCGCTGCAGAAACTGCGCAGCGACCAGTTCGACTTCGTCGTCTCCGACTGGAACATGCCCAACATGGATGGCCTGACCATGCTGCAGGAAATCCGCAAGGATCCGGCCCTGTCCAAGCTGCCCGTGCTGATGGTGACGGCCGAAGCCAAGAAGGAAAATATCGTCGCCGCCGCCCAGGCCGGTGCCAATGGCTACGTGGTCAAGCCTTTCACCGCGGCGACGCTGGATGAAAAGCTGGGCAAGATCTTCGAAAAAATGGCCGCAGGTGGCTGAGGTGGACAACGCCGCTCATCCTGCTCGCACGCCCTCCGCCGAGGGCACCGGGGTCAACGACGAGGTGCTGGTCCGTATCGGCCACATGACGCGCAACCTGCACGACAGCTTGCGCGGCCTGGGCTTCGACCGGCTGCTGGAAAAAGCCGCCAGCGACATGCCGGACGCGCGTGACCGCCTGGAATACGTGGCCCGCATGACCGAACAGGCCGCCCAGCGCGTGCTCAACGCTACCGAACTGGCGAGCCCGCTGCAGGAGCGCATCAATGAAGGTGCCAGCGAGCTCAAGGCGCAATGGGATGCGGCTGCTACCGGCAGTTTTGCCGAAGCCGATGTCCGCGCGCTGGCGGCGAAGACCTCCGCCTTCCTGGCCCAAACCAGCGAAGACAGCAGCGTCACCAAGCAGCAACTGCTGGATATCATGATGGCGCAGGACTTCCAGGATCTGACCGGCCAGGTCATCAAGCGCGTCACCAAGCTGGCGCACGACCTGGAATCGCAACTGGTGCAGCTGCTGGTGGACTACGCGCCCACCGAAACCAAGCGCGAGGATACGGGACTGCTCAACGGTCCCCAGATCGATCCTGCCGGCAAGGATGTCATCGCCAACCAGGGGCAGGTGGACGACCTGCTGGAGAGTCTGGGCTTCTGAAGCCGGTTTCTCCGCATCTCCCGACCCGGATAGACGCTTCGGCACTTGCCAATCAGGCAAGTCCGGAGCGTTTTGTCTTGATGTGGCCGCTACGCCACGCCGGGCGGGCTTTTCAGGCCGGACAGGTGGCCGCAAGTGCCCGTCCAGCTTGACTTTCTTCACATTTTGACGGCCCGATACGCAGCGTTTTGTCCAAGGCAGACCCTTGCGGTTTTGCCTAGTCCGAAATGGGGGACCTTTTCGCCCCTATTCCCCTGATGATCCGGGCGGCCGCTCGCCAATAATCCTAGCCTATTGTTCTACAAATCCGTCCAGCGCCGGCGCTGGCGGAAAAGCGGTTTAGCAGGGGGATACGGCGGATGGCCGAAGACAGCGACATGGAGCGGACCGAACCCGCCACGGGCAAACGCATTGAGCGTGCCCGTGAGCAGGGGGATGTCCCGCGTTCGCGCGAATTGGCCACGACCTTGATGCTGCTGGTCGGCGGCAGCTGTGTCTGGCTTTTCAGCGGCCCCGTAGTGACCGCCCTGGATCGCATCATGGTGGCGACCCTGACCTTCGAACGGGCGGCCGCCTTCGACCCGGCGCTGCTGTTCGACATGCTCAGTGCCCATATGCTGGATGTGGCCGTTTCCATGATCCCGCTGGCCTTCCTGATGACCCTGGCCGCCATGGCCGCGCCGCTGATGCTGGGCGGCTGGCTGTTCAACGTCGATTCGCTGGCGCCCAAATTCAGCAAGCTCAATCCCATCAGCGGCTTCGCCAACATGTTCTCGATCAATTCCCTGGTCGAACTGGGCAAGGCGGTGCTCAAGACGCTGCTGGTCGGTACCGTGGCCTGGATCGCCATCCGCAGCCAGCTCGATGCCGTCATGGGCCTGGGCGTGGAATCGCTCAAGACCGCCGGTTCACATGCCGCGCAGCTGCTGTGGATCAGCTTCATCACCATGGTCTCGGCGCTGATCCTGATCGCGGCGCTGGACGTGCCTTACCAGATCTGGAATTACGGCCGCAAGCTGCGCATGACGCGCGAAGAGGTCAAGCAGGAACACAAGGAATCCGAAGGCGATCCGCACATCAAGGGCAAGATTCGCGCGATGCAGCGCGCCATGGCCCGCCGCCGCATGATGGCCGAAGTGCCGACCGCCGATGTGGTGGTGACCAACCCGACCCACTTCGCGGTCGCCCTGAAGTACACCGAAGGCAAGATGGGCGCGCCCAAGGTGGTGGCCAAGGGCGCCGACGACGTCGCCGCCAAGATTCGCGAGCTGGCACGCGAGCACAAGGTGCCGTTGCTGGAAGCGCCGCCGCTGGCACGTGCGCTGCACGCCCATACCGAGATCGGCGACGAGATTCCCGAAGCGCTCTACACCGCCGTGGCCGAAGTGCTGGCCTACGTGTTCCAGTTGCGTACCTTCGGTCAGTTCGGCGGCAACCGTCCGGTGGAACCGACCGAACTGAACGTGCCCAAGGACCTTGATCCGGCCACTGCGCCCAAGAAGCCTCGCGGCCCCAAGAATAGAAACAGGCAGTAACGATGGCAACCAAACTCAATACCATGAAAATCCCGGCCTGGGTCCCGCTCAAGAGCGGCCGGGCGCTGGCGGCCCCGATCCTGATCGTCATGATGCTGGCGATGATGGTGTTGCCGCTGCCGGCTTTCATGCTGGATCTGCTGTTCAGCTTCAACATCTCGCTGTCGGTGATCGTGCTGATGACTGCGCTGTACACCGTCAAGCCGCTGGACTTCATCGCCTTCCCGGCGGTGCTGCTGGTGTCGACCATGCTGCGCCTGTCACTGAACGTGGCCTCCACCCGGGTGGTGCTGACCGAAGGCCACACCGGTCCGGATGCGGCCGGCAAGGTGATCGAAGCCTTCGGCCACTTCCTGATCGGCGGCAACTACACCGTTGGTATCGTGGTGTTCGTGATCCTGACCATCATCAACTTCATGGTGGTGACCAAGGGTGCCGGCCGTATCGCCGAAGTGGGCGCGCGCTTCACCCTGGACGCCATGCCCGGCAAGCAGATGGCGATCGACGCCGACCTCAACGCCGGCATGATCGGTGAACCCGAAGCCCGCGCCCGCCGCAAGGAAGTGGCGCAGGAATCCGAGTTCTACGGGGCCATGGACGGTGCCTCCAAGTACGTGCGCGGCGATGCCGTGGCCGGCATCATCGTGACGGTGGTCAACATCGTCGGCGGCCTGGTGGTGGGCATGGTGCAGCACGACCTGGCCTTCGATGCCGCGCTGAAGAACTACACGCTGCTGGCCATCGGTGACGGCCTGGTGGCGCAGATCCCTTCGCTGATCATCTCGACCGCCGCCGGTGTGGTGGTCTCGCGCGTGGCCAACGACCAGGACGTCGGCGGGCAGCTGATCAATCAGCTCTTCGCCAAGCCGGAAGTGCTCTACATTACCGCCGTCATCATCGGCGGCATGGGCCTGATCCCGGGCATGCCGCACATCGCCTTCCTGCTGCTGGCTGCGGCCATGGCCGGCGGTGCATACGCCATCAGCAAGCGGGTGCAAACGGCCAAGGCCGAAGCCGCCGCGGCCACTCCGCAGGCCGCTGCCGCCGCAGCTGCGCCCTCGGAAGCGGAAGAGGCGACCTGGAACGACGTCATGCCGGTCGATACCCTGGGCCTGGAAGTCGGCTATCGCCTCATCCCGCTGGTGGACAAGGGGCAGGGTGGCGAACTGCTCAAGCGCATCAAGGGCATCCGCAAGAAATTCGCCCAGGAAGTCGGTTTCCTTTCGCCGCCGATTCACATCCGCGACAACCTGGAACTGAAACCGTCGGCCTACCGCATCACCCTGAAGGGTGTGGAAGTGGGCAACGGCGAGGCGCATGCCGGCCAGTACCTGGCCATCAATCCAGGCATGGTGACTGGTCCGCTGCCAGGGATGATGACCTCCGATCCCGCTTTCGGCCTGCCGGCCGTGTGGATCGACAGCAGCCTGCGCGAACAGGCTTCCACCATGGGTTACACCGTGGTCGATGCCGGTACCGTGGTGGCGACGCACCTGAATCACCTCATCACCACGCATGCGGCCGAACTGCTGGGCCGCCAGGAAGTGCAGAGCCTGCTGGATCACCTGGCCAAGGAAGCCCCCAAGCTGGTGGAAGACCTGGTGCCCAAGATGCTGCCGCTGGGCACGCTGCAGAAGGTCTTGCAGAACCTCTTGCTGGAAGGCGTGCATATCCGCGATATGCGCACTATCATCGAAACATTGGCCGAACACGCCGCCCGCATTCAGGATCCGACCGACCTGACGGCGATTGTACGGATTGCGCTGGGACGCGCCATCGTGCAACAGATTTTCCCGGGCGAGAGCGAGCTGGCCGTCATGGCCCTCGATTCCAAGCTCGAACGCCTGCTCATGCAGGCACTGCAGGCCAGTGGCGACACCGGCGGCATCGAGCCGGGCCTGGCCGATTCGCTGGTGCAGCAGACCGAAATGGCGGCGCAGCGCCAGGAGCAGATGGGCCTGTCGCCCGTGTTGCTGGTCGGCGCACCGCTGCGGACCTTGCTGGCGCGCTTCCTGCGCCGCGCCATGCCGCAGTTGCGCGTGCTGTCGCACGCTGAAGTACCCGAGTCGAAAACGATTAAAGTTACCAGCCTAGTTGGAGGGCAAGCATGAACGTCAAGAAATTTATCGCCAATTCTTCTCGCGAGGCCTGGCGTCAGGTGCGCGAGGCGCTTGGCCCGGATGCCGTCATTCTCTCCAACCGCAATATTCCTGACGGGGTGGAGATCCTGGCCATGGCCAACGAGGACATGACCACCCTGGTGGCCCCGACCGGCGCGCGCGACCCCAATGCTCGCCCGCAGGCGGCCTCGCTGCAGCAGCAGTCCGGTGCGCCGAACGCACAGCAGGCCAAGCGTCCGGCGCTGCTGTCGTCGCCGCTGGCCCAGCAGCCGCCCCGCGCCGCGCGTCCCGAGCATGCGCCATTGCTGGACCAGCCGGCCCACGGCCGCGCGCCTGCGCGCCCGGTGGAAGCTGCTCCGGCCAGCGATGCCCGCGTCTGGCGCAGCCGCCGTGCGGAGCAGGCGGCCGGTGGCCGTCCGGCCTCGGCCCAGCAGGCGCAGGAATCCGGGGAACATGACCAGCGTCCACGTTCGGCCCTGCCTGAATTCGATGGCAAGGACTACGACGAAATCCTCTCCGAAGTCATGAGCGAGATCCGCTCCATGCGCGGCGTGCTGGAAACCCAGCTGGCGGAGATTTCCTGGGGCGGTACGCAGAAACGCGATCCGCTCAAGGGCGTGGTACTGAAGGAAATGCTGGCGGCCGGCTTCTCGGCCAGCCTGTCGCGCCTGATCACCGAAAACCTGCCTGCCAACTCCAAGTCGCAGGACATCATGTTCTGGGTCAAGTCGGTGCTGGCGCGCAATCTCAATACCCTGGCCAACGAAAACGAACTGCTGGAAAACGGCGGCGTCTTCGCGCTGGTCGGCCCCACTGGCGTTGGCAAGACCACCACCACCGCCAAGCTGGCGGCGCGCTGCGTGATGCGCCACGGCTCCGGCAAGCTGGCCTTGATCACGACCGACGGCTACCGTATCGGTGGTTACGAACAACTGCGCATCTACGGCAAGATCCTTGGCGTGATGGTGCACTCGGTCAAGGATGAGACCGACTTGCGCATCGCCCTGGAAGAACTCAAAGGCAAGCACACCGTACTGATCGACACCGCCGGTGTCGGCCAGCGCGACCAGATGGTGGCCGAGCAGGACGCCATGCTGGCCGGTGCCGGCGTGGACATCAAGCGCCTGCTGTGCCTGAATGCCACCGCCACCGGCGGTACGCTCAATGAAGTGGTGCATGCCTATTCCAGCTCCGGGCTGGCCGGCTGCATCATCACCAAGCTGGACGAAGCCGCCACCATCGGCAACGTGCTGGATGTGGTGATCCGCCACAAGCTCAACCTGCATTACGTGGCCAATGGCCAGCGCGTGCCCGAAGACCTGCATGTGGCCAACAAGCTCTACCTGGCCGACCGTGCCTTCAAGCAGAAGCGCGAAACCGCCCCTTTCGAATTCCAGGAAGGTGAGTTGCCGGGCGTGATCGGTCCTACTGCCATGTCCATGAATGACCGGGGACTGCGTGAGGTGAGCTTTGGCTAGTTACGATATCGACCAGGCAGCAGGGCTGCGCCGGATGCTGGAGCGTCCGGTGCCCAGGCTGTTCACCTTCTTCTCGGTGCTGGGTGAGGAAGAGAAGAGTGCCATGCTCATCAATCTGGCGGCGTCCCTGTCGCAGGCCAAGCACAGCGTGCTGGTGGTGGATGGCGACGTTGCCACGACCGGTCTGCTGACCCGCATCGGCCTGCGTCACGACGTGGCGACGCTGCAGGAAGTGGCGCGGATGGAGCGTCCCATGGCGGAAGCCACACGGCTCCTGCCGGAAGGTTTTTCGATGGCGCGCATCGCCCGCCGCAGCGTGCCCTCGGCGACCGATCCGCATGCCGGCCGTCTGGCGGAGATCTTCGACAGCCTCATCGAGCAGGCCGAGATTACGCTCGTCAATGGCGTGCTGGCGCGCGACCTGTCGCTGCCGGTGCCGACCATGGAAATGGGCGAGATCGTGATCCAGGTCTCGACCACGGCGTCTTCCATCAAGGCGGCCTATGTGCTGCTGAAGAGCTTGAGCGACCGCATCGGCCGCCGTCCCTTCAGTCTCATCGTCAACGATGCCACCGAAGCCGAAGCCCGTACCGTCTACGCCAACATGGCCCAGGCGGCCAGCCGCTACCTGGCGGCGCAGCTCAATTTCATCGGCGCGATTCCGGCGGATGACCATATTCGCCGCGCCACCGGACAGGGGCGGGCGGTGATGGACGTGTTTCCCTTCGCCGGTGCCGCGCTGGCCTTCCAGCGCCTCTCCAAGCGCTTCACGGCCGGTCCGGATGCAGCCCGCAGCAGCTACGGGATGGCCACCGACGGTGCCAGTCTGGGAGTGTGACGTGCATGTATAACGTCAAGGGAAAAAAGGGCAAGAACGACGTACTGGAGCAGCATGCGCCGCTGGTCAAGAAACTGGCGCATCAGCTCAAGGCCAAGCTGCCCCCCAGCGTAGAGGTGGACGACCTGATCCAGGCCGGCATGATGGGCTTGCTCGACGCCGTCAACCGCTACGAGGAAACCCATGGCGCGCAGTTCGAGACCTACGCCGTGCAGCGCATCCGTGGTGCCATGCTGGATGAGCTGCGCAGCAGCGACTGGCTGCCGCGCAGCATCCGCCAGAATGCGCGCAAGGTGGAAGAAGCCATGCAGTCCCTGCTGCAGCAACTGGGCCGTCAGCCGCAAGAAGCGGAAGTGGCGCAGCACATGAAAATCAGCCTGGCCGAGTATCAGTCGCTGCTGACCGACTGCGGCGGCCACCAGTTGATCTATTACGAAGATTTTCACGACGACGATGGCGGCCACGAACACTTCCTGGACCGCTACCAGACCGGCGACGGCGATGATGATCCGCTGCAGAGCCTGATCAATGGCGGTTTCCGTGAAGCCGTGGTGGATTCCATCAAGGCCTTGCCCGAGCGTGAGCAGATCCTGATGGCGCTGTACTACGAGCAGGAAATGAACCTCAAGGAAATCGGCGCCGTCATGGGCGTTTCCGAATCGCGCGTGTGCCAGTTGCACAGCCAGGCGATCTCGCGCATGCGTTCGTATCTGCGCGAGCATTCCTGGAGCGGGGTGGCCTGAGGCTGCCTGCCTTCAGGGCGCAGATCCGAGAGAGGACGCAGGACGCGTTAACGACAAAGCCCGGCAAATGCCGGGCTTTTTGTTGATGCGATCTTGCTGTGCTTCCGTGAGCGGGAAGCGGCTGAAACTTATACCACGCCCAGACGGCGTCCCGAGGACCGGATGCTGTTCTGGCCGTCCGGGCCATAGAAATTGCCGGTGCCGGTCTTGCCCTGCAGGATGGTCAGGGCGCTCTGATTGATGGACAGCTTCTTGCCGATCAGCAGGCCATTGACGCGGTTCAGTTCCTTGGCGTCCTGCGCAAGTTCGAACAGGCTGGCCCAGATCTCGCGGTCAGCGTCGCCGGCTTGCTCATTCATCCACTGTTGCATGCCGCTTTCATCTGCACTGTAGCCGAGGCTGCCCAGCAGCGCATGGCGATTGCCGGCCAGCGTGGACATTTCAGCAACGATGGCGGCCTTTTCGGTAATGATGTCGGTCAGGCCTTCGGCGGTGGCTTCCGCCAGCAGTGCCTGTTCCTGGCTCAGTTTTTCCACCAGGCGCGACAGCGCGGCGTGTTCCAGGGACAGGTTGCTGGCCGGATTCATGCGAAAGATCCTCTGAGCGGTAAAACGGGAATCAGGCCGGGCGGGCGCTGATGAGATTCTTGACAGTATCGATCACGCCGTCGGCGATCTTGTCGGCATCGATCTGGAAAGTGCCGTTGGCGATGGCCGCTTTCAGCTTTTCCACTTTTTCGGCATTGAAACCGCCGTTTTTGGTGTCCTTGGTTTCCAGCGCCTGATAGGTGCTGGACAAGCGCACGCTGTCCGAAGCCGCTTTGGTGGCGGCCGGGTCAGTGCCCGCAGGATTGGCGGCAGTCGTGTTGCGGGTCTGCGTTTGCGTCTGCTCGGTGTTGAGGGCAGCAGATTTGAGGGCGTCGTTAACGTTCACGGCAGTATTCCTTGTAGGGTGGGGGCGCTTCGCACCCGCCTGTCGTATGGATTATCGACCAGTTCTGGGCAAACTTTAACATTCCCGCACCTGAATTAAGCTGAATTCGGGTACTTTTCTTCACATTCCTGTCCGGGCGATCCGCTGCGTTTCGCGCGGGACTTGCCCTGCGGGAAATTGCTTCATATCAATGGAGAAACCGGGGCCACCGACTCAATAGTTGATTTCCAGAATCCCGCCCGCTTTGGCAATACCGCTCACCACTTGGCCGGCCGCCGTCCGCGCCTGGGCCATCTGGCCTTCGTTGGCATTGGTCAGGGCGCGCGCTTCGGTGGAAATCTGGAAGCCCGGGCCGATCGATACGACCCGTACCGCCTGGCCTTGCTGCACCACGCGCTGGTTGCGGATGGTATCGAGGCGCAGCGGCGTACCGGCGCGCAGCGACATGTTGGCGACGCGGCCGATGACCTGTGATTCTTCGGTGATCACGCCGCTGGGCAGCGCCGACATGTCGCCGCGAATGCGCGTGATGTCGCTGGCGCTGATGGTCTGGCCCTGGGCCAGCGGGACGGCGGCGACCAGGTAATCCGAGATCACCTGCACGTTGGCGCGCAAGTAGATGGTCCAAGGGGAGGGGGCCACGCACTTGATGCCGACCGTGGTGCGGCCGAACAGGCGGCCACCATTGGGCATGAAGGCTTGAGGTTCAAGGCAGGCCGCCAGCGTCAGGCGTGCATCGGCGGGATCGATGGTGACCGTGACGCTGCCGGGCAAGCCCGAGGTCTGGCTTTTCAGGAATTGCTCTGCCACTTGTTGCAAGGCTTGCAAGTCCTGCTTTTGGGGGGAGTTGGGGTCGTTCTGGGCGAGCGCAGGCGCAGTCGCCCCCAGGCCGGCTGCCAGCAAGGACAGGACGGCGAAAGTGCGGCGCAGGGCGCGGAAAGCGTGTTTCATTTTGTGCAACTTGCCCGCAGGGCATAGGCGAATCTTGGCACTCATGGTACGTCGCGCGCGCGAGGTCAAAAGGGCAAACAGGGGAGGCTTTTCTCTCTTTATCGCCCCTTAGAGTTCGGGGTGCGAACGTATGATCAAGCCTACGTAATTCCATCATCGGCGCAGTCCGCAAGCGGCCCGGCAACAGGCCGGGCAGGACAGGGGGCGCTGTACTTCCGGAGGACCTGATGGTCTCTAAGCTCGACGATTATTTCCGTTTCAACGAGATGGCGCTGAACCTGCGGTCCCAGCGCCAGCAGGTGCTGGCGTCCAACATCGCCAACGCGGACACGCCCAACTACAAGGCGCGTGACGTCAACTTTGCCGACGCTCTCAAGAATGCGCTGGACAGCAAGTCCAACACGATCCCGCCGCTGCAGCTGGAGCGCACTGCTGCCACGCACGTGGCCGGCACCGCGCCCGACAACGGTCCGGGCAGCATCGGCGGCACCGCCTTGCAGTACCGCACACCGGCCCAGGGCAGCGTGGACGGCAATACGGTCGATATGGATGTGGAGCGCAATGAATTCCTAGACAACGGCATCCGCTACGAAGCCGGCGTCACCTCCGTGAACGGCCAGATCAAGGCCATGCTGAACGCTATCCAACCGGGCTGATAAACATGTCTCTTTCCAACATCTTCAACGTCGCCGGCTCGGCCATGAGCGCCCAGGCACAGCGCCTCAACGCCACGGCCAGCAACATCGCCAACGCCGACAGCGCGACCAGCCCCGATGGCACGCCGTACAAGGCCAAGCAGGTGGTGTTCGAAGCCATTCCGGTGGGCAGCGTCAAGGACAGCGGCGTGAAAGTGGCGGCCGTGGTCGAGAATCAGGCCCCGCCCAAGCTGGTCTACGACCCCAAGCATCCCATGGCCGATGGCAATGGCTACGTCGCCATGCCCAACGTCAATCCGGTCGAGGAAATGGTCAACATGATCTCGGCCTCCCGCTCTTACCAGACCAATGTGGAAACGATGAACACGGCCAAGGCCATGCTCGTCAAGACCCTCACCATCGGCCAATAACCAGGACCTGAACCATGGCAATCGTCTCCAGTGACCTGCTCACCGCAATGAATGGCACGAGCAGCAGCTCGTCCACTACCACCAGCTCTTCCAGCCTGGACAACAACAGCCCGGACGCGATCCAGAACCGCTTCCTGACGCTCTTGATTGCGCAGATGAAGAACCAGGATCCCAGCAACCCGATGGACAACTCGCAGCTGACCACCCAGATGGCACAGTTGTCGACGGTCACGGGCATCAGCCAGCTGAACAATTCGCTGTCCACGCTGATGAGCAACCTCAATTCCTCGCAGGCGCTGTCGACCGCCAACATGATCGGCCACAGCGTGCTGGCCCCGGGCAACAGCATCCAGCTGACCAGCGATACCACCAAGGATGCCAGCGGTACGGAAACCACCAGCCAGAAGGCGGTGTTCGGCGTGAACCTGTCCGGTACCGCCTCCTCCGTAGTGGTCACCATCAAGGATTCCTCGGGTGCCGTGGTGCACACCACCGACTTGGGCACCCAGGCCGCCGGCGTGGTGCCGGTGATCTGGGACGGCTCCAACGATACCGGCGGCAAGGTGGCCGACGGCAATTACACCTTCACCGTCAGTGCCTCCAACAATGGCACTGCAGTCACCGCTTCGACCCTGTCGTTCGGTACCGTTTCCAGCGTCTCGACTGCGTCGGACGGCGTCAAGCTCAACGTCACCAATGTCGGCACCATCAAGCCGACCGACGTCGTGCAAATTCTTTAATCGTCATTACCGACAACATTCGGAACAAGGGGATATCTCATGAGTTTTCAGCAAGGTCTGAGCGGACTGAACGGCGCAGCCAAGAGCCTGGACGTCATCGGTAATAACGTGGCCAACGCCAGCACGGTGGGTTTCAAGCAGTCGCAGACGCAGTTTGCCGACATGTACGCCAATTCCATGAACCGTTCCGGCAATTCGCCGGTGGGTATCGGTGTGACGGTCGCCAATGTGGCGCAACAGTTCACCCAGGGCAATATCACGTCGTCCAACAACCCGCTGGATATCGCCATCAATGGTGACGGTTTCTTCCAGTTGGCCGCCAGCTCCAGCGACCTGTCGCCGATGTACGGCCGCAATGGCCAGTTCCAGCTCGACAAGAACGGTTACATCGTCAACCCCAGCATGAACGGGGCCTTCCTGATGGGTTATGCAGCCGGTGTGACCGGTGGCGATCCGGTGCGCCTGCAGATTGATACCTCCTCGATCCCGGCGACCACCACCACCACCGTCAATACCAAGGTCAACCTGGATTCGCGCGTGACCGTGCCGACCACGACCACTTTCAGCGCCACCGACCCGACCTCGTACAACAACTCGACCGGCGTGACCATCTATGACAGCCTGGGCAATCCGTACAGCGTCCAGACTTTCTATGTGAAGAACACGCCGACCGGCACGCCGCCGACCACTACCTGGGACGTCTACGCCACCGTCGACGGCAAGACCCTGACCACCACCTCGGGCGGCACGGTCCCCCTGAAGCTGGGTTCGATGGTGTTCGATTCGACCGGTACCCTGACCTCGGGCGGTGCCATGACCATCGACCTGACTACGACCGGTACCAACCCCGGGGTGGCCAAGGCGGGCGGCAACTTCGCCAGCACCATTGCGCTGAGCTACACCGGCTCGACCCAGACCGGTTCGGCCTTCGTCAACCTGGCGCAGAGCCAGAACGGCATGCCGCCGGGCACCCTGTCGAGCTTCTCGATCGACAAGGACGGCACCATCGTCGGTTCCTACAGCAACCAGCAGACCAAGAATCTGGGCAGCGTGGTGCTGGTCAATTTCGCCAACCCCAACGGCCTGCAGCCGCTGGGCAACAACCTGTACTCCGCCACCGCCGCCGCCGGCAGCCCGCTGGTGGGCAAGCCGACCACCGGTACCTTCGGTACCCTGCAGGCACGTGCGGTGGAAGACTCCAACGTCGACCTGACCGCCGAGCTGGTCAACATGATCGTGGCGCAGCGTGTCTACCAGGCCAACTCGCAGACCATCAAGGTGCAGGATACCGTGCTGCAGACGCTGGTCAGCCTGCGCTAACAGGGTGATCCGGCGCGCCTTGCGGCGCGCCTGCTTCAAGGCTGCCGGCGTCGCCGGTGGCCGGTTTCAACCGGTGGTGCCAGGGATGGGTGCCACCACTAAGGGGTGATATGGATCGTCTGGTCTATACAGCGATGTCGGGCGCCAAGCACACGCTTGAGCAGCAAGCCAGCGCCAGCAACAACCTGGCCAATGCCACGACCACGGGCTTTCGTGCCCAATTGAATACCTTCCGTTCGGCACCGGTGGTGGGGCAGGGCTTGCCGACGCGTGCTTTCGTGGTGGACTCCACTGCAGGCAATGATTTTTCGCAGGGTCCGATCCAGGACACCGGCCGTGCGCTGGATGTGGCCATTCAGGGCCGTGGCTGGATCGCGGTGCAGACTGCCGATGGCGGCGAAGCCTACACCCGCAACGGCAGCTTCAAGATCAACGAGAACGGCATCCTGCAGACCCAGAACGGCCAGTCCGTGCAGGGTGACGGCGGTCCGATCACGATTCCGCCCGATACCACCGTGGCCATCGCGGCTGACGGCACGGTGTCGTCGATCCCGACCAACGGCATTCCCAATGCGGTCAACGTGCTGGGCCGCATCAAGCTGGTCAACCCGGACGAGAAGAACCTGAAACGCGGCGACGACGGCCTGTTCCGCACCATCACCGGTGCCGCCCAGCCCGACGCCAACGTGCGCCTGGCCAGCGGTGCGGTCGAAGGCAGCAACGTGAACGTGGTGGAAGCGATGGTCAACATGATCAACCTGTCGCGCCAGTTCGAAATGAACATGAAAGTGATCCAGACCGCCGAAAGTGATTCCACCAAGGCGACCACGATCCTGTCGCTGTCTTGATGCTGCCTACGCACCTGACCTCACCGATGCACCGCAGCGCAAGCGCTGATTACCGGAGAAACAAATGATTCGTTCCCTGTGGATTTCCAAGACCGGCCTGGATGCGCAACAGACGCAACTGGACGTGATCTCCAACAACCTGGCCAACGTCAGCACCAACGGTTTCAAGCGTTCGCGCGCCGTGTTCGAAGACCTGCTGTACCAGACCGTGCGCCAGCCCGGTGCCCAGTCCTCGCAGCAGACGCAATTGCCCTCGGGCCTGCAGATCGGTACCGGCGTGCGTCCGGTCGCCACCGAACGTATCTTCACCCAAGGCAACGTCAACCAGACCAACAATGACAAGGATCTGGCGATTCAGGGCAACGGCTTCTTCCAGATCCTGCTGCCGGACGGCACCACCGCCTATACCCGCGACGGTTCCTTCCAGACCGACAGTCAGGGCCAGATGGTGACCTCCAGCGGCTATACGCTGCAGCCGCCGATCACCATTCCGCTCAACACCACCAAGCTGACCGTGGGCCGTGACGGTACCGTCTCGATCATGCAGGCCGGTTCGACCGCCACCACCCAGATCGGCACCATCCAGGTCGCCACCTTCATCAACCCGGCCGGTCTGGAAAGCCGTGGCGAGAACCTGTACGTGGAAACCGCCGCTTCCGGTACCCCGAACCCGAACACCCCGGGCACCAACGGTGCCGGTGCCCTGTGGCAGGGTTACGTGGAAACCTCCAACGTGAACGTGGTGGAAGAACTGGTCAACATGATCCAGACCCAGCGCGCCTACGAAATCAACAGCAAGGCCATCACCACTTCCGACCAGATGCTGGCCAAGATTTCGCAGCTGTAATGCAGTCGTGCAGTGGTTTTTGAACAAGGCAGTCGGTAGCAGAAGAAGGACGAGGCAATGATGAAAAGCATGCTGAAATTGGCCACCATCGCGGGCGTGTTGGGCGTGAGCGCCTGCACCACCGTGCCGGACAGTATCGTGACCGGGCCCAAGACGGCGCGTCCGCAACCGGCTTCCTATGCGCCGCCGACCTCGGGCGCGATCTTCCAGTCGGCGGTCTACCGGCCGTTGCTGGAAGACCGTCGCGCGCGCCTGGTGGGTGACACCATCACCATCGTCATCAACGAAAAGACCAGTGCCGTCAAGTCGGCCGGGAGTTCGGCCAGCAAGACAGGCACGGTAGCCTCGCCGGCACCGACCATCTTCGGCACATCCATCAAGGAGTTGTCCGCCTCCGGTACCTCGTCCTCCAAATTCGAGGACAAGGGCGCCACCAGCTCCAGCAACACCTTCACCGGCACCATCGGCGTGACCGTGGTGGAAGTGCTCCCCAACGGCAACCTGGTGGTCTCGGGTGAAAAGCAGGTGGCGCTGGACAAGGGCGTGGAATATGTCCGCTTCTCCGGCACCGTCAGCCCCGACAACATCCAGACCGGCAACACCGTTTCGTCTACCCTGGTGGCTGACGCCAAGGTCGAATACCGTACCAATACCCGCGTCGACATGGCTGACTTCATGTCCTCGCTGGGCCGTTTCTTCTTCAGCGTTTCTCCTTTCTGATGTGGAGTAGTGCAATGACCCGGAAAGGATTTTTCGCCATGGACATGATCAGGATGGGCAGCAAGCTCCTGTCGGCTGCTGCCGTGGCCGCACTGTGCGTGGCCGCTGCTGCGCCGGCCCACGCCGAGCGCCTCAAGGACCTGGCCAGCATCCAGGGCGTGCGTCAGAACCAGCTGGTAGGTTACGGGCTGGTGGTAGGTCTTGACGGCAGCGGTGACCAGACCACACAGACACCCTTTACGGTGCAGAGCGTGGTGAGCATGCTGCAGCAACTGGGCGTGAACGTGCCCAGCGGCACCAGCAGCAACATGCAGCTGAAGAACGTGGCGGCAGCGATGGTGACGGCTACCTTGCCGGCCTTCGCGCAGCCGGGCCAGCTGATCGACGTGACGGTTTCTTCCATCGGCAACGCCAAGAGCATTCGCGGCGGCACGCTGCTGATGGCTCCCCTGAAGGGTGCGGACGGCCAGATCTATGCCATCGCCCAGGGCAACATCGTGGTCGGTGGTGCTGGCGGTTCGGCTGCCGGCAGCAGCACCGTCATCAACCAGCTGTCGGCAGGGCGCATCTCGGGCGGTGCGACCGTGGAACGGGCGGTGCCCAGTTCCCTCGGTGGCGGCGACATGGTCATGCTGGAACTGAACGACAATGATTTCTCGACCGCCAGCCGGGTGGTCGATGCGCTCAACAAGCGTTTTGGCAGCGACACCGCCGTGGCCCAGGATGGCCGCGTGATTCGGGTGCGCGCACCGATCTCCAGCGGCGACCGCGTGGCCTTCCTCGGCGCGCTCGAAAACGTCGATGTCACGCCCGGCAAGCTGGCCGCCAAGGTGATCCTGAATGCCCGTACCGGCTCGGTGGTGATGAACCAGAGCGTCATGCTCGATACCTGCGCGGTCTCGCACGGCAACCTGTCGGTGGTGATCCAGGCCGACAATGCGGTCAGCCAGCCCAATGCCCTGGCCGGTGGCCAGACCGCGGGCGTGCAGAATGCCCAGGTCTCGATCAACAAGGAGCCGGGCAAGGTCATGCTGTTGAAGGGCGGGGCCTCGCTGTCCGATGTGGTCAAGGCGCTCAATGCCATCGGTGCCACGCCGCAGGACTTGCTGGCCATCCTGCAGGCCATGAAGGCGGCCGGTTCGCTGCGCGCAGAACTCGAAGTGATCTGACGCTCCGGACTGATCCGACACCCAACGCTTTCCACCAAGGTAATCCATGCTCAACAAGATCAACCCATCCAATCCGACCGAGGGACTTGCCGTCGATGCGAATGGGCTGAACGGCCTGCGTGAGGCTGCCAAGCAGAACACGCCGGAGTCCGTCAAGGGCGCAGCCAAGCAATTCGAGGCGCTGTTCCTGAACATGGTGATGAAGAGCATGCGGGATGCCACCCCGCAGAACGGCCCGTTCGACAACGAACAGACCAAGATGTTTACCTCCATGCTGGACCAGCAACTGAGCCAGAGCCTGGCCCAGCGCGGCGTGGGCCTGGCTGACGTGCTGACGCGCCAGCTCTCGGCCTCGCTGCCCAAGAAACTGCCGGACGCGCAAGACCTGGAAGGCAGTCCCTTGCCGGGCGAAGAGGGCCTGCCGATGGGCATTCCGTTGGTCAAGGACATGAGCGATGCCGACCGCGCCAAGTTCATCCAGAGCTTCGCCAGCCAGCAGGCGGCGGAGAGTACGGACCAGGATGGCCGCAACAAGCAGCGCCGCAATTCCAACAAGCCGGCCCACGTCGAAGCCTTCCAGAACCGCCTGCAGGCCGACGCCGAAATGGCCAGCAAGATGACCGGCATTCCGGCCAAGTTCATGCTGGCGCAGGCCGCGCTGGAAACCGGCTGGGGCAAGAAGGAAATCGTCACGCGCGATGGCCGCTCGGCGCACAACCTGTTCGGCATCAAGGCCACCGGCAACTGGACCGGCAAGGTGGTCGAGGCCACCACCATCGAATACATCAACGGCAAACCGCAGAAGCGCGTGGAGAAATTCCGCGCCTATGATTCCTATGCGGATGCCTTCAAGGATTACGCCAACTTGCTGCGCAGCAATCCGCGCTACGAGAAGGTACTGGCCAGCGCCCAGGATGCCCACGGCTTCGCCTATGGGCTGCAGCGCGCCGGCTATGCGACCGATCCGCATTATGCGGAGAAGCTTTCGCGCATCATCCGCCAGTCGCTCTCGGCCTGATTTTTCAGCGCCGCAGGGCGTGTCCGGGCGGCAAGCTCATCGGTTCCGGCCGGAAACAAATTTGGCCCGGAGCCTCTAAAGTTTTGGTCAATCCTGCCGTTGACTTGGTTATTCCGCTAAAAGCTTTCAGGGACGACAACCTAGCATGGCAACTAACATCTTCAGTATCGGGCAAAGCGCGTTGCAGGCGGCCATGGCGGCGCAGGCCACCACCAGCCACAACATCTCCAACGCCACCACTCCCGGCTACAACCGCCAGGAAGTCGTGCAAAGCTCGGCCGGCGGCATCAACTACGGTTACGGTTTCGTCGGCCAGGGCACCCAGGTCACCGAGATCAAGCGCATCTACAACGACTTCCTGACCAAGCAGGCGCTGGCCTCGCAGAGTTCGGCCAGTTCGCTGGATTCGTACTACTCCCAGATCTCGCAGATCAACAACATGGTGGCCGACACCAAGGCCGGCCTGTCGCCCGCGCTGCAGGATTTCTTTGCGGCAGTCCAGAACCTGGCCTCCAACCCGAATACCCAGGCTTCGCGCCAGTCGGTGCTGTCGCAGGCGTCGACGCTAGTGGCGCGCGTCTCCAGCATCAATGACCAGCTGGCCCAGAGCAGCGCCAGCGTCAACAGCCAGATCACCTCCACGGTGACCAGCATCAATTCCTATGCCCAGCAGATCGCCAAGCTGAACCAGGCCATCGTCAATGCCAACGGTACCGGTGGCGGCCAGCCGCCCAACGATCTGCTGGACCAGCGCGACCAGCTGGTGTCCGAGCTGAACAAGTACGTCAAGATCACCACTGTGCCGCAGGATACTGGCGCGGTGAGCGTGTTCATCGGCACCGGCCAGGCGCTGGTGACGGGCGACCAGGTCACCCAGATGGTGGTGACCAATTCGCCTACCGACGTCTCGCGTCTGCAGATCGGCCAGGTCACTGCGGGCGGCGGCACGGTCACGATTCCCGACAGCTTCTTCTATGACGGCGGCAGCCTGGGCGGTCTGCTCAAGTACCGCACGGAAACGCTGGATCCGACCCAGAACGCTTTGGGGCGCATCGCCATCGCCATGGGCACGGCCTTCAACCAGCAACAGAAGCTGGGCCTGGACCAGAACGGCAATGCCGGCACGGCCATGTTCAACGTCAGTTCGCCCAACCTGATCGGTTTCCCCGGCAATACCGGGACCACCAACCTGACGGCGACCATCAGCGATCCCTCGGCACTGAGCACCAGCGACTACACGCTGAGCTATGACGGCACCAACTACACCTTCACCCGGCTGTCGGACAACACCAAGACCGTCAAGGTCGCGGGTGATTTCCCGGTCACGCTCGATGGCGTGACCTACTCCAACGGTGCGACCCCGGGTGGTGCGCCGACCATGGCCAGCGGCAACACCTACAAGATCCAGCCGACCGCCAACGGCGCAGCTGCCTTCTCGCTGGCGCTCAACAATACCCAGTTGCTGGCCACGGCCGCGCCGATCACCACCTCGATCAACGCCACCAACAACGTCAATGCCAGCACGCCGGGCACCAATACGGGCAATGCGATCATCTCCAACACCTCGCTGGATCCGACTACCTTCAAGCAGGGCTCCTCGGTCGCCTTCACGGCTTCCCTGAGCGGCACCCAGGTGCAACTGACGGCGGCCTGGACCGGAGCAACGCCGGCACCTGCGGTGACGTATACCAATCCGGACGGCACCACCGGTTCGGTGGCAGCCGGCACGGCGTTCAACTACACGCCGGGCATGACCATCAGCAGCGGTGGCGTGACTTACTCCCTGACCGGCACACCGTCGGCCGGCGACCAGTTCAACTTCGCGCCGGTGGCGGCCAACAAGGGCACGGCGACGATCAACACCGGTTCGGTCACGGCGGCGTACCTGACCACCACCACGCCGCTGACCAAGCCGACCACGCTGACCTACAACACCGCGGCCACGCCGCCGGCGTTCACCATTTCGCCGGCCGTGCCTGCTGGTGGCGGCACCATCACCCACCAGGATGGCACCACCACCGCCATCGCAGGCGGTGCCACCAGCCTGGCCTATACCGCTGGCGACACCTACGAGATCAGCGGCGTCAAGTTCAAGATTTCGGGCCAGCCGTCCAATGGCGACCAGTTCACCATTGCCGCCAACACCAGCGCCGCGTCGGACAACCGCAACGCGCTGGCCATGGCCAACCTGCAGACGGCCAACACCATCAATGGCACCACCTTCCAGGGTTCCTACTCGCAGCTGGTGGCCACCATCGGCAACAAGACCAACGAGATCAACGTCACCAACACGGCCGAGAAGACGCGCCTGACGGCGATCCAGGCCCAGCAGCAGTCCGAGTCCGGGGTCAATCAGGACGAGGAATTGGCGCAGATGATCAAGAACCAGCAGCAGTACCAGGCCGCGGCCAAGATCATCCAGGCCGCCAGCGACATGATCAATGTCCTGCTCACCCTGGGCGGTTAATCAGTTAAAGGAAGACGACCATGCGTATTAGCACCCAGATGCTCTATCAGTCGAGCAACAATGACCTGACCAGCATGCAGAGCCAGATCCTGAAGCTGACGCAGCAGGTGACGGCGCAGCAGAAGGTGTTGTTGCCCTCGGATGATCCGGTGGCTGCCGCCCGCGCGCTGGACATGACCCAGACCTCGGCCCTCAACGACCAGTACAAGACCAATCGCCAGAACGCCAACAGCGCGCTGTCGACCGTGCAGGGAACCCTGGACAGCCTGACCAACATGCTGACCAAGCTGAAATCCAACGTCATCACGGCCGGCAATGCCTCCTACTCGAACGCCGAGCGTATCAACATGGCGTCCGAGATCAAGGGCAACCTCAACGAAGTGCTGGGCTATGCCAATGCCCAGGACGGGCAGGGCAACTACATCTTCTCCGGCTTCAAGAGCACGACGCAACCCTTCACGCTGGATGGTACCGGCGGCGTGGTCTACAACGGCGACCAGGGGGCCATGACGCTGCAGGTGGACTCGACCCGCCAGATGGATGTCAGCGCCTCGGGCCAGACGGTGTTCCAGGGCAATGGCCAGGACATCTTCAAGACCATGACCAACCTGATCAACGTCTTGTCGGTGCCGGTGACCGAAGCCGCCAACAAGGCCGATGACACGGCCGCCAACAACTACGTCTATCCCGCTGGCAGCGGCCAGACCCCGATCGCCGCCTACAAGGCGGCCCAGGCTACCCTGGATGCCATGAAGCCGGACGATCCGGGCTACCAGGCGCAGTTCACCTCGACCGCCGCACTCAAGCTGCAGTCGGATGCGGCCAATGCGGCACGTACCCCGGTGGTCGGCAGCCAGGCGGCACTGGCACGCAACCTGGCGCAGTTCAACACCCAGATCGACTCGATCTCCAGCAGCGTGTCCACCGTCAAGGCATCCATCGGCGCGCGCCAGAACGAGCTGGACAACCTCGACGCCGCCGGTGAAGTCAACAAGGAAAACTACACGCAGACCATCAACAACCTGCTGGGCCGCAACCTGTCCGATACCAGCGAGCTGATCAGCGACCTGACGCTCAAGCAGACCTATCTGTCGGCGGCGCAGAAGGTGTTCGTCACCACCAGTGGCCTGACTTTGCTGAATTACCTGAAATAATGAATTTACTTTCACAGCGACGGCGTTCCAGGCCGATCGCCGTGAAGGAAAATGCAAAAAAGGCGAACCCGCGGGTTCGCCTTTTTATTTGCTGCGGACACAAACCGCCACCGCTCATTGCGGCGGAGTCGCACGGGCATCGCCGCCCAGGGCCTGGTACAGCGTCATCTGGTTTTTCAGCTGGTTCAGGCGGACCTGCGCCAGCGTGTTCTCGGCGCTGCGGCGTTTGTCCTGCTGATCCAGCCAGGATTGCAAGGTCACCGAGCCAGCCCGGTAACGCAGTTCGTAGAGCTGTTCGGCTGCCCGTGCCACCTCGACGTTGCGCGCCAGCAGCGCCTGCTGCCGGGCGTATTGCGTGCGCGCCGAAAGGGCGTTCTCGACGTCGCTGAAGGCGGCGTACAGAGTCTGGCGGAACTGGGTGACGGCGCTCTCATAGTCGGCCTGCGAGACCTTGATCTGCAGCTTCATCTGGGTCTGCTGCAAAAACGGCAGGCTCAACTGCGCCGCCAGCGAGGCTACCGGATTCTGCACCAGGCGCAGCAAGGCGTCGCTGCTGGTCCCCAGCGATCCGGTCAGGCTCAGCTTCGGATAGAAACTGGCGCGCGTCAGGTCGACGTTGGCCAGCGACTCGCGCAAGCGCAATTCAGCCGCCTGCAGATCCGGACGCCGCGCCAGCAGCTCGGCCGGCAGGCCCGCCTCCAGCACCGGCAGCGGCTGCTCCGGCAGCGCCGGAGGCAGGCTGCGGCGCTGGCCGGGCGGGCTGTCGAACAGGATGGCCAGGGCATTGTCATTTTCCACCTGTTGCTGCACCAGTTCGGTATAGCTGGCTTGCTGGCTCAGCAGGTTCTGCTGTGCGGTCAGCACATCCACAGACGACACCGCCCCTGCGCGGTACTGGGTATTGATCAGGTCCAGGGTCTTCTGCGCATAGGCGATGCTCTGCTCGGCAGTGCGCAGCCGCTGGTTCAGGTAGGCACCGGTCCAGTACAAGTTGGCGGTGGTGCCGACCAGCGAGAGCGCCGTGGCCGCGCGGTCCTGCTCGGTGGCCAAGGCTTCCCAGCGGGCGACGTCGTAATTGGCACCCAGGCGGCCCCACAGGTCGACCTCGTAGGAAAGGCTCAGCGAATTCTGGCTGCTGCGGGCAGTCTGGCGATTGCCATCGAGCGCCTTGCTGGCGGTGCTGCCCACTTGTCCGCTGAGCGCCGGGACGAAGGCATCATTGGCGATCCCGGCCTGCAACTGGGCGCGCCTGACCTTGATGGTCGCCAGCGCCAGGTTGTTGTTCTTGCGCAGGGCCTCATCGATCAGGGCGCTGAGGGTCTCATCGCCGAAGCCTTGCCACCAGCGGCTGGCGTTGACGGCAGCGGCCGGGTCGCGCTGTTGCCAGGCGGGCGGGGTCTGGGTCACTGGTGCGGTGTAGGGCGTGCGCACCAGCGAACTGCAGCCGCCCAGCAGGGCCAGCGCCAGCAACAGCGCGAAGCGGGAAGGAGGAGGGAAGGACAGGAACTTGGACATGACGGGCAATTTCATTCGCGGGCGAGGGCATCCACCGGATCGAGGCGCGCAGCATTGCGCGCCGGCAGAAAGCCGAACACCACGCCGATCAGGGTAGAGCAGGCGAAGGCACTGACGATGGAGGCAGTGGAATAGATCAGGTGGAAGCTGCTGACGAAGTGCGCAAACACCGCCCCGAAGGACAGCGCCAGCAGCACGCCCAGCAAGCCGCCGGCCAGGCAGACCAGTACCGCTTCGATCAGGAACTGCTGCATGATGTCGCCCTGGCGCGCACCTACCGCCATGCGCACCCCGATCTCGCGGGTGCGCTCGGTGACCGAGACCAGCATGATGTTCATCACGCCGATGCCCCCGACCACCAGCGAGATCAGCGCAATCATCGACACCAGCAGGGTCAGCGTGGCCGTGGCCTTTTCGATGGTCTGGCGGATGCTGTCGGTGTTGAAGATGTAGAAGTCCTTGGTACGATGGCGCAGCGTCATCAGCTGGGTGATGCCTTGCTCCGCTGCCGCGCCGGGGACCTTGTCGCTGACCCGCACCGTGATGCCGCTCAGGTAGCGCTGGCCGATCACGCGCGTCATGGCGGTGGTATAGGGCACCCAGACATTGAGCGAGCTGTTGTTGCCGAAACCGTTCTCGCGCTTCTGCGTCACGCCGATCACCCGGCACGGCACGCTGCCGAGGAAGATCACTTCACCCAGCGCATTGCCGCCGTTGGGAAAGAGCTTCTTGTAGGTATTGGCATCGATCACCACTTCCTGCGCCTGGCGGCGGATGCTGTCGTTGTCGAAGCTCATGCCCTGGGCCATCTTCAGTCCGCGCACGCGGAAATACTGTTCACCTACGCCATTGATGGTGGCCGTGACCGAGATGTTGCCGTAGCGCGCCGAGGAGGCTGTGGACACGCTGGGCGTGACGCTGTCCACGTAATTCTGTTCAGCCAGGGCGGCGGCATCGGCTGGCGTGAGGGTGCGGATGGCGGCGGACTTCATGTCGCCGAAATCAGTGCCGGGGAAGATGTCGATGGTATTGGTGCCCATGGAGCTGATGTCGGACAGGATCTGTTCGCGCGAGCCACTGCCCAGGGCGACCACCGAGACCACCGAGGCAATGCCGATGATGATCCCCAGCATGGTCAGGAAGCTGCGCAGGCGATGTGCGTTCATCGCCAGCAGCGACATGCGCAGCGCTTCCTTGAAGCGGTCCAGCGCGGCGCGCCAGGCGCTGGCTTGCCGGTGTTGCTGGCGCTCCTGCTTGATGATGCCGCTCACCGCTGCCGCCTCGGGCGCGTTGTTGCGGCGATCCGCGATGATCAGGCCATCCTTGATCTCGATGATGCGCTGGGCATTGCTGGCCACCTGCATGTCGTGGGTGACGATGATGATGGTGTGGCCTTCGGCGTGCAATTCCTTGAGGATGTTCATCACCTCGTGGCCGCTGTGGCTGTCCAGCGCGCCGGTGGGTTCGTCCGCCAGGATCACGTCGCCGCCGTTCATCAGCGCGCGCGCAATCGAGACACGCTGCTGCTGCCCGCCCGAGAGCTGGCCGGGCTTGTGGTGGCCACGGTCGGCCAGACCGAGGCGCGCCAGCAACTGGGCGGCGCGCTGGCGGCGCTGCGCCGGTTCCTGGCCGGCATAGACGGCGGGCACTTCCACGTTGGCGGTGGCATCCAGGTCCGACAGCAGGTGATAGCGCTGGAAGATGAAACCGAAATGCTCGCGCCGCAGCTGTGCCAGTTCGTCCGGCGCCAGCTGGCCGGTCTCGCGGCCGGCGACCAGGTAGCTGCCGGCGCTGGGCTTGTCGAGGCAGCCGAGGATGTTCATCAGGGTCGACTTGCCCGAACCGGAGGCCCCGACGATGGCGACCATTTCGCCGGCGGCGATGTCGAGGTTGACGTCCTTGAGCACGGTGATGGTGTCATCCCCGGCCGGGAAATCGCGGCGCAGTGCGCGCAGTTGCAGCAATGGCGTCGTCATGGCCACCTTACATGCGCGGCGGCGGACCGCGATGTTCGCTGCTGCTGTCCGCCGTGCCCGGTACGGCGGTGCCGGTGACGACGCGCTCGCCGGCCTTCAGTCCTTCGATGATCTGCACCTGCGCATTGGTATTGATGCCGGTGCGCACCTGGCGCTCCTGGGCCAGGCCTTGCGCATCCAGTACGCGCACGGTGTAGCGGCCCTGGGCATCCTTTGCACCCAGCGCCGTGGAGGGCACCACCAGCGCGTCCTTGGCCTCGGAGAGCACGATGTTGACCTGGGTGGTCATCGAGATGCGCAGCTTGCCATCGGGATTGGGCAGGTCCAGCAGGCCGTTGTAGTAGATCGCCGTCGAGCTGGAACTGCTGGTGGTAGTGCTGGTGGTGCTGGTGGTGGTGTCGTCCTGCAGGATCGAGTCAGGTGCCGGTTCGATGGCGCGCAGGGTGGTGCGGTAGCGATGCTCGGGATCGCCGAGGATGGTGAAGTACACCGGCAGGCCGGGCTTGACGCGTACCACGTCGGCTTCCGAGATCTGCGCCTTGATGGTGACCGTATCCATGCGTGCCACCTTGATGATGGTCGGGGTGGACTGGTTGGCGTTCACGGTCTGGCCTTCCTGGGCCACGATGGCGACCACTTCGCCATCGATGGGAGCGGTGATGCGGGTGTAGCCCAGGTTCAGGCGGGCGGTGTCAACCTTGATGGCACCGTCCTTGATCTGCGCCTGCAGGGCGGCGATGTCGGCACGGGTGGAGTTGAGGGTGGCTTCGGCCGTCTCGAAGTTCTCGCGCGAGCTGGCGTCGCCGGCCAGCATCATCTGCTGGCGCGCATAGGCCAGTTGCGCCTGTTTCAGCGTGGCTTCCTTGGCACGCAGCTGGGCCTGCAGGTTCTGCAGCGAATATTCGGCGCTGGCCAGGGCATTGGCCTGGGTCAGGGAATCGATCTCGGCCACCAGTTGGCCCTTCTTGACGCGCTCGCCCAGCGCCACCTTGAGCGATTTGATCTGGCCCGACACCTGCGCGCCCACGCTGACCTGCTTGTAGGCCTTGACGGTGCCGCTGGCCAGGACCACGTCCTGGATATCGGCTACGGACGCGGTGGCGGTCAGGTAGCTGGGCGGCGCTGGTGGCGTGAGTGCGCGATGCACGAGGTAGCCCCCGGCCAGCAGGACGGCGAGACTCAGGAGCAGGATCTTGGGGCGGCGGAAGTAGGCGATATTCATGCGAGAAAATGAGGGGCGGCCACAGGGTCGGCCGGACGCACAGCGGTGCTGCAGGCAAAGGCGTCATTGTGAGGCCGTCGCTGCCGTGCGTGTGTCAGCAGACGTAAATGTTGTGCAAGCAAAGCTTGCCGCTTACGGTTTGGGCAGCGCATTGACCGGCGGCACGCTGCCCAGCAGGCGGACCATCTCGACGCCATCGGACAGGAAGCGCTGCAGCGGGGTGAGCATATAGGGCAGGGCGAAGGCGATCAGGATGAATCCCGCCAGCATGGTAATCGAAAACCCGATCCCGAAGAGATTGAGCTGCGGCGCGGCGCGGGTGAGGATGCCCAGGGCGAAGTTGGTGATGAGCAGTGCGATCAGCAGCGGCAGCGACAATTGCAGTCCCATGCTGAAGACCTTGGCCCCCCACAGGCCTAGCTGATGGAAGCCCTCGGTGGTGATCGGCACGCCTGTGATGGGCAGGGTGTGGAAGCTCTCTGCCATCACCTGCAACAGCAGCAGGTGGCCGTTCAGGTTGATGAACACCATGGTGGCCAGCAGCGAGAACACCTGGCTGATGACGGCCGTACGGCCCTGTGTCTGGGGATCGAAGAAGGCCGCGAAGGACAGGCCCATGGTCGAGCTGGTCAGTTCGCCCGCCGCTTCCACTGCGGCAAATACCACGCGCATGGCAAAGCCCATGGACAGGCCGATCAGCAATTGCTGCAGCAGGATCAGCAGTCCGGTCATCGACATCGGATCGATGGCCGGGGGAATCGGCACATCCGGCGCCAGCACCGCGCCGATGGCGATGCCCAGCAGGATCTTGACCAGCATGGGCACGCTGGCGCTGCCGAAGGGCGGGGCGATGGACAGCAGCCCGAGGATGCGCGTAGTCGGCCAAATGAACATGGCGACCCAGGCGTAGAGTTGCTGGCTGGTGAAGGTGAGCATGGATCAGGAGCCGCCGGGCCTGCCCGGCGGACCGGCCTACTGGACCATGGCGGGAATCCCGCTGAACATGGTGTGCATGTAGTCGAGGATGATGGTCAGCATCCACGGGCCGGCGATGATCAGTGCCAGGAACACGCCCACCAGTTTGGGAATGAAGGCCAGGGTCTGTTCGTTGATCTGGGTCGCGGCCTGGAAGATGCTCACCAGCAGCCCGATGAGCAGGGCCGTGATCAGCATCGGGGCGGCGATCAGGAGAGTGACTTCCATGGCCTGGCGGCCCATGGTCATGACGCTTTCGGGTGTCATACGTATCCTTGCCTTGGGCTAGTAGAAACTCTGGGCCAGGGAGCCGATCAGCAGCTGCCAGCCGTCCACCAGCACGAACAGCATCAGCTTGAAGGGCAGCGAGACGATGGCCGGAGACATCATCATCATGCCCATCGACATCAGGATACTGGCCACCACCATGTCGATGATCAGGAAGGGGATGAAGATGGCGAAGCCGATCTGGAAAGAAGTCTTCAGTTCACTGGTGACGAAGGCCGGGACCAGCAGGCGCAGCGGCACATCCTCCGGACCTTGCAGGGCCGGACCGCGCGACAGCTTCACATACAGCGCCAGGTCGGACTGGCGGGTCTGCTTGAGCATGAATTCCTTGAGCGGCGCGGCTCCCTTGTCCAGGGCTTCCATCATCTGGATCTTGTTTTCCGCGAAGGGCTGATAGGCCTCGGTATAGATGCGGTCGAACACCGGACTCATGACGAAGAAGGTCAAAAACAGCGACAGGCCGACCAGCACCTGAGTGGGCGGCGTGGACTGCGTGCCCAGCGCCTGGCGCAGCAGCGACAGCACGATCACGATGCGGGTGAAACAGGTCATCATCAGCAACGCCGCCGGTATGAACGACAGCGAGGTGAGGAACAGCATGGTCTGGATCGGCAGCGAATAATTCGTACCGCCGCCCGGGGCGGGCATGCTGTTGAGCGCGGGCAGGCCTTGCTGGGCCGAAGCGGCCAGCGGCAGGCACAGCAGCGCCATCCACCAGTAGCGGCTGCGCAGCAGCGCGCCACTCCGGCGGAGCAGGAAAGAGAGAAGGCCTTGCGGCTTAGGATGTGCTGCCATCATTACCCGGACGGTCGCCGTTGCCGGCACCGCCATTTCGTTTGTCCATGGTGTGCTTGAGCCAGCTGGCGAAGGCCGGTCCGGCGCTGGCGGGTTGGGCGGCGACGCCTTCCTGGCGCGGCAGGGTGGCCAGGGCATTGACCCGGCCGGGAGCGACGCCGACCACGATCCACTGGTCGCCCACTTCGACCACCATCACCCGTTCGCGCGTGCCGACCGACACGCCCCCGACCACCTTGGCCACGGCATTGCCGCCCAGGCTGTTGGCCAGGCCCATGCGCTTGAACAGCCAGGCGACGGCGGCCATGACGGCCAGCACCGCCACCAGTCCGAAGAGCATGGTGAACACACTGCCGGAGGAAGAGGGAAGGGAAGCGCCGGCGGCCACTGGCGCGGCTGCAGCCGGAGCTGCGGCGGGGGTATTGTCGGCCCAGGCGTGGGCGGCAGCCACCAGGCTGGCCCCCAGGAAGACCAGGGCCGACATCGGCGCCGGACGGATCCGGCGCAGGCCCTGCCACATCGATGCTGCGTAAAAACGTGTCATCAAACTCAAGCCATCCCGCTCAGCGGTTGAGCTTGCGGATGCGTTCTGCCGGCGTGATGATGTCGGTCAGGCGGATACCGAACTTGTCATTGACCACCACCACTTCGCCTTGTGCGATCAGGCAGCCGTTGACCAGCACGTCCATCGGTTCACCGGCCATGCCGTCCAGTTCCACCACCGAGCCCTGTGCCAGCTGCAGCAGGTTCTTGATGGCGATCTTGGTGCGGCCCAGTTCCACGGTCAGCTGCACCGGGATGTCGAGGATGAAGTCGATATCGTTGGGAGTGTTGGTCTTGATATCGGCGGCGCTCAGGTCCTTGAAGACGGTGGCCATCGCAGGGGCTGCGGTGATGCCTTTCTCGTCTTCCATCTCGCCTTTTTTCTGCGCCTCTTCAGCCTCGGTTTGCTCGGCCATGGCCGCGCCCCACGGATCGTCTTCCGCTGCGCCTGCGCCTGCTACGTTCTCATCAGCCATTACTAATCTCCTTGAAAGCTTTCCGGTGTTTCTTGATGGGTGATGGACAGCAGTTTTTCAACGCGCAAGGCGTATTGGCCATTGGACTGGCCGTAGCTGCATTCCATCACCGGTACGCCGTCAACCTGTGCCTCGACGGTCGTATTGGTCTGCAGCGGAATGACGTCGCCGACCTGCATGTGCAGCAGATCGGTGAAATTGACTCGGGCGGTGCCGAAATTGACGATCAGTTCGACCTCGGCCGTCTGGATCTGCTGCTTCATCAGGCGGATCCAGCGCTTGTCCACTTCCAGCGCCTCGCCCTGCATGCTGCTGGTGAGGCGGTCACGCACCGGTTCGATCATCGAATAGGGCGTGCAGATGTGAATCTCGCCCGACACCGGTCCCAGCTCGACGGTGAAGGTGGTCGAAACCACCACTTCGTTGGGCGTGGCGATGTTGGCGAACTGCGTATTCATTTCCGAGCGAATGAACTCGAATTCGATCGGATAGATCGGTTCCCACGACTTGGCGTAGGTCTCGAAGGTGATCTCCAGCACGCGCATGATGATGCGCTGCTCGGTGGGCGTGAATTCGCGGCCTTCGATGCGGGTGTGGAAGCGGCCATCGCCGCCGAACATGTTGTCCACCAGCATGAACACGAACTGCGGGTCGAACACCACCAGCCCGATGCCACGGAAGGGCTTGATGTGCACCAGGTTCAGGTTGGTTGGCACCACCAGGTTGCGGATGAATTCACTGTACTTGGACACCTTCACCGGACCGACCGAGATTTCGGCGGTACGGTGAATGAAGTTGAACAAGCCGATGCGGAACAGACGCGCGAAACGCTCGTTGATGATTTCCAGCGTGGGCATGCGCCCGCGCACGATGCGTTCCTGCGTGGCCAGGTTGTAGGTACGTACCGTACCAGGAGCTTCTTCGACGATTTTTTCTTCGTCTTCATCTCCCGTCACGCCCTTCAAAAGGGCATCGACTTCTTCCTGTGATAGAAAATGCTCGGCCATGGTCGACGATCTCTGACTTCGATACGGTGTTACTGCTGTTGGATCACGAACGAGGTGTAGAACACGTCGGTGATCTGCGGTCCCTTGCCCTTGCCCGAGAACGGTTCGCCCAGTTGGTCGATGATCTCGTCGGTCAGGCGGCGCTTGCCTTCGCTGGTGAGCAGCTCCGAGGCCTTCTTGCTGGACAGCACCATCAGCAGGCGGCTGCGTACTTGCGGCATGTACAGTTTGAGGGCTTCAGCGGTCTGGCCGTCCGGCACTTGCAGGGTCATTGCCACTTGCAGGTACTGGTCGCCGGTTTCCTGCTGCAGGTTCACCACGAAGGGTTCGATCACCACAAAGGTCGGTGCCTTGGCTTCAACCTTCTCTTCAGCGTGATCATCACCCTTCTTGCCCTTGCCACCCATCATGAAGAACGCTGCAGCACCGCCGATGACCAGCACCAGCACTGCGCCCACGATGATGAACAGCATCTTCTTGCTGGATTTTGCCGGTGCTGCATCTGCTTCAGCTCCCTTGGCCGGGGCTTTTCCTTTTGTTGCCATCTACTGTTCCTTTCAGTTCGTCAGCGCGGTATGCGACGTTATCTGCTTATCGGCAGGCAAATCACATTGTTGAGTCTTGCGCAGACGAAAATTGCTTGTTTTTTAAGTTTTCCCGGGGCCGGCCGCTTATGCGAAGGTGTCGACCAGGCCGAGTCCGCTGGTGGTCGCCGTCGCGGTGGCCGTGCCGTTGACGGCCACATCGGCCTCCTGCTCCTTGCCGAAGCTGCCGGAAGAACCACTGCGCGCCTGCTGCTGACCGTTGCCGGCACCTTGCTGCTGATTGGGCATGCCGGTCTGGACATTGGCCTGGCCGAGCTGGATGCCGGCCTGGTCCATCATTTCACGCAGCTTGGGCATGGCCGCTTCCAGCGCCTGCTTCACTTCGGGCTGGGCGGTGATGAAGGTAGCGTCGGCTTGCTGGTTGTGCACGTTCAGCACCACCTGCATCGGGCCGAGGTCGGGCGGATTCAGGCTTAGCGAGGCGCTTTGCATGCCCGCCGTGGCCATCCAGGTGATCTTGGTGCCCAGGGCCTGATTCCAGCCGGCACTGCCGACGTTGGACTGGATCTTGTCGCTGTAGGCCGGGGTGAACACGGCCTGCGGCTGGCTGGCGACAGCGGCTTGCTGCATGGCTGGCAGCACCACTGGGGTCGGCGCGGCCGAGGCGGCATCCTGCCTGGCGGCCGGAGCGCCGAGCTCGGGCGTGGCCTTGTTCAGTTGGGCGCGGGCGGTGAGGGCGCTGGCATCGTCCTTGGGTTCGGCCTTGGCGGCAGCGCCCAGGTCGATGGCGGGCTTGGCGTCCTTGGCATTGCTCGCCTGCGGGGCCGGGTTGGCCTCGGCATTGCTCTTGCGGGCCAGTTCGCTGGCGGCGGCATCCTGTTTGCCCTTGGCGGCAGCCAGGGCATCCTGCAGGGCGGCCGGGTCGACCTTGCCTTGCTTGTCGTCCGCCAGGGCTTGCTGCTGGTCGCTCAGGGACAGCTTGCCGCTGCCGCGCTTGGCCTGGGCCAGCAGGTCGGCTGCGCTGCCGTCACCCTTGGCCTTGCCATCGGCGGCCGGCTTGACGGCGTTCTGGGCGATGTTGGCGACCAGAGCCAGCAATTCAGCCGAGGCCTGGGTGGCGGTGTCGCTGCTGTCCTCGTCTTCATCCTTGTCGCTGACCTGACTGCTCTGGTCGCTGCCATCGTTGGCGGCGCTCTTGCTGGCATTGTTGGCGGCAGTCTGGGATTGCTGATTGGCAGCGGCCTGCTTGGCGGCAGCCTGGGCATTGGCCGCCTGGGTGTCGGCATTCTGCTGGGCCTGGCGCGCCTGCGCCTGGTTGTCCTGTACGCGCGTGCTGACCTGGCTGTTGAGGACCTGGTTGAAAGGCACATCGGCCGAGAAGCTGTCGGCAGGATTGCCCGAGCGCGAACCCGTGGCGGCCTGGGAGCCGGTGATCACGTTCAACAGCGGCAGGGAAGTGTTCATGATGGTGGCCTGTCGGTAAATGCGGTCTGCTGCTCTGGATGCTGGTTGCGATTCTGTACTTGCGCGCGTTCGGTTCTGTCTTGCCTGGCTGGCTGCTTCAGCGGTCAGCGCTTGTAGAAGCTGATGCGGGCGGCATGCTCGTCCATGGACTTCTGGTCGCGCTTGTTTTCCTTGCGCATTTCCTGGTCGCGCGCCCGCGTGGCCAGTGTGTCGTAGGACATGCGCTTGCGCTCGCAGGCCTGCCATGCGGTACGGGCTTCGGCCACGCGCTGCTGGCTGCTTTGCACCACGTTGACCTGGCCATCGATGGCATTGTCGATCTTTTCCAGGAACAGCTGGAAGTTGCGATACGCCAGCGCGGTCAGGCCATTGGTCAGGGTTTCCTGGAAGCGCGCGGCGTAATCGTCGCGGTATTGCTGCAGGATACCCAGCTTCTGTTGTGCTTCTTCACTCACGCGAATAGCCCGGCCGAGGCGTTTGGTCGCTTCGTCGGTTTCTTTGGTCGCCAATTCAATCAGCGTATCAAGTGCGGAGGGAGTAGCCATGATCACTCTGATTATATTTTTGAGGATGCGCGCTCAATCACCCGAATAGAGCGGTAAGTTGCCTCAAGCTCTCTGATACATCGGCCTGCTCATGGATGCCCTGCTGCAAAAAGGACTCCATTCTTGGCAACAAGGCAATAGCTTCATCCAGCACGGGGTCGCTGCCGGCGGCGTACGCGCCGACGCTGATGAGGTCGCGGTTGCGCTGGAAACGTGAATACAATTGCTTCAGATGCCGCGAACGCCGCTGATGGTCGGCATCCGTGATGCTGTGCATGGCACGGCTGATGGATTGTTCGATATCGATGGCAGGATAGTGGCCAGCCTCGGCCAACTGGCGGTTCAGCACGATGTGGCCGTCCAGGATGGCGCGGGCGGCGTCGGCGATCGGGTCCTGCTGGTCGTCGCCTTCGGTCAGCACGGTGTAGAAGGCGGTGATGGAGCCGCCGCCTTCATCGCCATTGCCGGCGCGTTCCACCAGGGCCGGCAGCTTGGCGAACACGGAAGGCGGGTAGCCCTTGGTGGCAGGCGGTTCGCCGATGGCCAGGGCGATTTCGCGCTGGGCCATGGCGTAACGGGTCAGCGAATCCATGATCAGCAGCACATCCTTGCCCTGATCGCGGAAATACTCGGCAATGGAGGTGCAGTACGCAGCGCCCTGCAGGCGCATCAGCGGCGGCGTGTCGGCGGGCGCCGCCACCACGACCGAGCGCGCCAGCCCTTCGGCACCCAGAATCTGTTCGATGAATTCCTTCACTTCGCGGCCGCGTTCGCCGATCAGTCCGACCACGATCACATCGGCGCTGGTATAGCGCGCCATCATGCCCAGCAGCACGCTCTTGCCCACGCCGGAACCGGCGAACAGGCCCATGCGCTGGCCACGGCCGACGGTGAGCATGGTGTTGATCGCACGAATGCCGGTATCCAGAATGTCGCGGATGGGCGCGCGTCCCAGCGGGTTGGCCGCACGCACGGCCAGCGGGGCCGAGCGTTCGGTATGCAGGGGGCCGAGATTGTCGAGCGGGCGGCCGGCTCCGTCGAGCACGCGGCCCAGCAGCTCGTCGCCGACCGGCAGGCGACGGCTGTGCTCGTCGACGCGGCGCGGAGTGAAGCTGATGGGGCCGGTGCGCGGAGGAGGGCGCACCGGTTCGACCGGATAGACGCGGGTGCCAGGGACGATGCCTTCGACATCGCTCTGCGGCATCAGGAACAAACGTTCATCCTGGAAGCCGACGACTTCCGCTTCGATCATCGTGCCGTTGGGCAGCGGGACGTTGCAGGGGCTGCCCACAGGAAGCTTCAGTCCGACCGCTTCCATCACCAGGCCGGCTACGCGCGTGATGCGCCCGGCCGTGCGGGTAGGCTCGGCCATGGCGACCAGGCTGCGACAGTTGTGCAGGTAGGCTTGCCACAGGCTGCTATGGGAAGGCATCGGGGAGTTCATGCGGGTCTCCCGTTCAGGTAACTATCACTTCGGATGAATCATTCCAGCCAGTCGAGCTGCTTGGACAGCGACTCGCCCAGGCGCTGCCAGCGCGTCGGGGTGGTGGCATCGATCTGGTTGGTGCGGGTTTCGACACGGCAGCCGCCGCGGTCGAGATGGGCGTCTTCCTCGATCTTCCAGCCTTGCTGGGCCAGTTCCTCGCCCAGGTGTTTGCGCACCAGGGCGGCATCTTCGGGATGCAGCGTCAGGCTGGCCGGCAGCTGCAGCACCGGCAAGGCGTGGATGGCCGCGCTGACGGTCGGCAGAATCAGTTCGGGACGCACGTTCAGGGCCGTCTTGAGCATGGATTTGGCCAGGTCCAGCGCCAGGTCCAGCAGTTCGGGGGCCATCTTTTCACTGCACTGTGAGACTTCGGTGCTGAAATTGACTGCGATCTGGCGGAAGTGCTGGATGATTTCGTTGACTTCCTGCTGGCCTTGCTGGAGCCCGGCGACGTAGCCTTCGGAGCGGCCAGCCTGCAGGCCGTGTTCGCGGCCCTCGGCAAAACCTTCCTGGCGGGCGGCCTCGCGGATGGCATCAAGCTGTTCGGCTGTCAGTTGCGGGACCGGTGGCGGCTCTTCGAGGAATTCTTCTTCCTCGGGCAGCATTTCGGGCTGCGGCTCCGGTTCGGGTTCTTCGTTGAAGGACGCCAGCTCCCATCGCTGGTAGGGCGTCATCTCTTCCTTGGGAATGATCTTTGCACGCATGGCTTCTTTGACTCCTCAGGCCGGCATGCCGACGGCACCCTGCATCTGCCTCAAACGCATCAGACGAACGCGTCCTCGCCCTTGGCACCCAGCACGATCTGGCCTTCGTCGGCCAGGCGGCGCACGATCTGCAGGATGGCCTTCTGTTGCGCATCGACTTCGGACAGGCGCACCGGTCCCTTGGATTCCAGGTCTTCCTTCATCATCTCGGCCGCACGCTGCGACATGTTGGCGAAGATCTTGTCGCGCAGGCCTTGCGAGGCACCCTTCAGCGCCACGATCAGCGACTCGGACTGGACTTCGCGCAGCAGCAGCTGGATGCCGCGGCCGTCGATGTCGATGATGTTCTCGAAGACGAACATTTCGTCCATGATCTTCTGCGCCATGTCCTCGTCGTAGGAACGCAGGTTGTTCATCACCGCGGTCTCGTTCTCGCCCGACATGAAGTTGAGGATCTCGGCCGCGGTGCGGATACCGCCCATCTGTTGTTTCTTGAGGCTTTCGTTGCCGGTTAGCAGCTTGGTCAACACGTCGTTGAGTTCGCGCAACGCGGCCGGCTGCACGCCGTCCAGGGTTGCAATACGAAGGATGACGTCGTTGCGCAAACGTTCCGTGAAATTGTTGATGATGCCGCAGGCATGGTCGCGCTCCAGGTGGACCAGGATGGTGGCGATGATCTGCGGGTGTTCGTTGCGGATGAGCTCGGCCACCGACTGCGCGTCCATCCACTTGAGGCTTTCGATACCGGAGGCATCGCGCCCGCCCAGGATGCGGTTGAGCAGGGAAGTGGCCTTGTCGTCGCCCAGCGCCTTGGTCAGCACGCTGCGGATGTATTCATCCGAATCCAGGCCCAGCGAGGAGGCCTGGCCGGTTTCGGCGACGAAGGCTTCCAGCACTTCGTTGATTTCCTCGAAGCTGACGTTGCGCAGGGCCGACATGGCCGCGCCCAACTTCTGGACCTCTTTCGGGCCCAGGTATTTCATGACTTCGGCGGCCTCATCCTCGCCCAAGGCGAGCATGAGGATGGCACCTTTCTGAACGCCGTCGTTACTCATTGTTCACCCATGACTTGATGATGCTTGCCACCAGCTTCGGATCATTCTTGGCCCACTGCTTGGCGGTTTCCAGGTTGGCCTTGTACTGTGCCCGTTCGTCGACTGCCGGCTCGCCGGAGAGGTTGACGATGGCGTCCGGATCGTCCGGATCGAAGCCGGCGGCAACCGCTGCGGCAGCGGCGGCGGCCTCGGCCTCGGCCTTTTCCTTGGCCAGGCGCTCGCGCTCTTCGCGGCCCGACAGCTTCCAGACGATCGGGCGCAGCACGCGGAAGTAGAGGAACAGCAGGACCGCGGCCACCAGCACGTATTTGCCGATTTCCTTGGCCAGTTCGATCATGCCTGGCTGCTTCCACAGCGGCACTTCCGGTTCCATGTCGGTGCTGAACTGGGTATTGACCACGTTGAGCGAGTCGCCGCGATCCTTGTTGTAACCCATCGCTTCCTTGACCAGGTCGGTGATCTGGTTGCGCTCGGCCTCGGTCAGCGGGCGCATCACGATCTTGCCGGTATTGTCCAGGGTACGCTTGTAGTTCACCACCACGGCCACCGTCAGGCGGCGCACGCCACCCATGGGTTGCTGGGTGTAGCGCACGGTCTTGTCGACCTCGTAGTTGATGGTCTCGTCCTTGCGCGAATTGCCGCTGGCCGCCGGGGTCGGGGCGGCGCCGTTGGGCGTGGCCGCCGTACCGTTCTGATTGGCCGCACCATTGGCCACTGCCGGGTTGACGATCGGCGCGGTGGCAGGGGCAGGGGGCTGGTTGGTCAACGCACCCGGAATGCCCGAGGTACCCGAGGTCGCGCTGTTGGCCTCGCTGCTCTGCTTGCTGCGCACGGCAGCGGTGTCGCGCGTCTGGTTGGGCTTGTAGGCCTCCGAGGCCTGCTCGCTGCGGGAGAAATCGACATCAGCCGTGGCTTCGGCGCGGACGTTGCCGTTGCCGACGATGGGGGCGATGATGGACTCGACGCGCTTGACGATGTCCTGCTGCATGTCCTGGACATACTTCAGCTGGGTCGGGTCGAGCGTGTTGGTCTGGGCTTGCTTGGTGGTGTCGGAGAGCAGATTGCCGTTCTGGTCGACGATGGTCACGGCCTTGGGCGAGAGCTCAGGCACGCTGCTGGCCACCAGATGGACGATGGCGCTGACTTGCTGCTGGTCCAGGAAGCGGCCTGGGTAGAGGCTGAGGATCACCGAGGCGGTCGGCTTCTGCTGGTCGCGGACGAACACCGAGGCCTTGGGCAGGGCCAGGTGAACACGGGCGGTCTGCACCGAAGCCAGCGATTGTACCGAGCGTGCCAGTTCGCCTTCCAGCGCGCGCTGGAAGTTGACCTGCTCCAGGAACTGGGAAATGCCCAGCTTCTGGTTTTCCATCAGTTCGAAACCGACGTTGCCGCCCTTGGGCAGGCCTTGCGAGGCCAGCTTCAGGCGAGCGTCATGCACCATGTTCTCGGGGACCAGGATGGCCGTGCCGCCGTCCGAATACTTGTAGGGCACGTTCATCTGCTGCAGCGAGGCCACGATGGCTCCGCCATCGCGGTCGTTGAAATTGGCGAACAGGACGCGGTACTCGACCTTCTGGCTCCACAGCCAGATGCCCGCCATCAGCGCCAGCGTGGCGGCGGCGGCAATGATGAGCAGAATGCGCTTGCCCTGCGGCGAACGGGCGTAGCCCATCACGCCGCCTTGGGCGGCCTGCCCTTGGGGCATACCCTCAATATTGCCGAGTTCGCCCGGATTGTTGGGTTCGCCGGTCATCGTGCCGTCGGCTGCTACCGCCATGATTTCCCCTCTGGCGTTCCCTCGATTGCCAGCTTGATAAAGACTTTGATCACTGCCTACCTTTGTGAGGTTTTTTGCTCAGTGTGGATTGTCCGTTGGCAGGAAGAATTTGATCGCCCGAACAGAATGGCAAATTCCCCGCTTATTGGTGCGATTTGTCAATGCAGCAGTGTTAAGGTGCTGCTGTAGATGGCGAAGGTGCGTATTGTGCTTTTGCCAAGCGGCAAAATGAACTCAAGAGGTGGCAGATGGCAATCGACAGTGTGATTGATACCAGCAAGATCGAGGCAATGGTGGCCCAGCTGAAGGCTGCGGCAGCCCGCGCCCAGGGTGGCGTGGACCCGGTCCAGAGCGGCGTCGCGGCGGAGAAGCCGGCGCAGCGCGTGGACTTCGCCGACGTGCTCAAGGGCGCGATTGACCAGGTCAATGATTCCCAGGCAAAAGCCGCCAAGATGTCGCAGGCCTTTGCCATGGGGGATGACAGCGTGAATCTGTCGGATGTGATGATCGCTTCCCAGAAGGCCAGCATCTCCTTCCAGACCAGCATCCAGGTGCGCAACAAGCTGGTTTCGGCCTACCGTGACATCATGACCATGCAGGTGTGAAGTTTTCTGCTGTGGGGCGGGCTGGATTGTTGCTCGTCCTTCCATGAAAAAACACCCCAGAACCGGTTTCCGGTTGCTGGGGTGTTTTTTCATGGGCGCCGCCGGGAAGCGGCGCTGAATTACATCATGCCCGAGGCCTTGGCGTTCTGTTCGCGTTCCAGCTTGGTGATGAAGCGTTGGATGGCGGCCAGGACGGTGCGCGGGATGTCGATGAACTGGCAGCCGAAGCGATTGACGACCTTGCCGTTGGTCATCTTGAACTCCTTGCAGTCGCGCACCTGCAGCTTGACCGAGACCAGGGTGTTATCTCCCAGTTCGAGCTGGCAGTCTTCATACATGGCGCCCGGGGTAGTGGGCAGCAGCTTCTTCTCGTCGGTGATGCCGACGCCGCCGGCGCTGATGTTGTTGAGCAGCGTGACCACCGTGACGAAGGAGCCGTCTGCTTGCGTGATGCGGAAGGTGCAGCGCAGAGGCTTGGCGATCGGAGTCGGGATGCGGAAATACTCACGGCGCTGCAGGCGCACCAGGCTTTCCGGAATGCCGACCTTCAGCGCCGGGCGGCTCTGATACTCCACCTGCCGTGCGCCGTCCACGTTGAAGGTGATGCGGATGCTGTTGTACAAGGCTTCGAAGCCGATGCGCTTGCTGGCCACGATGCTCTCGTTGAGCATGGCGCTGGGAGCCGCGTCGATGATGAGCGAGTCGTCATCGGCATCGACTTCCAGAATGGAAGTGATCACGGACTCGGATCCGCCCTTGATCAGCAGGCTCAGGAGCTGGTTTTTCTCCATCATGCTGGTCAGCAGGGCAATGATCTCCCGCCGTGAATGAACCCGGTATGGGCTGTCGTCGTCGATCTCGTCGTTGTTAGCCATCTGTGCGTCGTGTACGTCGGAATTCAGCGAGTAGGATCGCTTTCCCCAGAGGAATTATTGGAATAGTTTGACCCTGTATCATACATCACTGACCCGCTTAATTGCATATTTTCAATACGATATAGCCAGGCCAGCAATTCGGCGACAGTGCGGTACAGGGCGGGGGGGATTTGCTGGTCCAGTTCGACCTGCATCAGCAGCGAGACCAGTTCCTTCGATTCATGAACGTAGACGCCGGCATCACGCGCCCGCGCGATGATGGCTTCGGCCACCAGGCCGCGGCCCTTGGCCACTACCTGGGGGGCTGCCTGGCTGGCGTTGTAGGCCAGGGCCACGGCATTTTGCAGCGGAATATTAGGTTTCTCCATCGGCTTGCTTGACGATCAGGGAGTCGAGAGAGGTGCCGGCTGCCGCCATGGCATTGGCAAACAGGCCGGTGTTGCCGCGCAGGGCTGCGGTGGCAGCGTCATTGTCCGCCTTGACCTGCACGTGGATCTGCTGGCCGATCAGGCGGATCGAAGCCGAGACGCTGCCCAGGTGGGCGAAGTTGAAGCGCACCACGCTGTGCCAGGTGGGGGCGTTTTCGTCGTCGGTGGCACCCTGTTTCGGGGAGTCCTGGCCATGTTCCTGGTTGATTTCCCATTCCATCTTCTGGCCCGGCCAGACTTCGCCGTGCCAGACCACACGCTGCTGTTCCAGCGCATTGAGCTGGAGATTGATGATCTGCCCCAACTGGTTCTGGGCGGGATCGCTGTCGCTGAGCAGGTTGATGTTGCCGCCCTGGCGCGCCGCGACCTGGGCTTGCGGTTCCTTCATCAGTTCGTCGGCCGGGCGCTGGCCGGCGGCCCAGGCAGCGACGTGCGATTCATAGAAGACTCCGCTGTGGGCAATGGCATCCTTCAGGGCCGAGGCCATCTGGTCGACAGGGACGCCGGCCTTGGGCAGCAAGGGTGTGGCCGCATTGATGTGATCGGTGACGTCGCCTTGTTGCGACGCGTGCAGCAGCGTGTCGATGAGACGGCCGGCGTTGCTGAGGGTGGTAGTGCTGCTGGCGGGCGGGCCGGACTGCCCCTGGCGCGCACCCTTGGCCTGGGCATCGGCGATGTCCTCGTTCTGGGCGATCTGTCCGGCACCGCTTTCGTCGCGGGTGACGAACTGCAGCGACTTGAGGTCCTTCTGCATCGCGCGGCCGGCGGTGCTCAAGGCGACCGATGCACTTTCCTCGTCGGGACGGATGCTGCCTTCATTGACCGAGAAGGTCGGACGCGGATCCTTGGAGACCAGCGTCAGGGTCAGGGTGTCGCCGACCTGGGCGCTGTTGGGCAGCACCATGCGCGCCGCCGTATTGGCGATGCGCACCAGGAAGGTACCGTCGTTGAAGTTGGAGAGGATGCGGCCCGACATCTGCTGGCCGATCGCAATCTGGGCCAGGCGACTGAAGGCTTCCTGCCGGGCATCAGCAACCGAAACGACGGCCGTGGCCGCTTCGACAGGATTGACGGGCTGGACGGCGCTGGCGATATCGGCCCGCGGCAACATGGTCAACTACCCATGCCGTAGGTATTGAGGAGCTTCTGTTCGGTCTGGTTGCTCTGGATCAGCGCCGACAGCTTGCGCAGTCCCGGTTCGGTGAGATTGCGGATGTCGCGGTCGTCTTCCAGGATTTTCTTGATGATGTCGACCTTGCGATGGCGCAGCGGCTCAGGCAGGGTGATGTTTTCCTCGCTGTCGCGCAGGCTGGCGATGTGCTTGCCGCACTGGGCTTCCAATGCTGCCAGCAGATCCCAGTCGCCGGCACGGGCGGCCGACAGCATCTCGTTGGTCAATTGCGAGATCGACTCATAGAGGGCGATGACGTCGTCACCGTTCATGTCAGTCATGCCTTTGCAAAGCTGGAAAGAGAAACATCCTGGGTCATGGCCATCGGCGGGGCAGCAGACTGCACTGCATTCGGTCCGATCTGTTCCCAGGCGGAGCGGATGTCGTCGAGCAAACCGTGGATTTCGTCGAGGATGGCCGGATTGTTCGTGGCATTGGCCTCGAACAGGCGGCGGCTCATGTATTCATACAGCGAATCCAGATTCAGCGCCAGTTCGCCGCCGACTTGCTTGTTCAGGCTGGCGCGCAGTCCATTGTCGATGATCAGGATGGCCTTGGTGATGGATTCGCCCTTGTCCTTGATATTGCCTTCGCCCATGGACTTCTTGCCCAAGGCGATGGCCACCAGTGCACCGTCGAAGAGCATGGTGATCAGCTTGTGCGGGCTGGCGGCGATCACGCCGGTTTCCACCCCGATGTTGGCGTAGGCATTGGCCCCGCGCTTCATGCTTCCGAACATGACGTTCTCCTATGTTCGCGGTGTCGCTTCAACTGCTCTTGGCCAGGCTGGCCAATTGCTGGGTCAGGTAGCTTTGCGTGGACTGCATGCTGGCCAGCGTGACGTTGAGGCGGTTGAACTGATTGGTGTAGTCATCCTTCAGATTCGACAGGCGGGTCTGCACCGTGGTCTGGCGATCCTGATTGATCTTCAGGCTGGCCTGCAGGCCATTCGTCTTGGAGGCGATGATGCCGCTGTCACTCAACAGACTGGTCATCAAGGTCTGCAACTTGGTGACGATACCATTTTTGGACGACGTAGTGTTGGTCGTATCCGGATCGGTGCCAGTGAAGAGATTGGCAATGCCGGCGAAATTGTTGGTAGCCGCCGTGGCCAGCTTGGTGGAGTCCAGCGCCAGGGTGCCATCCTTCTGGAAGCTGATGCCGATGTCGGACAGGCTGCTGATTCCATTGCCGCCGTCCACTGTGGCGAACAGGGTATTGCGCAGCTGGTTCATGATGGTCTGCACCGACGACTCGCTGGCCAGCGGAGCCGAGTTGTTGGCCTGGCCCAGGGTGGTGGAGGGCGTCTGCGCAGTCATCCCGGCCACTGCCTTGGCAAGCGTGTTGTAGGCCGTCACGAAGCTGTTGGCGGCGGTGGTGATGCCGGAGGTGTCGTTGCTGATGTTCAGGGTGAAGTTGTCGGAAGAGGTGGTGACCTTGGCCAGATTGAGCGTCACGCCGGAGATCGCGTTCTCGACCTTGTTGCTGGTGCTGGTCACCGCCACGCCATCGATGGACAGCTTGGCGTCCTGCGCCTTGAGCAACTGGCCCATGCCGCTCATGGTCAGGCCCGAATAATCGCCGCTGCCGGTCAGCGAGACTGCCGCCGTCGCACTGCTGCCGGTCGGAGTCAGTACCAGGTGGTTGTTGGTGCCGTCGTTGCTGATGGAGGCGGTCACGCCTGCGCTGGCGCTGTTGATGGCACTCATGACCTGGTTCAGGTCAATGTTGCCGCTGCCATTGGCGGTCGGGTTGATGGCCACCGTGGTGTCGCCTACCTTCAGGCTCAGCGTGCCGGAGCTGTAAGTCTGGCTGGTGCTGACGTTGGGCGAGATCACGGTCCCGCTGGGGTCGGCGCTGAAGACGGAATAATTGCCGGTGCCGGTGATCTTGATGGTATTGGCCGCGCCGCTGTCCTTGGCAGTAATCACCAGGTGGTCGTTGGTGCCGTCGCTGACGATGGTGGCGTTCACGCCGGCATCGCTGCTGTTGATGGCATCGCGCACGCCAGCCAGGGTGTTGGTGGCAGGCTTGATGATGGTGGTGGACCCGGTGCCGGTCTTGATGGCCAGAATGCCGTTGTCAAAGGTCGTGCCCGGCGTGATGCTGGCCGAACTCAGCTTGGCCGTTTGCGCCAGTTGCGACACGGCCACCGAATAGGTGCCGGATGCGGCTTTGGTGGCGTCGCGCGGGGCCTGGATCTGCGTCATGGTGCTCGGTGTCGAGCTCGACGGATCATAGGCAAATGCGGACAGGCTGTTGTTGGCCGTGACCTTGATGGTGTTGGCTGTGCCGCCGGTGGCCGATTCCAGGACCAGGTGGTCGCCACTGCCATCGGTGGTGATGGAGGCGGTGACGCCTGCCTTGGAGGCATTGATCGCATCACGTACGCCAGCCAGGGTCGAGTTGGCTTGCAGGGTGATGAAGGTGGGCGAATTGGTGCCGATCTTGATGGCGATCGAATCGCCGGCGTTGTAGGTCGTGCCGCTGCTTACGCCGGCCGACTGCAGTTTCTGCGCCAGGATCTTGGTCGAATCGTCGCTGTTGACATCGGCGGTGAACGGGTCGGTGGTCAGCGTGGTGCCGGTGCCGGCGTTGCTTACCGAACTCTTCTGCGAGCTGAAGCTGGCCGAGGTCAGCGACTTGATGGCCGACTGATAGCTCGACAATGCGCTCTTGAGGCTGCCATAGGCGGAAATGAGGGTGTTGTAGCTGCTCGCCTGGGTGGTCAGCGGCGTCAGCTGTGTCTGGCTTTCGGCCGAGATCAGTTGACTGACCAGTGTGGAAACATCGAGCGGGCCTGCCGATGTGGAAATGGTGCCGGTGGAAGTCGCCACGGTTCAACTCCTGAAACTTTGCGTGAGGCACAGCGCTGTGCGGTTGTCCAGCGCGGTCAAGAGGAGATGGGCTCTCAAGTACGGCGTCGGGTAGGGCAGAGAGGGACGCTGTGCGGAATAACTATCTGAATCCGTTATGAACTGGGGTAGCCGATTCCGTCATGCGCAATGAACGGGCATTGACGCATGCGGTTGTTCAGCCACTGCAGTTCGTACCAGACTCGAGGGGATACTCAAGCCTTTTCCTTGATCAGCAGGCCTTGCATCTTGTCGATCGATTTGGCGATGGCAATCGCTTCTTCGCTGGGAATCTGGCGAATCACGGTATCGGTAGCCGTATCGACAACCTTGATGATGGTCTTGCCGGTGTCCTGGTCTTTCGAGAAATTCAGTGCGGCAGCATTGGCGGCTGCAAAGTCGTTCAACTTGCCAACGGCATCGTTGACTTCACTTTCGGTTGCGCGGCGTGCTTCCGGGGTGGCCGCCGGTGCGACCGTCGATACCACGGGATCGGGCTTTTCGGCGGTCTTCGGTGCTGCATAGGCAGTACCGGAGTCACCAGCAGCAGTGATATTAAGTGGGGCAATCGACATGGTACTACTCCCTTCCTTAAAGGAACGTGCGGAGAATAAGGTCTATCCCCCGCACGTCATCCTACCTAGCTATCTGGCTTATTTCAACAGCGAGAGAACCTGCTGCGGTGCCGAGTTGGCCTGCGACAGCATCGCGGTACCAGCTTGCTGCAGGATCTGCGCACGGGTCAGGTTCGCGGTTTCCTGCGCGTAGTCGGTATCCATGATACGGCTGCGCGACGCGGTGATGTTTTCGCTCGACACTTGCAGGTTGCTGATGACCGCGCTGAAGCGGTTCTGCACTGCACCGAATTCTGCACGCTTGGAGGAGATCAGGCTGATGGCCTTGTCCAGGTTCTGGATGGCCTTCTGAGCGTCGCTCTGAGCGGACGGGGCGGCAACTGCCTGATCCAGCGACAGCTTGGCGCTGTCAACGGCAGCTTGCAGGGTCACGGCCGACGAAGCCAGTGCCGAGGAGGACAGGGACGAACCGGTAGCGAACAGGTTGTCCAAGGCAGCCTTGGCCGAGGTGTAGGTCGCTTGCGCGGTGCTCACGCCGGAGGTGTCGCCCAGACCGATCAGGCCCTTGGCGCTGGTGCCGATGACGGTAGCGATGGTGGAGTTGTTCGACAGGTCATCCAGGGTGATGGTGATCTGGTCGTTCAGCTTGTTGTCTTGCACGTTGGCGCCGACCTGGAACGACAGGGTCAGGGAAGCCGACACGTTCGAAGCGTTCGAGCCGGTACCGGCCGATGCGCCTTGACCAACACCGGTGAACAGGTTCTGGCCGTTGAAGCTGGTGCCGTTCAGAACACGGAACACTTCCTGCGACAGCTGGGTGTATTCGTCGTTCAGGGTCTTGCGGTCTTGTGCGCTGTTGGTGCCATTGGCTGCTTGCACAGCCAGTTCACGCATACGCTGCAGGTTGTCGCCGACGGTCGACAGAGCGCCTTCAGCGGTTTGCGCCATCGAGATACCGTCGTTGGCGTTACGTTGTGCAACTGCCAGGCCCTTGACCTGGGAGTTCATGCGGTCGGCGATGGCCAGGCCGGCGGCGTCGTCCTTGGCGCTGTTGACGCGCAGGCCGGACGACAGACGTTGGATCGAGGTATTGAGCGACGACTGCGAGGAATTCAGGTTCCGTTGCGTATTGAGCGACGGAATATTGGTATTAATGACTGCTGCCATGTTAATTCTCCTAAGATTTGAGACCGATGATCCGAGTTTCAGTGCCTAACGTTGGTCTTCTACCCATGAGCCCCAGGCGTTTCAACCTCTGTTGATTGCTTTATCGGGCAGTCTTGGAAAAAGTTTAGGGCTTTTGCAAAAAATCTTTTTCAAGGCTTTCCGAACTAAAACTGCGTGCTTTGAAACTCCAAGCAAATCCTTTTTCGACGGCAATTCCAAAAACTTTAGGAAAATTGCTGTTGCGGCCAAGAAAAATGTTCCGAAAAGCAAAAACCGCCCGGGAAGGGCGGTTTCCTGCAGTGGCTGGGCGCTCCTTGCCAGCTCAGCCTTGGGCTTTCTTATGTTGCAGCAGCGTTAATTCTTCGCCAACCTTTTTCAGGACCGAGTCCCAATCACTGACTGCCGGCTGGCGGAACAGGCGCATGCCGGGATACCACGGGGAATCATCGCGGTCGTTGAGCCAGCGCCAGTCGGGGACATGCGGCAGCAGTACCCAGGTGGGGTGGCCTAGTGCTCCGGCCAGGTGGGCCACCGAGGTATCCACGCAGATGACCAGGTCAAGATTGCTGATGGCGGCAGCGGTATCGGCGAAGTCTTGGCACTCATTGCCCAGGTCAAAGACGGGCCAATCGGCTGGCAAGTCCTTCAGGCCGTCGGCAGGCTTGCCTTTTTGCAATGAGTAGAATTCCATCTTGGGGACTTCAAACAATTGCTTGAATTTGTCCAGTGGAATCGAACGATGGCGGTCATTGCCATGCTCCGGATTGCCGCCCCAGACGATGCCGACGCGCAGATTGTCCGCTGATCGTGTCAAGGTGGAAATCTTCTGCTTCCAGTGCGCCGCCAGCGACGCATCGGCAGACAGATAGCCTTCCGCATAGCGCGGGATATCCTCTACGCTATGGGTGCGCAGGGCATAGGGCAGGCTCATGAGCACATAGGCGCAGTCGCAGGGTGGCAGGGGATCGCTTTCGCGCACCAGTGTCACTGCCGGTGTGAAGGATTGGAACAGGCGGTACAGAGGATTCTTCACATGCAGCGCCACGCTGGCACCTTGCTCCATGAGCAAGCGGGCATAGCGCAGGAACTGGATGCTGTCGCCAAAGCCTTGCTCGTGCATCAGCAGGATGCGCTTGCCCGCCAGCGAGGACTTGCCATCCCATTTCGGAATGACCTCGAACAGCTTGTGGATCAGGCGGTAGACGTGGGCGCGTTCCTTGGTGGTGAGGCGGCTCTCGTGGCACTCCCAGCCTTCCTCGAACTGTCCGCGCAGCAACAGGGTCAGTGCCAGGTTGTGCTTGGCGGTCGGGTAATTCGGCCGCAGCGCCAATGCCGTGCGGAAATTGCCGAGCGCATCGTCATAATCACCATGATCGTGCTGGATCGCGCCGATGTTGTTGTAGGTGAGGGCGTGCTTGGGGTCCAGCGCCAGGGCCTGCTTGAACATGCGCATGGCATCGTCGAAGCGGTCGCCCGTGTTGAAGTAGCTTGAACCGAGCTTGACGTAGCCATTCGGATCCTTGGGGGCGATCTCGATGACGCGCAGCAGGTGTTCGTGGGCTTCTTCGATCTTGTTGATTTTCAGATAACTATCGGCGATCTTGTTGTGGGCGTAGGTGTCCTGGGGATCGAGCAGGATGGCGGTCTTGTGGGACTCCACGGCCTCCTTGTACATCTCCATGGCATGAAAGGCTTCGCCCAGGGCGGTGTGGGAGGGAGCGAAATTGATCTGGTATTCGAGCGACTTCAGAATCGTGGCGACCGCCTCGTCAAAGCGCCGTGCGTCGATCAGGGCGCGGCCCAGGTGCGACAGCGGGCCCGGTGCGTTGGGTTCACGCCGGGCCGCATCCTCGAAGTATTTGATCGAGGCTTCCGGATCGTTCTTTTCGTGCAGGGCATTGGCCAGGCCGATGCGTGCCGCCCGGTTTTCCTTGTCGATGGCGATGGCGCGCTCGTAGATGGCGATGGACTCGTCGATGCGATCCTGGCTCAGCACCGTGCCGGCCAGGTTGCTGAGGTATTCGGCGTTGTTCGGATCGGCCTCGATGGCCTTGCGCAGGTATTGCTCGGCTTGCGCGAACTGGCCTTCCTGCATGGCGATCAGTCCGCGTGCGTGGTTGGCAAACACCAGATTGGGGGCGCGGGCCAATACGGCTGTACAGATCGCCTTGGCTTCCTCGGTCTTGCGATTGTCGAGCAGGTCCAGACATTTGCGAACGTCCAGCAGATCCTGCAGGTTGGACTTGGCGGCCGCTGGGGCCGGAATATGTTTGCCGTGCTTGTTGCTGCTCTTGCGCGTCGACATCGAAAAGGGTCCTCTTGGTTGGGCGCATCCATTGCGCCGGGCATAGCTGTCCAGCAAGGATGATATGCGTAACCGGTCACAGGTGAAGAGCTAAATAGAAAGCAAAAAACCTCCGTTTTAAGCGGAGGTTCATGCATAAACAAGCGATCAGTCGCCGCTGGCAGCGTCTTTCCGGCGGTCGGGCCTGCGCGCCGCCCCGAATTCAGTTCCAGCTGCGCAGCAATCCCACGGCCAGTCCTTCGAGTGCAAACTGGTCGTCTTCCGGCTTGACGATGATGGGCTCGAATTCCGGATTCTCGGGGAAGAGGGTGATGACGCTGCCGCTCTTCTGGTAGCGCTTGACCGTGACCTCGTCAGCCAGGCGGGCCACCACGATCTGGCCATTGCGCGCCTGGTCGGCGCGCCGCACGGCCAGCAGGTCGCCGTCCAGGATGCCGGCGTCGCGCATGGACATGCCGCGCACCTTGAGCAGGTAGTCGGGCTTGGCCGGGAACATGGCCGGGTCGACCTGGTAAGTCTTTTCCACGTGTTCCTGGGCCAGGATGGGGGAGCCCGCTGCGACGCGCCCGATCAGCGGCAGGCTCAGCTGCATCAGGGCGGGATGGGGCAGGGCCATCTGGCGTGCAGTACTGATGCCTGTGGTACCTGATTCGCGCAGGCGGATGCCGCGCGAGGTGCCGGGGGAAATCTCGATGGCGCCCTTGCGGGCCAAGGCCTGCAGATGCTCTTCGGCGGCGTTGGCGGAACGGAAGCCCAACTCGGCAGCGATCTCTGCACGCGTGGGAGGGAAGCCGGTGTTCTCGATGGCGTTCTTGATCAGGTTCAGGATCTGTTCCTGGCGCGCAGTCAGTTTGAGCATGAGGGTGGCCTTTCTCGGAGGGAAGGCTGTCTGGATGAACAGTCTGTATTTTTATACAGGTGCAATCCTTGTGTCAACGGCAACATGCATATTCCGGGGCGGAAAAGGCAAGCTTTCTCATTTATATAGAGCGCGCTGCAACTGAAGAATCTGGTTTTGAGCCGCTGGCGGCGATGTGCACGGTCCGCGTTGTGGCCCCGCGGCCGCAGTGCCGTGACGCCGGCATTGCTGTCAGGACGGAAACCTAGTATGATCTCTGGTTTTCCTCTTCCCACACCCGTCTTGACGCCGGGGTGGGCGTCTTCAATAAGTCCATAAGGAGTCTACATGCGTCATTATGAAATCGTATTTATCGTCCACCCGGACCAAAGCGAGCAAGTGCCGGCGATGATCGAGCGTTACAAGGGAATCGTCACCACCCGCGGCGGCAAGGTCCACCGTGTCGAAGATTGGGGCCGTCGCCAACTGGCTTACCAGATCCAGAAGCTGGCCAAGGCTCACTACGTCTGCCTGAACATCGAAGTCGACAGCGAAACGCTGGCTGAAATCGAAACCGGCTTCAAGTTCAACGACGCCGTCCTGCGCCACCTGACCGTCAAGATGAAGAAGGCCGAAACCGGTCCTTCCCCCATCCTGAAGGCAGTGCAGAAGGAAGACGCGGCCAAGAGCCGTACCGAAGCTCCGGCAGCTTAAGCGCTGCGAACATCGCGGAGAGTGAACCAGTTTCAAGTCATCGCCAGCCTGGCAGAACGTGATGTCCTACGTTATACGCCGGCCGGTATCCCGATTGTCACTGCCAGGTTGCAGCATCAGTCGGAGCAGACGGAGGCTGGCATGAAGCGTCAGGTCGAATTCGAGATCGCGGCGCTGGCAGCGGGGGAAATCTCCGGTGCGCTCAACAGGGCGGCACTGGGTGAAGTCTTCCGGTTCACCGGCTTTTTGGCCCGCAGGAATCGCAACAGCAAGAGCGTCGTGTTTCATATCGTTGATTTTGGCCCGGTCGCGCCGGATTGAGCGGCGCAAGGTAGCCAAACAGACCTTACCCAATTTTTAGATACAGGAGCCAACCATGGCATTCGGTAAAAAGTTCGATAAAAGCAAGCTGAAAAACAAGCGCCAACAGCAAAACCCGCTGTTCAAGCGCAAGAAATTCTGCCGTTTCACCGCCGCTGGCGTTGAACAGGTCGATTACAAGGACGTGGACACCCTGAAGGACTTCGTCCAGGAAAACGGCAAGATCATGCCGGCACGCCTGACCGGTACCAAGGCCCACTACCAGCGTCAAGTTGACACCGCCATCAAGCGCGCGCGTTACCTGGCTCTGCTGCCGTACACCGATCTGCACAACGCCTAATCAGCGTCGAGAAATAGGAGAAAAACATGCAAGTCATTCTGTTGGAAAAAATCGTGAATCTCGGCGGTCTGGGTGATGTCGTGCGCGTCAAGGACGGTTTCGCACGCAACTTCCTGATCCCCCAACGCAAGGCCCGCCGCGCTACCGATGCAGCCATCGCTGAATTCGAAGCCAAGCGCGCTGACCTGGAAAAGGCTGCCGCCGAGAAGCTGGCCGCTGCCCAAGCCCAAGGCGAAAAGCTGGCTGGCGCTACCGTGGAAGTGTCGCAGAAGGCCGGCGTTGACGGTCGTCTGTTCGGTTCCGTGACCAACTTCGACATCGCTGAAGCCCTGGGCAAGAAGGGTTTTGCTGTCGAGAAGTCGCAAGTGCGCCTGCCCAACGGCCCGCTGAAGACCGTTGGCGAACACCCCGTGTCGGTGGCTCTGCACACCGACGTGGTGGTCGATGTCACCATCGCAGTCAAGGGCGAGCAAGCGTAATACGCCTGTTTGCTGCAATTCGTTTTGCAATAGAAAAGCCGGGTTCGCCTGGCTTTTTTATTGTCAGTTGTACCAAGACACGCCGCCACTGGTCATCGTCATGGCGCGGCTTGTCAATGGCTTCATATTGCATTCGTTCGCATGAAGCATCTGGCCGTGCAAAAACGTTCGGCCGGACCTACGGCTTCACATCAGCAGGTTATAATGCGCGCCATGAAAGAATCGTCCCGCGGCAATCCAGAATTTTTCCGTGGCCAGAGAGAGTCATCCGATCCCCAGATCGATGCGCTCCGCGTGCCGCCCCACTCCATCGAGGCCGAGCAATCGGTGCTGGGCGGCCTGCTGCTGGACAACGCAGCCTGGGACCGTATCGCCGACTTCGTCAGCGCTGAAGACTTTTACCGCTACGATCACCGCATCATCTTCGAGCACATCGTCAAGCTCATCAACAGTACCAAGCCGGCCGACGTCATTACCGTCTATGAAGCCATGTCCACCAGCGGCAAGGCCGAAGAGGTGGGCGGGCTGGTTTATCTGAATGCACTGGCGCAAAACACGCCTTCTGCGGCCAACATCCGCCGCTATGCCGAGATCGTCCGTGATCGCGGCATTCTGCGCAAGCTCATCACCGTGGCCGACGAGATTTCCGGCAATGCCTTCAATCCGCAGGGCAAGGATGTGAAGTCCATGCTGGACGAGGCCGAATCCAAGATCTTCGCCATCGCCGAAGAAGGGTCGCGCGGCTCTCAGGGCTTCATGGAAATCCAGCCGCTGCTCACGCAAGTGGTCGAGCGCATCGACGAACTTTACAATCGCGACAATACCAGCGACATCACCGGCGTTCCGACCGGTTTCATGGATCTGGACAAGATGACCTCCGGCCTGCAGCCGGGCGACCTGATCATCGTCGCCGGCCGTCCTTCCATGGGTAAAACGGCTTTCTCGATCAACATCGGCGAACATGTCGCCATCGAGTCGGGCCTGCCGGTAGCCGTGTTCTCCATGGAAATGGGTGGCGCGCAGCTGGCCATGCGTATGCTGGGTTCAGTCGGACGCCTGGACCAGCACCGCCTGCGTACCGGCCGCCTGCTGGACGAAGACTGGCCGCGCCTGACGCACGCCATCCAGAAGATGAACGATGCGCAGTTCTACATCGACGAAACGCCGGCGCTGTCGCCCATCGAATTGCGCGCACGTTCGCGCCGCCTGGCGCGCCAATGCGGCAAGCTGGGCCTGATCATCATCGACTACCTGCAGCTGATGTCGGGCAACGGTGGCAGCTCTTCTGAAAACCGCGCCTCCGAAATCTCGGAAATCTCGCGTAGCCTGAAGGGCCTGGCCAAGGAACTCAACTGCCCGGTGATCGCGCTGTCGCAGCTGAACCGCTCGCTGGAACAACGTCCCAACAAGCGTCCCGTGATGTCCGACTTGCGCGAATCAGGCGCTATCGAACAGGATGCTGACGTTATTTTGTTCATTTACCGTGATGAAGTTTACAATCCGGACTCGCCCGACAAGGGCACGGCGGAAATCATCATCGGCAAGCAGCGTAATGGCCCCATCGGCAGCATTCGTCTGTCCTTCCTGGGGATGTATACCAAGTACGACAACTATATCGGCAATCTGGCGCAGCCTTACGGCGGCGACTGATGCCATCGGCGGCGCGCCACCAGGGCGTGTCGCTGCACAAGGATCACGGGCGGCGTCGGGCCGCCCGTGTCATGCAAGGCGAGCGGTCCCCAAGGCCGTTCGTGCAGGACCGGCAGGGCGGGGTACCGGCTTCCAAGGGGGTAGCCGCAGGCCGGTTCGAAACGGCGCTTTACATGAGCGCTAACCATTGATGAGAGAGAAAAATGTTTGGACGATTGATGCCGACTGAAGGCAAATTCTTTGACCTTTTCAATCAGCATGCAGAGCTGGCGGTCAAGTGCGCGAAAGAAATGGTGGCGCTGATGACCAATTTCGACGACCTTGAAATTCGCGTGCACGCCATTGAAGCCGTCGAGAAGGAAGCCGACAAGGTCACGCACAATGCCATCGAACTGCTGCACAAGACCTTCATCACGCCGCTGGACCGCGATGACATCCACCAGCTGATCACCCGCATGGATGACATCCTGGACCTGCTCGAAGATGCGGCCCAGACCATCTCGCTCTACGACATCAAGGCCATCACGCCGGAAGCCAAACGCCTGGCCGAGCTGTGCCTGTCCTGTGCGGAGAAGGTGCAAGCCGCCGTAGGCCTGCTGTCGAACATGGACAACTCGCGCCAGATCCTGTCGATCTGCCAGGAAATCGACCGCCTGGAATCCGACGCCGACCACGTCATGCGTGCGGCCATGTCCAAGCTGTTCCGCGATGAACCGGACGTGCGCACCCTGATCAAGCTCAAGGCCATCTACGAAATCCTGGAAACCGTCACCGATCGCTGCGAAGACGTGGCCAACATCATCGAAGGCATCATCGTCGAAAACGCCTGATCTCGCGGCGTAGCGGCGATTCCCTCGATTTCCGACGGGGACGCCGCTGGTTTCACACAACGGTTTCCCCCATGCAAACAATCCAAATCAGCTTACATATTCTCGCGTTGTTGATCGTCCTGGCGCTGCTGTTCGACTTCATGAATGGTTTCCACGACGCCGCCAACGCGATCGCCACCGTGGTCTCCACGGGCGTACTGCGTCCGCAGACCGCCGTGGCCATGGCCGCCTTCTTCAACCTGGCGGCCGTGTTCGTGTTCCATCAACTGCACGTGGCGGCTTCGGTGGGCAAGGGCACCATCGAACCGGCCATCGTTGACCAGTACGTCATCTTCGGTGCCCTGATCGGGGCCATCTTCTGGAACCTGGTGACTTGGTATTACGGCATCCCGTCCTCGTCCTCGCATGCCCTGATCGGCGGCCTGGTTGGCGCGGCCGTGGCCAAGGCCGGTACCGGCGCGCTGATTTCGGCGGGCCTGCTGAAGACGATTCTCTTCATCGTGCTCTCGCCCGTGCTGGGCCTGGTCTTTGGCTCCCTGATGATGCTCGTGGTGTCGTGGATCTTCTTCCGCTCCACGCCACGCAAGATCGATGGCTGGTTCCGGCGTCTGCAGCTGCTGTCGGCCTCCATGTACAGTCTGGGCCACGGCGGCAATGACGCGCAGAAGACCATCGGCATCATCTGGATGCTGCTGATCGCTTCGGGTTATTCCTCCCCGGATGCGCCGCCGATGTGGGTCATCATTTCCTGCTACTGCGCCATCAGCCTCGGTACGCTCTTCGGTGGCTGGCGCATCGTCAAGACCATGGGCCAGAAGATCACCAAGTTGAAGCCCGTCGGCGGTTTCTGCGCCGAAACCGGCGGTGCGATCACCTTGTTCATCGCCACCGCCCTGGGCATTCCGGTCTCGACTACCCACACCATCACCGGTGCCATCGTCGGCGTGGGCGCGGCGCAGAAGATGTCGGCCGTGCGTTGGGGTGTGGCCAGCAACATCGTTTGGGCCTGGATCTTCACCATTCCGGCCTCGGCCTTCGTGGCGGCGATCGCCTGGTGGATTGGCGTGCACGTGCTGTAACAAGCCGTCATTCATGGTCGCTGCCAGCGCGGCGGCCGCCCAAAAGCAAAAAGCCACGTTTTCACGTGGCTTTTTGCTTTGATGCTGAAGAAAAGTGCTTACAACACGTCGCTGGCGTGATCGGCCAGGCGCGAGCGTTCGCCACGCGCCAGGGTGACATGCCCGCTGTGCGCCCAGCCCTTGAAGCGGTCGACCACATAGGTCAGGCCGCTGGAGCCTTCGGTCAGGTAGGGCGTGTCGATCTGGGCGATGTTGCCCAGACACACGATCTTGGTGCCGGGACCGGCACGGGTGACCAGGGTCTTCATCTGCTTGGGCGTCAGGTTCTGGGCCTCGTCGATGATCAAGAACTTGTTCACGAACGTGCGGCCGCGCATGAAGTTGAGCGACTTGATCTTGATGCGCGAGCGGATCAGGTCCTGGGTCGCGGCGCGGCCCCATTCCCCGGCATCGCCATCGGACTTGTTGAGTACTTCGAGGTTGTCATCGAAGGCGCCCATCCAGGGGCCCATCTTCTCTTCTTCCGTGCCCGGCAGGAAACCGATGTCTTCACCGACCGGCACCGTCACGCGGGTGACGATGATTTCGTTGTAGAGCTTGGTCTCCAGCACTTGCGCCAAGCCCGAGGCCAGTGCCAGCAGGGTCTTGCCGGTACCGGCCTGGCCCAGCAGGGTGACGAAATCACACTCCGGGTTCATCAGCAGGTTCAGCGCGAAGTTCTGCTCGCGGTTGCGCGCAGTGATGCCCCAGACGCTGTTCTTGGCGTGGCCGAAGTCGCGCAGGGTCTGCAGCACGGCAGTCTTGCCGTTGATCTGGCTGACCTGGCCGTAGAAGGCCGGTTCACCATTCTTGGGCTCGATGAAGACGAACTGGTTGACCAGCAGCGAGGGCACATAGGGGCCGGTGACACGGTAGTAGGTGTAGCTGCTGCCGTGGCGGCTTTCCTGCCAGGACTCCATGCCCTTGCCATGCTTGTTCCAGAAGTCATCCGGCAGCTGCTGGATGCCCGAATACAGCAGGTCGGTATCTTCCAGCACATGGTCGTTGAAGTAATCTTCCGCGGGCAGGCCAATGGCACGCGCCTTGAGGCGCATGTTGATGTCCTTGGAGACCAGCACCACCGGACGTTCCGGATACTGCTGGTCCAGCGCGCGCACCACGCCCAGGATCTGGTTGTCGGCCTTGCCTTCGGGCAGGCCTTCCGGCAGGGCGGCGTTCTGCAGCTTGGTCTGGAAGTACAGGCGGCCCTTGGCATCCTTGTTGCCCAGCTTGGCCAGCGGGATGCCCAGGTCGATCGAATCCTCGGCCACGTCGGACACCAGCGCATCCAGCGAACGCGAGATCTGGCGCGCATTGCGGGCCACCTCGGACATGCCCTTCTTGTGGTTGTCCAGCTCTTCGAGCGTGACCATGGGCAGGTAGATGTCATGCTCCTCGAAGCGGAACAGCGAGGTCGGATCGTGCATCAGCACGTTGGTATCCAGCACGAACAGCTTGGACTTGCCCAGCTTGTCGGCCACGCGGCTGGTGGGCGACTTGGGTCGGGCTTCTGCGCTCTTGGGAGCGGCTTTCGGTTTCTCGGCCACGGCGGCAGTCTTGCCGGTGATGCGCGCGCGGGGCGCGGTGACCTTGGTATCGGAGACGTCGGCAACGGCAACTGCAACTGCTTGGGGTGCAACTACGGGAGCGGAGGTTTCAACGAGAGTGATGTTCGGTTTGACGGGCTTGTTGCGATCGGCCTTGGGATAGTCCTCGGGAGACAGCATCGAAGCTGGTTTGCTCGGCATTTTGGGCAGGGGCATCAGGACCTCGGAAGTGGATGAAGAAAACACCGCTTTGTCAGAGCGAACAGGTGAAGCAATACATCAGACAGCAAAGAGAGGGATCTTGCTGCAAGGCCGGGCATGCCAATGAAATCCTTGCACCTGTGCTGCAACGTAGCGGCCGTTGCCGTACGGAGGGCAGACAGGGGTTGGGCGAGGGCTTGATTGGCCTGGACGGCGGGGGTGGCAAAGTAAAAAGTAAAAAAGCCGTTTCGGCAGGCCTCGGGCCTTAACCTGAAACGGCTTCCAGCAAACGTTTTTCTGTTTGAATTCAATGGCTTGTATCGTTTGACCGCATGGTTGGAACGCGTCGCAGCTACTTGCCAGGTCTCCGCGCCGCGGCCTGAATCGATCGTTGCCGTCCAGACCCTGCGCGCAGCAGCCGGGTGGGCTATTGCGCTGCAGCAACCGGACCGCCTGTTTCAGGAGTCGAACTTCATTCAGGCCAGGGTTTTGATGAAGGCCAGCACCTCATCCACGTGTGCAGGAACCTTCACTCCACGCCATTCTTTCACCACTTTGCCTGCGGCGTCAATCACAAACGTGCTGCGCTCCACGCCACGTACCTGCTTGCCATACATGTTTTTCATCTTCATGACGTCGAACATGGTGCACAGGGTTTCATCGGGGTCGGAGATCAGCTCGAAGGGCATGCCCAGCTTGCCCTTGAAGTTTTCGTGGGACTTCAGGCTGTCGCGGCTGATGCCGAAGATGTCGGTGTTGGCGGCCTGGAATTGCGGATGCAGGTCACGGAACTGCATGCCCTCGGTGGTACAGCCGGGGGTGTTGTCCTTGGGGTAAAAATACAGAACCAGGTTCTTGCCGCGATAGTCGGCCAGGTTGAAGGTCTTGCCACTGGTCATGGCGGCCGAGAAGTCCGGCACGGTCTTGTTCAGGAGGGATGGTCGGTCTGTCAAAGTGGCGCCCCGTAGGTGAAGTCTTGTTGGTGGATGGTTGGCGGGCCGGGGTTCCCGGCCCTCATGAAGCCATGATCAAATCCTGTGCAGCCTTACATGGCCTGCACGATCATCTCGCCCGACCGGCCGGGCAGTTCGCCCCAGGCGATCGGCAGGATGGGCAGGACGTCATGCTTGATGCTCTGGTAGTAGTCGCCCATGGAGACCAGTTCGTAGCCTTGGGCACGCCAGCCGGTGAGCAATTGTTCGAAAATGGGGCCGAGTTTCTGTCCTTCAAGCTCCGCGTGAAGAGTGAAGACATGGTCACGGGGTTCCTTGGTCAACTGAAGCAAAAATTCAGCAGCATTGCTTGCGTCGATCATCTTGCCGCCGATCTCCCGGCCCAGGATTTCATCCAGCGTGGGCAGGGTGGTGGGCAGTTGCACGCAGGAGAGCGGCTTGCCGAAGGCCGACAGGCGATGCGGGCCGGCATCGGCATCGGCCAGGCTGCCGTTTTCCCGCAGCTGCGAGCGGCCGTCCGAGGAGTAGGCCATGCCGAACTGGTCCAGCTGGACGAAGGCGTGATCGTTCATCTGCCAGCCTGCAGCGCCGTGCGTACGGGGTGCCTCACCGAAGATCTCGCGATAGCGGGCATGCGACTTGTGCATGGTCTCCACGGTCCACTGAGCGTCGGCAGTGCGAACGTCGTCCTGCCAGACCCGGTGGTCCCAGGTATGGATGCCGCATTCGAAACCCGCGTCCCTGGCTGAGCGCATGAAATCGGCACAGGTCTTGCCGATGTCGGGAGCGGGCAGCAGGGTGCCGTACATCAGCGTTTTGATGCCATAGTGTTCCACCACCGAAGTGCGCGAGACCTTGCTGAAGAAGCCCGGACGGAAGATTTGCTTCAGCGCCCAGCCGGTGTGGTCGGGCCCGAGCGAGAACAGAAAGGTGGCACCGGCACGATGGCGGCGCAGCTGGTTGATCAGGTTGGGGACGCCCACGCGGGTGCCGCGGTAGGTATCGGCGTCGATCTTGAGAGTGAGTTTGGGCAATTCGCTGGACCGGAAAGAGGGTGATCGGCGGTGGGCCGCCATGGTGCTGCTGACTGTCGGGGTAGTGCGCCGGGCGTTGGACTGCGGCGGCTGACGACAAGTTGCGAGACTAGCATCCTGCGCCGGATAGAACAATATGCAGCAGCGCAGCATGCGGGGCAATACGGTGTCACGACGGCGATCTGTTCCGGCGCAAGCCAGACGGAAATGGCCGGAAAAAGCAAAACCGCGCCGAAGCGCGGTTTGCATGAGATCGTCAGTCAGCGGCCAATCAATCCATCAGCGCACGTGCCTGAGCCACCTGGCTGCGGTAGGCATCGAAGATGTTGCGCAGGGTGTCGGCCATGGTGGTCTTGGGGGCCCAGTTCAGCTCGTCGCAGGTGTTGGTGATCTTGGGTACGCGGTTCTGCACGTCCTGATAACCCTTGCCGTAGTAGGCGGCGGAGGTGGTCTCGATCAGCTTGACCTGCTTGGCGGTCTCGGCGTATTCCGGGTACTCGGCGGCCAGCTTGAGCATCATGTCGGCCAGGTCCTTGATGGAATAATTGTTCACCGGATTGCCGATGTTGTAGATCTTGCCGGAGGCCACGCCGCCTTCGTTGGCGATGATCTTCATCAGAGCGTCAATGCCGTCATCGATGTAGGTGAAGGCGCGCTTCTGCTGGCCGCCGTCGACCAGGGAGATGTTCTCGCCACGGACGATGTGGCCGAAGAACTGGGTCACCACGCGCGACGAACCTTCCTTCGGGGTGTGGATCGAGTCCAGGCCGGCACCGATCCAGTTGAACGGACGGAACAGGGTGAAGTTCAGGCCGGCTTCCATGCCGTAGCCCCAGATCACGCGGTCCATCAGCTGCTTGGCGCAGGAGTAGATCCAGCGCGGCTTGTTGATCGGGCCGCAGATCAGTTCGGATTCTTCCGGATCGAATTCCTCGTCATGGCACATGCCATAGACTTCCGAGGTCGAGGGGAAGACCAGGTGCTTCTTGTACTTGGCGGCCGAACGCACGATCGGCAGGTTGGCTTCGAAGTCCAGCTCGAACACGCGCAGCGGGGCGTTCACGTAGGTCGACGGGGTCGCGATGGCCACCAGCGGCAGGATCACGTCACACTTCTTGACGTGGTATTCCACCCATTCCTGGTTGATCGTGATGTCGCCCTCGAAGAAGTGCATGCGCGACTTGTAGGCCTCGTTTTCCAGAATGTCGGTGATGCGGTCGGTCATCATGTCCATGCCATAGACGTGCCAGTCCGTGGTTTCCAGAATGCGCTTGGACAGGTGGTGGCCGATGAAGCCGTTGACGCCGAGAATGAGGACTTTTTTCATAATGTAGAGAGCTAGTGAATGGCCGGACTTCAGGAGGCCATGTATTTCAGGTAATTGTTGAGTGAAGCATCCTGATCATTGATCAGGATGCCCAAGATCTGGAGGAAGTTGCCATCGCCACAACGTGCGTACAACTTGCCGCCTTCGAAGAACTTGTCTTGCGTACCGTGGGCCCGCTGCAGCGCAGGATGGGCCGCCGGCGGAACCAGCCGGGTTCTCGTGACCGTAATTTTATCACCCGCGATTTCCTCGAAGGCACCCGGATAGGGCGGGGCCACCGCGCGCACCAGATTATGGACCTCGCCGGCGGTACGCCGCCAGTCGATACGGCCATCTTCCGGCTTGCGGCCACTGAAGTAGCTGCCTTGCGAGAGGTCATTGGGCAGGTTGGGCGTATTGCCCGCCAGCATGGCCGGCAATACGTTCCAGAGCGTCATTTCTGCCGCCACGACCACCTTGCCAAAGACTTCATGCGCGGTATCGTCCGGCAGAATCGGTACGGCAGTCTGCGCCACGATGGCACCGGCGTCGGGCTTGACCGTCATCTCATGCAGGGTGGCGCCGGTTTCGCTCTCGCCATGCAGCACCGCCCAGTTGATGGGGACGCGGCCACGATACTTGGGCAGCAGCGAGCCGTGCATGTTGTAGGCACCGCGCCTGGCGCAGGCCAGCACTTCCACCGGCAGCATATGACGGTAGTAGAAACTGAAGAGGAAGTCCGGCTGCAGCGCTTGCAACTGCGCCAGCAGCTGCGGCGAGCGCGGGTCAGCGGGGGTGATGCAGGCAATGCCATGTTCGCGGCACAGGCCGGCCACGGAACCGAACCAGATATTCTCGGTAGCGCTGTCCTCGTGGGTCACCACCAGCGACACCTGCACGCCACGCGCGAGCAAGACCTTCAGGCAGCGGACGCCCACATCATGGTAGGCAAAGACGACGGCGTTCATAGGGCTTGCTTGTCTTCTGAAGAGGATTGCTCAAGGATGGCCTGCACCACGTAGCGCGGGCGCGAGCGCACCTGCATGTAGATGCGGCCGATGTATTCGCCCAGCAGGCCGATGGAGAACAGGATCACGCCCATCAGGAAGAAGGTGATGGCGAACAGCGTGAAGACGCCACCGACTTCCGCACCGATCAGCATGCGGCGCAGCACGATCAGGATGAACAGCGCCGCCGACGCGAACGACAGCCCGATACCCAGCAGCGAAAAGAATTGCAGCGGCACCAGCGAGAAGCCGGTGACCAGATCGAAGTTCAGGCGGATCAGGCTGTAGAAGGAATACTTCGATTCGCCGGCCGAGCGCTCTTCATGTTCCACCACGATCTCGGTCGGATTGCGCGAGAAGGTGTAGGCCAGGGCCGGCACGAAGGTATTGACCTCGCGGCACTGGTTGACCAGGTCAATGACGTTGCGGCCATAGGCGCGCAGCATGTTGCCCTGGTCGGTCATCTTGATGCGGGTGATCTTCTCGCGCAGGCGGTTCATGGCCTTGGAGGCGTAGGTGCGCCAGGCCGAATCCTGGCGCTTGCGGCGAATCGAGCCGACGTAGTCGTAGCCTTCGCGCATCTTGGCCACCAGGTTGCCGATTTCTTCCGGCGGATTCTGCAGGTCGGCATCCAGCGTCACTACCACTTCGCCACGGGTGGCCTCGAAGCCCGCCATGATCGCCATGTGCTGGCCGTAGTTGCCATTGAACAGCACCACCCGCGTCACGTCCGGGCGCAGGCGGTATTGCTCGGCCAGGATGCCGGCGGAGCGGTCGCGGCTGCCATCGTTGACGAAGATGACTTCATAGCTGTAGCCCAGGGCGTCCAGCGCCGGGTAAAGGCGCTCGAACAATTTGGAGAGCCCGGATTCCTCGTTGTAAACCGGGATGACGACGGACAGTTCTGGTTTCATCAAATATCAAAAAAATAAGGCTGGAATGCCTGGCCCTGCGGCCTGCATCCAGCGGTACTGAAAGCGTGTTCTGCAATAAATCAATGGCCCGATGCGCCACGAAACAGGGTCATCGCGGCGTTCAGGCCAGGGGAAATGCAGGAGACCAGCTTGCGAAAATGCAAATAAAACGAATTATGCCGAATTTTTTCGTCGAATTCTTTGCATTATCCGCAAAAATCAACCAAGCACCGATTTTACCGTTTCCACCGAGCGTTCCACGTCCTCTTTACTCATTGCATTGAACATGGGCAGCGACACGATGCGCTGGCCGACGCGTTCGGCCACCGGGAACATGCCTTCCTTGAAGCCACGTTCACGATAGAGCTTCAGCAAGTGAATGGACGGGTAGTGGTAGCCGATGCCGACCTGCTTTTCCATCATCTTTTCCATGAAGGCGGCGCGGGTGATGCGCTCCGGCAGGACCAGCTGGAACATGTGCCAGTTGGAGTTCTCGAAGTCGGCTACTGGCAGCTGGGCACCGAAGCTGGCTTCGAAATCGCTGCCGAAGCAGGCGAAATAGTGGCGCGCCAGTTCCTTGCGATGGGCGGTGACGGCATCGATGTGGGCGAACTGGCCCAGGCCGATGGCGGCGGCCACGTCGGTCATGTTGAACTTGCCGCCCAGAACATCCACTTCCAGGCCGTCGAAGCCGCTGCGGGTGACGCCCTGCAGGCGGTATTTCTCGGCCAGACGGGCTTCCTCGGCATTGTTGAGCACCAGGAAACCGCCTTCGGAACTGGTGATGTTCTTGTTGGCCTGCAGGCTGAAGGAGACGAAATCGCCGAAGGCACCGATGCGCTTGCCTTTCCAGGTCGAACCCAGCGCCTGGGCGGCATCTTCCACCACGCGCAGATTGTGCTTGGCGGCAATCGCGTAGAGGCGGTCCATGTCCAGCGGCAGGCCGGCCAGGTAGACCGGGATGATGGCCTTGGTGCGCGGGGTAATGGCGGCTTCGAGGCGGTCCAGGTCGATGTTGCGGGTGACCGGATCGATGTCGGCGAACACCGGGGTGGCGCCGGTTTCCAGGATCACGTTGGCGGTGGCGACCCAGGAGATGGGAGTGGTGATGACTTCATCGCCCGCGCCGATGCCGGCGATGCGCAGCGCGATTTCCATGGTGCAGGTGCCGGAGTTGAAGGTACGCACGATGCGTCCGCCCAGGTAGTCCGACAAGGCCTTTTCGAACGCCTGCACCTTGGGGCCGCTGGTGATCCAGCCCGAGCGCAGCACTTCGCCGACGGCGGCGATGGTGGCTTCATCGATGGTGGGTTTGGAAAACGGCAGGAAAGGCAGGCTCATGGTGGAATCCGGTCAGACTAGGTTCAAGGGGAGGGCGCTGCCGCAGCGGGCAGCGCAGTGGCCGGCGCGCCGGGCGCGCGGCAACCCGGTATTGTAAATCAGCTTCTGGTCAGCAAGACCACGCCGACGATGATCACGCCGATGGCCAGCAGGCGCTGCAGGGAGATGGCCTCGCCCAGGAAGTACCAGGCACCGATGGCGTTGATGATGTAGCCCAGCGAGAGCAGCGGGTAGGCGATGGTCACGTCCACCCGCGACAGGCCGATGATCCACACGCCCACCGAGATCACGTAGCAGGACAGGCCGCCGATGATGGGTAGCTGGGTAGCCAGCTTGAGGCCGGTGGAGAACCAGTTGTCCGCCGTCAGGTGGATCGCACCGACCGCATTGGTGCCGGCCTTGAGCAGCAGTTGTGCAACGGCGTTCAGGCAGATGCCGACGAAGATGAAGCCAAAGGTAGTCAGGTTCATTTCGCCGCCTTCTTCTCGCCGGCGACCGCTGCGGCGGGGGGCGGATCGTTGGCCACGATCACGCGGCGCGGGTCCTGGCCGATCAGGCGCATCGGCAGCTTGCGTTCGACCAGCTGCTTGTAGATGGTCGGATCGATGATGGCGATATCCTTCTTGCCAGCCGCGTTGTCGGCCACCCATTGCGCCACGAAGGCGTCGATGGTCGGCAGCCACAGCTGCGGTTCCTGCTTGAGACCGAACTCCATTTCGTCGGCATGCTGCACCAGGGTCATGGTGCGGCGCAGGTAGAAGGGCAGGGCCTGTTCATAGCGGCCGACCAGGTAGATCGGGGTTTCCGGCTTCAATTCGGCCTGCAATGCCGGCACGTAGTCCACACCCGCCGAGTAGCGGCCCTGCGGATCATGGCCCAGCATCAGCAGCTGGCCGGCCACGAAGGCGGTCGCCGCCAGCGCGGTCACGGCCCAGTCCTTGTGCTGGCGTGCCAGGCGGATGGCGGCGATGCCGCCGACGAAGAAGATCAGGGTGGCGGCGTACAGGTAGGGCACGTGGGCCTCCACCAGCGGCAGCGAGTAGGCATCCTTGGCCAGCGAGGGCACGCGCGGGATGAAGGCCAGCGCCACCGCCGAGGGCAGGGCCACCAGCGAACCGGCCCAGGCCAGCGCCTTGTAGTCCGCTTCGTCCAGGTAGCAGGCGATCAGCAGCGCCAGCGCCGGGAAGATCGGCAGGATGTAGGAGGGCAGCTTCGAGTCCGAGATGCTGAAGAACACGAAGATGAACACCGCCCACACCAGCAGCATCCGCTTGGGCTGGAAACGCCCGCCGTTGAGGCTGTTGTAGCCGGCGGTGTCGCGTTGCTCGCGGGTGCCTTTCCACAGGCTCTGGAAGAACACGCCCAGCCAGGGAATGATGCCCAGCACCAGGATGGGAATGAAGTAATACCACGGACCGGTGCGGCTATGGATCTTGGTGGTGAAGCGCTGGAAGTGCTCGTGGATGAAGAAGAACTGCGGGAATTCCGGATTGCGCAGCGACACCGCGACGAACCACGGGGTGCAGATCGCAAAGAACAGGATCAGGCCCTTGACCAGATGCAGTCGCTTCCAGATCGCCCAGTCGCGCGCAAACAGGGTATAGAGCACCAGCACCGCACCGGGCAGAACGATACCGATCAGACCCTTGGACAGCACCGCCAATGCCATGCCGGCCCAGCACAGGAGCATCCAGTTGCGCTGGCCTTCACGGGAGGCACCGTCGCGCTGCGCCATCAGCAGCGAGCACAGGGCGATGGTCATCATGCCCGACAGGCCCATGTCCAGCGTATTGATGTGGCCCATGCCCGCCCAGAAGAAGCTGGAGGCCAGCACCAGGGCGGCATAGAAGCCGACGCGGGCGCTGAAGACGCGGGTGCCGGTGTAAGCCGCCAGGCCGATGCCCAGCAGGCCGCACAGGCCGGTCCACAGGCGCGCCTGCCATTCACCGAGGCCGAACAGCTCGAAGGTGATGGCATTCATCCAGGTTTGCAGGGGCGGCTTCTCGAAGTACTTGATGCCGTTCAGGCGGGTGGTGATCCAGTCCTGCGTGGCCACCATTTCGCGCGCCATCTCGGCATAGCGGCCTTCGTCGGTGGGCACCAGTACACGGGCTCCGAGCATCCAGAACCAGACCAGCAGGAAGAGAATGAGCAGCGTCCAGACGAACGCCTTGGATTTATACAGTTCGCGCATTGACAGCGGTTCCTTGTTGCGTGTTCTTGGGTTTCTTGTCGCGGCAGGTGCCGGCGTCAGGCCTGGGGCGCAATGATCAGCGCCAGCGCCACCTTGCGCCCTTCGGCCATGAGAATGTTGTAGGTCCGGCAGGCGGCCTGGTTGTCCATGCACTCCACGCCGATGCGGCGCGCAGTCAGCACCGTGGTCAGCTTGGGATGGACGAAGCGCTGGCGCTCGCCGGTGCCCAGGATGACCACGTCCGGTGCGGTGGCATCGATCTGGGCGAAATGCTCGGGAGTGAGCGCCTCGAAGCTCTCTGCCGGCCAGGGCACCGGCTCGGTCTCGGGCAGCACCAGCAGGCTGTTGGTGAAACGGATGGCATTGAGCTCGACGCCGTCCTCATCATAGGCGGTGACGGTCTGGTATTGCTTGGTTTCGGTCGAATGGAGCTTCATCGCAGATGGGCAGGATGGGTTGCAGGCGGCCCCGCGGGGCGAACGGCCGGGCCATGATGTCAAGTCGACATGCATCGCAGCAACGCGGTCGTAAAGTGCGCCATTGTAGCCGTTTCCGACCCCGGCGCACGCCTATTTGATTGATAAAATGCTTAGCTTTGGGCAAAATGGCCGGTTCCCGGCAAGCCCATGAGGCAGCGCCGCAGGCCGCTTTGCAGGTGCTTTACATTGCACTGCAGCAGGCAAAAACGTGCAGGAAAATGATGGCAAGCGTGGTAATGGAGGGGAGCCGCAGGATAATGGTTCCGGTCCGGTGCCCGCGGCCGATGAAGCAGGACAGGACGGGCAGGGGCCGACGCCGCCTGTCGCGAAACGATTAGAGGAAGAGCTGTGCGACCGATTCAGAAATCCAAGAAGCTGGCAGATGTGTGTTACGACATTCGGGGTCCCGTGCTGGAAAAGGCGCGCCAGATGGAGGAAGAAGGCCACAAGATCATCAAGCTCAACATCGGCAACCTGGCCGCCTTCGGCTTCGATGCGCCCGACGAGATCGTGCAGGACATGATCCGCAACATGGGCAATGCCTCCGGCTACACCGATTCCAAGGGCCTGTTCGCGCCCCGCAAGTCGGTCATGCACTACACCCAGCAAAAGAAGATCGAAGGCGTGACCATCGATGACATCTACCTGGGCAATGGCGCCTCCGAACTGATCGTCATGAGCGTCAATGCGCTGCTCAACACCGGCGACGAAGTGCTGGTGCCGTCGCCCGACTATCCGCTGTGGACGGCCGCCGTGAGCCTGTCCGGCGGTACTCCGGTGCATTACGTCTGCGACGAGCAGCAAGGCTGGCAGCCCGACATCGCCGACATCAAGAAGAAGATCACCCCCAACACCAAGGCCATCGTCGTCATCAATCCCAATAATCCGACCGGCGCGCTGTATTCGGTGGAGGTGCTGAAGGAGATCATTGAGCTGGCGCGCCAGCATCAACTGATCATCCTGGCTGACGAGATCTACGACAAGGTGCTCTACGACGGCAACACCCACACCTCGCTGGCCTCGCTGGCCGACGATGTGCTGTTCATCACCTTCAACGGCCTGTCCAAGAACTATCGTTCCTGCGGCTACCGCGCCGGCTGGATGGTGGTTTCGGGCGAGAAGAAGCATGCGCGCGACTACATCGAAGGCCTCAACATGCTGGCCTCGATGCGCCTGTGCGCCAATGCGCCCGGCCAGTTCGCCATCCAGACCGCGCTGGGCGGCTACCAGAGCATCAATGACCTGGTCGCCCCCAATGGCCGCCTGACCAAGCAGCGCGACCTGGCGCACAAACTGCTGACCGACATTCCTGGCGTGACCTGCGTCAAGCCCAAGTCGGCGCTCTACATGTTCCCGCGCCTGGATCCGGAGGTTTATCCGATCAAGGACGACCAGGAATTCGCCTACGAACTGCTGGCCGAGGAAAAGGTATTGATCGTGCAGGGCACCGGCTTCAATTGCCCGACGCCGGACCACTTCCGCGTGGTGTTCCTGCCCAACACCGACGACCTGACCGAATCCATGGGGCGCATCGCGCACTTCCTGGAAGGCTATCGCCGCCGCCACGGCACGGCCTGATCCGATTTGCAGTACCCGTCACGGCCGCGGCCTGCGGCGTGGCGGTCATTTTTCACCAACCACGAAGACAATATGAAATCCATCAAAGTAGGTTTGCTCGGCATCGGCACCGTGGGTTCCGGTACTTTCAATGTTCTCAAGCGCAACCAGCAGGAGATTGCGCGCCGTGCAGGCCGGGGCATTGAAATTACCATGGTCGCCGCTCGCAATACTGCCCGCGCGACCGAACTGACCCAGGGAGAAGTCAAGGTCGTCAATGACGGCAACCTGGTGGTGAACGATCCCGAGATCGATATCGTCGTGGAGCTGATCGGCGGCGATGACATCGCCCGCGACCTGGTGCTCAAGGCCATCGCCAACGGCAAGCACGTGGTCACGGCCAACAAGGCCCTGATCGCCAAGCATGGCAATGAAATTTTCAAGGCGGCGCAGGAAAAGGGCGTCATGGTGGCTTTCGAGGCGGCCGTGGCCGGTGGCATCCCCATCATCAAGGCCCTGCGCGAAGGCCTGACCGCCAACCGCATCCAGTGGGTGGCCGGCATCATCAACGGCACCACCAACTTCATCCTTTCCGAGATGCGCGACAAGGGTCTGGACTTCGACGTGGTATTGAAGGAAGCGCAGCGCCTGGGCTATGCCGAAGCCGATCCGACTTTCGACATCGAAGGCGTGGATGCCGCCCACAAGCTGACCATCATGGCCTCGATCGCTTTCGGCATCCCGGTGCAGTTCGACAAGGCCCACGTGGAAGGCATCACCAAGCTGCAGGCCAGCGACATCACCTATGCCGAGAAACTGGGCTACCGCATCAAGCTGCTGGGCATCACCCGCCAGACTGCCAAGGGCATCGAACTGCGCGTGCACCCGACGCTGATTCCGGCCTCGCGCCTGATCGCCAACGTTGAAGGCGCGATGAATGCCGTGGTGGTGCGTGGCGACGCCGTGGGTGAAGCGCTGTACTACGGCAAGGGTGCCGGTTCCGAGCCGACCGCCTCGGCCGTGATCGCCGACCTGGTCGACATCACCCGCCTGGCGACGGCCGACCCGGAACACCACGTGCCTTCGCTGGCCTTCCAGCTCAACGCCATGGCCGATACCCCGGTGCTGCCGATGAGCGAAGTCGTGACCAGCTACTACCTGCGCATCCGCGTGGCCGACCAGGCTGGCGTGCTGGCCGACGTGACCCGCATCCTGGCGGATTCGACCATCTCCATCGACGCCATGCTGCAGAAGGAGCCGGCTGAAGGCGAGCAGCAGACCGACATCATCATGCTGACCCACCAGACCCAGGAAAAGAACATCGAGGCTGCCATTGCCAAGATCGAAGCCCTGGCTACAGTGGTCGGCCAGGTCACCAAGATCCGCCTGGAAGAGCTGAGCTGATTCGATCTGCTGTCATTGCATCAAAGAAAAACGGAGCCCGCGGGCTCCGTTTTTCTTTGGGTCGGGAAGAAGGGGGGGGGTGGTAAACGCCCCCTATGATCATTTCTTCAGTTCGAAATTGCAGACTGCCTGCAGCATGGCGTCGCCGACCGACATCGGCTTGGGCTTGATGAACTCTTGTCCCTTCAGGGCATCGCTGTGGTCACGCTTGTCGCCCTTGCCATCGTTCTCGGCGAAGATGATTTCGCGCACCAGCTTCATGCTGCCGGCCTTGCAGTTGTACTGGTGCAGGTCCTTGTAGGATTTCAGCGCGGGGAAGCTCTTGTCGCCATTGTTGGGACGCGCTTCCTTGAAGTTCCACATCGACCAGGCTTCGCGGATGCCGCCCGATTCGACGATGGAGTCGGTATCGACCAGCAGTTCGGACGTATCCGAGCCACCCAGCGATTGCCAGTTCTCGGCGTGCGCCGGCAGGCTCGCCAGCAGGGTGCCGAACAGGCCGGCCGCGGCCAGCAGGGTCTTGATCTTGTGGTTCATGCCGTTTTCCATCCTTTTGAGTTTGAAGTGCATCTTTGATGTGGCCAGCGTGCAAACATTCCCGCCATCCCGGCGGCGCTGCACGAAGTGGCGCAGCATAGCCCGGGCATGCGCGGCTTTCAAGGGTGGTAACGTTTTATTTCAGCTTGCGCCGGTGCCATGATGATTCAGTGCAACAAATGGCCCGTCAGCCCGAGACCCTGCGCCACCGCCCTGTCTGCAGGTGCAGCTTTCTTCCATGCCGCGCTTTTGTGCAGCGCCCGCTGGCCGTATAATCGTGGACTTTCCTCCCATTCCACGCTCCCGCCGCCTGCCGGCGCATCCTAATCGACATGCAATACGTTTCCACCCGCGGTCACGCTGCAACTCCTTCCTTTTCCGACATCTTGCTGGGCGGCCTGGCCCCTGACGGCGGCCTGTACCTGCCGGCCACGTATCCGCAGGTCAGCGGTGCCGAGCTGGACCAGTGGCGTACGTTGTCGTATGCCGACCTGGCTTTCGAAGTGCTCAAGAAATTTGCCACCGACATTCCCGAAGCCGACCTGAAGGCGCTGGCCCACAAGACCTATGCCGCCGACGTCTACCGCAACACCCGCGCCGGCGAAGATGCCAGCCAGATCACCCCGCTGCGCACCCTGCAGGAAGAAGGCGGCAAGAAGCTGGTGCTGCAGAGCCTGTCCAATGGTCCCACGCTGGCCTTCAAGGACATGGCGATGCAATTGCTGGGCAACCTGTTCGAATATGCGCTGGCCAAGAAGGGCGCGGAATTGAACATCGTCGGCGCCACCTCCGGTGACACCGGCAGCGCCGCCGAATACGCCATGCGCGGCAAGAAGGGCATCCGTGTCTTCATGCTGTCGCCGCACAAGAAGATGAGCGCCTTCCAGACCGCGCAGATGTTCAGCCTGCAGGACCCGAACATCTTCAACCTGGCCGTGGAAGGCGTCTTCGATGATTGCCAGGACATCGTCAAGGCCATCTCCAACGACCTCGAATACAAGGCCGCCAAGAAGATCGGCACCGTCAACTCGATCAACTGGGCGCGCGTGGTGGCGCAGGTGGTGTATTACTTCCGCGGCTACCTGGCAGCCACGACCAGCAACGAGCAGAAGGTCTCCTTCACCGTCCCCTCGGGCAACTTCGGCAACATCTGCGCCGGCCACATCGCCCGCATGATGGGCCTGCCCATCGACAAGCTGGTGGTGGCCACCAATGAGAACGACGTGCTGGATGAATTCTTCCGCACCGGCCACTACCGTGTCCGCAAGTCGGCCGAGACCTATCACACCAGCAGCCCCAGCATGGACATCAGCAAGGCCTCCAACTTCGAGCGCTTCGTCTACGACCTGCTGGGCCGCGACAGCGCACGGGTCAAGGCGCTGTTCCACAAGGTCGAGACCGCAGGTGGCTTCGACCTGAGCGGCCAGGCCGGCAGCGACGGCAATGAATTTGCCAGCGTGCTGCAGTATGGCTTTGCCTCCGGCAAGTCGACCCACGCCGACCGCCTGGAGACCATCCGGTTCGCTGAAAAGGCCTATGGCATCACGGTCGACACCCACACCGCCGATGGCATCAAGGTAGCGCGCGAACATCTGACGCCGGGCGTGACCATGATCGTGCTGGAGACGGCCTTGCCGGCCAAGTTCAATGAAACCATCCGCGAAGCCCTGGGCCGCGACGCCGACCGTCCGGCGGGCTTCGAGAACATCGAGGCGCTGCCGCAGCGCTTCGAGGTGATGCCGGCCGATGCCGCCCGGGTGAAGGCTTACGTGGCCGAGCACACCGGTCTGTAAGCCGCGCCTTACCATCTCTACGCCGTCCGCGCCATTGGCCCGGACGGCGTTTTTCATGGAGCGCGTACGGGCGGCGATTGCATTAGAATGTCGGGTCGCTGTATCGACCAGAAAACAACGCTTCACCCTTGTCCCGAACTTCGATCTTCTCCGTCAGGCCTGCCATGTCCTCCACGCCCGTTCCTTCCGCAGCCCCCTCATCCGACAAGCCGGCCCGCCCGCCCATGCAAAGCGTCAGCCAGGCGCTCGATACCTTGTTGTCGGCCGCCGTGCCGGTGGTGGAGAGCGAGACCGTCGATACGCTGGAGGCGTGCGGACGCGTGCTGGCAGCGCCGGTGACGGCTTCCATCGACGTGCCCGGCATGGACAATTCGCAGATGGATGGCTACGCCGTGCGGGCGGCGGATTGCGCATCGGGCCAAGCGCGCCTGCGCGTATCGCAGCGCATTCCGGCGGGCCACGTGGGCCAGCCGCTGGAACCGGGGACGGCGGCGCGCATCTTTACCGGTGCGATGATGCCGCAAGGGGCCGACGCCGTCGTCATGCAGGAAGCCTGCGAGACCGAGGGTGAGCACGTGGTGATCCGCCATGTCCCCAAGAGCGGTGAATGGGTGCGCCTGATCGGTGAAGACATCCGCCAGAGCAGCACTATCCTCGCCGCCGGTACCCGGCTGCGCCCGCAGGAACTGGGGCTGGCGGCTTCCATCGGACAGGCGCAGCTGCAGGTGCTGCGGCCGATACGCGTGGCGGTGTTCTTCACGGGCGATGAACTGACCATGCCCGGCCAGCCGCTGAAACCGGGCGGCATCTACAACTCCAATCGCTTTCTGCTGCGCGGCCTGTTGCAGAAACTGGGCTGCCAGGTCAGTGACTTCGGTATCGTGCCCGACAGTCTGGAGGCGACCCGCCAGACCCTGCGCGAGGCCGCGCGCGAGCACGATCTCATCATCACCAGCGGCGGCGTCTCGGTGGGGGAAGAGGACCATGTGAAGCCTGCTGTCGAAGCCGAGGGCCGCATCAACATGTGGCAGATCGCCATGAAGCCTGGCAAGCCGCTGGCCTTCGGCCAGGTGCGCCGCGGGCCAGGGGCGGAAGAACAGGGAAGTGAAGCTTTCTTCCTGGGGTTGCCGGGCAATCCGGTGTCGTCCTTCGTCACCTTCCTGCTCTTCGTGAGGCCCTTCATCCTGCGCCTGCAAGGGCTGCCGCGCGAGGCCGTGTTGCCGCAACCGGTGGCCATGCGCGCCGACTTCGACTGGCCACGTGCCGACCGCCGCCAGGAATTCCTGCGCGTGCGCCGCAATGCGCAGGGCGGACTGGATCTGTTCCCCAGCCAAGGGTCGGCAGTGCTGACCTCGACTGCCTGGGCCGATGGCCTGATCGACAATCCGCCGGGGCAGATCATCGCCGCCGGCGACACGGTGCAGTTCCTGGCCTTCGATCATCTGCTGAACTGAACGCGGCGCAACAGCGATGAGACTGGCGGAGATCGATCAGTACCTGAGCAGCAGCATTCCCAGCGAAGCCACCGGCTGGCGGCGCTTCGTGCTGGAGTTCCTCATGTTCGGCCTCAAGGAGGCGCGTTGCTGCCTCTTTGCGGGGCTGTTCTTTGCGGCCGTGTTCCTGATGCCGCGCGCCGGTCTGTTCGGCATTCCGCGCTATGACGCCTTGCTGCTCTTCGCCTTGCTGGTACAGGTCTGGATGGTGTCGACCCGCATCGAGACCATCGCCGAACTCAAGGCCATCAGCGTCTTCCACGTCGTCGGTTTTGCACTGGAGGTATTCAAGACCTCAGGGGCGATCCAGTCGTGGAGCTATCCTGACTTTGCCTATACCAAGCTGTTCGGGGTGCCGCTGTTCTCCGGCTTCATGTATGCCGCCGTGGGCAGCTACATCATCCAGGCCTGGCGGCTGTTCGACCTGCGCATCCAGCATCATCCGCCTTACTGGATGGCGACCCTGATCGCCTTGCTGATTTACGTCAACTTCTTCACCCATCACTACATCGGTGACTACCGCTGGTACTTGGCAGCCTGCGCGCTGGGCCTGTATGCACGTTCCACGGTGCTGTTCCGTCCGCTGGACCGTGATCGCAAGATGCCGCTGCTGCTGGCGTTCCTGCTGATCGGGTTCTTCATCTGGCTGGCCGAGAACATCAGCACCTTCTTCGGCATCTGGCGCTACCCCAACCAGATGGGGGCCTGGTCCACCGTGCACCTGGGCAAGTGGAGCGCCTGGTCGCTGTTGGTCATGATGACCTTTACCATCGTGGTGCATCTCAAGCATATCCGCAGCAAGATTCATATCGCCCACTAAGGGCCTGCTGTCACCCTCAAGGAAATCCATGAAAATCGAACTTCGTTTCTTCGCCAGCGTGCGCGAAGCCCTGCAGACCTCGCAGGAAATCATCGAGCTGCCGGACAGCGTCAAGACCGTCGGCGACGTGCGTGCCTTCCTGATGGGCCGTGGCGGCATCTGGGCCGAAGTGCTCGGCCCCGAAAAGAATTTGCGCATGGCCTACGACCATGAAATGACGGAGGCCGATACCGAGGTCGTCGACGGCGGCGAAGTGGCCTTCTTCCCGCCCGTCACCGGAGGCTGAGGTGAGCACCCGCCGCGATCCCGTAGCCGGCACCATTGCGCACTATAGCAGCCACGCCGAGAGCTTCCGCGAAGGGACCTGGGATCATGACGTCAGCCAGAACATGGCAGCCCTGCTGGACGCACTGCACGCCAGGGCGGGAGCCGCCGGGCAGGGACCGTTCACGATCCTGGATGTCGGCTGTGGTCCGGGGCGCGACCTGATCGAATTCACCCGGCGCGGCCATGTGGCGGTGGGTTTGGACGGCACCGCCGAATTCGTCGCGATGGCACGTGCGGCCAGCGGCTGTGAAGTCCTGCACCAGGACTTCCTGCAACTGGATCTGCCGGTGGCGCGCTTCGACGGCATCTTTGCCAATGCCTCGCTGTTCCATGTGCCGGCAGTGCATTTGCCGCGCGTGCTGGGGCAGTTGCATGCCAGCCTGAAGCCGGGCGGCATCCTCTTCAGTTCCAATCCTCGCGGCAATGATCTGGAAGGCTGGAGCGGTCCGCGTTATGGCGTCTGGCATAGCCTGGAAGGCTGGCGTCGCTACTTGCAGCCAGCAGGTTTCATTGAATTGCGGCATTATTACCGCCCTGACGGTTTGCCACGAGAGCAGCAACCGTGGCTGGCCAGCGTCTGGCAAAAGACGCAAGACCCGCATCCAGCGGGCTGAGATCGAACATTCGGAATCCCGATTCTTTGGGAGGAGACCAGGCCTGCGCCAAACAGGTCTGCGGAGGGGTGCAAAAGACATCGTTCAATGAAGCGATGCGCATTCATCCACACCTGTAGAAGGATCTATCTTGATTTCGACCCATCTGGCCGCCTGGGCGGCCCAGGACACGCAGTTGCTGCTGGTGACGCTGGCGGCACTGGTCACCATCGTGGTGCTGATCAGTTTCCTGTCCATCGCACCTTTCCTGTCCATCCTCATCGGTACCTTCGTGGCCGGCATCGGTGCCGGCCTGCCGCTGGAAGACATTGCCAAAGCCTTCAGCAAAGGGGCCGGCAGCCTGCTCGGCGAAGCCGGCATCATCATCGCCCTGGGGGCCATGCTGGGCGCGCTCATGGCCGAATCGGGCGCAGCTGACCGCATCGTCAATACCCTGCTGCGCTATGCGCGCGGCAGCATCATTCCCTGGATGATGGCGCTGGTGGCGCTGGTGGTTGGCCTCCCGCTGTTCTTCGAAGTGGGGCTGGTGATGATGGCACCGATCATCTTCGTGATGGCACGCCGTTCCGAACTGCCCATCATGCGCGTGGCCATTCCCGCACTGGCCGGCATGACTACATTGCACGCGCTGCTGCCGCCGCATCCGGGCCCGCTGATCGCCGTGTCCGCGCTGCACGCCGACCTGGGCACGACCATGCTGCTGGGCTTCATCGTGGCCATCCCTGCGGTGATCATCGCCGGTCCCCTGTACGGCAACTTCATCGCGCCGCGCCTGAACCTGGCTGAACCGGACCAGATCGGCAAACTGTTCAGCGCCCGTGAAGGCCAGTCGCAGCCCAGCTTCCTGGTGGCGCTGGTGACCATCCTGCTGCCGGTGGTGCTGATGCTGGGCCGCACCGTGGCGCGCATCTGGGTCACGCCCAAGACCGAGCTGTTTGAAATGCTCAATTTCTTCGGCGAACCCATCATCGCGCTGACCGTGACGGTGCTGTTTGCGGTGGTGGTACTGGGCTGGGGGCAGGGCAGCAGCCGCTTTGAAGTTGGTGCCACGCTGCGCCGCGCCTTGCCGCCCATCGCCGGTCTGTTGCTGACCATCGGTGCGGGTGGCGGACTGAAGCAGACCCTGCTGTCGGCCGGTATCAGCGACACCATCACCAAGATCGCCGATGGCACCCACATGCCGTTGATCTTGCTGGCCTGGATCATTGCCGTGGCGCTGCGCCAGGCCACCGGTTCGGCCACTGTCGCAACGACTGCTACGGCCGGTATCGTGGCGCCGCTGGTGGCGGGCCTCTCTGCCACCCACAACTCGCTCATGGCACTGGCCATCGGTGCCGGCTCGGTGTTCTTCTGTCACGTCAATGACGCCGGCTTCTGGATGGTCAAGGAATACTTCGGCCTGAACCTGAAGCAGACCCTGGCCACCTGGTCGGTGATCCAGACCCTGGTCTCGGTGATCGGGCTGGGCATGACGCTGCTGCTGTGGGGACTCCTGGTGTAATACCGCTGCACTCGCGGGCGGGCTGGCGCTGGTAAAATCGCAGCCTGCATTCATTTCCTGTTGAACCATGCCCGTCCGCGTCCAGACTGCCGATTTCGATCTCTCCACTGAAGTGGCGCAGTTGCGCCTGGCCAATCCGCGCGTGGGCGCGGTGGTCAGTTTCGTGGGCACCGTGCGCGATCTCAACGATGGCGCAGCTGTCTCGGAGATGGAGCTGGAACATTATCCGGCCATGACCGAGCGGGCCCTGGAGCAGATCGTGGAACAAGCCAAGGCACGCTGGCCCATCTTCGATGCGCTGGTGATCCATCGCGTCGGCCCGATGCAGCCGCGCGAGCAGATCGTGCTGGTGGCGGTGACTTCACCGCATCGGGGCGAAGCCTTTGCCGCCTGCGAATTCATCATGGATTACCTCAAGACCCAGGCCCCGTTCTGGAAGAAAGAGCAAACACCCGACGGTGCCCGCTGGGTCGATGCCCGCGAAAGCGACGACACGGCGCTGGCCAAGTGGGCGCAATAAGTCAGCATCGCCCGGGACACTGATCCCGGCGACGCCATCAACGGCACACAGGGGGATTTTCGTCTTGCCATTCACTTTCCGCTTTCCCCGCATCCCGGGTTTGCCCACGACGGCCACGGCACCGTTCTGTCCTTCCGAAGTGGCCGGTACCGTCAACGTGCCGCGTGGTGCTTCTGTTTGGCAGAAGCTGCGCATCTACGTCGGCCCCGGGCTGCTAGTGTCGATCGGCTATATGGATCCGGGCAACTGGGCCACGTCCATCCAGGCGGGTTCACAGTTCGGTTATCAGCTGCTGTTCGTTGTAATGCTCTCCAGCCTGGCTGCCATCGTGCTGCAATGCCTGTGCGCGCGGCTGGGCATCGCTACCGGCAAGGATCTGGCGGTGCATTCGCGCGAGCACTATCCGCCCGCCGTGGGCAAGGGCATGTGGGTGCTGGCCGAACTCTCCATCATCGCCTGCGACCTAGCCGAGGTGCTGGGCTGCGCGCTGGCCTTCAACCTGCTGCTGGGGGTGTCGTTGCCGGTGGGCGTGCTGCTGACCGCGCTGGATACGCTGATCGTGCTGGGCTTGAAGGGCAGGGGATTCCGCCAGGTCGAAGCCATCATCCTGGGCCTGGTCATCACCATCGCCGCCTGCCTGCTGGCGCAACTGGCCTTCGTCAAGGCGGACTGGCACGAGGTAATGCAGGGCTTCGTCCCCTCGCTGCAGGTCATTTCCAGCCGCGAGCCCCTGTACCTGGCCATCGGCATCATCGGGGCCACGGTGATGCCGCACAATCTCTACCTGCATTCCTCCATCGTCCAGACCCGCAGCGTGCAGCGCGATCCGGCATCGCTGCTGGAGGCGGTGCGCTATACGCGGGTCGATACCACGGTGTCGCTCCTGATCGCCATGGTCATCAACGCCACCATCCTGATCCTCGCGGCTTCGGCCTTCCACAAGAGCGGCAATACGCAGGTTGCCGAGCTCGATCAGGCCTACCACCTGCTGGACCCGATTACCGGCTCGGCCATGGCGGCCATTCTGTTTGGGGTAGGCTTGTTCGCCTCCGGACAGAGTTCGACCTTCACCGGCACCATCGCCGGACAGGTCATCATGGAAGGCTTCCTCAAACTGAAGATTCCCTGCTGGCAGCGCCGCGTCATCACCCGCGCGCTGGCCCTGGTACCGGCGCTGATCGGCGTGCTCACGCTGGGGCCACATTCGGTAGGCAAGCTGCTGGTCGCCAGCCAGGTGGTGCTGTCGCTGCAGCTGCCCTTCGCCATGTATCCGCTGATCCGCCTCACCAGCCGCCGCGATCTGATGGGCGACCTGGTCAACCGCTGGTGGGTGAGCGCATTGGCCTGGCTGCTCTTCGTGACCATTTCGGCGGCCAATGTGTGGCTGGTGTGGCAGGTGTTTGCCGAGTAGTACAAGCTCATTTGCACATCAAAATATCATGATTGAGCTGGATTTTCAGGTTAATGATGATAGTATGGTGTGTATATGAAGACTTCCTGCACACTTCAAGTTCATATCGACGGGGCCTGGCGGCAGGCCGGTGCGTTGTCGTTGACTGCGCCGGTCGAGCTGGGCATGGCGGCCTCGACTTACTTCAGCTATGACGCCGTGCACGCCATCGATTACATGGGCAGGCGCGATGCTGCGGCCTTGTCGGTGAACGTGCCGGTGGGGTTGGAGAGCCTGAGCGAAGCGCGCTGGCCAGCTTGCCTGATCGATCTGCTGCCGCAAGGTTATGGCCGTGGCGAGCTGTTGCGCCAGCTGGGGCTGGATGAACGCGCCGAAGCCAGCGCCGACTGGCCGCTGCTGTGTGCGGGCGCGGGCAACCCCATCGGCAACCTGCGCGTGCAGGAAGCCTGGGAGTGGGCGCAGGCGCGCAGCGGACCGCAACTGCGCGGCTTTGCGATGGACGACATCGCTGCACGCTCCGAAGACTTCAATGAATACCTCGCCCAGCATGGCCTGTTCCTGGCGGGCTCGTCGGGGGTACAGGGCGAGTGGCCCAAGATCCTGCTCACCCGTGCCCGCGATGGCCTGTTCTACCTCGACCACGCCTTGCCCGATGAGCAGGCCGAGCGCCATTACATCGTCAAGTTCGGACGCGGGCCCGACCCGGATCTGGCCGACATCCTGCGTCTGGAGGCCCCCTACATGCAGCTGGCAATGCACTTGGGCCTGAAGGTCCACGGCGCGCTGCAACTGCAAGGCAAGGCCTTGTTCATCCCCCGTTTTGACCGCGAAGTGCGCGGGACCGAAGTCGTACGCCACGCACAGGAAAGCATTGCTTCCCTGTGCGGCGTGACGGGCTTTGCGGCCATCCCGTCACACAATGTTGTCTGCGCCAGGCTGGGTGAAGTCGCTACCGATCCGCTGCCCGAGATCATCGAATATCTGAAGCGCGATATCGCCAACATCGTCCTGCGCAACAAGGACAATCACGCCCGCAATACCGCCATCCGGCGCGATGCACAAGGGCGGATCAGCCTGACGCCGCTGTTCGACTTCGCCCCGATGTGGCTGCATCCGGATGGTATTGCACGGCGCATGCGCTGGGAACGCGACGATGGTGGCTCACCGCAGTGGGCCAGCGTCATTACGCAGGCCTGCGAAGCCGCGCAGATCGAACAGGAACCGGTCAGATCGGCCTTGCGCGAGATGGCGTCGCCGCTGGCGGACCTGCTGCCATATGGCAGCAGCCTGGGTATCGAAAGCACCTTCCTCGACCCGCTGGCCGCCACCGTGGACCAGGTACGGGCACAGCTGGAGGCGCTCTGAATGGACAAACGCTTCAAGCCCCTTAGCGCCATCGAGCAGATGGAAGAGCGCCGCGCACTCTTCGATGAACTGGCTGCCGATCCCACGTTGCCGGTGCCGGCCGTGGTCCGCAAGATCCGCACCACCTTGCGTCTGACCATCGCCGAATATGCCAAGGTGTGCGGCGTATCGGCCCGCACCCTGCAGGACATCGAACGGGGTGAGTCCAGTCCCACCCTGGCCACGGCGGACAAGCTGCTCAAGCCGGTAGGCATGTGCGTCGGTGCCGTCATGCGCAAGCGTCCATAAAAAAAGCGACCTGTCGCCAGGTCGCGTCATCGTTTCATCTCACTGCAACGTCATCAATTCTTTGCCATCGCCTGCTGCTTGCCGCTGCCCGGCTCCAGCACCACCGTGCAGGTCAGCCCCGAGGCCAGCAAGACGTTTTCCGGCACCTTGTCCAGGTGGATGCGCACCGGGATGCGCTGGGCCAGGCGTACCCAGTTGAAGGTCGGGTTGACGTCGGCCGTCAGTTCGCGGCTCTGCGGGTTGTCGCGGTCATAGATGCCGCGGGCGATGCTGTCCACGTGGCCTTCCATGGATGCGCCGTTGATCAGCTGGATCTTGGCGCGGTCGCCGATGGACAGGAGTGGCAGCTTGGTTTCTTCGAAATAGGCATAGACCCAGAAGGAGTGACTGTCGATCACCGCGATCTTGGCTGCACCGGCGGCCGCATAGTCGCCCCGGCGCACGCTCAGGTTGGTGATGTAGCCATCCACGGGCGAGAAGACCTTGGTACGTTCCAGGTTCAGCTTGGCCGTATCCCGCTGCGACAACGCGGCCTGGTATTGCGCCTGCGCTCCCTGGAATTGGGCCTGGGCAGCTTCCAGCTGGGCTTGCGAGGCGGTGACCTGGCTGCCGGCATCTTCACGGGCTTCGCGCGAGACCACCAGCGCATCCACGTCGGCACGGCGGCGGGCTTGCGCACGGCGCATGTTCAGGTCGGCGCGGCGCGCTTCCACTTCCGCCTTGCGTACGTCCAGATCGGCCTTGCGCGCCGTGACGGCAGCCTCCGCCTGCTGCAGAGCCAGCGTGTAGCGGGCCGGGTCGATTTCCATCAGCAGGTCGCCTTTCTTGACCAGCTGGTTGTCGCGCACCGGCAAGGCCACTACCTGCCCCGAGACATCGGGGGCGATATTGACCACGTCGGCGCGCACGCGGCCGTCACGGGTCCAGGGGGAATGCATGTAGTGCTGCCACAGGCTCCAGGCCAGCAGGATGGCCAGCAGGAAGATGGCCGTGGTGATGAGAACGCGGAAGATCGATTTGACCGGCATGATGAACTACTCCTGATTGTTTCTTTATCTTTTCGTAAGGGATGAGTACGCAAGGAAGTCCGGTGCGCTAGCGATACACCGCCAGCCCCAGCAAGGCCGCCAGGCAGACGAACAGGCTGACCCGGAACAAGGCGGGGTGCCAGGTCAGCTCGTAGAAGCCGAAGCGCACCAGCACGCGGTCGGCCAGCATGGCCAGCACGGCGGCTACCACCGCCAGAAGCAGGACGGTCGGAATATAGGCGTCGAAGAAGGAAATCTCACGTGGCATGGCGGGCTCCCGTTGTGTTGTTCTGGCCCCCGGCGCGCATGGTGTGCAGCGGTGATTGCTCGTCCAGCAGGGCGGTACGGATGAAATGCAGGTAACTCAAGGTGCGCTGCAGGCGATGGCGTTCGCTGCGTTCGCGGTAATGCGGACCGATGGCGGCCTGGACTTCGGCGATGGTGGCATCGTTGGCTGCCAGCGCCGCCGACAGTGTGGCCGCCGAGGGCTGTGCAAACAGCGCCGGAATGGCTTCACGCAGACGGTTCAGGGCCGCATGGGCAGAGGCTGGCAGCAGGTCCGGGGCCTCCGAGCGGATGCCCTGCAGCTCGTTGCGCAATTCGATGATGGCGTGGCCCACTTCCAGCGTGGCAAACATCCAGCCCAGCGCCTTCTGACGTAGCAGGGGACGGCTGCTGGTGAACATGGTGATCTGGTGCATCAGGTCGCGGGTACCGCTCTCGAACTTCAAGGCCAGATGCGCCAGCTTGCCGAAACAGGCATCGACCACCTGCTTGCGCAACTGCTTTTCCAGCACGCGCACGGTCCAGTCGGTGGTCGGCGGCAAGAGCAGCATGAAGGCCACGGCTGTGACGATCAGCGATACCACCAGCGCCACGGATTCGTTCAGATAACCGGCCGCATTGAAGTGCGCAAAATTGTCCGGCACCGCCAGGAAGGGGAAGAAAATGCAGATCCCCAGGCCATAACCTGCATAAGCGGGTCGGGTGGTCAGGTAGACGGCCAGCATCAGCACCGGCATCAGCGCGCTGGCCAGCATCCAGTAGCCATCCAGGCGCGGCAGGATATGGAAGGTGTAGAAGTAGCCGGCTACCGCAGCAAACAGCACGCCAATGGCCACCGTGCGGGTCGCCTTGGCCGGATCGGGCGCGGCCGAGGTGATGGCACAGAAGGCAGCGGCATTGAGCACGGCCACATCGCCGCTGGGCCAGCCGCTGACGATCCAGAACGCGGCCAGGGCCAGCATCACGATGGCGGCGCGGGCACCGGCAATCAAGGCAGTAGTCATGCTGGTCTTGGGGGCATAGGAATGCTCCCATTGCTCGCGCTCGTGGTGGCGCTGGGTCAACGAGGCATAGGTCAGCGTGTAGGCGTGCAGTTCCTCGATGACGCGATAAAGCAGTTCGGACGCCGTATCGAAGTCCAGCATGGCGCTGTCGCTCTGGCACTGCTCGGACAGCGTATGGCGCGTGGCCCGCACGCGGCGCGGCAGTTCCCGCTTGTAGGCATCCAGCTTCAGGGCCGCATCGGCGGCATCCAGTGCGCTCATGACCGGCTCGCCGCTGGCGCGGGTGAGCAGGGGCTGCACTTCGCGGTAGTAGGGGGAAATGGCCTCGATCACCACCCGGGCACTCGGCGCCGGGTTGGCATGCAGCCGGTTCATCAGCTGGTGCAGCGCATGCACGCGGGTCGACAAGGCCATGAACTCGCTGTTCATGCGGGAGAGGCGGCCACTGCGCAGGCGCACTTCGGGGTCCTCGAAGATGGCCGAGCTGCGCATGGCTTCCAGGCCGATGATGTCGCCCACGAAGCGGGCATTGGTGGCTTCGAGCTGCTTGCGGTCGGCGGTGCCGCCCAAGGTGGCACTGACCATGTCGACGAAGGCGGTGAAGCGGCCGCGGATGATGCGCACCAGTCCGGGGGCGCTGGCCTGCGGGAATACCAATGCGCTGACCAGGCCGACGCAGACGATGCCGACCATGATCTCGCTGACCCGCGTCATCACCGAATCGAAAGTGACGGCCGGGTGCAGGGCCGAGGGCAAGCCGATCAGCGCCACCGTATAGCCGGAGAGCACGAAGCCATAGGAACGAAAATTGCGGTTATGGGCCGAGCCCACGGTACAGAGCCCGATCCACAGTGCCGAGGCCAGCAGGAACAGTTCCGGGGTCTGGGCAAACAAGCCGACGAAGACCACCACGGCGGCTGAACCGACCAGCGTACCGATGACGCGATAGAAGCTCTTGGCCAGGATCATGCCGCTTTGCGGCTGCATGACGATGAACACGGTAATGAGGGCCGAGCGCGGTGATTCCAGATCCAGGCCGTAACCGATGCCCAGCGCCAGCAAGCCGGCGAAGACCATCTTGAAGACATAGACCCAGGTCGGCGCATCGCTGCGCCACCAATCGGTGGCAGCTTCGCGCAACTGGGCTTTGATGGAAAGGGCAGGGGTGTTCATTGTGCCGCCACCTTGGCCGGTGCTTCATCCTCGATGCCGCCGCCCAGTGCGGTCTGCAGGGCCGCAAAGGCCGCCAGGCGCTGTGCCTGCAATTGCTGCACGATCTGTTGCTGGCGCAGCCATTGGGTCTGCGCATGCAGGATGTTGAGATAGTCGGTCAGGCCACGCTGATAGGCGCGGGTGGCGATGTCGACGTTCTTCTGCGCCGCCTGCACCGATTCCTGCGCCTGCTTCTGCTGGCGCGCCACCGACTGCAGGGTCACGACCTGGTCGGAGATGCCTTTCAGGGCTTGCGAGAGCAGGGCGTTGTAGTGTTCCACCTCGATGTCATAGCCGGCACTGGCCGCCCCCAGCTGGCCGCGCAGGCGTCCGCCTTCGAAAATGGGCAGCGAGATCGCCGGACCGTAGGTGGTTTGCAGATTGGGGGCCGAGAGGAACGAGAACAGCCCGCCACCGGCGGCGGCGGGGCCGATGCCGGCCAGCAGGTTGATGTTGGGATAGAAGGCTGCCTTGGCCACCGAAATGCCCTTGGCGGCCGCTTCCACACGCCAGCGGGCGGCGCTGATGTCAGGGCGGCGGCCGACCAGGTTGGCCGGCAGCGCACTAGGCAGGCCGAGCGCGGTCTGCAGTTGCATGGTCGGCCGCGTGATGCCGTCGGCAGCACCGGGGCCGGCACCGAGCAGCGCGGCCAGCTGATTGCGGATCAGGGCAATGTTTTCCTGCAGGGCTTCCATCTGGCGGCGGGTTTCCGGCAGGGGGGATTCGGCCTGGGTGATTTCCAGCTGGGTCCCGAGGCCGCCCTTGAAACGGCGCTGGGCCAGGTCGAGGATCTTCTGTTCTTCCTTGAGCATGGCCTCGGTGTTGTCCAGCAGGCCGTACTGCAGCGCCAGTTGCACGTAGGTGCGCACCACATTGCCTTCCAGCTCGAGCTGGGCGGCACGGGCGTCGGCGGCCACGGCGTGCATTTCATCCTGGGCACGCAGGGTGGTGTTCTTGTTGCGGTCCCACAGGTCGACGTTGTAGGACAGACCCAGGGTCGCGGTGTTGTTCCAGGTCAGCTTGTCGCGGAAGGCCGCGCCGTAATAGACGTTGTCGGACCAATCCTTGCGGCCGACCGACACGTCCAGCTGGGCACTGGGCAATTCACCGGCATGGGCGACGACGGCCATCGACTGCGCCTGGCGCACGCGAGCGGCTGCCACGGCCATGCTGGGGTTGCCGGCGACGGCGCGGGTCACCAGCTGGTTCAGTTGCGCATCGCCATAGGCTTGCCACCAGGCACGCTGCGGCCAGCCCGCTTCGCTGGCGGCCTGGCGGATGGCTTGGCCGGCGTCCAGCGCGGCGACGTCGCGCAGCTGGGCCTGCGGCTGGATGCCGCCCTGGTCGGCACAACCGGCGATTGTCAGCGAAAGCGCAATGACGGTCAGCGCGGGCAGCTTGGAGAAGGCGATACGTGTCATGGAATTACCCAAAAAAATGCAAATATCAGAAGTTGTGTATTCTATTTTGTAATTATTCTCGAAAAAATCCGCTATTTCGCAATTGTTTATATCAGTTACAGCAACAATGATTGCTCAATTCTGGGTAACAATGCTGTCATGGCGCAGTGTGTCCGCAGCGGCAAGTTCGGCCAGACGGACGCCTGCGCTCAGTACAGTGATAGGAAAACGATGGATACCCTGCAAAACATGCGCGTCTTCGCGCGCGTGGTCGAGGCTGGCAGCTTTACTCAGGCGGCCCAGCAGATGAGCCTGACCACTGCCCATGTTTCGCGCGCCGTGGCCGATCTGGAGCGGCATCTGCGCACCCGCCTGTTGAACCGTACCACGCGCCGCATTGCCCTGACCGAAGCGGGAGAGCGATATTTGCTGCGTTGCCAGCAGATCATGGCCTATGTGGACGAAGCCGAGGCCGAGGCCAGCGCGGCCTACGTGAAACCCTCCGGCCGGCTGCGCATTCACGCCATGACCAGCCTGGGCCAGCGCTACGTGATCCCGTCGATCTCGGGCTATCACAAGCGCTATCCGGAGGTGGCGGTGGAGCTGACGCTGGCGCAGCGCATCCCCGACATGCTGGAAGAGGGTTACGACGTCTCCCTGGTGGTGGCGCGCGAGCTGCCCGATTCCGGCCTGATCTACCGGCAGCTGGGCAGTACCTTCAGCATCCTGTGCGCCTCGCCCGCCTATCTCGACAAATACGGACTGCCACAGCATCCGGGCGATCTCCTGAACCACGCCTGTCTGCAACTGGTGAGCCCCATTTCTCCGCTGATCGAATGGGCGCTGGAAGGGCCGGAAGGCCAGACCGTGATCCCGGTCAGGAGCAATTTCCAGGTCAACGTGGCCGAAGCCATGCTGACCGCCGTGCGAGAAGGGATGGGCATCGGCGTGCTGCCCATTTATTCGGCGGTGGACGCGTTGCGCGCTGGCACCATCGTGCGGGTGCTGCCGCAGCACCGGCTGCAGAACATGGGGGTGTATGCGCTGTATCCTTCACGTCAGTACCTGGATGCCAAGATCAGCACCTGGGTCGACTGGATGCACGAAACGGTAGACAAGACCTTGCAGGAAGATCATCAGGCGCTGGAGCGCCTGGGTAGTCTGCGCGAGGAAATGCAGGGCCTGGCCGCACGCGGTGCTACGCTGGCCTGATCAATCGAGGGGAATGCGATGGCATGGCTGGCGGTCGGGATGGGAGCAGCGCTGGGCGCCTGGTTGCGCTGGCGCATCTCCGTTGTATGGAACGTGGACGGGCACTTCGTGCCGCTGGGTACGCTGGCGGCCAACTGGATCGGGGCCGGCGTGATCGGCTTTCTGGTCGCCTATTTCGAGCAGCATCCGGCATTGGCACCGGAATGGCGGCTGTTCGCCGTGACCGGCGTGCTGGGCGGGTTGACCACGTTTTCGACCTTCTCGGCCGAGTCCATGATCCTGCTGCAGCGGGGCGATTACCTGTGGGCCATCGGGCACTCGGGCCTGCATCTGCTTGGCTCTGTCGTGCTTTGCGTTGCCGGGTTTGCAAGCTATCGCGCTTTGGCTGGATGACTACTTTGAGCGACATGATGCAGATCAAAACAGACGGCACGATCATTGCTTGAAAATCGCAGGCGCTGGCCCAACTTTCATCTCATTGAAAAATTGGAGCGAACCATGCGTCTCGACAAACTCACCACCAAATTGCAGGAAGCGCTGGCCGACGCGCAATCCCAGGCAGTCGGCCACGACAATCAATATATCGAACCCGTTCACCTCATCCTGGCACTGCTGAACCAGGATGACGGCGGCGCGCGCTCGCTGCTGCAGCGCGCCGGCGTGAATGTGAACGGTCTTTCCACCGCTTTGCAGGCCGCCGTCAAGCGCCTGCCGCAGGTCTCCGGCAACGGCGGCGAGGTGCAGGTCGGCCGCGAGCTGGTGGCCCTGCTGAACCTGGCCGACAAGGAAGCGCAAAAGCACGGCGACCAGTTCGTCGCCAGCGAAATGGTGCTGCTGGGCCTGGCGGACGACAAGTCCGACGCCGGCCGTGCCGCCCGTGAAAACGGCCTCACCCGCAAGTCGCTGGAAGCGGCCATCAAGGCGGTGCGCGGCGGCGCTTCCGTGTCTTCGCAGCAGGACGAAGGCCAGCGTGAAGCCCTCAAAAAATACACCCTGGACCTGACCGAGCGTGCCCGCGCCGGCAAGCTCGATCCGGTCATCGGCCGCGATGATGAAATCCGCCGCGCCATCCAGGTGCTGCAACGGCGCAGCAAGAACAATCCGGTGCTCATCGGCGAACCCGGCGTGGGCAAGACCGCCATTGTTGAGGGCCTGGCCCAGCGCATCGTCAATGGTGAAGTGCCGGACAGCCTCAAGTCCAAGCGCGTCCTGTCACTGGATATGGCCGCATTGCTGGCCGGTGCCAAGTACCGCGGCGAATTCGAGGAACGCCTGAAGGCCGTCCTGAAGGAAATCGCTCAGGACGAAGGCCAGACCATCGTCTTCATCGATGAGCTGCACACCATGGTCGGTGCCGGCAAGGCCGAAGGGGCCATGGATGCCGGCAACATGCTCAAGCCGGCTCTGGCCCGCGGCGAGCTGCACTGTGTGGGCGCCACCACCTTGGACGAATATCGCCAGTACATCGAGAAGGATGCCGCTCTGGAGCGCCGTTTCCAGAAGATTCTGGTGGATGAGCCCAGCGTGGAAGCCACCATCGCCATCCTGCGCGGCCTGCAGGAAAAGTATGAAGTGCACCACGGCGTGGACATCACCGACCCGGCCATCGTGGCGGCTGCCGAGCTGTCGCATCGCTACATCACCGATCGCTTCCTGCCGGACAAGGCCATCGACCTGATCGACGAAGCCGCTTCCAAGATCAAGATCGAGATCGACTCCAAGCCGGAAGTCATGGACAAGCTCGACCGTCGTCTGATCCAGCTGAAGATCGAACGCGAAGCCGTCAAGCGCGAGAAGGATGAAGCCTCGCAGAAGCGCCTGCAGCTGATCGAGGAAGAAATCGAGAAGCTGGAGCGCGAATACGCCGATCTGGAAGAAATCTGGAAGGCCGAGAAGTCGACTGCGCAGGGCGGCCAGCAGTTGAAGGAAGAAATCGAGAAGGTGCGCCTGCAGATGGAAGAGGCCACCCGCAAGAGCGACTGGCAGAAGGTCTCCGAGCTCAAGTACGGCAAGCTGGCCGAGCTGGAGGCCGCGCTGGAAGTGCAGAACAAGAAGGATGCAGCGGGCGTCAAGGCCGAGAAGCCCAAGCTGGTCCGCACCCAGGTCGGTGCCGAGGAAATCGCCGAGATCGTGGCGCGCGCCACCGGCATCCCGGTCTCGCGCATGATGCAAGGCGAGCGTGAGAAATTGCTGCACATGGAAGACGTGCTGCATGAACGTGTGGTCGGCCAGGACGAAGCCATCGTGGCCGTGTCCGACGCCATCCGCCGTTCGCGTGCCGGTTTGGGCGACCCCAGCAAGCCGTATGGTTCGTTCATGTTCCTGGGCCCGACCGGGGTGGGCAAGACCGAGCTGTGCAAGGCGCTGGCCTCGTATCTCTTCGATACCGAAGAAGCCATGATCCGCATCGACATGAGTGAATTCATGGAGAAGCACTCCGTGGCCCGCCTGATCGGCGCGCCGCCGGGCTATGTCGGCTATGAAGAGGGTGGCTATCTGACCGAAGCCGTGCGCCGCAAGCCCTACAGCGTGATCCTGCTGGATGAAATCGAGAAGGCGCATCCGGATGTCTTCAACGTCCTGCTGCAGGTACTCGACGATGGCCGCATGACCGATGGCCAGGGCCGTACCGTTGACTTCAAGAACACCGTGATCGTGATGACTTCCAACCTGGGTTCACACAAGATCCAGAGCATGGAAGACAGCGATCCGGCCTTGGTGAAGCTGGCGGTGATGGCTGAGGTGCGCACGCACTTCCGCCCGGAATTCATCAACCGGGTGGACGAGATCGTGGTCTTCCACGCGCTGGACGCCAAGAACATCGGTGCCATCGCCAAGATCCAGCTGCGCATCCTGGAACAGCGCCTGGCCAAGCTGGAGATCGGCTTGCAGATCAGCGAGGCTGGTTTGCAGAAGATCGCCGAGGCCGGCTTCGATCCGGTCTACGGGGCGCGTCCGCTCAAGCGTGCCATCCAGCAGGAGATCGAAAACCCGCTGTCCAAGCAGATCCTGGCGGGCAAGTTCGGTCCCAAGGACGTGGTCCACGTAGAGGTGCAGAACGGCCAACTGGCTTTCAGCAAGGGCTGAGGCCCCTGGTCTGCCCGGTCTTGCGGCCGGGCAGACCAGCTCCCTCATGAAAGTGAAGGTCCTGGTATTCAGGGCTGACAAGCGGCGGGACATGTGTTCATGTCCCGCCGTTTTTTCATGAATTTGCGTCAGCAAAAGCGCAAGCAGGCCGGTCTGACTTGCACAGGTGTCCGTAAAAGTTGTAATACATCTACAATAATTGGCGAAATGGCACTTCTCCGCGCCCAGTGCGGCTCTTGGCGAGGTTGACGGGCGTGCTTTATTACGCCGCATCGCAAAAAAACCCTCCCCAAGCGAGGGGGAATGTGATATTTACTTCACTACAAGGGGGACGCGCCTGAACAGACAAGACCGGTGCGCCATCGATAAAAGGAGCAAGCCAGCGTGGCAATGGCCGGGCCGGTTTGCGATGCTGGCAGCAAGGAATTCATGGTCATATCCGTCATTTGGGGTCACGTCAGCAGCAGGGGCGTATGGGGGCGATTCTGAAGCGATCGTCCTTGCAGCGGCTGTTCATCTTGCCGTTCATCTTCTTGATGGTCTGCCTGATGCTGACCATCGGCTGGTTCCTGTACCGGGCGGGCGACGATGCCACCGAGGTACTGGCGCGCAATGCCCTGACCGAAGTGATGGGCCGCGTCAGCCAGGCCATCACGCGCCAGACCATGGGGGCCCGCGAAACCCTCAACGTCATTGCGCCGCCGCCGGTGCCGCCGGCCGAGGCCGGGCAAGCACCCGCTGCGCTGCCTTTCCCCAAAAGCCGCAAGGAGCTGGAAGACCGGCTGTGGCTGGCCAATTCGCTCTTCGATGAGCCCAGCTACGTCTATTTCGGCGGTGCCGATGGCAGTTTCCTGGGAATCAAGCAGGAGCAGCCGCAGGTCTTCATGTACAGCGTGCGCGAGCCGGGACAGAAGAATTTCGTCTACTACCTGCGCGGTCCCGGGACCGAGATGAAACTGACCGCCGTACAGGACTACGAACCGCGCAAGCGGCCCTGGTACCTGCAGGCCGTGCAGCAGGGCCGGGAGACCTGGTCACCGGTCTATGTCGACTACCGCAACAAGGCCATCGTCGGCATCAACCTGTCCAAGCCGATCTTCGCCGAGGATGGCAGCCTGCTCGGTGTGGCCAACAGCAGCATCGGATTGCAGCAGCTGACCGATCTGCTGCGCCAGGTGCCTCTGAGCGCCCAGGGCGTGGCCTTCGTCACGGAGATGAAGGGGGACATGGTCGCCACCTCCCTCGATGAACCCATCTACCAGGCCGGCGAGAACGGTGGCGAACCGCTGCGGCTCAATGCCGGACAGAGCAAGTCGCCGCTGGTGCGGCAGGCTTTCGAAGAAGTGCAGCGCTATCTGGGCACGCACCCGCCCGAGCCGGACAAGCTGATCCTGCTGGGATCGCGCAGCGAAGGCAGCAAGATCGAGGTGGCCTTTCGCCTCTACCGTGATCCCGCCGGACTGGCCTGGCTGTCCATCAGCGCTGCACCGCGCTCGGACTTCCTGGGATCGGTCACCAGCGGCGTCTACCAGACGCTGACGCTGGGCCTGATGGCGGTCTGCCTGACCTTCGTGATCGGTTTCCTGCTGCTGCGCTGGGTGCTGCGCGATATCCGCAAGCTGACCCTGGCCGCCAAGAGTATCGGCAACGGCAGCCCGTTCCCGGCCCTCAACATCGACCGCAATGACGAAATCGGCCAGCTCGCGCAAAGCTTCGTGGAGATGGAGCGCAACCTGCGCACCGACCGGCTCACCAATGTCCTCAATCGCGATTCGCTGATCGCGCAGATCGATTTCCGCCGCCGCAACAGTTCGCAGGCCGTGCCGCTGCACTTTGCCTTGCTCTTCATCGATCTCGACCGGTTCAAGGCAGTCAATGATGAATACGGGCATGACGAGGGCGACAAGGTCCTCATTGCCATCGCCGAGCGCTTGCAGCACAGCCTGCGCCATGATGATTCGGTGGCACGCTTCGGCGGCGACGAGTTCGTGGTCTACCTGCATGGCGTGACCGAGATGGACGTGGCCCGCAGCATCGCCGACAAGATCCGGCACGCCGTCAACAAGCCCATCGCAGGGCGGGATGGCCAGGACTATACGGTCGATGCGTCGGTCGGCGTGTCGCTCTATCCGGACGACGGGCTGGATGTCGAAACCTTGCTGCGGGTCGCCGATTCACGTATGTTCGACCAGAAGCGCCTGCATCGCATCTTGTCAGTGTGATTTGCGTTCAGGTGTCCCCAGACCCACCATCGAACGCCCGGAGAATCCCATGACCCTTGCCAGCTTTGCCACCTGTGACCTGTGCGACGCCAACGAAGACAAGCTGACCGCCGGCACGCTGCACGTGCTGCCGCCCATCTTTGCCTCCTTCGGCCGCAAGCAGGTCTTCGCCGGTCCGGCGCGTACGCTCAAGGTCTTCGAGGACAACGTGCTGGTGCGCAAGGCCCTGGAAACCCCGGGCAATGGCGACGTACTGGTAGTCGACGGCGGCGGCAGCCTGCGTTGCGCCCTGGTCGGCGGCAATCTGGCACAGCTGGCGCAGGACAATGGCTGGGCCGGCATCCTGGTCAATGGCTGCGTGCGCGATGCGGCTGAACTCAATGCCTGCGAGGTCGGCATCCGGGCGCTTGCTACCCATCCGCAGCGCAGCTTCCGCAAGGGGGCAGGGGATGCCGACATCAAGGTCGGCATTGCCGGCGTGGCGGTGCACCCGGGCGACTGGATCTATGCCGATGTGGATGGGGTGCTGGTGTCGCGTACCCGGCTTTGAGCGTTTTCCTTCACCTTCTGTTGCAAGCTCTCAAGCCCCGCCGCGTGCGGGCTTTTGTTTGAGCCCGCAAAGCCGCTCAGTCCGGGGTTTTGCGCAGTACCCGGTCGATGGCCTCGGTCTGGCTGACAATTTCCTTCAAATCCTGATTCAGCAGGCTGGTCCGGCGGCGCAGGTTGTCCCAGCCGGACCAGGCGCTGGCCTCGGCCGGTACCGGCTCCGGCGTGACCGGGCCGATCAGTTCGATCTTGCCGGACAGGGCCTTGTCCTCGGCTGCGTCGGGTGACACCACCACGGCACCGCCACGCTTTCTTGGCTTGGGGGCCAGCAGGCGCTGGGCTTCGGCCAGGTGCTGGCTGGCTTCCAGATAGGTCTCCTCGATCAGCCTGGCCACTGCGCTTTGGGGCATGTTTTCCTGATGCCGCCGCAGCATCAGGCGCAGGGCAGCAATGTGGGCCGCCACCAGATAGTTCTGCACGATGAAGCGGTTCAGCTCGCGCACCGCGCGCTGCTTGGTAGCCGGTTCATCCATCATCCGTACCAGCGCCGAGATGAGCGCGGCCAGGCTGTCCATGAAGCCCTTGCGGCAAACCCGGTAGAAGAAATCATCCTTGACCTTGCCCTCCAGCAGGTCGCGGCTGGCCGTCAGATAGCGCTGGCTGGACTTGAGCACGTTGCGCAGCAGTTTGGGCAGGTCGCGGTACTCCCAGGCTGGCAGCACGTAGCTGAAGACGGTGGCGATGACCACGCCGATGAGGGTATCGATGAGCCGCTCGCCGATCACGCCCTGGTGACCGGCCGGTACCAGCAGGTTGAGCAGCATCAGGATCTGCACCGAGGCCGCAATGGCCGTGTAGCGGTACTTGATGTAGGTGAAGGCGGGGGCCGCCACGCTGGCGGCGAACAGCACCGCCAACTGGCCCAGCGGATTGTGTACGAAGCGCAGGATCAGCATGGTGATCAGGCAGCCGATCACGGTGCCGATCAGGCGGTCCGCCATGCGCTGCTTGGTGGCGCTGAAATTGGGCTTGAGGATGATGACGATGGTCAGCACGATCCAGTAGCCATGCGCCATGTAGGGCAGCAGCCCGGCAATCCACAGGCCGGTGGTCACGGCCAGCGCCACCCGGATGGCGAAGCGGAAGATCGGCGACTGCCAGCGCAGGTTCACCAGCAGCATGTTGAACTTGAATTTCTGCTGGGTCAGGAAGGGCGTCATATCCGAACCCGGCAAGATGGGCAGCGGATCGACCGGGTTCTGCGTGGCCTGGTGGACCTGGCCGATGAATTCGATGATGTCGCGGATCTTGTTGTAGGTCACGCGCAGCAGCGTGAGCGCTTCCTGCGAGGCCTGGCGCGGACCGGGCTGTGCCAGTTCCTGCATCTCGAACTGCACCGCGCGCAGCTCGGCCTTGTAGTTCACGCTGGGTTCGGAGGCCTTCTTGCGGGTAATCGCATAGGCGATCGATTCGATGTCCTGGGCCGCCTTGGTGGCCAGGTCGCGCAGGAAGATCATCACGTCGGACTCGCCGAAGTGCTGGCGCAGGAGGGCATAGTCGGCGTGGGTGGAGAGCACCTGTTCATACAGTTCCAGCATCGACAGGTGCACCTGCACCAGCAGGCCATCCTGCTTGGTATGCAGGTCGCGCAGGATCAGGTCGCGCGAGGCCTGCTGCTTGTCGGCCACCACGATCTGCTGGCGCACCAGCTGGTTGAACTGGCTGGCCAGGTCATGCCTGACGTCATAGAAGTCGGCCTTGATGCGCAGGTAGCGTGCCAGCTCGAACAGCGCCTCGGCCAGCACCTGCTGCTTGATGCGGCGGCGCAGGAACCACGATACCGTCATCGAATAAGCCAGATAGCCCAGCCCGCCGCCCAGGAACAGGCCTGCATGCAGGAAGGCGTCGGCAATGGGGACCTGGTTCTCCATCGACAGCGTCATCACCATGAGCGCAGCGAACTGCAGCGGCATGGTCTTCTTGCCGTAGACCACCATCATGCTGGCGAAGAAGCTCACCACTACCATCATCGCGCTGACCAGCCACGGCACCGGCGCACAGAGGCTGATGACCAGCATCACCACCGTACAGAGCAGCACCCCGGCCAGCATCTCGTTGAACTTGTGGCGCAGCGGGCTGGGCAGGTCCATCAGGCTGGTACAGAGGGCCCCCAGGAAGACCGTCATCGTGGTCGGCATGTCGGCGACGTTGAACACGAGCAGGGTCAGGCCGACTACCCCGATCGCGATCCGCACACCTGTATAGAAATAATGACTGAAGAGGAAGGTGCGAATGTCCAGGGCGTAATGCATGTAGACAGGGGCGGCGTTGCATCACCGCTTTGGAATGAGTTAGGCGCTTATTCTCTGCCTTCTTTTGCAATTAGACAACCCGAGCGCCTTGGGTCGTGGAAGACAGTTTGACGAGTCGATAGATGAAGGAAAAAACGGATCTTCGGACGCCAGTGCGGCCTGGATCGGTCAAAAACGTCATCAACGATCGCGGTGATATGAACGATGAGCGTGCAAGAGGTTTCATTTCCGTGCTTTTTTACGATACGAAATCGTCATTTCGTATGGTGAAAAGTACGAGTGCGCTGCATCAAAATTCCTTTTCATTCTCCGGATTTTCGTTTCGTATCGCAAAATAGATCGCGTAAGTGCATGATTATATTGGTATAAAAATTTTACAGATATCTTATATAAGACATTGTTGCTCCGCTCCGCCAGGCCTACTATGAAGTCATGGAATCAACGATTTCATCCGGTTTCAAGCCACTTCATATTGACCAACAAGGAGATCCACATGAGCACACGTGAACAGCAAATCCAGGCCCTGGAACGCGACTGGGCAGAGAACCCCCGCTGGAAGGGCATCAAGCGCAACTACAGCGCCGCCGACGTGGTCCGCCTGCGCGGCTCGCTGCAAATCGAGCACACCCTGGCCAAGCGTGGTGCAGACAAGCTCTGGAACCTGGTCCACAACGAACCCTTCGTCAATGCCCTGGGCGCGCTGACCGGCAACCAGGCCATGCAGCAGGTGAAGGCCGGCCTGAAGGCGATCTACCTGTCCGGCTGGCAAGTTGCCGGCGACGCCAACCTGGCCGGTGAAATGTATCCCGACCAGTCGCTGTACCCGGCCAACTCGGTGCCGATGGTGGTCAAGCGCATCAACAACACCTTCGCCCGTGCCGACCAGATCCAGTGGTCCGAAGGCCGTGACGACATCGACTTCTTCGCGCCCATCGTGGCCGATGCCGAAGCCGGTTTCGGTGGCGTCCTGAATGCCTTCGAACTGATGAAGTCGATGATCGAAGCCGGTGCGGCCGGCGTTCACTTCGAAGACCAGCTGGCCTCGGTCAAGAAGTGCGGCCACATGGGTGGCAAGGTGCTGGTGCCGACCCGCGAAGCCTGTGAAAAGCTCAACGCCGCTCGCTTGGCTGCCGACGTCATGGGCACCAAGACCCTGGTGATCGCCCGTACCGATGCCGAAGCCGCCGACCTGCTGACTTCCGACGTGGATGCCAACGACAAGCCCTTCCTGTCGGGTGAGCGCACCGTGGAAGGCTTCTTCAAGACCCATCCGGGCATCGACCAGGCGATCTCGCGTGGCCTGGCCTATGCCGAGTATGCGGACATGGTCTGGTGCGAAACCGGCAAGCCCGACCTGGCCTTTGCCAAGACCTTCGCCGAAGCCATTCACGCCAAGTTCCCGGGCAAGCTGCTGGCCTACAACTGCTCGCCGTCCTTCAACTGGAAGAAGAACCTGGACGACGCCACCATCGCCAAGTTCCAGCGTGAACTGGGTGCCATGGGCTACAAGTTCCAGTTCATCACGCTGGCCGGTTTCCATGCGCTGAACTACTCGATGTTCAACCTGGCGCACGGCTATGCCCGCAACCAGATGTCGGCCTTCGTGGAACTGCAGGAAGCCGAATTCGCCGCCGCCTCCAAGGGCTTCACGGCGGTCAAGCACCAGCGCGAAGTCGGCACCGGCTACTTCGACGCCGTGACCCAGGCTATCCAGCAAGGCCAGTCGTCGACCACGGCCCTGCACGGTTCGACCGAAGATGAACAATTCTTCGACGACAAGGCCAAGAAGGCCGCCTGAGCCAAGACGATGCCGAAGTTTGAGTGAATGTGTGTGATGTAACGCCGGCCCGCATCCTTGCGCGGGCCGGCGGGGAGATCCCCGAACTTGATGCCGCACTCCACAAGAGTGCGGTTTTTTTTCGACCGTCTCCCGGAAATCAGGCGGCCAGGATCAGGGATGATGCAGGCGGCCGTCGCGCAGTTCGAACACGGTCTGCCCCAGCGCTTCCACATCGGCCGGGTCATGGGTGATGAGCAGCATCGGCACCTGCAGACGGCTTTGCAACTCGGCCAGCTCGCTGCGCATGCGCTGGCGCAGCGACAGGTCCAGTGCGGAGAAGGGTTCATCCAGCAAGAGCATGTCGGGTTCGGCCACCAGCGCGCGCGCCAGCGCCACCCGCTGCCGCTGGCCGCCGGAAATCTGCGCCGGGCGGCTGTGGGCGATGGCGTCCAGTTCAAAGGCCTGCAACCACTGGCGCACGGCCGGATGCTCGGCGGGGCGGCGCAGGTTGATGCTGCCGCGTGCCAGACCGAAGGCGATGTTCTGCGCCACCGTCAGATGCGGGAAGAGGGCGTAATCCTGGAACAGGTAGGCGACGTTGCGCTCCTGCACCCGCACATCAATGCCTTGCGCACTGTCGAAGAGCGTGCGGCCCTGGATGCGGATGTGGCCGCTGTCAGGGCGCATCAAACCGGCGATGGCCTTGAGGGTGAGGCTCTTGCCCGAACCCGAAGGGCCGTAGAGCACGATGCGCTGGCTGTCGGAGGCCAGGGTGATGTCGAGCGAAAAGACGCGATCGGCAGCGCGCAGCTCTTTCTGAAGGTGAAGGTCGACGCTCACGTGATCGTTCAGGGGTCAGAGGGCAGGAGGGGAAAGTGAAGCAATCTTACCGGAGCGGCAGCTGCACGCGGTCCGGCATCAGGCGCCCGGCCACCATCAGCAGCACGATGCAGGTGATCGAGGTCACCACGACCAAGACGGTGGCCGCGCCGTCGTCCCCCGCCTGCACGGCTTCGTAGATGGCCACCGACAGGGTCTGCGTGCGTCCCGGCAGGTTGCCGGCCACCATCAGGGTGGCACCGAATTCGCCCAGGGCGCGTGCAAAGGCCAGCAGCACCCCGGCCGTGATCCCGCGCGTGGCCAGGGGCAGGCTGACCCGGAAGAATACCCCGGTTTCAGAGACGCCCAACACGCGGGCGGCATCTTCCAGTTGATGATCCACGCTCTCGAAGGCCGCCCGCGCCGCCTTGAGCACCAGCGGAAAGGCCACCACGGTGGACGCCAGCACTGCCCCCTGCCAGGTGAAGACCAACTGGATGCCCAGGCTCTCCAGCCAGGCCCCGAAGGTGCCGCGCCGGCCGAACAGCACCAGCAGGTAATAGCCCAGCACGGTCGGCGGCAGTACCAGTGGCAGGGTCAGGATCGAATCGATGAAATCGCGCAGCGGCGAGCGCCAGCGCGAGAGTCCCCAGGCGGCGGCCACGCCCAGCACCAGGTTGAGCAAGGTCGCCAGTCCCGCGACCTTGAGCGAGAGCAGCAGGGGAGTCCAGACCGGATGCATCAGGGGCGCCGCGTGCAGCGATCAGGGCTTCTGGAAGCCATAGCGCGCCAGCACCGCCTGCCCGCTGGCCGACAGTACGTGCGCCACGAACTGCGCGGCCAGTGCCGGCTGCCGGGTACCGGCAGTCACCGCGATGGGATAGGTGGCCGGGGTGGTGGAGGGGATGCGCAGGGCAACCTTGACCTTCCCCGGCATGACCGCCGCATCGGTGGCAAAGACGAAGCCGGCATCGACTTCGCCGCGTGCCACGTAATCCAGGCTGGTGCGCACGTTCTCGGCCATCACGCCCTTGGCCTGCACTTGCGTCCACAGTCCGGCCTGCTCAAGTGCGGCCTTGGTGTAGCGGCCGAAGGGGACTGAGGCAGGATTGCCCAGGGCGATGCGCTGGTAGGCTGCGCCGGTGAGGTCCGCCAGCGTCGCCGGTTGCACTCTGGCGTCATGCGGCACGATCACCACGATCTGGTTGGCGGCAAAATTCTTGCGGGTAGAGGAATCGACGGCTTTTTCGGCGGCGGCTTTATCCATGGCGGTCTGGTCAGCTGAGGCGAAGACATCGGCGGGGGCACCGCGCACGATCTGTTGCATGAGGATGTCAGAGGCGCCGAAGTTGGTAATGACCTTCACACCCGGATGCTGCTGTTCGAAGCTTTGGGCCAGTTCCTTGAAGGCATTGGTGAGGCTGGCTGCGGCCGACACCACCAGGTCGGTGGCCTGCGCGCTGGTCGTGGCCAAGAGCAGCGTAGCGGCACAAGCCGCACCCAGAGCGGCTTTCAGGCGGGCGATATTTAGCATCGTGCAGTCCTTGGTCGAGACAAATGAAGAAAAAGGCAAAAAAGCGCAAGCGCAGCAGGTCGACGAAATATACGCAAGGATATAACGAACGTCAATTGCGTGCAGCCGTCTGGCCGCAGCGGACTGCCCGCTAGTACAATCACGCGCATGACTGATTCCAAGACCCTACGAGTGCGCGTGATGCAAGGCGAGACCATCGCCTTCGGCCCGGGGAAGGCCGACCTGCTGCAGGCGATTGCACGGACCGGATCGATTTCCGGTGCGGCGCGCGAGATGGAGATGTCCTATCGCCGCGCCTGGCTGCTGGTGGAGGAGATGAACCGCTGCTTCGCCAGCCCGCTGGTGGCGACCGCCACGGGCGGCGCACGCGGGGGCGGGGCGGCCGTCACTGAGCTGGGGCAGGAAGTGCTGGCGCGCTATCGACGCATGCAGAAAAAGGCGGCGGCCAGTATCGCCGCCGATCTCAGGCATCTGCAGGGCTTGATGAGCGCCGTCCAGCCGGAGGGCGAAGACGACCATGCATGAGCTGTGGATCAAGTACCGGTTGCGCGTCCTCAATGCCTGCCGCGTTTCCGAAAATCATTCGATGCTGCTGTGGGGCGCGCTGGCCGGCTTCGTCGGGGCGCTGGCCACGATCGCTTTCCGTGAATGCATCGCGCTGCTGCAGATCTGGCTGACCGGGCATGATGGCAGCTTCGTCGATATCGCCAAGGGGCTGTCCTGGCCGGTGCGGGTACTGCTGCCGACCTGCGGCGGCGTGATTGCCGGCCTGTTCCTGGTATGGGCCAAGCGCACCCCCGCCGGCAATGGCGGCGACTACATGGAAGCGGTGGCCATCGGCGATGGGGCCATTCCGGTGCGCAATACGCTGTTGCGCAGCATCTCTTCGCTGGCCTCGATTGCCTCGGGTGGCTCCATCGGACGAGAAGGGCCGATGGTGCAGCTGTCGGCACTGTGCGCCTCGCTGGTGGGCAAGTTTTCGCATTTTCCTTCATCTCGCCTGCGGCTGCTGGTGGCCTGCGGGGCCGCAGCCGGCATTACCTCGGCCTATAACGCGCCGATTGCGGGCGCTTTCTTCATTACCGAGATTGTCCTCGGTTCGCTGGTGATGGAGAGCTTTGGTCCGGTGGTGGTGGCCTCGGTGGTGGCCAACATCACCATGCGCGAGCTGCCGGGTTATCGCGCGGCCTACGAGATGCCGTATTTCCCCGAGATCGGCGGCTGGGAAGTGCTGCTGTTTCTGGTGCTTGGGGTGCTGGCCGGGATCCTGGCACCGCAGTTCCTGCGAGTGCTGGAACTGGGCAAGCAGGGTTTCGGCAAGCTCAAGTTGCCGCTGCCGGTGCGCCTGGGCGTGGGCGGGCTGCTGGTCGGGCTGATCTCCATCGAAGTGCCCGAGGTCTGGGGCAATGGCTACAGCCTGGTCAATTCGCTGCTGCATACCACCTGGCTGTGGCAGGCGGTGCTGATGGTGCTGGTCATCAAGGTGCTGGCCACCGCCATTACCGTCGGGTCAGGGGCGGTGGGCGGTATCTTCACGCCAACGCTGTTCGTCGGCGCGGCGGTGGGTTACCTGTTCGGGGATACCGCGCAGGCCTTGCTGCCGTTCCACATGTCGCAGCCCTTCGCCTACGCCATGGTGGGCATGGGGGCCTTCCTGGCGGCTGCGTCCTATGCGCCGCTGATGGCGATCCTGATGATTTTCGAGATGACCTTGAGCTATCAGGTGGTGCTGCCGCTGATGCTGTCCTGCGTGGTGGCCTATGTGGTGGCGCGCAGCACGGACGGGCGCTCGATGTACGAGATCACCCTCAAACGCCATCGCGACAACGAAGAGCGGCTGCGCCTGCGCGGCACCCACATGAGTGACCTGATCCGCCCGGCCGATACGGTGCTCAGCGAGACAGCCAGCCTGGAAGAGGTCAGCGCGCTGTTCCTCAGATACCCGGTCAAGTACGTCTACATCGTCGATGCCCATGAGCGCTACCTGGGCGTGGTGGCCTTGCAGGACATCACCTCCTGGCTGCTGGACAAGAAGGAACCTGCAGGCCGGGTCGCCCGGGACTTCCTGCGGCCGCACTTCCTGCATGAAGTCACGCCCGACATGTCCCTGGGCGAGGCGCTGCAGCTGTTCCTCGATCACCAGGGGGAGCGCCTGCCCGTCATCGCCAGCGCGGAAGACCCGCGCCTGTTGGGGGTGGTCTTCAAGACCTCGCTGCTGGATGCCTATTTCCGCCTGGATCGCGCCGGAAACTGAGGGCAGGGAAGGCGGGAGACTCGCTTGTCGCCGCCGCTGGCGCCGCCGTTGTTTGTAACAATGGCGGGGCTGTCCGACAACTGCTCACTTATCCTTGATAAAATGCGAAACGTTCCACCTCAACGGTGGCCGTGGCGCGGAACTCGTTCGAGCCGATGCGTCACCCGATTTCAACCCCCATCCTAGAAGTGAATTTTCCATGCTGAGTTATCGCCACGCTTTCCACGCCGGCAACCACGCCGATGTCCTGAAGCACATGGTGATCATCCAGTTGATGCGCTATCTCGGGCAGAAAGACCCTGCCTACATGGTCATCGACACCCATGCCGGCGCAGGCGTCTATGCGCTGGATGGAGATTACGCCAGCAAGAACGCTGAATATGAAACCGGCATCGCCAAGCTGTGGGACCGCAAGGACCTGCCGGCGATGGTGAAGGAATATGTCGATCTGGTCAGGTCGCTCAATCCCAGCGGCAAGATGCGTTACTACCCCGGCTCTCCCTACTGCGCCGAAAAGACCATGCGCGAGCAGGACCGCCTGCGCCTGTTCGAAATGCACCCCAGCGAGGTGAAGGTGCTGGAAGACAATTTCCGCAAGCTCGAGGCCCACGCCGCCGCCCAAGGCCAGCGCCCGGCTGCACGCGGCAAGCGGGTGATGGTGTACCGGGGCGATGGTTTCCAGGGCCTGAAGGCCTTGCTGCCGCCGCCGTCGCGCCGCGGCCTGGTGCTGATCGATCCGCCCTATGAAGACAAGCGCGATTACACCCACGTGGCCCAGGTGCTGGCCGATGCGCTCACGCGTTTCCCGACCGGCACGTATGCGGTGTGGTATCCGGTCCTGCAGCGCAACGAATCGCGCCAGCTGCCTGAACGACTCAAGCGCCTGGGCGCCAAGAGCTGGCTCAACGTCACGCTGGCCATCCATGGCCCGGCGCCCGATGGTTTTGGTCTGCACAACAGCGGCATGTTCATCCTCAATCCGCCCTGGACGCTGGAAGCCCAGTTGAAGGAAGTCATGCCCTACCTGATCGAGGTGCTGGGTGTGGATGACACCGCGGAGTACGTGCTCGAATCCGGCGAAAACTGAATCGCGTGAATGCGGGTTTGTGAATATTCGTGAGTTTTTTCGTTTGGAATAGTCATGATGTCGCTGAAACAATGCCAAATCGGCATACAATAAGCGGATTGCTATACGTCAAGATTGATCGCAACGCCAGGGGCCCGTAGAAAAACAACCATGTCAGACCAGTCCGCCGACCCAACCGCTTCGCCCCTTCCTGCGCACCAGGCCCTGGATTTCTTCCTGGCGCGCCAGCCCATCCTGAGCCGCGAGCAGGATCTGATCGGCTATGAACTGCTGTTTCGCAGCGCCGCATTCGGTCCGGCCAATGTGAAGGATGACGTCACGGCCACGGCGGCCGTGATTGCCCATGCTTCTGAGCTGGGGCTGTCCAACGTGATCGGCAATCTGCACGGCTTCATCAATGTCGATGCCGCCGTGCTGATGAGCGACTTCATCTATTTCCTGCCGGCCGACAAGGTGGTGCTGGAAATCCTGGAAACCGTGCGCGTCACGCCCGAACTGGTGACGCGAGTGCGTGAACTGGTGGCTGCCGGTTACGTATTCGCGCTGGACGATGTAGTGGCTGAGTCGCAGGAGATCGAAGAGCTGCTGCCGCTGGTGAAGATCATCAAGATCGACGTGATGGAGGTCGATCCCAGCAAGCTGCTCAAGCTGTCGGTGCATTTCAAGCGGGCCCAAAAGGAACTGCTCGCCGAGAAAGTCGAGAGCCTGCAGGTGTTCAATGACTGCATGACGTTTGGCTTCGATTATTTCCAGGGCTATTACTTCGCCAAGCCGATGATCCTCCAGGGCAAGAAGCTGGAAGCCTCGAAGATGATCATCATGCATCTGCTCACGCTCCTGGTGCGCAATGTCGACAACGCCGAGATCGTGCGTTACATCAAGCGCGACGTGGCCCTGTCGCTCACGTTGCTGCGGCTGGTCAACACGCCCGTCTACGGTTTCCAGAAGTTCATCGATTCGCTGGGCCAGGCACTGATCGTGCTGGGCCGCCGCCAGCTCAAGCGCTGGCTGCAGATCCTCCTGTTTGCCAATACCGACAAGGATCGCGCCCATTCCATGTCGCCGCTGATGATTCTGGCGGCCACACGCGGCAAGATGCTGGAACTGATCACGGCCAAGATTCGCCCCGGCCGTCGCAAGATGTCGGAGATGGCCTTCACGGTCGGCATCATGTCGCTGGTGGATGCACTCTTCGGTATGAGCATGGAAACCGTGCTGCGCCAGATCACCGTCAGTACCGAGATCCGCGAAGCGCTGCTGCGCCGTACCGGTTTCTACGGCACCGTGCTGCGCCTGGTGGAGTGTACCGAACTGCGCGCGCCCGACCAGGAGGAGATGCAGCGCCTGCTGGAAGAGCTGCAACTGTCGGCAGACGATTTCTTTGCCGCCGAAAAGCAGGCCTTCGAATGGGGCAACAGCATCGCCAACAACAACATCGGCCAACAGGCCACGATGCAGATGTCGCCGCCGCCGGAGGGCTACATCGATGACGACGATGACGATGACTGATTGCGCCGCTGCCGCATGAGCGGACGTGTCTTCATGAAGCAAGGGCTGCTTTAGCAGCCCTTTTCATTTTTGAAGTCAGCAAGATGAATCTATTTGCTCCGCATGCGGGCCACCAGCCGGCGCAGCAGCCGCAACAGGCGAGAGGACGGCGCACCGGGGCGTGTGACGATGCGGGCGGCCAGCTTGCGCTTGAACTCGCCAATGGCCGACTTGACCGCCTTGAGCAGACGCTGCACCTGCTGCCAGCCTGCCGTGGCCTGCAGTTGCGCGGTGAGCCGGGCTTTGATGTCCAGCAGCCGGGTGTGATAGCGCTGGAACCACTCCAGCGACAGCAGGCTACGCCGCGTGAGCGCATAGATGCGCGCTACCAGCGCCGTGCCCAGCACCTTGGCCGTGAGCACGATGATCACGCCCAGGGTAGGGTGGCCATGCGCGATGGACATCAGCGCCAGAATCTTCACCGGCAAGAGCAGCAGGGTCGGTGCCAGGAAGATCAGCAGGGCGGCGTAGGGCGAGAGCCGTTCCACCCAGCGCTGCAATTGCACCAGCCAGGGCCATTCGGGGATGCGTGCCAGCACCGCCTGGGTGGCGTCCCACAGCCATTCTTCCAGCATCAGCAGCAGGGCTGCCGTGTAGAGCAGCGGTGCCAGCAGCCGTCGCCGCCAGCGGGGCGGCCGGCGCGGCGGCAAGGTCGGATCAGTCATCCAGCAATCAGACGGCGCGCGCCTTGATGAGGGAGAGCCAGCGATCGCCCCATTTCACGTCGCTCATGCAGGAGGCATAGCCGGTGACGGTGCGGGCGGCGCGCTCCAGCAACTGGATGTCGGCTTCGTGCTGGCGTGCCACGTGCGGATCTTCCAGGAACAGCACGCGGCGGCACTGGCGTTCCAGGATCAGTTCGGCGATCTGGGCGTCCCCGCCCAAGGGGCCTGAGAGGAAGGGCTTGACCCAGTTGCGGCCAGCTTCGCCTTTCATCTTCACCGCCAGCTGGTTGAGCAGGCCGCCGGTGGTGCCGGTGGCACAGCGGAAGGCAAATTGGTCGAGTACCTCGAAATGCTTTTCGGCCAGCTCCAGCATGCGCGTTTTCATGGCGTCGTGGGCGATCAGGGCGATGCCTTCGTCCTTCAGATGGAAACGGTCGTCCAGGAAACTGTCGAGCGCGGCTCCGTTGGCCAGGGCTTCCAGCTCGAACCACTCCTGGGCACCGGCCAGGGTCGAGAGGAAGGGCTTGCCGTGGATCACGCACTGGCGCTTCAGGGCCACCGCTTCCGGGAAGGTGGACGAGGGGTCGACCGGATCGATCAGGTAGATCACCGCATCGAGGGTGCGGGCGGGATCGGGGTCCACGGTACGCGACACCAGCTTCATCAGGCCGCCGTGGCGACCATAGGGAAAACGCACCAGATGCTCGTAGCCAGGCAGAAGATTCATTTGTCCGATGGCATCGAGCGTGCGGCCGACCACGATCAGTTCGGGTTGCAGGCTTTCGATGCGATGGCGCGAACCGGTCAGCAGCTGGACCAGGGCGGAATCCGAAGCGTCCTGATGGGCGCGGTTGGCAATGAGACCGATGCGATAGCGGGGAGCGATGGAAGACATGGGCGCGAGCAGGCGAGTTGGAGAACCTGGCATGGACGGCATGCGCAGGCGCGAGTGCAGATTATCGCCGAGTGCGCCCCAAAGGGCGAGCCCGGCACGGTGCCCCGCGCATTAATCGCCGCAACTGTACCGTTGCAGGCGCTCGCATGCGGCTACAATAAGCGTCAACCTGCATACCAACCCCACTCCAGCATGAACAAGGCTTTTGTTAAAGAATCCGACGGTGCCGACGACGATGATGAAATCGCCTTGCCGGCCATCCCCGCCGGCAGCAAGAACTACATGACCCCGCAGGGGCATCAGCGCATCAAGGATGAACTGCTGCACCTGATCGATGAAGAGCGTCCGGAAGTGGTGCGCGTGGTGTCCTGGGCCGCCTCCAACGGCGACCGTTCCGAAAACGGCGACTACCTCTACGGCAAGAAGCGCCTGCGTGAGATCGACCGCCGCATCCGCTTTCTGACCAAGCGGCTGGACAATGCCGAGGTGGTCGATCCTTCCGTGCACCACGGCAGTGACCAGATCTTCTTCGGCGCGACCGTGACCTACGAAAACCAGCGCGGCGAAGAGCACACCGTCACCATCGTGGGCATCGATGAACTCGATCCCCTCAAGGGACTGATCAGCTGGATCTCGCCGGTGGCGCGGGCGCTGACCAAGGCCCGCGAGGGCGATGAAGTGGTGCTGCAGACACCGTCGGGGGTAGAGCAGCTGACCATCCTCGATGTGACTTATCCGGCACCGCAGTAGCGCTCCTCCTTATCCCTTGTGACGGCGGCCCGGCGTGCAAATTGCATGCGGGCAGGCTGTCGCCGCGTGCGCCGCTCGCCGCGCCCGGCAAACCGAATTTCAATCCTCCACGAGAACGTTCATGTCCATCGTTTTTGCCAGCCTGAATCACCCGCAGCGCGTCGTCCTGGCCGCCGAGGTGCATTCGCGCCCCTTCCTGCAGCTCACGCGCTCGGAAACCCTGACGCACCTGGCCGTCTACGTACGCGAAGACGGCAACGGCGGCCGTCATGCCAGCGCCCAGCATGTGCTGCTGGACGAGCTGTGCGCGCACTTCGGCGTGGTCGCCCCGGGCGGCGAGGCCAAGCACTTCTACCATGACTTCGGCCGCTTCCGCCTGAAGTGGGAGTGCCATACCGAGTTCGCCACTTACACCTTCGCCCAGGCGCACGATGAGGAACTGGGCACCGACCAGGCCTTTGCCCGCGCGCCGCTGGCGCATATTCCGCAGCAGTGGCTGCTGGGCTTGAAGGGCAAGCTGATGGTGGCCGCGCACGTGGTGGTCGAGCCGGGCGCTGACGATACGGCCGCCACTGCACGCCAGATGCAGCGCATCTTCGAAGGCAAGCTGATGAGTTCCAGCAAGGTCTTGCAAGGGGGCGAGATCTGGACCGATTTCCAGATCCAGTCGGATGGTTTTTCGCGCTTCGTGGTACGCGATATCGGCCTGCGCGAATTGCAGGGCGGACGCCTGGCGCAGCGGATTCTTGAAATCGAGACCTATCGCATGATGGCGCTGCTGGGCTTGCCGCATGCGCAGCAGTCCGGCCCTTTGCTCAATGAAATCGAAGGCGACCTGGCCGCGCTGACGGCAGCCATGGTGCAGTCCGAACAATCCACCAGCGGCACGCCGGAAGAGATGGCCGAGGATGAGCGCATCCTGCGCAAGATCACCGGACTGGCAGCGCGCATCGAAAAGCTGTCGCTGGAGAACAGCTATCGCTTCTCGGCCTCGCAAGCCTATTTCCGCCTGGTGCAGGCGCGTATCGAAGAATTGCGCGAGCAGCGCATCGAGGGTGTACCGACCATCGGCGAATTCATGGAGCGCCGCCTGGCCCCCGCCATGAATACCTGCCAGGCCATCGCCCGCCGTCAGGAAGCGCTGGCCGAGCGCATCGCCCATACCAACGACCTGTTGCGTACGCGTATCGGCATCGTGCAGGAGCGCCAGAACCGCCAGATCCTGGAATCCATGAATGCCCGCGCCGCCCAGCAACTGAAGCTGCAGCAGGCCGTGGAGGGCTTGTCGGTGGCGGCGATCTCGTATTACGTGATCGGTTTGCTGGGCTATGCCGGCAAGGCGGCCAAGGCGGCGGGCCTGCCCATCAATCCCGACCTGGCCACCGGCCTGGTGGTGCCGGTGGTAGCGGCCTGCGTCTGGCTGGGCTTGCGCCGCATGCACAAGGACCTGGGCAACCATTGACGGCGCGCCAAAGCAAACGGGGCGCACCACGTTGGCGGCGCACCCCGTTGCTGGGAATTGCTCTGGCGAGGATCAGACAGTGGCGTTGATCTTGGCTTCTGCACCGGCCACGGCGGCCTTGGCAGCTTCTTCGCCCATCGACACACCCTCGGCGACCACCAGTTCCACATCGGTGATGCCGATGAAGCCCAGCGCGCCCTTGAGGTACTTGCCCTGGAAGTCCAGTGCTTCCATCGGGCCTTCGGAATACTTGCCGCCGCGCGAGAGGATGATGACGGCCTTCTTGCCCTTGACCAGGCCGACCGGGCCGGTCTCGGTGTAGCTGAAGGTGCGGCCGGCGCGGAAGACGTGGTCGATCCAGGCCTTCAGGGTCGACGGCGGGGCGAAGTTGTACATCGGCACGCCGATGACGATGGTGTCGGCGGCCAGCAGTTCGTCCACCAGGGCGTCGGATTGCTTGATCACTTCAGCCTGCTCGGCGCTACGGGCATCAGCCGGGGTAAAGTAGGCACCCAGGAGCGATTCGCTCAGGTGAGGCAGGGCATTGGCCGCCAGGTCACGGTGCACCACCTTGCCGCCAGGGTTCTTGGCTTGCCATTGCTGGGCGAAGGAAGCGGTCAGCTGACGGGAGATGGAACCGCCGCTGCGGGCGCTGGAGTCGATGTGCAGAAGAGTGCTCATGGTGTGTCCTTTCGTTGTTCGGTGGGCAAGGCCTTCGGTGAACGCCTTTGCATTGGGGTCAACGATACCCAGTTTTCATTTCTTCCAATAGATGCGAGAATCGCATTTCACTGATCCATTTTTGGTGGGAATCGAATATCGCCATGCTAGACCTCAACGACATCTGGCTTTTCGTCCATGTAGTGCGTGCCGGCAGCTTCGCCGCCGCCGGGCGCAAGCTGTCCATGCCGCCCAATACCATCAGCCGCCGTTTGCAGGCGCTGGAAGCGGCCATGGGGGTGCGGCTGCTGCAGCGCTCCACGCGCCAGCTCAACATGACGGCGGCGGGGCGGGAATTCTTCGAGCGCTGCGCGCCGGGCCTGGAAGACATCGAGCACGCCAGCGCCAGTCTCACCCAAAGCCAGGGCGAACCGTCCGGCAGCCTGCGCGTGGCTGCACCGGTGGACTTCTTCGACAATTTCTCCATCGAGTGGATGCATGAGTTCATGCATCTCTATCCCAAGGTGCAGTTGGAGTTCGTGCTCAATGACGGGCGCGCCGACCTGATCGCCGAGGGTATCGACCTGGCCTTCCGTGGCGGCGTGCTCCCCGACTCCAGCCTGGTGGCCAGGAAGCTGGTGCAGAGCCATATGGCTCTCATCGCCAGTCCACGCTACCTGGAGCGCGCAGGCACGCCGCAGGCCCTGGCCGACCTGGTGGGCCATGCCTGCCTGGCGACGTCGCAGGCACCCCAGCATACGGTGTGGAAACTGGAAGGGCCGCACGGTCCGGAAAACGTGCGGGTGGTACCGCGCCTGTGCATCAACACCGCACAAGGGCAGTTGCGTGCGGCGCGGGCCGGATTGGGCATTGCGCTGCTGCCGACCATGCTGGCCTCCGAAGATCTGCGCAATGGCAGCCTGATCAACATCCTTCCGGATTACCAGCGCGACACCATGGGCTTCTATGCCGTGTACGTGCACCGGCGGCAATTGCCCAGTGCGGTCAGTGCGCTCATCGAATTCTTCGCCGACAAGCTGGAGCGCGGCATTGCCGACAAGGGCGCGCAGGCTTGCCAGGCGCGTCTGGAGCGTGAGGCCGCTGCACTCTCGCTGCCGCAGAAAGCGGCCTGAGTCCGCCTTAAAACTCCACGGCCTGTTCGCCCAGGGCATAGCGGCGGCAATGTTCCAGATAGGCGCGCTCATGGTTGGCCACCAGGTCGACCACGCTGCGCCACAGCCAGGATGGCACTTCCAGCGTCTTCGATCGTTGCCGCGCCAGTTCGGTGTACCACGCGCGGCAGGTCGCTTCATCCATCTGGCGCGCATGCGCCTGGCCAACGACGCGGGCCAGGTAGCGCGCCGCACGCAGGGCCTCTTCCTGGCTGACGTGATCGATTTCCAGCTTCAGGTCCTGCGGCAGCAGTTCGCGCACGAACACCGGGCGCTCCAGCAGGCGCGTGGCCAGCATCCGTGAACCCAGGTGTGGCGCAAGATGGCGTGCGCCGGTGACGACGCGTTCGGCGTTGTCGCGCGGCATGCCGGCATCCCGGTAACGCGGCGCGGCGGCGGTGACCGCTTCCTTGATATCGAAGAGGCACAGGTCGCTGCGTTCGCTGGCCTGTTCGTTCACATCCAGCAGCACGGCAAAGCGCAGCAGGCCCAGCGAGCTGCATCCCTTCATCCAGTAGGCGGTATCGAGCATCCTGATGGCGGCGTCGTCCTCGCGATGCCGCAAGGACGTCAGCAAGGCGCGCGCCGGTGCTGACTCCACCAGCGCGGTGATCTCTTTTCTTTCCTGTCGCGAGGCCGACCAGAAGCGTTTGCCCAACGGGATATGCACGGTCTTGCCTTGCATGCGCTCATGCGCCAGTTCCTTCCAGGTGCGGCGATGTGCAGTCTTCAGGGCCACGCGCACGGACTTGGGCTTTTTGCCCAAGCGCAGGTCGTCACCGGGGCGGAAGGCAGATTCATATCCCTCCACCAGCACCTCCATCATCTTGGCCGTAATCACGCCCGGCAGGTCCGAGCTGCGCGCGGCCATGGCCAGCGACAGTGCAAGGCGGATCAGGTCGTGCGAGGGATTGCCGATGACGGTCTGGTCGAAGTCACGGATCTGGATGTCGATCTTGCCCTCGGCATTGGCCACCGGTCCCAGGTTGCCGATGTGGCAGTCGCCGCAGATCCAGATGGCCGGACCTTCGGGCAGGCTGCTGGCCTGGGTCTCGTTGAGCCAGTTGTAGAAGCGCAGGGTGCTGCCGCGCACGTAAGCGTGGGCGGAGCGGGCCATTTTGAGGTTTTGGGCGGTCTTCAGGATGTCCTGGCGTGCAGAGGGACGAGGCGTCCTCGTGATCAGTTTTTTTGGCATGGCGATTTATATTATTTATATTCATTTTTCTTTTGGGCGGATGAAGCCCGATGTTCAGTTTCCTCGCCTCTTCGCCGCTTGCCTATCAGAGAAGCGAGACTTGCCTTGTCAGACTCCCGGCCATGCGCTGCCTGCAAAACGAATGCCGGAAAAGACAAACGCCCGCATCAGCGGGCGTTTGGGGAGGGGGGCCGAGCAGGATCAGCCGCGTTCGCGCAGGATACGTGCGACGCTGTCGATCTTGCGGATGCCGCGCATCAGGCGCGCCAGGTGCACGCGATCTTCGACCTGGATGGTGAAGCGCAGATACTTCATCGAAGCATTGCCGCCTTCGTCATCCATGGCCACCGAGACGATGTTGGCATCGGACTCGCCGATCTCGGCAGCGATGCGCGCCAGCGTGCCGCGCTCGTTGTGGATCAGGATGGTGATGCGGCAATCGAAGCGGCGATTGAGATCGTGGCCCCAGACCAGGTCGATCCAGCGGTCCGGTTCCTTCTCGTGCAGCCGCTTGGCGGTCTCGCACTCCTGGGTATGCACGATCAGAGTCTGGTCCGGCTTCAAATAGCCGGTCAGGCGATCGCCCGGGATCGGCATACAGCAGGACGACAGTTGCGCCGAGGCCCCTTCGCTGCCGGTGATGACCACCGGGTCCGGCTTGTTGGGCAGCATGTGGCCTTCCGGATCGAGCTGCGGCACGCTCACGCCGGTATCCATCATGGTCATGATGTGTCGTGCCACCAGCGGGGCCATGCGGGTGCCGATGCCGATCTCGGCATACAGGTCATCCATGGTCTTGGCGCTGGATTCGTTGAGCAGGCGTTCGACGATATGGGAAGGAAGTTCGGGTTCGATGCCCAGCGTATGAAGAGCGTTGCCCAACAAGCGGCGTCCGACGGCTTGCGACTCGACCTTGTTGGCCGTGCGCAGGCGGTGGCGGATGGCCGAACGGGCCTTGCCGGTGCGCACGTAGCCCAGCCAGTTGGGGCTGGGGCGCGAGGTCGGCGAGGTGATGATCTCGACGATGTCGCCGTTGTGCAGCTCTGAGCGCAGCGCGGCCGGTTCGTGGTTGATGATGGCCGACGTGGTCTGGTCGCCGATGTCGGTGTGGATGCTGTAGGCGAAATCGAGCGCCGTGGCACCACGGGGCAGGGCGATGATCTTCGATTTGGGCGTGAAGACGTAGACCGAATCCGGGAACAGGTCGACCTTGACGTGCTCCAGGAACTCGGCTGAATCGCCAGTCTGCTTCTGGATGTCCAGCAGCGACTGCAGCCAGGCGTGGGTGCGCTGCTGCAGGTCGGTGAGGCTGCCTTCGTCGTCCTTGTAGAGCCAGTGGGCGGCCACGCCGGATTCGGCCACGCGGTGCATGTCGGTGGTGCGGATCTGGAACTCCACCGGGGTGCCGTAGGGGCCGATCAGGGTCGTGTGCAGCGACTGGTAGCCATTCAACTTGGGAATGGCAATGTAATCCTTGAACTTGCCCGGCATGGGCTTGAACAGGGAGTGCAGGGTGCCCAGCGCCACGTAGCAGTTGGCGAAGCTGTCCACCACCACGCGGAAGCCGTACACGTCCAGTACCTGCGAGAAGCTCAGGTGCTTGTTGCGCATCTTGCGATAGATGCCGTAGAGGGTCTTTTCGCGGCCATCGACCTGGGCCGGGATGCCGGCGGCGATCAGGGTGCTGGTGACCGATTCCATGATCTTGGTCACCACTTCGCGGCGGTTGCCGCGCGCGGCCTTGACGGCCTTGAGCAGGGTGCGATGGCGCAGCGGATGCAGGTGCGCGAAGGACAGCTCCTGCAGCTCGCGGTAGATGTTGTTGAGGCCCAGGCGGTGCGCGATGGGCACGTAGACTTCCATGGTCTCGCGCGAGATGCGGCGCTTCTTCTCGGGCGGCATGGAGCCCAGCGTGCGCATGTTGTGCAGGCGGTCGGCCAGCTTGACCAGGATCACCCGCACGTCGCGCGCCATGGCCAGCAGCATCTTGCGGAAGTTTTCCGCCTGCGCCTCGACCTGGCTCTGGAATTCGATCTTGTCCAGCTTGGAGAGGCCATCCACCAGTGAGGCCACGGAGGCGCCGAAGCGCTCGATCAGCTCTTCCTTCTTGACGCCCTGGTCTTCCATCACATCGTGCAGGAAGGCCGCCATCATGGCCTGGGCGTCGAGCTTCCATTCGGCGCAGATCTCGGCCACTGCCAGCGGATGCGAGATGTAGGGCTCGCCGGACTTGCGCATCTGGCCCAGGTGCATCTCGTCGGCGAAGCGATAGGCTTCCTTGACCTTCTTCAGTTCGGAAGGGGTCAGGTACTCTTCGAGCTTGGGGATCAGATGCGCGAAAGTCGCCACGCCGCTATGGGCGGCAGGGGCGACTTCGAGGGGAGTTGCGGTGCGGCCGGAACCGGCGGCACGTTTGGAGCTAGCAGCGGCTGATAAGGTGGAGTCGGTAGTGGTGAGGCTCATACTTGTCCGTTATCAGCTTCATGGACGGACCAGGATCAGGCCGGAACCTTCTTGAGCATCTCGATACCGACTTTGCCAGCGGCGATTTCGCGCAGGGCGGTCACGGTCGGCTTGTCCTTGGCTTCCACCTTCGGGGTGTGGCCTTGCAGCAGCTGGCGGGCACGGTAGGTGGCCGACAGGGTCAACTGGAAGCGGTTGGGGATCTGCTTGAGGCAATCTTCGATGGTAATGCGGGCCATGTGATACTCCTGAATGACGGTCTTGCTTGTGGATTGATGGGTCCGGCGCCGGGTTGCTGGTCTGGCTTGTGCGGCTTAGCTCGCGTGGATGCCCAGCTGGGTGAAGAGGTAGGCATTGCGGGCGGCTTGCTGCGGGAAGCGGCAGCGGGCGGCCTGGACGATTGCCGTCAGTTCGGACAAAGCGACGGCAAACTCTTGATTAATAATAACATATTCGAACTCCGGCGAGTGAGCGATTTCGCCGCCGGCGGCCAGGATGCGGCGCGTGATGACGTGTGGTTCGTCCTGTCCGCGCTTCTTCAGGCGCTCTTCCAGCGCGGCAATCGAAGGCGGCAGGATGAAGATGCCGATCGCATTGGTAAATTGTTTCTTCACCTGCTGGGCGCCTTGCCAGTCGATCTCCAGCAGGACGTCGGTACCGTTGGCGATCTGGTCGGCAATCATCAGGCGCGAGGTGCCGTAATAGTTGCCATGCACTTCGGCCCACTCAAGGAATTCGCCCTCGGCTTGGCGCTTCAGGAAATCTTCCACGTCAGTGAAATAATATTCACGGCCATGTTCTTCGCCCGGACGCGGTGCGCGGGTGGTGTAGGAGATGGACAGCTTGATGGCCGGTTCCTGCTTGAGCAGGGCGTTGACCAGGGTCGATTTGCCGGCGCCGGACGGGGCAACCACCATGAAAAGGCTACCGGATGTGGGTTTTTGGACGGGCATGGGGTCCTCGCTGAAAAATGTCTTTTAACTAATCAATATCGGTCGGAATGGGGCTGTGCGCCCGGGGTCATTCCAGATTCTGCACCTGCTCGCGCATCTGGTCGATGAGCAGCTTCAGTTCCATGGAGGCATCGGCCAGTTCCTTGACGGCGGCCTTGGAGCCGACCGTGTTGGCCTCGCGGTTCAGTTCCTGCATCATGAAATCGAGGCGCTTGCCGACCTGGCCGCCCTTTTTGAGGATGTGGCGGGTTTCGCCCAGGTGGGCCGACAGGCGTGCCAGTTCCTCGGCGATGTCGATGCGGATGCCGTAGAGGGTCACTTCCTGGCGGATGCGTTCCAGCGATTCCTCACGGGTGGCCACCGGCGTTGCGCCATTCTGCGTCTGCAGGGCCAGGCCCAGAGCTTCGGTCATGCGTTCGGTGGCCTTCTGCTGGAATTGTTCGACCAGTTGCGGCACCAGCGGGGTGATGCGGGCCACGATGGCTTCCATCGCATCCACCCGGGCCAGGATCACGGCCTGCAGGGCCGCACCTTCACGGGCGCGGGATTCGACGAAGGCGTCCAGGGTCTGCTGCATCGTGGCCAGGATGTCGGCTTGCAGGGTGTCCTGGCTGATCTCGGCTTCTTCCATCACGCCCGGCCAGCGCAGCAGTTCGTTGATCGACAGCGGGGCGGCGTCGGGGAACTGGGCGCGCAATTGGTCTTGCAGGCTGGCCAGCTGGCCTACCAGGGTGTGGTTCAGGGCCTGGCTGTTGCCACTGGCGACCTTGCGGCCGAAGGACAGGCGGCATTCCACTTTGCCGCGTACCAGGCGGCCCATGATGGCTTCGCGCAGCATCGGTTCGACCGCACGCAGGTCATCGTTGATGCGGAACTGCAGGTCGAGGAAGCGCGAATTGACGCTCTTCATTTCCAGGGTGACCGTGCCGGCAGTGGTTTCACGGGTGGTGACGGCATAGCCGGTCATGCTGTAGATGGTCAAGGTCGGGACTCCATAAAGCGGGCGGGCGGCGCAGCAGGGCGCGCCGGCGAATAAGGGTTGCGGGCGGGGCGGGCAGGGTGGCCAGGGAGGTAAATGGAGGATGCCGCGACGGCGGACATCGTGTTCCTTTACAATGCCGGACTTGAACGTTCCGGCACCGCCTGTGCGGCCTGCCCGGGTGCCACCCGGTCGGAGCCCGCATTTTAATGAAGTTTCGCGGCGCCGCGCTATCAAAAACATCAAACCGGCGGTTTTGGGGGCCAATTGGCCGCCCGCCATCCGCCCAGCCTCGCCCAGACCAAGACAAGGATCACCATGACAGCTTCCCATCGCCCCAGCGGCCGCAGCGTTTCGCAATTGCGCGACGTGCGCCTGACCCGCCAGTACACCAAGCACGCCGAAGGCTCGGTGCTGATCGAGTTCGGTGACACCCGCGTGCTCTGCACCGCCTCCATCGAGGAAAAGGTTCCCGGCTTCCTGAAGGGCAAGGGCCAGGGCTGGCTGACCGCCGAATACGGCATGCTGCCGCGCTCCACGCATACCCGCATGGACCGCGAAGCCGCCAAGGGCAAGCAATCCGGCCGTACCCAGGAGATCCAGCGCCTGATCGGCCGCGCCCTGCGTGCCGCCTTCGACCTGGAAGCCTTTGGCGAACGCACCCTGCAACTGGACTGCGACGTGCTGCAAGCCGATGGCGGCACCCGCACCGCCGCCATCACCGGGGCCATGGTGGCCGCCTATGACGCCTTCAACGTGCTGAAGTCGCGCGGCCTGATCGAAACCATTCCGGTCAAGCAGTTCGTGGCCGCGATTTCGGTCGGCGTCTACCAGGGCGTCCCGGTGCTCGATCTGGATTATCTGGAAGACTCGGATTGCGATACCGACATGAATGTGGTCATGACCGACGGCGGCCATTTCGTCGAAGTGCAGGGCACCGCCGAAGGCGCCGCCTTCGACCGCGCCACCCTCAACAACCTGCTGGACCTGGCCCAGCAGGGCATCGCCACGCTCAACGGCTTGCAGAAGCAGGCCCTGGGCCTGTAATCCCCGGCCACGCCGCGGCGCAAATCGCCGTACAATGCCGCCTAGAAGCGATATGAACAAAAACGCCATGTGCCGCACCGACATGGCGTTTTTCATTGGGGCGCAGCGGCTGTCATGCCCATCCCGCGCGCCTCGTCAAGATCAGGACCAGACATGCAACCCAAGCAAAAGATCGTGATGGCGTCCAACAACGCCGGCAAACTGAAGGAATTCGCCAGTCTCCTGGGCGACATCGGATTGGACGTGCGCCCGCAAGGCGAATTCGACGTGCCCGAAGCGGAAGAACCCTTCGGCACTTTCGTCGAGAACGCCCTGGCCAAGGCCCGCCATGCTGCCCGCCTGACCGGGCTGCCGGCGCTGGCCGATGATTCGGGCGTGTGCGTGAATGCCCTGGGCGGTGCGCCCGGCGTATATTCCGCCCGCTACGCCGGCGAACCCAAGTCGGACGCCAACAACAACGCCAAGCTCATCGCCGATCTGGCGGCCCATGCCGACAAGTCCGCTTACTATTACTGCGTGCTGGTCTACGTGCGCCATGCCGATGATCCGCAACCGGTCATCGCCGATGGCGTCTGGAAGGGCGAGATCATCGACCAACCGCGCGGGCAGGGCGGCTTCGGCTATGACCCGTATTTCCTGCTGCCCTCCCTGGGCAAGACGGCCGCTGAACTGACGGCCGCCGAAAAGAATGCCATCTCGCACCGTGGCCAGGCCTTGCATGCCTTGGTCGAGAAGCTGGCATGATCCCCATCAAGCCGATCCCGGCCTACATCCCGTCCGGCCAGGCGGCCAGCGGCCCGGCCCAGGCCGCGCTGGCCTTCCTGAAGCCCGGCAGCCTGCAGCTGACGGCTTTGCCGCCGCTGTCGCTGTACGTGCATTTCCCGTGGTGCGTGCGCAAGTGCCCGTATTGCGACTTCAATTCCCATGAGGTCAAGGGCAGTTTCCCTGAAGAAGCTTATCTGGATGCCCTGCGCAGCGACCTGGAGCAGTCGCTGCCGCTGATCTGGGGCCGCAAGATCCATACGATCTTCATCGGTGGCGGCACGCCCAGCCTGCTCTCGGCCGCCGGTCTGGATCGCTTGCTGTCGGACCTGCGCACCTTGCTGCCCTTCGATGGCGACATCGAGATCACCATGGAAGCCAATCCGGGAACGTTTGAAGCCGACAAGTTCCGCTCCTACCGGGATAGCGGCATCAGCCGCCTGTCGATCGGTATCCAGAGCTTCAACGGCCAGCACCTGCATGCCCTGGGCCGCATCCATGATGGCGACCAGGCGCGCAAGGCGGTGGAGATCGCGCAGGCCAACTTCGACAATTTCAACCTCGACCTGATGTACGCGCTGCCGCAGCAGACGCTGGCAGAGGCCAAGTCCGACATCGAAACGGCCATCGCCTTCGCGCCGCCGCACCTGTCGCTGTATCACCTGACGCTGGAGCCCAACACGCTCTTCGCCAAGTATCCGCCGCCGGTGCCGGATGACGATGCCAGCGCCGACATGCAGGACATGATTGCCGAGCTGACCACGGCTGCCGGTTACGTCAACTATGAGGTCTCGGCCTATGCCCAGCCCAAGCGGCGCGCCCGCCACAACCTCAATTACTGGCAATTCGGCGACTACCTGGGCATCGGCGCGGGGGCGCATTCCAAGCTCTCGTTCCCGCACCGCATCGTGCGCCAGATGCGTTACAAGCATCCCCAGTCCTATCTGGAGCATGCCAAAGCCGGCACGCCTGTCCAGGAAGAAGCGGAAATCGGCCGCGATGCCCTGGGCTTCGAATTCATGCTCAACGCCTTGCGCCTGACGGAAGGATTCTCACCGAATCTCTTCGCCGAGCGGACCGGCATGAGCCTGAACCAGATCGAAAAATCACTGAATCTGGCCGAGCAAAAAGGCATGTTGTATCGCGATCACGCTTTGATCCGGCCGACCGATCTTGGGCGTCGTTTTCTCAATGATTTGCAGGAAATTTTCTTGTCAGAATAAACCCATGTTGCAAGGTGGCTTTTATCGGGTATATTTAGAAAAAATTTAATTTTAATTAAGTATTCTGCTGGGAAACTTGTTAATATTTTTTTAACATTGCAGAGCGTCTCAGCAAATAATGCGGCGCGCCACGATAAAAATATGGCTGTTCAGGATAAAAGCGTTCCATTCCCACTCGTGTTTTTGCAGCCCGTTGCGGACGTCCACCACGTCTGGACCGCGCTGTCCTTGCATATTTCACCTGCGGTCGAAGACGACAATGCCTTGCTGTCTCGCTTGTTCAATGAATTTGATCTGCATGACGCACTGGGCGGACTGAGCTGCATCATCCCGGTGCGTGATCCTGCGGTCTTCGCGCCGGAATTCCGGCAAGAAATCCCGCAAGGGCAGCTCGCATTGCGCGTGCCGGTAGAGCATTGCGTGGACCCGGGCAAGATCGATGCGCTGGACTGGCTCTACAGCCGCGGCTTCGCCATCATCGCCGATGGCTTGCCGGCGCAGGGCGCGAGCGTTTTCCCCTTCGTTGAATCGATGGCGCTGGACGCCGGGGTGGGGCACCTGCCTGAAACCGGGCAATGGCTGCACCGCCTGCGTGGCCCGCACCTGGCCGAGAACGTGGGCGATGCCGTTCAGTTTGATGCCTGCCGGGTGGAAGGTTTCCGCTGGTTCTCTGGCGACTATGCCTTGCATCCCGACAGCCGCCTGTCGCAAAAGAATTCCATTTCCCGTGCGCGCCTGCTGAAATTGCTGGAGCTGGTGGCACGCGACGCCGATGCCAATGAACTGGAATCCCTGCTGAAGCAGGACCCGGCCTTGTCCTATCAGCTCTTCAAGCTGGTCAGCTCGGCCGCCTTCGGTTTCTCGGCCCATATCACCAATTTCACCCAGGCCATCAACCTGCTGGGCCGCCGCCAGCTGCAGCGCTGGCTGCAGTTGCTGCTGTATGCACGCTTCCCCGGCGACGAGTCTGCCAATCCGCTGCTGCCGCGTGCCGCGGCGCGCGCGGCGATGATGGAATCGATGGCGCAGAAGGTGGACTGCACCCAGGAAGAACTGGACCGCGCCTTCATCACCGGCATGTTCTCGCTGCTGGATATTTTGCTGGGCATGCCGCTCAACGACATCATCGAGCCGCTCAAGCTGCCGGTGGATATCGTCAATGCGCTGGTGTACCGTACCGGCCGGCTGGGCAAACTGCTGAACGTGGTCGAGCGCTCCGAAGATGGCCGCATTCCGCTGCGTCATGTCGACCTTGATGCAGCCGGTCTCGATGCCGAGGTGTGTTGCCGTTGTCTGATCCAGGCCTTCAATTGGGCCACGCGCGTCAGCACTGAGGCGTGATGACAATGATTTCCTCCGTGGGCACTGACGATCTGGCATGCTGTTCGGCACTGCTGGACGCCATGCAGAACCTGCAGGGCATGGCCTTGCATGCGGCACTCGGAGGGATTGCATCCGGTTTCCTCAAGCGTCCCGGTGGCCGCTATGTGGTCAGCCCGCCGCCGGAGTCGGCCAGCGGGCTGTGCCAGGTGGTGGAGCATGAGGGCGCGCGCTTCGGCCACTTCGTCTTTCCGGCGCTGACCCGCCCCTATACCGAACTGGAACGCACGCGTCTGGCGATGCTGGCGGCTTTCCTCGGCCGCCTGATGCAGCGCCGCGCCGAGACCGACAAGCGCGCCCGTTCGCTGGACCAGATCGAAGCCAAGCTGGAGCAGCAGGCGCAGATCCTCAATCAGATGCACGAGTCGGTCATCACCATGGACCCGGCCGGTTTCATCACCAGCTGGAACCGTGGGGCCGAGCAACTGTTCGGCTACAGCGCGCTGGAAGCCATCGGCCGCAACGTGCTGTTCCTCTACGAGAACGAAGAGGAAGAGGATTCGCTGCACGACTTGTTCCTGGAGCAGGGTGGCCGCGAGATGGAGGTGCGTCGCCGCAAGAAGTCCGGCGAGGTGTTCTGGGCCAGTCTGTCGCTGTCCGTGATGCGTGACCAGCACGGCCATCCGATTGGCCTGATCGGCTATCTCAACGACATCACCGAACGCAAGAACGCCGAAAAGCTGATCCATCATCTGGCCTACTACGATGCCCTGACCGGACTGCCCAACCGCACCTTGCTCACCCGCACCGTGGATCAGGCGCTGACCGAAGCACGGCATGAGAACATGCACGGCTGCGTGATGTTCATCGACCTGAATCGCTTCAAGCCCATCAACGACACGCTGGGCCACGTGGCCGGCGACATGCTGCTGGTGGAAGTGGCGATCCGCCTGCGCCGCGCCTTGCGCGAGCAGGATGTGGTGGCACGCCTGGGGGCGGATGAATTCGCGGTGGCGCTGTTCGACATCGACAAGGATTACCATCCCGGCTTCGTCGCCCAGAAATTGCTGGCCGTGTTTGATGATCCGTTCTTCATCGACGGCCATGAGCTGCGCGTGGGGGCCAGCATTGGCGTGAGCATGTATCCGGAAGACGCGACCGATACCGAAACCCTGCTGCGCCTGGCTGACATCGCCATGTACCGGGCCAAGCAGGGTGGCGACAACAACGAAAACGGCTACGTCTATTACAGCGAAGAGATGAATCGCAACACGCTGGATCTGTTGCGCATCGAAACCGGTTTGCTGCACGCCTTCGAATACAACGAATTGCTGCTGTACTACCAGCCCAAGGTGGATATGAACACCTTGGCGATCACCGGTGGCGAGGCCCTGGTGCGCTGGCAGCATCCGGAGCGCGGATTGCTTTTGCCGGGTGAGTTCATCCCGATTGCTGAAGAAACAGGCTTGATCGTGCAGTTGAGCGATTGGGTACTGGATGCCGTGTGCCGCCAGGCACGCTCGTGGAGGGATGCCGGCCTGGCTCCGATCCGCATCGCCCTGAACGTGACGGCGCGCGAATTCACCCGGTCCCTGCCGGACCGCGTGCGTGCGGCGCTGAATCGGCATTCACTCAGTGGCGACTGGCTGGAGCTGGAGATCACCGAAAGCATGCTGATGCACAGCACTGATCGCGTCATTTCCATCATGGAAAAGATCTGCAGCCTGGGCATCACGATTTCGCTGGATGACTTCGGGACTGGCTATTCCAGCCTCTCGTACCTGAAGCGCTTCCCCATCAATACGCTCAAGATCGACCGGTCCTTTACCATGGGCATTCCGGACGATACCAATGATTGCGCCATCGCCAGCGCCATCATCGGCATCGCCAAGCAATTGCGCCACAAGGTCATCGCCGAAGGGGTGGAGACGCAGAAACAATTGAACTTCCTGCGCGAAGCCGGTTGCAATGAATTGCAGGGCTATATCTTCTCGCGCCCGATTCCGGCGGTGGATTTCCACGCCATGCTGCTGGAGGGGCGGAAGCTCAACTTTGTGCCGGAAACGTCGGCTTCCGCTGAAGACCTTCCCGACCAATAAGGCTGGCCGCCGGTGCGTGGTGTTGCGCTGCCCGCCAACTGGCTGCTTCTCTTCCAGATTTCCCTGTTGTCCTGCGCCGCATGCGGTCCTATGCTGAAGGCCGTGTTGCGAGAGATTTAATCCCTTCGGGCATTCTCTCGAAGTTTTTCGGTCTGATGGGAGAATATTGTCCAGATATCATCAGCGATTTTTCTGGTTTTCGGCCTGCTGCCGTGTCAGTGCCTATTCTTCACCTTTCAACCAACGAAGGAGAACGATCATGAAACGACGTATTGCACAGCTGGCCTTGCTGGCCTGCGCATCAGCGGCTTCGGCTGCCATGGCTGCCGAAGCGCCGCTCAAGGTGGCGCTGAACCTGGTCAACGCGCAAGGGGTGGCGTCCCCGGCGGGCGAGGTGACCATCAGCGAGACGCCTTATGGGCTGCTGTTCCAGCCGGCCTTGTCGGGCTTGCCGGCGGGTGTGCATGGCTTCCATGTGCACCAGAATGCCTCCTGCGCGCCGCTGGAGAAGGATGGAAAGATGGAGCCGGCGCTCGCCGCCGGTGGGCATTGGGATCCGCAAAAGACCGGCAAGCATGAAGGTCCCTATGGCGAAGGCCATCTGGGTGACTTGCCGGCCTTGTATGTGACGGCCGATGGCAAGGCCGAGAATCCGGTCCTGGCCCCGCGCCTGAAGACGCTGGCCGAAGTGCGCGGACATGCGCTGATGGTGCATGTGGGCGGGGATAATCACTCGGATCATCCGGCTCCGCTGGGTGGCGGGGGTGTGCGACTGGCGTGCGGGGTGATTCAGTAAGCGTTCGTCCTGACATTCCATCAGGATGTGGATCAGGAAGTGCGTTCCAGCGGGCGCACTTCCTGTTCGATCCGCGCGCCGTGGTCACGCTGCTTGACCTTCAGATGGAGGGGTATTTGCTGGTTCAGTCAGGACCCAATCAGCAGCGAGAATTAAAGTTGCCCTGAACGAGTCGGAGAAAGCGGGGATTTTTCGAGTAAGAGATAAAGCCGGAAGGGAAAATGAAAAACGGGTCCATCAGGACCCGTTTTTCATTTGAAGCTTTGGCGGAGACGGAGGGATTCGAACCCTCGATACAGGTTTAAGCCCGTATGCTTCCTTAGCAGGGAAGTGCCTTCGACCACTCGGCCACGTCTCCACACTGAAGGCTGTTATCGCATTGCTGCGTTGCCTCAGCGAAGACCGAGATAATATCTTCTCATTTGCATCCGGTCAACAGTGGTCTTGCAAAAAATCACTGTTTTTTCAGCGGTGCGGTCTTCGCTTTGCGCGGTGCGTGATTTACTTGGCGCTGTCCAGGTCAAAGGCCTTGTGCAGGGCGCGCACGGCCAGTTCCATGTACTTCTCGTCGATCAGCACCGAGATCTTGATTTCCGAGGTGGAGATCATCTGGATGTTCACGCCTTCTTCCGACAGCGTGCGGAACATCTGCGAAGCGATGCCGACGTGGCTGCGCATGCCCACGCCGACCACCGAGACCTTGGAGACCTTGGTGTCGCCATTGATGGCGGCTGCGCCGATGTGTGCCTTGACGCTGCTGTTGAGCACTTCCACCGCCTTGGCGTATTCGGCGCGCGGCACGGTGAAGGTGAAGTCGGTCTTGCCTTCCACCGACTGGTTCTGGATGATCATGTCCACTTCGATGTTGGCGTCGGCCACCGGGCCCAGGATCTGGTAGGCGATGCCCGGACGGTCGGGTACGCCCAGCACGGTAATCTTGGCTTCGTCGCGGCTGAAGGCGATGCCGGTGATGGTTGCTTGTTCCATGTTCTTGTCTTCCTCAAACGAAATCAGGGTGCCGGAGGCGGCTTCTTCGGCCAGCGGCGTGAGCGGGTCGGTCAGCGACGACAGCACGCGGGTCGGCATCTTGTAGTTGCCGGCGAATTCCACGGAGCGGATCTGCAGGACCTTGGAACCCAGGGACGCCATTTCCAGCATCTCCTCGAAGGTCACGGTCTTCAGGCGCCGGGCATCGCTCACCACGCGCGGGTCGGTCGTGTATACACCATCCACGTCGGTGTAGATCAGGCATTCCGCCGCCTTGATGGCAGCGGCCACGGCCACGGCCGAGGTGTCCGAGCCGCCACGGCCCAGGGTGGTGATGTTGCCGTCGGCGTCCACGCCCTGGAACCCGGTGATCATGACGATCTTGCCAGCGTTCAGATCCTTGCGGACCTTGGCGTCATCGATGGAGCGGATGCGCGCCTTGGTGAAGGCCGAGTCGGTCTTGATGGGGACTTGCCAGCCGGCGTAGGAGACGGCTTGCTTGCCCAGCGCCTGCAGGGCGATGGCCAGCAGCGCCACCGAGACCTGTTCGCCGGTCGAGGCCAGCATGTCCAGTTCGCGGCCGTCGGGCTGGGCCATGATTTCCTTGGCCATGCCCAGCAGGCGGTTGGTTTCACCAGACATCGCCGAAGGCACGACAACGATCTGATGGCCGGCGTCGTGCCATTTGGCAACGCGCTTTGCGACATTCTGGATGCGCTCGATTGAGCCCATCGAGGTGCCGCCGTATTTGTGAACGTATAAAGCCATAGGGGATAAAAAAAGGTGGCCCGACTTTGACAAGAAAACCCTGAGCCAGGCGGGAAGGAACAAACCCTTGACTTTACATGCGGTGCGCCAAAATCTCAAGGAAAAGCTCGGTTTGACAAGGTTTTCCGGGGATTTTTGCATGTCGCATCGCAGCAAAAAAGCGCATTGAATGCATCAGTCATGCACGATCTGGCCGGCTCATGCGGTGAGAATGCACGTCACTTGCGACCATGGCGCGATCAGTGAAAAAAGAAGGGGAGCCAAACGAGGGGAGGAGGGAGGCTGGTGCACCAGCTGTCATGCGCCCGGCAAGACGTGGCGGCATGGCAGGTGGTGCTGCGGTACGGGGACTGCGGTACTGCGGGTAGTGCGTTGCTGCGGTATAGCTTCATCCTGGCACGGTGGTTCGGACGCAGGCGGTCGGCATTCGTTCGCGTTCATTCACGTTCAACGCGGGGCATGCGCCGGTGCGGAACACTGCCGTGGCGGAATCGGTCCATCCGGACATCGGATGTGGATCGGTTCCGATCAAGCGCCGCTATACAGGCTTTGTGCTGCGCTGTTGGCTTGTTGCACCTGGTTGGCGACATCCTGGCGGCTCAGTTGCGAGGGGGCTTGGCGGATGATGGGATATTCATTGCGCGTGGCGATCTCGTGATTGGCTTGAGCGCGTTGCAGTTCGGCCTTGACGTCAGCACGGGTCTGGGTCGAGTGGAACGGGGTTTCCGGCGGATACGGAGCTTCAGCCATGGCGGCACCAGCAGCGGCGAGCAGGGAGGCGGCAACGATGATGTTCTTGATGTTCATGATAATGTCCTCTGTTTGGGTAAGTGGGGGTTGCTCTTCTCCAGGGCCGGCGAGTCGCGGGAGTGATCCATGCTCTCCTTGTGGGAAAGCCCACTCGTGGGCGACCTGGTGAAGCCGGTCGGCGCGATCTTGTTGCTTTGTTGCGTTGCGCTAACCGATGACCGAAGTGTAAATATTGCGAAGACAAAGAAAAATAGGTTTAATCGGAATTGACTATTTCTCTTTGTGGAACAATCAGGGACTTGAAAAATGGATCGTCTGCAATCAATGCGGGTGTTTGCAAAGGTGGTGGAGCAGGGCAGTTTCGTGCGTGCCGCCGAGTTGCTGGACATTTCCAATGCGGTGGCAACCCGTTTCATCGCCGATCTGGAGGCACACCTGGGGACCCGCCTGCTCAATCGCTCGACCCGCCGCCTCTCGCTTACGGAGGCCGGGCAGGCCTATCTGGAGCGGGTTCACATGATCCTCGCCGAGGTCGATGATGCCGAAGCGCTGGTATCCATGGAAACCAAACGTCCGGCCGGGACGCTGGCGATTTATTCCAATGCCGGTTTCGGCCAGTCGCAACTGGGCGAGATGCTGGCTGCCTATGCCGGGATCTATCCTGACGTGGGGCTGGACGTCTATCTTTCCGACCGCTCCATCGACCTGGTGGAGGAAGGCATCGATATCGGATTCTTCAGCAGCATGCAAAAGTTTGATGCCAGCATGATCGTGCGACAGCTGGGTGTAGCCAAGGTGATCCTTTGTGCTTCACCTGCCTACCTGGAGCGCGCCGGAGCGCCCGCACAGCCCGAAGACCTGTCGCGCCACAGCTGCCTGAACTTCTCGCATGAATATTTGCGCCATCACTGGCATGTCAATACTGAGGCCGGCGTGATGGATGTTCCCATCGTCAGCAAGGTGGTCTCCAACAGCGGCGTGCTTTTGCGTGACCTGGCGCTGGCCGGCATGGGTATCGTGTTGCGGCCCTCCTACTCGCTGGGCGATGACCTGCGTTGCGGCAAGCTGGTACAGGTGCTGCCCGGCTTTGACATGGGGCAGGTGGTGATTTCGATGGTGTATCCGAGCCGCCGGCTGCTGTCGGCCAAGGTGCGCAGCTTTGCCGATTTCATCAGTGCGCGTTTCCCGCACCCGGAAACCGATCCCTGGCTGACCTGAAGTACGCAACCTGAAGCGACGCGCGTTGAGGGAAACTTCAGCCGATCACATCAGCCAGCTTGTCCAGCAGGCTGCAATCTTCCTGCCAGGTGCGGCGTTCGGCGGAACTGGCGGCTTCACGTTGCAGGTCGGCGTCGCTCTTGTCGACCTGGGCCAGCAGGATGCGCTCGGCCAGGCGGGTGTCCGGTTCCATGGGGCCGAAGAAGGCGACCGTGGCACCGCGCTCGATCAGGAGGGTAGGGAAGTTGTCGATGTCGAGATCGCCGACCAGGTCGGCCTGGTCCTCGATATCGATCCACACGAAGTGATGCTGCGGATAGCGGGCCGCCCAGGCCTGGAAGGCGGCTTCATATTCACGGCAGCTGCCGCACCAGTTCGCGCACAGGCAGGCCACGACCCAGGTGTCGTTGCGAAGCGCCTCGGCGAGCGGGCGGCGGTTGGTTTGGTCTAATTTCTGGTAGGACATGGCACGCTTATTTTACCCCCTTCGGCGCGAAGGGTTTTGCGCTGCCGCACAAAGGCTCACGTTAGATGCGAACGCTCCGAACAATTGCGCGCCGCACGGTAAAATAGCGAGATGTCCACGATTCTTGCCATTGAAACCTCCACCGAGCTGGCCTCGGCGGCCTTGCTCTACCAGGGCGAACTGATTGCGCGCCAGTCCGCTGGTACCCAGACGCACTCGGACGCCATCCTCCCCATGATCCAGCAATTGCTGGCCGATGCCGGCCTGGCGCTGTCGCAATGCGATGCGCTGGCCTTTGGCGTGGGCCCCGGCTCCTTCACCGGCGTGCGCACGGCGTGCGGCGTGGTGCAGGGGCTGGCCTTTGGCTGTGACCGTCCGGTGGTCCCCGTGGTGACTCTGGAAGCGGCGGCCCAAGCCTGCCGTGATGAAAATCCGCAGGCCAGCGATGTGCTGGCCGTCCTCGATGCCCGCATGGGTGAAGTCTATTGGGCGCGCTACTGTGCTCGTGCCGATGGCGGCTGGGAGACGCTTGCTGAACCGGCCCTGTCGTCTGCCGCTCAGGTACCGGTCGAAGGTCGCCCGCATGCCTGCGGCAATGGTTTGTCGGTGTATGCCGAGCATTTCAGCGCCAACTTCTGCACGGCCGCCTTCGCCAGTGTGCAGCCGCAGGCGATGCCCCATGCGCGCCAGGTGGCGACGCTGGGCCAGGTGCATTTCAGCGCCGGCCTGGCCTTGCCGGCGCAGCAGGCGCAGCCGCTCTATCTGCGCAACAAGGTGGCCCTGACCACGGCCGAGCGCGAAGTGCGCGATGCGGCCAAGGGTGTGGCATGAGCGAGCAACTGGCCGTGTCGCTGCCTGTCTCGCATCCGCGTTACGGGCGGCTGCAATTTGCGGCCATGGGTGCGAGCGATCTGGATGCGGTGGTCAGGATCGAAGAGGCCGTCTACTCCCATCCTTGGACGCGCGGCAATTTTCAGGATTCGCTCTACAGCGGCTACCAGGCGCAGACCCTGCGGGATGCCCACGGCGAATTGCTGGGCTACTTCCTGGTGATGCTGGCCGTGGATGAAGCCCATCTGCTCAATATCAGCGTGGCCGCCTTGCATCAGCATCAGGGCCTGGGCCGCATGCTGCTGGACCAGGCGACCTGGCTGGCACGCCAGCACCACATGCGGACCATGTTGCTGGAAGTACGTGAGTCCAACGTGCATGCCGCCACGGTCTATCGCCAGTACGGCTTTACTGAAATCGGGCGGCGCAAGAATTACTATCCCGCCGCCAACCAGACCCGAGAAGGGGCTATCGTCATGAGTCTGCCCTTATGAATGAAGAGTTGAAACAAGATCCGGGCTTCGGCTCCTCCCTGGCCCTGCTGGATGCGCTGGGCATTGGCCCGGTCTGGGTGCGGCGAGAGCTGGCGGTGGAAGAGGTGCAGGCCGCGCAGGCGGAAGTACCTGCTCAGGAAACGGCCGCGCCCGCTGCCCCTGTCGACGCGCCCAAGGTCATCGCGCCTGAACCCGTCGTGGCTCAATCCAAGCCGCCCGTCGCTGCTCCTGTGGTGCAAGCGTCCACGCCTGCTGCTCCTGCTGCTCGTCCGGCTCCCGCCGCCCCCGCCCGTCCGCGTGCGCCGCTCGAGGAAGAGGGCGGCCCGCCTTCCTGGCTGGACGAGATGGACTTCGGTACTGCGCTGGAACCCATGCTGATCCCTGAGGGCGACGACGAGGAAGACGTCCCTGCCGTCGACCCCATGATTGCCCGCATCAAGGCCATGGACTGGCCGCAGCTCAAGCAGCAGGTTGCTGAGTGCCGCCGCTGCGGACTGTGCGAAGGCCGCAAGAATACCGTCTTCGGCGTAGGCGATGAAAAGGCCAAGTGGCTCTTCATCGGCGAAGGCCCGGGCCGCAGCGAGGATCAGCAGGGCGAACCCTTCGTCGGACCTGCCGGCAAGCTGCTGGACAACATGCTGCTCTCCATGGGCGTCAAGCGCGGTGAGAATGCCTACATCGCCAACATCGTCAAATGCCGTCCCACGGATGACAACGGCCGCGACCGTCCGCCCTCGCCGCAGGAAGTGGCCTCCTGCCTGCCTTACCTCCAGCGCCAGATCGAACTGATCCAGCCTACCGTGCTGGTAGCGCTGGGCAAGACGGCGGCCATTTCGCTGCTGGGCATGGATCCGGCCACGCCGGTTTCGCGTCTGCGCGGCACGGTGCATCGCTATCAGGACCTGCCGCTGGTGGTGACCTACCACCCGGCCTATCTGCTGCGCACGCTCACCGACAAGAGCAAGGCCTGGGCCGACCTGTGCCTGGCCATGAGCACTTACGCTGCGCAAGCCCGCTGAAGCGATGGCCGGCATGGACCTGAGCTCGCATCAGGCGCGTTTCCACCAGCGCTGGCCCGATCTGCGGGATCCGCACGTGCGCGCACTGGCCTGGCTGTTGTATGCGCCCGATCTGCTGGCACCGGAGGCCGTCTGCTGGGAGGGCCGGGTCGCCACGCTGGGCCAGCTGTCACCCGAGGTGGCCGGCTGGCTGCACGACCTGCAATATGATCCGGCCATGAATGCCGCCTTGCACGCCCACCTGGCGCAACAGCCATCAGGGCGCCTGGGCCGGTACGCCGAAAAGCTGCTCGGTTTCTATCTGCGCCAGCAGGACTGCCTGGTCGCCGCCAATTTGCAGGTCCGCAATCAGGGTCCGACGCGAGAAACATTGGGCGAATTCGATTTCCTGATCCGTTCCCCTGAGGCGGAAAGCGATGCCGGCGTCGTGCATTGGGAGTTCGCCACCAAGTTCTATCTCTTGCAGGCGCGGGAGCTGGCCGCCACGGCGCAGGCGGATACCTTCGTCGGTCCCAACCTGGCCGATTCTCTGGGCCGCAAGATGCGCAAGATCATGCAGCAGCAACTGAAGCTTTCCGAACATCCGGCGGCCCAGGCGGTACTGCCGGCTCCTGTCGTAGCGGCGCGCGCCCTCGTCAAGGGATGGCTGTTCTACCCGCTGGATGCGGCGCTGAGTTTGCCGCCCACCATGGGCATTGCTGCCGATCATTGCCGAGGATTCTGGTGTGATGCCGCCTCGCTGCCGCGTATTGAAGAAGAGACGATGCGCTATGCCATCCTGCCGCGCCTGTCCTGGCTGGCACCGGCGCGCCTTCCAGCCGGGCAGGGCATGACCCTGGCACAGCTGCGGAGCACCTTGGAAGACATGTTCAGTGCCGACGACAGTCCGGTCATGGTGGCGCAATGCCGCCTGCAGGAGGGGACCGAACCGGAATGGCTGGAAGTGATGCGCGGCTTCGTTGTGCCGCCGCAGTGGGAAGCGCGTGCCGCCGCAACGGTGCAGCACGCCATCGTGCCGGTCTGAACCGCCGGTCCAGACCTTCAATCCATCGTGAAATCAGTGGTGGGGATGCTTGTCCTCGCCGATCAGCGCCAGCGAGTCATGCTCGCGCTGGTTGGCGGCATGGCGGCGCATGATGAGATACATGATGCCGGCCACGAAGGAGCCGAAGATGATGATGACGGTATTCACATCCAGGTTCATGCGCACCATGAAGGCATACAGCACCAGCATGGTCAGCACCGAGAGGTTCTCGTTGAAGTTCTGGACGGCAATCGAATGGCCTGCGCTCATGAGCACGTGGCCACGGTGCTGCAGCAGGGCGTTCATCGGCACCACGAAGTAGCCCGACAGCGCGCCCACGATCACCAGAAGCGGGTAGGCCACCCACACCGAGGTGGTGGTGGTCATCAGCATCACCACGATGCCCATGATGATGCCCAGCGGCATGACGGTCAGCGATTTTTTCAGCGGCACGAAGCGGGCGGCGGCCACTGCACCCAGGGCAACACCCACGGCGACGATACCCTGCAGGATGGCGGCCTTGTCCAGCGGCATGTGCAGCGACTTTTCCGCCCATTTCAGGACGATGAACTGCAATGTCGCCCCCGCGCCCCAGAAGAGCGTGGTCACGGCCAGCGAAATCTGGCCGAGCTTGTCCTTCCACAGGGTGGTGAAGCAGCCGGCGAAATCGACGATGAGACGGATGGGATTGCGTTCCTGGTGCTCGTAGCGGGCACCGGTATCAGGAATGTAGAAGTTGAAGAGGGCGGCGACGATGTAGATGCAGGAGATGATGCACAGGGCCGCTTCGGTGGGGGTGTCAATGGGCAGGTCGACCATCGGGAAGTCGAAGCTGAGGATCACCGCTGAAATCTTGGGATTGACCAGCGCCCCGCCGAGGACCGTGCCCATGATGATGGAGCCCACCGTCAGCCCCTCGATCCAGCCGTTGGCCGCGACCAGTTTTTCCGGCGGCAGCAGTTCGGTGAGGATCCCGTACTTGGCCGGTGAATAGGCCGCCGCGCCGAATCCGACCACGGCATACGCCAGCAGCGGATGCACGGTAAAGAACATGAGGGAACAACCGACGATCTTGATCATGTTGGTGATCAACATGACCTTGCCCTTGGGGAAGGCGTCGGCGAAGGCGCCCACGAACGCCGCCAGCAGCACATAGGAAAGCACGAAAAACAGCTTCAGCAGCGGGGTCATCCACGCTGGCGAATGCATTTCGGCAAGTAGGGCGATGGCGGCGATCAGCAGCGCGTTATCGGCGAGCGACGAAAAGAACTGCGCCGCCATGATGGTATAGAAACCGCGATTCATCCCTGTCCAAGATGTATAACAAATGATGTCCGGGTAGCTTTATACCATGAAACCATGCACGCTCCGTCATAAGTCAAACCATAAAGATGTTCGTCCGGTAAAATGCCCGCTTGTTCCCCGCTGGACAAAAACTTCCGGGCGAACCGCGACAGGCAGGCCCATGGCGGCCTTGCCGCTCGCCGTGCGCATTGCCAGCCGAGATCGGCCGTTCGCCTACCCGCGAACGCCCTCTGTGAGCCATCTGCCCTCGTTACTGCCACTGGATATCATGCCAAGACCGATCGTCGCTTCCATCAGCATTTCCGCACTTCAACACAATCTTGCCGTCGCCCGCGCCCATGCGCCCAACGCCCGCGTCTGGGGCGTGCTCAAGGCCAATGGCTACGGTCACGGGCTGGAACGCGCCATGCGCGGTTTCGCCGATGCCGACGGCCTGGCGCTGGTCGAACCGGATTATGCCGTTCGCCTGCGCGAGCTGGGCTGGACCAAGCCCATCCTGTTGCTGGAAGGGTTCTTCGATGCCGAGGACCTGCCGGTGCTGGCCCGCCACGACATCCAGTTCGCCGTGCATTGCGATGAGCAGATCGCGCTTTTGGAACAATTCGTCACCGACGCCGCCTTTCATGTGCACCTGAAGATGAACAGCGGCATGAACCGCCTGGGTTTCAAGCCCGAGGCCTTTCAAGCCGCCCATGCGCGCGTGAGCAAGATCGCCAGCGTGCGCAGCATCACCATGATGACCCACTTCGCCAATGCCGACGATGCGCTCAACCCGTCCTTGCCGCTGAGCGAGCAGGTACGCCGCTTCCAGGCCGGCACCGAAGGGCTGCCTGGTGCGCGCAGTCTTTGCAATTCTGCTGCCGACCTGATGCATGGCGAGCTGGCCCATGACTGGGTCCGCCCCGGCATCATGCTGTACGGCGGTACCCCGGGCGGTGGCAGTGCCGCCGATTTCGGCCTGCGCGCGGCGATGACGCTGGAAAGCCAGATCATCGGCGTGCAGGACATCCCCCCGGGTGAAGCCATCGGCTACGGCAGCCGCTTCGTGGCGGACAGGCCGATGCGTATCGGCGTGGTCGCCTGCGGCTATGCCGACGGCTATCCGCGCCATGCACCGACCGGCACGCCCGTGCTGGTCGACGGTATCAAGACCGGCACCGTCGGGCGGGTCTCGATGGACATGCTGTGCGTGGACCTGACCGAACTTCCCGGCGCCGGCGTGGGCAGTCGCGTCGAGCTGTGGGGCCAGCAATTGCCCATCGATGAGGTCGCCTTTGCGGCGGGTACGATCGGATATGAACTGATGTGCGCACTGGCCCCACGGGTGGCGGTACGCGAAGTGGACTGAACGAAAAAAGATGAACCTCCTGGCAGATTTCCGGGAAGGCTCAGCAGGCCTACCCAGGTAGAGCAGAAAGCAGCAAGGCGACGATGGCGAAGGTCAAGACCAATTACACCTGCACCGAATGCGGCGGGGTCAGCAACAAATGGGCCGGCCAGTGTCCGGCCTGCGGCCAGTGGAATACCCTGGTTGAGACGCTGGTGGAGAGCGGAGGCGGGAATCGCTATTCGTCGACGCCGCAAAGCCTGGCGCAGACCGCACCGGTACTGAGCCTGGCCGATATCGAAGCGATCGACGTGCCGCGCTTTGGCACTGGGATCGAGGAATTCGACCGCGTGCTGGGCGGTGGTCTGGTGCCGGGCGGAGTGGCGCTGATCGGCGGCGATCCCGGCATCGGCAAGTCGACCTTGCTGCTGCAGGCGCTGGCCAATATCTCCCGGCTCAAGAAGGTACTCTATGTGAGCGGCGAAGAGTCCGGTTCGCAGATCGCCTTGCGCGCCAAGCGCCTGGCGGTGGATGCCCGTGAACTGCAATTGCAGGCCGAGATCCAGCTGGAAAAGATCCTCGCCACGCTGGCCGAGCACAAGCCCGAAGTGGCCGTGATCGACTCCATCCAGACCATTTATTCCGATGCACTGACCTCGGCTCCCGGCTCGGTGGCGCAGGTGCGCGAATGCGCGGCGCAACTGACGCGGGTGGCCAAGACTTCCGGCATCACCATCATCATGGTCGGCCATGTCACCAAGGAAGGCGCGCTGGCCGGTCCGCGCGTGCTGGAGCACATCGTCGATACGGTGCTGTACTTCGAAGGCGATACGCATTCCAGCTTCCGCCTGGTGCGCGCCTTCAAGAACCGCTTCGGCGCAGTGAACGAACTTGGCGTGTTTGCCATGACCGAGAAGGGCTTGAAGGGCGTCTCCAATCCTTCTGCGCTGTTCCTTTCGCAGCACGAAAACCAGGTCCCCGGCTCCTGCGTCATGGTGACCCAGGAAGGCACGCGTCCGCTGCTGGTGGAAATCCAGGCCCTGGTGGACAGCTCGCACGTTCCCAACGCGCGCCGCCTGTCGGTCGGCCTGGAGCAGAACCGCCTGGCCATGCTGCTGGCGGTGCTGCACCGGCATGCGGGCGTGGCGGCCTTTGATCAGGATGTCTTCATCAATGCGGTCGGCGGGGTGAAGATTACCGAACCGGCGGCCGACTTGGCGGTGCTGCTGGCGATCAATTCCTCCATGCGCAACAAGCCCTTGCCGCGCGGATTGGTGGTGTTCGGTGAAGTGGGCCTGGCTGGGGAGATCCGCCCAGCGCCACGCGGCCAGGAGCGGCTGCGCGAGGCCGCCAAGCTGGGCTTCTCGATTGCGGTCATCCCCAAGGCCAATGCACCCAAGCAGGCTATTGAGGGATTGAAGGTGATTCCGGTGGAGCGCATCGACGATGCTCTGCAGAAGGCGCGCGAGATCGACGATTACGCTGCCTGAACCGGATCACTGAATCAGCCTGGCGCGTCGAAAGTGACGATGACCTGGTTCATTTCGCCCTTGATGGGCGGTTCACCTGTGCGGGCCGTTCCGCGCACGCTGTAGTGCAGCTGGAAAGGCTGGCCGGCGTCGCGGCCATTGAAGAATTCGGTACTGCCGGCATTGGCCTGGCTTACGTCCCAGCATACCCCGGCATCCTTCCAGCACAGTTTGGCCTCGAAACCGGGCGGCTTGCTGGCCAGCGTATAGCGCCAGCTGACCTTGCGGATGATTGCGCCGGCCGGTATCTGTCCCACCACCTTGAATTGCGTGATGTAGTCGGCGTTGCGGGCGCGGATGTCCGGGCCTGGCTCGTCGGAAGCATAAGCCCCTGCCGGACCGCGCTGTGGCGGGGCAATGCTGAGCGGTGAGGGACCGTTTGGAATGACCGGCGAAATGATCACGATGGGACGCTTGCTGCCCTCACTGCCGGCAGCGGGCATGCTCAGGTTGCGATCCGCATAGGTCTGGGCCATGGCCAGGACGGGCAGGGCGGCTGCCAGCAGGCAGGGCAGGTGCCGCCAGTGGAGGGACCGCTCAGGCATGGCGGCGATGGCCCTTCAAGGGCAGGGAAATCTGGATCAGCAGGCCGCCGTGGGTGTCTTCATGTCCCTTCAACAGCAGCTTGCCATTGTGCTTGAGCACGATGCGGTTGACGATGGCCAGGCCCAGGCCGGAGCCGTTGGCCTGGCCGCGTGCGGTGTCGAGACGGGTGAAGGGGCGCAGCAGGCGTTCGCACTCGCTCTCGGGCACGCCCGAGCCATGGTCGAACACTTCCACCACCACCTGATGTCCTTCGATGCGGCTGCGCAGATGAATTTCTGCGCAGTCGGTGCCGGGCGTCTTGCCGTAGCGGCGCGCATTTTCGATCAGGTTGCTGAAGACACGCGCCAGCTCGGTGCCATTGCCGGCGACTTCGGTGGCGGGCGTGATCTCGGTAGTGAGCTTCACGTCCGACAGGCGCGCAGACTTGGCGGCCACGTCTTCCAGCACGCCGGCCAGGTCGATGCTTTCCAGGCTGTTGGCATCGAATGGCTTCGCGTAGTCGAGGAACTGGCCGATGATGCTGTCCATCTGTGCCAGGTCCGAATGCATGCCGTCGCGCGATTCATCGGACAGGTTGGCCATCTCCACTTCCAGTTGCATGCGTGCCAGGGGCGTGCGCAGGTCGTGCGAGATGCCGGCCAGGATGAGGGCGCGATCCGATTCGATGCGATTGAGGTCGGCCACCATCTGGTTGAAGCTGCGGTTGGCTTCCTCGATCTCGGTCGGGCCGGATTCCGGCAGCGGCTCGGGCTGGCGGCCCTTGGCAATGGCGCGAGCGGCCGCCGTCAGCCGCGCCAGCGGCTGGTTGATGAGGGTGGAGATGAAGACCGCACCGATCAGCGACAGGAACAGCGCGATCGAGCCCCAGCCCAGCCATTGCAGGCCGGACGTGCGGTCCAGCCTTCCGCGGTCGAGCATCAGCCAGTACTGGTCATCGTCGATATTGAAACTGATCCAGAAGCCTTCCACTTCATTCACGCTGGAGGCGAAGATGGTGTTCTCATCCAGCGACTGGCGCACGTAGTACTCCAGTTCCGGGATGATGGGCGAGTCCTCGGGCGGGACGATGCGGTCGCTCTTTTCCAGCGGATAGATGCGGATACCTTCATTGCTGGCCAGGTCGAACAGCAGTTCCCGGCGCATCTCGGGGGCCGAGTGCGTCAGTGCCGCACGGGTGATGGTGACCACCGAGACGATCTGCGCGGCCAGCTGTTCCGCACGCGGTCCGCGTTCGACCATGCGAAAGCTGGCCACCCAGGCCACCATGCTGGCGGTGATCAGGAAGGTCAGGAGGAAGAAGGTGCGCCAGAACAGGCCGTTGCTGAACCATCCGGATTGAGGGCGGGTTTTCATCGGCAAACGGCCTGCAGGTCAGGGGTGAAGCGGGAGATCAGCGCGGTTTCCCTTCCGGGATGAAGACATAGCCCAGGCCCCACACGGTCTGGATGTACAGCGGATTGGCCGGATCGGGTTCGATCAGCTTGCGCAGGCGCGAGATCTGCACGTCCAGGCTGCGGTCAAAAACTTCATATTCGCGGCCGCGCGCCATTTCCATCAGCTTTTCGCGCGACAGCGGTTGGCGGGCATTGCGTGCAAAAACCTTCAGTACCGAGAATTCGCCGGTCGTCAGGGAAATGGTTTCGCCGTTCTTCTTCAGGGTACGGGTACCCAGGTCGAGGATGAAGTCGCCGAATTCGAAGGTTTCCGGGGTTTCCGAAGGCGCACCCGGCAGTTCGTCCGGGCCCTTGCGGCGCAGCACCGCATTGATGCGCGCCACCAGTTCGCGCGGGTTGAAGGGCTTGGGCAGGTAGTCGTCCGCGCCCATTTCCAGACCGATGATGCGGTCCACGTCCTCGCCCTTGGCGGTGAGCATGATGATGGGCGTCTGGTCGCCAGCACCGCGCAGGCGGCGGCAGATGGCCAGGCCATCTTCGCCGGGCAGCATCAGGTCCAGCACCAGCAGGTCGTAGCGTTCGCGGATCCAGAGCTTGTTCATGGCCTGGGCGTTTTCCGCCGTGACCACGTTGAAACCCTGCTCGGTCAGATAGCGGCGCAGCAGGTCGCGCAAGCGGATGTCGTCATCCACCACCAACACTTTGAATTGATTGGCGGATGTTGTCGTATTAGTATTGCCGTTGGTCGTATTCATGTTGCCTATGGTAGCGTCTTGGCGATTTTGAGCAAGTCGGGGCTGTTGATCCATTACAAACTGTTACATACCTTACCTTAATCATCTTATACCATCGCGGCCTGCGGCCTAAACTGGAATCACGTCGGGAAAGCAACGTCGATACCGCTTTCTCTTCCCTGATTCTCTGTCTCCGGAAAAAATCGCATTATGAAGATTGCAGTCGTCAACAAGCTATGTCTGGCAGCGATGCTGGCGCTCGGTGTGGGAGCGGCCGCGCTGGCTGGCCCTCCGCAGGGCGGCCGGCCGATGCCGGGGCAGCCGGGCGACTTCAGGCAGCATGCCGGTGACTTCAACCCGCAAGATCACCGCAACCAGATCGCCAGCGACCAGGACCAGCGCCGCAACGGCAAGCTCAGTGCCGATGAACGCCGCGAACTGCGCCGCCAGATCAATGAAGTCGGCCAGGATATCTACCGCGTCAAGCGTTGAGTTCCGCGCGGATGAAAAGATTCCCGCCCCGGTCAACAAAAAGCTGACGAAAAAGCCCGAGTGCATCGCATTCGGGCTTTTTTCCTTGGGGCGGGCGATCAGTGCTGGTGCGCCTTGCCCAGCCGCTTCTCCAGCCGGTGCTGCAAGGCTTCGAAGCACAGGCTCAGGATCCAGTAAATGGCTGCCGCCGCCAGATACAGCGGGAGCGGGCGGAAGGTCACCGCAATGACTTCCTTGGTCGCCAGCATCAATTCGGTCACCGTGATGACTGATACCAGCGAGGTATCCTTGATCAGGCTGATCAGGGTATTGCTCATCGAGGGCACTGCTATGCGCACTGCCTGCGGCACGATGATGTAGCGCAGCGTCTGGAAATACGTCAGTCCCACGCTGTAAGATGCATTCCACTGCCCATGCGTCACGCCCAGGATGGCGCCGCGCAAGCTTTCCGAGAGGTAAGCGCCGGCATTGAGGCTCAGGGTCAGTACACCCGCTGTCAGCGGCGAGAATTCGATCCCGATCCCAGGCAAGCCGTAATAGACCACGAAGATCTGCACCAGCAGCGGCGTGCCACGCATCATGCTGACGTACACGGCAGCCGGCCAGTGGATGGGCCGCCAGGGAACGATGCGTGCCACCGCCAGCACGAAGCCCAGCACCAGGCCGCCGACCATCGAGGCCAGCGCGAAGAGCAGGGTGTAGCCCACGCCCTTGGCCAGGGTCGGGGCGGCTTGCTGCAGCAGTTCGAGGATTTCCATAAGCATTCGAATAAAAAAATTATCCCCGCGATGCGGGGATAAGTCGGTCCGCCCGGAACGTGCCGGGCGGCAGGGAGCACCAGTTCAGGCGCGCCTTATTGTGCTTTCGGCGGCTGGCTCACGTCAATGCCGAACCACTTCTCGGAAGCGGCCTTGAAGCTGCCGTCCGCCTTGATGTCGGCCAGGGCCTTGTTCAGTGCAGCCTTGAACTCCGGATTGCCCTTGCGGAAGGGAATGCCGATCTTGTCGACGGTGCCGATCGGGCTGCCAGCCTTCAGCGGCAGGTTGGTCGACTTCAGGATGTAGCCGACCAGCAGGCTGTCGTTCAGGGCAGCATCGATGCGACCGGCGGCCAGGTCAGCGAGGTACTCGGGCGAACCCGGATAGGTGCGCACGTCGATGCCGGCCACGGCCTTGGCCTTCTGTTCAAAGTTGGTGCCTTGACCCAGGCCCAGCTTCTTGCCCTTCAGGTCGTCCAGGCTCTTGAATTCGCGCTTTTCATCCTTGCGCACGATCAGTTGGGCGCTGGAGAGGGTGTACGGCTCGGAGAAATCGAAAGCCTTCTGGCGTTCGTCGGTGATGCCGACCTGGTTGATGATGACGTCGTACTTGCCTGCGCCCAGACCGGCCAGGATGCCGCTCCATTCGGTGGTGGTGAAGACCGGCTTGACGCCGAGCTTGGCCGCCAGCAGTTTGGCCACGTCGACTTCAAAACCGGTCAGTTCGCCGGTCTTGGCATCCTTGAAGTTGAACGGGGGGTAGTTGCCTTCCAGCGCCACCTTCAGGGTGCCGCTGCTCTTGACGGATTCCAGCAGGTCGGCCGCCGACACGCTCAGGCTGGACGCCAGCAGGGTGGCACCGACACCGGCCAGCAGCCATTGCTTGATATTCTTCTTCATATGTTCATGTCCTTATAAAAACTTTCGCCACAAAAACTGCGGCCAGGGCGCAATGATGCCCTCGTTTTGCCGAACTGCAAGGGCTGGCTTAATACTTTGATGTAGAAAGCTTATGCCCGACGCGGTTCCGCAGCTCAGGCCTGCAATTGCTCCAGCGCCTCCTGCTGTTCCAGCCATTCATTTTCAAGCTGGTCCAGCTCCTTGCTGCAATAGGCCTGGTCGGTGATGAGCGTCTTGAGTTCTTCCTTGTTGGCGGCGTCGTAGATATCCGGGCTGGCCAGGCGCGCATCGATCTCTCCCTTGCGCGCATTGAGCTTGGCGATCTGTTCGTCGAGGCGCTTGATGCGGGCCTCAATCGGTTTTTTGAGGGCCGACATCTTCTGGCGCTGCTCGGCCTCCAGACGCTTCTGTTCCTTGCGGTCCACCAGCGAGGCCGGGGCCTCGACCATCGGCTGGCTGGCCGTGGGCAGCGGTGCGGCAGCCGCCGCATCGTTGCGGGCGGCCAGCTTGGTCTTGAAGAGCCAGTCCTTGTAGTCGTCGAGGTCGCCATCGAAGGGTTGCAGCTTGCCTTCGGCCACGATCAGGAACTGGTCGGTCGTGGCGCGCAGCAGGTGGCGATCGTGGGAGACCAGCACCAGCGTGCCTTCGAACTGTGCCAGCGCCATGGTGAGCGCTTCGCGGGTTTCCAGATCCAGGTGGTTGGTCGGTTCATCCAGCAGCAGCAGGTTGGGGCGCTGCCAGACAATCAGAGCCAGCGCCAGGCGCGCCTTTTCGCCGCCCGAGAAGGGGGCGATTGAGGAGGTCGCCATGGTGCCGTTGAAATTGAAGCTGCCCAGGAAGTTGCGCAGTTCCTGCTCGCGCACATCCGGTGCCAGACGGGTCAGGTGCCATAGCGGCGATTCGTCATGGCGCAGCATTTCCACCTGATGCTGGGCGAAGTAGCCGATCACCAGTCCCTTGCCCAGGCGGGCCGTACCGGACAGCGGATCGATCTCGCCGGCCACGGTCTTGATGAGCGTGGACTTGCCCGCGCCGTTGACGCCCAGCAGACCAATGCGCTGCCCACTCTGCAGCGAGAAATCGATGCCATGCACGATGATCTTGTCTTCATCGGGCGCGCCATTCTTGCCCTCGATGTGATAACCCGCGTTGACCTTTTCCATCACCAGCAGCGGATTAGGTGCCGACAGGGGCTCACGGAATTCGAAGGAGAATTCGGCGGCCGCCCGCAGCGGTGCCAGCTCTTCCATCTTCGACAGGGCTTTCATGCGGCTCTGCGCCTGGCGTGCCTTGGTCGCCTTGGCCTTGAAGCGGTCGATGAAGGATTGCAGGTGCGCACGCTGGCGCTGCTGCTTCTCGATCATGCCCGCCATCAGTTCCAGCTGGGCCGAGCGCTGGCGCTCGAAGCTGCTGTAGTTGCCGGAATAGCGCTTCAGTTTTCGATCATCGATATGAACGATCACGTTCACCACGCCATCCAGGAAATCGCGGTCGTGGGAAATGATGAGCAGGGTGCCCGCGTAGCGCTTCAACCAGTCTTCCAGCCAGATGATGGCATCCAGGTCCAGGTGGTTGGTCGGTTCGTCCAGCAGCAGCAGGTCGGACGGGCACATCAGTGCCTGCGCCAGGTTCAGGCGCATGCGCCAGCCGCCGGAGAAGCTGGCCACGGGCCGCGCCATCTGCTCCAGCGAAAAGCCCAGACCCAGCAGCAATTGCTCGGCGCGCGAGCGCACGGTGTAGGCATCGGCATCGGCCAACGCGGTATGCAGCTCGGCGATATGGTTGCCGTCGTGTTTGTCGTCCGGCTGCGCTTCGGCGCGGGCCAGATCGGCTTCCAGCTGACGCAGGTGAGCGTCGCCATCGATGGCGTACTCGATGGCGGGACGATCCAGCGCCGGCGTTTCCTGCGCGACGTAGGCCATGCGCCAGCGCGCCGGGAAATCGACATTGCCCTGGTCGGCATGCAGCTCGCCGCGCAGCATGGCGAACAGGCTGGACTTGCCGGTGCCATTGGCACCGATCAGGCCGATCTTGTCGCCCGGATTGAGCGTCAGGTCGACATTGTCCAGGAGCGGCTTGACGCCGCGCTGGAGGGAAACTTGCTGGAAACGGATCATCGGTGATTCACAATCGTTGGAGCGCGCTAACGCGGATGCTGACGCTCAGGGTCAGGCCAGTTGCAGTTGTTCGGCCGTGACCAGGAACACCATGTCGTCACCGGCACTGGTGGTCAGCCAGGTCAGTTCCAGTTCCGGGAAGGCCGCTTCGGCGAAGGCGCGCTCATTGCCGATCTCGACCACCAGCACGCCTTCGGGCGTGAGGCGCTCGGCGGCGCCGGCGACGATCTTGCGTACCAGGTCCATGCCATCCTCGCCACCGGCCAGGGCCAGTTGCGGTTCGCGCAGGTATTCCTGGGGCAGCTTGCTCATGGAACCGGAATTCACATAGGGCGGATTGCTGATGATCAAGTCATACTTGCGCAGCGGCAGTTGCGTGTACAGGTCGGACTCGACCAGGTTGATGCGCTCCTGCAACTGGTATTCGTCCACATTCTTGCGCGCCACGGCCAGCGCGTCGGCAGAGATGTCGACCGCATCGATCTGCGCGTTCGGGAAGGCATCAGCCAGCAGGATCGGCAGGCAACCGGAGCCGGTACACAGGTCCAGCGCGTTGACGATGGCTTCCGGATCCTGGATCCAGGGCGAGAAATGCTGCGGAATCAGTTCGGCGATGAAGGAACGCGGCACGATCACGCGTTCATCCACGTAGAAGCGATATGCGCCCAGCCAGGCTTCATTGGTGATGTAGGCCGCCGGGACGCGGTCCTTGCTGCGGCGTTCGATCACGCGCATGACGGAAGCGATTTCCTCGGGGAGCAGACGCGCATCCAGGAAGGGATCGAGCTGATCCAGCGGCAATTTGAGCGTATGCAGGATCAGGTAGGCTGCCTCGTCGAGCGCATTGCTGCTGCCGTGGCCGAAGAACAGTTGCTCGGTGTTGAAGCGGGTCACGGCGTAGCGCAGCAGGTCGCGCACGGTGGAGAAATTGTTGGGGGTCATGATGTTCTCGTCAATGCTTGGGCTTACGCCAGCAGGTTTTCCAGCGTCTTGCGGTAGATGTTTTTCAGGGGATCGATGTAGCGCACTTCGATGTGCTCATCGATCTTGTGGATGCTGTCATTGGGCGGGCCGAACTCGATCACCTGCGGGCAGATCTGGGCGATGAAGCGGCCGTCTGAGGTGCCACCGGTGGTCGACAGTTCAGTGTCCAGTCCGGTCTCGTCCTTGATCGCCTTGGACAGCGCATCCGACAGGTCGCCGCGCGGGGTCAGGAAGGGCAGGCCGCCAACGGTCCACTTCAGGTCGTATTCCAGGCCATGCTTGTCGAGGATGGCATGCACGCGCTGCTGCAAACCTTCCACGGTGCTGGCGGTGGAGAAGCGGAAGTTGAAGTCGATCACCACTTCGCCGGGAATCACGTTGGAGGCACCGGTGCCACCATGGATATTGGAAATCTGCCAGGAAGTCGGCAGGTAGTATTCATTGCCCGCATCCCACTGCTCGGCCACCAGTTCGGCCAGTGCCGGCGCAGCCTGGTGGATGGGATTGCGCGCCAGTTGCGGATAGGCGATATGGCCCTGGATGCCCTTGACGGTCAGCTTGCCCGACATGGTGCCGCGGCGGCCGTTCTTGATCATGTCGCCCAGGGTCTTGGCCGAGGTCGGTTCGCCGACGATGCAGTAATCCAGCTGTTCGCCGCGCGCCTTGAGGGCATTGCAGACGACGACCGTGCCATCGATGGCCGGGCCTTCTTCATCGCTGGTGATGAGGAAGCCGATCGAACCCTTGTGATCGGGATGGGCCGCCGTGAACTCTTCGCAAGCCACCACCATCGCGGCGATCGACGTCTTCATGTCGGACGCGCCGCGACCGTACAGGCGGCCATCGCGCAGGGTCGGCTGGAAGGGATGCGACTGCCACTTCTCCAGCGGGCCGGTGGGCACCACGTCGGTGTGGCCGGCAAAGACCACCAGCGGCTGCGCCGTTCCCTTGCGCGCCCACAGATTGGTGACGTCGCCGGACTGGATGGTCTCGCAGACGAAGCCCAGCGGCGCGAGCAATTCCGCCAGCCGCGCCTGGCAGCCTTTGTCTTCGGGGGTGACGGAAGAAAGGGACATCAATTCCTGGGTCAGGGCCAGCGTCTTGCTCATGATCATTTCTCGAAAATGTGTTGATACTGATCGGCCTTGAAACCGACGTGATACTGCTTGCCATCGAACAGCACCGGGCGCTTCACCACCGACGGGTTTTCCACCATCAGGGCCACCGCAGCGGCGTCATCGGTGATGGCGGCCTTGCGCTCATCCGGCAGGGCGCGCCACGTGGTCCCCTTGCGGTTGACCAGCACGTCGCGCTCCACGTCCTTCAGCCAGGCCTGGGCCTGTTCGGCAGTGAGGCCGGCCTTTTTGAAATCGTGGAAGTGAAAGACGATGCCTTGCTCGTCCAGCCACACGCGGGCTTTCTTGACGGTGTCGCAGTTGGGAATGCCAAAAAGGGTGATCTTGTCGCTCATGTTCGCTTTCTCAATGGGGCTGGCTATCGGTGGCCAGAACACGACGCCGCGCCGGTGTGCGAGACGACCGGCGCGGCGCGTGGGTGCTTCAGGCCTTCAGCAAAGCCGCAGCGCGGAATTACTCGCCGCGCAGCAGTTCGTTGATGGAGGTCTTGGAGCGGGTCTGGGCATCGACCTTCTTCACGATGATCGCGGCGTACAGGCTGTACTTGCCATCCTTGGACGGCAGGTTGCCCGGCACCACCACCGAGCCCGCCGGCACGCGGCCGTAGTGGACTTCGCCGGTTTCGCGGTCGTAGATCTTGGTCGACTGGCCGATGTACACGCCCATGGAGAGCACCGAGTTCTCTTCGATGATGACGCCTTCGACCACTTCCGAACGGGCACCGATGAAGCAATTGTCTTCAATGATGACCGGACCCGCCTGCACGGGCTCCAGCACGCCGCCGATGCCGACGCCACCGGAAAGGTGAACGTTCTTGCCGATCTGGGCCGCCGAACCGACGGTGGCCCAGGTGTCGACCATCGTGCCTTCGTCGACGTAAGCGCCAATGTTGACGTAGGAGGGCATCAGCACCACGTTGCGGCCGATGAAGGAGCCATGACGCGCCACCGCCGGAGGCACCACGCGGAAGCCGCCCTTGGCGAAATCTTCAGCGGCGTAATTGGCGAACTTGGTCGGCACCTTGTCGTAGAACTGCGGATAGCCAGGTCCGGCCGACATCGGCACGTTGTCTTCCAGGCGGAAGGACAGCAGGATGGCCTTTTTCACCCATTGGTTGACTTCCCACTGGCCGACGCCCTGACGGTTTGCCACGCGCAGGGTGCCATCATTCAGGCCTGCGATCACTTCGGCCACCGCATTGCGGATGTCGGCCGGGGCGCTCTTGGGAGACAGGCTGGCGCGATCTTCCCACGCCTGATCGATGATGTGCTGAATGGACTGTGTCATGTTGATATCGATGAACTCTAGTGTGAACGGGAGAGAAACTGGCACCGGGGCCGGTGCGGACAAGCTCAAGCCTGGCCGGCCAGTTTCTTCGTGAAGGCGACGATGCGTTGCGCAGCTTCCAGGCATTCGTCGACTTCGGCCACCAGCGCCATGCGGATGCGGCCCGCGCCCGGATTGACGCCATGCGCTTCGCGTGCCAGGTAGCTGCCCGGCAAGACCGTGACATTATATTCGGCGTAAAGACGGCGGGCGAATTCGGTGTCGCTGATGTCGACCAGCTTGTCGACCTTGGCCCACAGGTAGAAGGCGGCATCGGGCAGGGCGACGTCCATCACTTCCTGCAGCAGCGGGGTCACCTGGGAGAACTTGGTGACGTACTTGGCGATGTTGTCCTGCACGTGGGTTTCTTCCTGCCAGGCCAGCACGGAGGCGGCCTGGATCACCGGGCTCATGGCCGCGCCGTGGTAGGTGCGGTAGAGCAGGAATTTCTTGAGGATGGCTGCATCGCCGGCCACGAAGCCCGAGCGCATGCCCGGCACGTTGGAGCGCTTGGACAGGCTGGAGAAGGAGACCAGGTTGCGATAGTCACGGCCCAGCAGACGTGCGGCCTGCATGCCGCCCAGCGGCGGATCCTGCTTGAAGTAGATCTCGGAATAGCACTCGTCGGAGGCGATCACGAAACCATAGCGATCCGACAGGGCGAACAGTTCCTTCCAGTCTTCCAGCGTCAGCACGGCGCCGGTCGGGTTGCCCGGCGAGCAGACGAACAGCAGTTGCACGCGTTCCCATACTTCTTGCGGTACCTGGCTGAAATCGGGCGCAAAGTTGCGCGCCGGGTCCGAATTGACGAAGTAGGGCTCGGCGCCGGCCAGGTAGGCCGAACCTTCATAGATCTGGTAGAACGGGTTGGGGCACATCACCAGCGCGCCGGGCCTGGTCGGATCGACCACGGTCTGGGTCAGCGAGAACAGGGCCTCGCGCGAACCGATCACCGGCAGGATCTCGGTGGCCGGATCGGGACGCGGGATGTCGTAACGCTTCTGCAGCCAGTCAGCGATCGCACCGCGCAGGGCGTCGCTGCCCAGGGTGGCCGGATACGAGGCCAGGCCGGACAGGTTGTCCGTCAGCGCCTGCTGGATGAAGGCAGGGGTAGGGTGCTTGGGCTCGCCGATGCCCAGGCTGATCGGACGATAAGCCGGGTCGGGCGTGATGCCGGCGAAGAGCTTCTTGAGCTTTTCGAAGGGATAGGGCTGCAGTTTGTCGAGTAGGGGATTCACGTCGCTGGACTGGAGTAAAGCTTTCCGGGCCAGCGTCTCGCGAGGAGCTCGGCCGGCCACGGCAAAGGGCTGGGAAAGTTGGCGATTATACCGTCATTTGAGGGCATTGCCGCGCTCCCGGTCGGCCCGGTGTTAAGTCCTTGGCATGTCTGGCGCACAAGAAAACGGCTGTGGTTATCCTGATCGGGCGCGTGTTTACCTTCCTGCACGCGGGCAAAGAAAAGGTGCAATCCGGAAAATCAGGGACAGTTACGCGGTGTATTCAGGGGATTGTCAGGGAGAGTCAGAGAGTATTGTGGTCGCTCGCCAAAACGGGACCGTTCACAGAGCGGCCCACCCATTCCCGGAGAACAAGAATGAAAAGCCTCAAGGCGCAGCTACTGTCTGCGCTGGTCGTGATGTGGATCGGTTTGCTGGCGCTGGCCGCCTGGTCCGCCTTCAGCGCCCGTGAAACCATGATCGAAGAACGCAAGGATGGCCTGCGCCGCGTGGTGGAAGCCGCCAACGGGGTGGTCAACAGCTATGTGGCCGATGTCGCGGCCGGCAAGATTTCCAAAGAGGAAGCCCAGAAGAACGCGCTGGAACGCATCGCCGCCATGCGCTACGACGGCGACAACTATCTCTTCATCTTCGACTCCCGCCCGGTGGTGCTGATGCTGCCCTCCAACAAGGCGATGATCGGCAAGAACGTGGCCGACCGCAAGGATTCCGAAGGCAAGGCCTATTACGTCGAGATGATGAAGGTCGGCCAGGAAAAACAGCACGGCTTCGTGCAATACATGGGCCGCCTGCCTGGTACAGACGACAGTAACCGCACCCCAAAAATGAGCTATGTGGTGCACAACAAGACCTGGGACTGGTTCATCGTCACGGGCGTGTTCCTCTCCGATGTGCAGGCCCAGTTCCGCTCCGACCTGTTCAAATTGCTCGGTATCCTGGTGGTGGTCGGTGGACTGGTCTCGCTGATGATGCTGGCCATCATCCGCCGCATTACCGGTAGCCTCGGTGGCGAGCCGGCCTATGCGGTGGCCATCGCCACGCGCATTGCCAACGGCGACCTGACGGTACGGGTCGACACCCGTGCCGGTGACAACCGCAGTCTGCTCTTCGAGATGGCCACCATGCGAGAGCGGCTGGGCGGCGTCATCAAGGGCATCCGCCAGGGCACCGATGCCATCGATATCGGCGCGCGCGAGATTGCAGCGGGCAACCTGGACCTGTCTTCGCGCACTGAAGAGCAGGCCGGTTCGCTGGCGACCACAGCCTCCAACATGGATACCCTGACCGCCACCGTCAAGCAGAACGCCGACAACGCCCGCCAGGCCGGCCAGCTGGCCAACAACGCCTCGGAAATCGCCAGGCGCGGCGGCGAGGTGGTGGGGCAGGTGGTGCAGACCATGGAGGGCATCACGGAAAGCTCGCGCAAGATTTCCGACATCATCGGCGTGATCGATGGCATTGCGTTCCAGACCAATATCCTGGCCCTGAATGCGGCGGTGGAAGCCGCCCGCGCCGGCGAGCAGGGGCGCGGCTTTGCGGTGGTGGCCTCGGAAGTGCGTTCGCTGGCCCAGCGCAGTGCCCAGGCGGCCAAGGAGATCAAGGCCCTGATCGAGGATTCGGTGCAGCGCGTGGGCGATGGCTCGGACCAGGTGGCCCGCGCCGGGGAGACCATGGGCGAGGTGGTGTCGGCGGTGCATCGCCTGACCGACATCGTCAGCGAGATTTCGGCGGCGTCCGAAGAGCAGCGCCGGGGCATCGAGCAGGTCAACCTGGCCATCGGCGAGATGGATCAGGTGACCCAGCAGAACGCGGCCCTGGTCGAAGAGGCTGCTGCCGCAGCCGGTTCACTGGAAGAGCAGGCGCGACGCCTGAAGGCCGCGGTGGCGACCTTCCGCGTCGAAGGAGAGGAGGGCAGCGCAGCGCCCGCGCCGATGGCTGCCCCCAAGGTTGCGCCTGTTGCGGCCAAGGCAGCGATCCCGGTCAAACCACTGCCCAAGCCTGCGGCCAAGCCCCTGGTCAAGGCAGCCGCGACGCTGGCGCCACCAGGCAAGCCTGCAGCCCCCGCCAAACCGGCCTCTGCGGGCAGGTCATCGCCCGCAAACGATGATGGGGATTGGGAGACTTTCTGATTTTCTCGGATTGAAATGAAGAAATGGACGCCGTACCGGGTGCGCTCGGTGCGGCGTTTTTCATGGCGGCCGGCGCATGGGACAGAAGGGCGGAAGCAGGCATCCTGGCGCGGTTTTTGGTCTGGCCGGGCCCGTGCGATGTTATGATACCGGCCGTTCCGGAAGCAAAAATCCCGCTTCCTCTTAACTGATTCAATTTGTCGATAACGTGCGTCTAACTTCCATCAAATTATCTGGATTCAAGTCCTTCGTCGAGCCTACGCACTTCCAGGTTCCGGGGCAGCTGGTGGGTGTGGTCGGGCCCAATGGCTGCGGCAAATCCAACATCATCGACGCCGTGCGCTGGGTCCTGGGCGAATCCAAGGCCTCCGAGCTGCGCGGCGAGTCGATGCAGGACGTCATCTTCAACGGCTCCACCCACCGCAAGCCGGCCGGGCGTGCCTCGGTCGAGCTGGTGTTCGACAACTCCGCCGGCAAGGCGGCCGGCCAGTGGGGCCAGTACGCCGAAATCGCCGTCAAGCGCACGCTCACGCGCGACGGTACGTCCTCGTACTACATCAACAACCAGTCCGTGCGCCGCCGCGACATCCAGGACATCTTCCTCGGTACCGGCCTGGGCCCGCGCGCTTACGCCATCATCGGCCAGGGCATGATCTCGCGCATCATTGAGGCGCGTCCTGAAGAGCTGCGCATCTTCCTGGAAGAAGCCGCGGGCGTGTCGAAGTACAAGGAACGCCGCCGCGAGACCGAGAACCGCCTGCACGACACCACCGAAAACCTCACGCGCCTGGAAGACATCCTGCGCGAACTGAACGCCAACCTGGAAAAGCTGGAAGCGCAAGCCGCCGTGGCCAAGAAATTCCACGAGCTGCAGAACGACCAGGAAGAAAAGCAGAAGCTGCTCTGGCTGCTGCGCAAGAACGAAGCCAAGGCCGAGCAGGAGCGCTTCTTCAAGGAAATCGAACGCGCCCAGATCGACCTGGAAGAGCAGACCGCCAAGCTGCGCCACGTCGAAACTGAACTGGAGCACATGCGCCAGGCGCACTACGCCGCCGGCGACCGCCTGCACCAGGCGCAGGGCCATCTGTACCAGACCAATTCCGAGATCGGCAGCCTGGAAGCGCAGATCAAGTTCGTCATCGAATCGCGCAATCGTCTGCAGGCGCAACTGAACTCGCTGGGCGCGCAGCGCGACCAGTGGCAGCGCCAGGGCACGCAGCAGCAGGAAGAACTGGCCGAAGCCGAAATCCAGCTGGAAGAATTCGGCATGCGCGTGGAGCAAGCCCAGCACGCCGTGCAGGACACCAGCGACCGCCTGCCTTCGCTGGAATCGGCCTGGCGCGAGTCGCAGGTCAAGACCACCGAGTCGCGCGGCAAGATCATGCAGGTGCAGCAGCAGATCGAACTGCAGTCCACGCACCAGCGCAATGCCTCCAACATCCTCTCGGGCCTGGCCGTGCGCCGCGAACGCCTGCTGCAGGAAAAGAGCGGCATGGCCCTGCCTGACGAGACCCACCTGTCCAACCTGCGCATGCAGCTGGAAGAAAAGCAGGCCTCGCTGGAAGAGGCGAGCATGTATCTGGAAGAGGCGCAGGAGCAACTGCCGCGCCTGGAAGAAGAGCGCCGCACCGCCCAGGAACTGGTCAGCAAGGAAACCTCGGCCAACGCCCAGCTGGAAGCTCGCCTCACCGCCCTGAAGCAATTGCAGGAAAGCGTGCAGGCCCAGGGCAAGGTCCAGCCCTGGCTGGAAAAGCACGGCCTGGCCGAGCTACCGCGCCTGTGGCAGAAGCTGCACATCGAATCCGGCTGGGAAACCGCGCTGGAAGCGGTGCTGCGCGAGCGCATGTCGGCCCTGGAAATGTCCAACCTGGACTGGGCCAAGGCCTTCTTCAGCGACGCCCCGCCGGCCAAGCTGGCGCTGTACGCCCCCAATGCCGGCCTGGCCCAGCCCGAAGCCCAGCCGGTGGCGGGCCTGAAGCCCTTCGTGACCCTGCTGCAGTTGAACGATCCGGGCCTGCGCGCCCTGATGAACGACTGGCTCAATCACATCTACATCGCCGACGATACGGCCACCGCCTTTGCCGAGCGCGCCAAGCTGCCGCTGGGCGGCTTGTTCGTGACCCGTCAGGGCCATGTGGTGAGCAATGCCAGCGTGCGTTTCTATGCCTCCGATTCGGAGCAGGACGGCATGCTGGCGCGCCAGCAGGAAATCGAGAACATCACCAAGCAGCAACGTGCCCAGGCTATGCTGGCTGAGGAGGCCAAGGGCCGTGCCGTGCGCGCCGAGGCAGCCCTGTCGGGCGCATCGCAGCGTCTGCAGGAACTGCGCCAGCGCGTCAATTCGCTCACGCAATCGGCCCACAGCCTGCAGATCGAGGTGATGAAGCTGGCCGAAGTGCAAGAGCGCTTCAACCAGCGCAGCACCCAGATCGCCACTGATCTGGAAGAAATCGGGATGCAGGAAGCCGAGCAGCAGCAGGTGCAGGCCGAATCCGAGGCCCGCTTCGAAGAGCTGGACATCGAACTGGCCGAACTGCAGGAACAGCACGAGAACGGCCAGACCGATTACCTGAACAAGGAACAGCAGCTCAACGACGCTCGCACCCGCCTGCGCGAGCTGGAGCGCGCCGCCCAGGAAACCGAGTTCGCCGAGAAGTCGCATCGCAACAAGATCGAGGAACTCAAGCGCGGCATTGCCACCGCCTTGGAACAGGTGGCGCAACTGTTTGCCAGCATGCAGCAAGGCTCGCTGGAACTGGAAAGCCTGGACGACCAGGCCGCCCAGGCCGGCCTGCAGGAATTGCTGGACCGCCGCAGCGAACAGGAGCGTGCGCTGGCCGATGCCCGCCACGAGCTGGATCAGCTGTCGCAGCAACTTCGTTCACATGAAGAATCGCGCATGCAAGCTGAACGCAGCCTGCAGCCCCAGCGTGACCGCATCACCGAGCTGCAACTGAAGGAACAGGCCGCGCGCCTGAACCAGGAGCAATTCTCCGAAGCGCTGGCACAGACCCAGGCCGACGAGGCCGCGCTGTCGGAAAAACTGACCAGCGACATGCGTCCGTCCTACCTGCAAGGCGAAGTGACGCGCCTCACCAATGCCATCGCCGCGCTGGGGGCGGTCAACCTGGCCGCACTGGATGAACTGGCGACCGCCTCCGAGCGCAAGCACTTCCTTGATGCCCAGCACGCCGACCTGAACGAAGCCATCACCACGCTGCAGGATGCGATCCACAAGATCGACATGGAAACCCGGGATTTGCTGCAGGACACCTTCGACAAGGTCAACCACCACTTCTCGGAACTGTTCCCGGTGCTCTTCGGCGGCGGCCAGGCCAAACTCATCATGACCGGCGACGAAATCCTCGATTCCGGCGTGCAGGTCATGGCGCAGCCGCCGGGCAAGAAGAACGCCACGATTCACCTGCTCTCCGGTGGCGAGAAGGCCCTGACCGCCACGGCCCTGGTCTTCTCCATGTTCCAGTTGAACCCGGCGCCGTTCTGCTTGCTCGACGAAGTGGACGCGCCGCTGGACGATGCCAACACCGAACGCTTCGCCAACATGGTCAAGCGCATGTCGGAGTACACGCAGTTCCTCTTCATTTCCCACAACAAGATCGCCATGGAAATGGCGCAGCAGTTGATCGGGGTGACCATGCAGGAGCAGGGCGTGTCGCGCATCGTGGCGGTGGACATGGAGTCGGCCGCCAACTTCTCCAGCGCCGAGCAGGCCGCCTGATGATTTGTGCGGCAATGGCCTGCGGCTTTGTCGGCTTGACAAGCAGGGGGTGTGACCGTACCCTGAAAACCTTGCCGGCCAGCCCGCAGCGGGCGCAAGCCCCAGCTGGAACCGTTCTGATTCGGCCCCCACGGGCCATGGAAAAATAACAATATCTTGACCGCGCACTTGCCGTACCCGATCCGTCCGATTCCCCTGCATGGCTCCGCTGAGCCGGTGCAGGTGGCTGCCAGCGCTGCGGCAGCATCGACGGAGCGCCGTGTGAGCGGCCCGCGCGGTCCAGGCTTTCTTGGATTGATAGGATTCGGATTTCTTCGATGAGCAGCTTTTCCCAGCCGACCATGCCACGCGGCGCCCATGATGGCGCCCTCCAGCCCGCCAGCCTGAAAGGTCGTGCAGCATGATGATGGATCTCCAGACCAGCCTGATCATCCTGGGCGGCGTCTTCGTCGCCGGGGTCATCACCTACAACAAGTGGCAGGAGCACAAGGCGCGCAAGACCGTGGAGCGCGCCTTTTCTTCGTCCCATGATGATGTCCTGATGTCGCCGGACGAGCCGGCGGCCACGGCCGAGCCGGTCTTCGCCCCGCCTGTGGCAGACCGCACCGCGCCTGCGCCGCGCATGGCCGAGCCGACGCTCGAACCTGATGCCGGACGCGCCGAGCCTTCCTTCTACGATCTGCCCGAACGCAAGCCGGTCCCGGCCCCGGTGAAGGCTTACCAGGAGCAGGCCGAGTTCGAGCCGCGTGAACCCTTCCTGGGTGAGCCGCCGGTGCCCGCAGCCTCTGCCACTGCGGCAGCCGAGGAGGCCGTACTGGGCGAGGCGGTGGCGCAGGCGCCGCAATCGACGGTGGCCCAGGTCATCGCCGGTGCGGAAGAGCAGGGCGATACCGTCCCCGCCTTCACGCCGCCGCCCGAGATGCAGGCCCGCCTGGCGCCCAAGCGCGAACTGCCGGTGGACGAACTGATCGACTGCAACATCCCCATCGCCCTGGACAACCCGCTGCGCGGCGAAAAGCTGCTGCCGATGCTGCAAGGCCTGCGCCATGTCGGCAACAAGCCGGTGCATTTCATCGGCCGCACCACCGACGGCGACTGGGAAGCCATCGCCCACGGCAGCATCTACAACGCCTTGCTGGCCGGTGCGCAGCTGGCCAATCGCAGCAATGCCATCAACGAGATCGAGTATTCGGAACTGGTCATGCGCCTGCGCGACCTGACCGATTCGCTCTCGGGCGAACCGGAACTGCCGGACATGCCCGACGTCATCCGCACCGCCCAGGCGCTCCACCAGTTCATCATTGACCATGATGCGCAGCTGTCGGTGAACGTGCGCTCGCAAGGCGCGCCCTGGAGCCTGGCGACTTTGCTGGCCGCACTGACCCGCCAGGGCTTTGATCGCCGTACAGAAGGCTATCTGGTGATGCAGGATGGCGAAGGTGAAGTGCTCTTCGCCCTCTCCACCAATGCCACGCCGACCGATGAAACCACCGATCGCCTGACCCTGTTGCTGGACGTGCCCCGTGTGGCGCCGTCGCGCGATGGCTACGGTGCTTTGGTGGCCTGTGCCAAGTCGCTGTCGGCCCGCCTGGGTGGCGTCATCGTGGATGACAGCGACCAGCCCCTGACCGATGAAGCTCTCTCCGATATCGCCGAACAGGTGGCCGCGTTCTACAGCGCCATGGAATCGGCCGAGATCCCTGCCGGTTCCACCCGTGCCTTGCGCCTGTTCAGCTAAGGCCGCGTTTTTACTCCCCCTACGATGCAAGACGACTTGTTTTCCGCCGGACGGCCCCCGCAAGGGGAGCCGGACTGGCTGTCGCGCGCGCGCGTGCTGCGCGACGAACTGAATCGCCACAACCACAGTTATTACGTACTCGACCAGCCCAGCATTCCGGACGCCGAATACGATCGCCTGTTCCAGGAACTGCAGGCACTGGAAACCGCCCATCCCGAACTGTTGACGCCCGATTCGCCGACGCAACGCGTGGGTGCCGGGCCGCTGCCGCAGTTCGAGCCGGTGCGCCATGACATCCCCATGCTCTCGCTGGGCAACGGTTTCGCCGACGAAGACATCGAAGCCTTCGACAAGCGCGTGCGTGATGGCCTGGAAACGCTGCAGGAAGTGCGTTACGCCACCGAACTGAAGTTCGACGGCCTGGCAATCAGCCTGCGCTACGAAAACGGCGTTCTGGTGCAGGCCGCCACGCGCGGCGATGGCACCACGGGCGAGAACGTGACCGCCAACATCCGCACCGTGCGCGCCATTCCCCTGCGTCTGCACGGGGAAAACCTGCCGCAGGTGATCGACGTGCGCGGCGAAGTGCTGATGTACAAAGATGACTTCGCGCGCCTGAACCAGCGCCAGCGCGATGCCGGGCAGAAGGAATTCGCCAACCCCCGCAATGCCGCCGCCGGCAGCCTGCGCCAGCTGGATTCGCGCATCACCGCGCAACGCACGCTGCGCTTCTTCGCCTATGGCATTGGGGTGCTGGAAGGGGCCGAGATGCCGGCTTCGCACTCGGCCCTGCTGGACTGGTATCAGCAACTCGGCCTGCCGGTGTGCAAGGAGCGCGCCGTGGTGACGGGGGCGGCCGGTCTGCTGGACTTTTTCCGCAGCATCGGTGCCAAGCGCGAGAGCCTGCCTTACGAAATCGATGGCGTGGTCTACAAGGTGGATCGGCTGGACCAGCAGAAGCATCTGGGCTTCGTCTCGCGCGCTCCGCGCTTTGCGCTGGCCCACAAATTCCCGGCGCAGGAAGCGCTGACCGTGGTGCAGGATATCGAAGTGCAAGTCGGCCGCACCGGTGCCATCACTCCGGTGGCGCGTTTGAATCCCGTTTTCGTCGGCGGAGTCACGGTGACCAACGCCACCCTGCACAACGAAGATGAAGTCCGCCGCAAGGACATCCAGATCGGCGACACCGTCATCGTGCGCCGCGCCGGTGACGTGATTCCGGAAGTGGTGGCCTTCGTGCCCGAGAAGCGTCCGGCCGATGCGCGCCCCTTCGTCATGCCGGCCAACTGCCCGGTGTGCGGCTCGCCCATCGTGCGGGCGGAAGATGAAGCAGTGGCACGCTGCTCGGGCGGCTGGCTGAAATGTTCAGCGCAGCGCAAGGGCGGACTGCAGCATTTTGCTTCACGCCGCGCCATGGACATCGAAGGCCTGGGCGAACAGCTGGTGGAACAACTGGTGGATCGCCAGGTGGTCAACACGCCGGCGGATCTGTATCGCCTCGGCTTGTCGGCGCTGGCCGAACTGGACCGCATGGCCGAGAAATCGGCGCAGAACGTACTGGACGCCCTGCAGAAATCCAAGACCACCACGCTGGCACGTTTCATCTATGCGCTGGGCATCCGCCACGTGGGCGAGGCCACGGCCAAGGAATTGGCGCGCCATTTCGGCGGGATCGACAAGCTGCTCGCCGCCAGTGAAGAACAACTGCTGGAAGTGGCCGATATCGGTCCGGTGGTCGCCGCCTCGATCCGTGCCTTCTTCAATGATCCGATCAATGTCGAGCTGGTCGAGCAGTTGCGTGCGGTCGGCGTGCACTGGCCCGAGAGCGAGGGCGTCGATGCCGGTGCCAAGCATCTGGCCGGCAAGACCTTCGTGTTGACCGGCACCTTGCCCAACCTGTCGCGCGATGAGGCCTCGCAGCTGATCGAAGCGGCCGGCGGCAAGGTTTCCGGTTCCGTGTCGAAGAAAACCAGTTACGTGGTTGCCGGGGCCGAAGCCGGCAGCAAGCTGGCCAAGGCCGAGGAACTGGGCATCGCCATCCTCGATGAGGACGCTCTGAAGGCGCTTTGCGCCGGTCAGGATGCGTCAGAAACGTAATCACCTTGTCTTTTTATTCATATAGAATGCCGCCCGTAAGCAGTCCCGTTCCCGGGACTGCGGTGCAGGATTCACCGCATAACGCCATAACAACATAGCAAGACCCATTCTTACCTCGGAGTCATGATGATCAAGAAGATCAAGAAAGCCGTTTTTCCTGTCGCCGGTCTCGGTAGCCGCTTCCTGCCCGCCACCAAGGCCCAGCCCAAGGAAATGCTGCCCATCGTCGACAAACCGCTGATTCACTATGCCGTGGAAGAGGCGGTCGCCGCCGGCATCACGGAAATGGTGTTCATCACCGGCCGCAACAAGCGCGCTATCGAGGACCACTTCGACAAGGCCTACGAGCTGGAATCCGAACTGGAAGCCGCCGGCAAGAAGAAGCTGCTGGAGATCGTGCAGAACGTGGTGCCCAAGAACGTCAACTGCATCTTCATCCGTCAGTCCGAGCCGCTGGGCCTGGGCCACGCCGTGCTGTGCGCGCGTCCGGTGGTGGGTGAAGAACCCTTCGCCATCCTGCTGGCCGATGACTTCATGGACACCGATGAGGGCGTCAAGCCGGTGCTGGCACAGATGACCGACATCTATGCACGTGAAGGCATGAGCATGCTGGCCGTCCAGGAAGTGCCCAAGAACGATACCCGCCAATACGGCATCGTCAGCGCCACCCCTTACCAGCCGGACCTGGAGCGCATCAACGCCATCGTCGAAAAGCCGGCCCCGGAAGAAGCCCCGTCCACGCTGGCCGTGGTGGGCCGCTATGTGTTGAACAGCCGCATCTTCCACTACCTGGAAAACATCCCGCGCGGTGCTGGTGGCGAGATCCAGCTCACCGACGGCATCGCCAAGCTGATGCAGGCCGAATCCGTGCTGGCTTACCGTTACCAGGGCCAGCGTTATGATTGCGGTTCCAAGCTGGGTTACCTCAAGGCCATGGTGGCCATGGGCCTGAAGCACCCGGAAACCGGTCCGGCCTTCTCGGAATACCTGCAGGAAGCGGCCAGCAAGGCACGCTGATCGCAGCTGCGGTCCTGCGCCAGCCTCTGGCGCGGCGCACTGCTTGCACAATGACGCCCGGTTCCTGCCGGGCGTCTTTCATGGAGAGCTTCAATGGCAATACGCGAGATCCTCAAAATGGGCGACCCGCGCCTGCTGCGCCAGGCGCAGCCGGTCACGCAATTCGGTACGCCTGAACTGGCGCAACTGGTGGACGACATGTTCGAGACCATGCGTGCCGTCAACGGTGCCGGGCTGGCCGCGCCCCAGATCGGGGTCGACCTGCAGCTGGTGATCTTCGGCTTCGGCCACAACCAGCGCTATCCGGAGGCACCGGCGGTGCCCGAGACCGTGCTCATCAATCCGGTGCTGACGCCCTTGTCGGATGAGGAAGAAGAGGGCTGGGAAGGCTGCCTGTCGGTGCCCGGCATGCGCGGCGTGGTGCCCCGCTGGAGCCGTTTGCGCTATCAGGGCCTGGACTTGCATGGCAACGAGATTGACCGCACCGTCGACGGCTTCCATGCCCGCGTGGTGCAGCATGAGTGCGATCACCTGCAGGGCATCCTGTATCCGATGCGCATCCGCGACTTCCGCCAGTTCGGTTTCACGGAAGTGCTGTTCCCGGATCTGGATCCCAATCAGGACGACTGAACAAGAACGCTGCAAAAAAAAACATCCCGGCACCAGGCCGGGATGTTCGTTTCAGGAGCGATGTAACCGCGTTCGGGGAATCAGGCGCTTTCCTTCACGCGCTGGTCGATGTGCGCCAGCGCCTCTTCCACCTGGTCGATCAGGATCAGGCACAGGTCGCCGGGCTGCAGGGTAGCGAGGGCAGTATCGATGGCGACGAATTCGCCGTTGATTTCCTTCACATCCTTGGTACGCTTGGCCCCTTCGAGGCCCTGGCGCAGCAGCGCAATCACTTCGCCGTCTTCACGGCCGCGCTGGCACTGATCCTGGTACAGCACCACTTCATCGAAGGCATCGCCCAGCAGTTCGGTCTGGCGGGTGATGTCGACGTCGCGGCGGTCACCGGCACCGCTGATGACCACCGAGCGGCGCTTGGCAGGCAGGCTGTCGACGGCCTTGATGAGGGCCTGGATGGCATCCGGATTGTGGCCGTAGTCGGCGATCAGAGTGGCACCCTTGTAGTCGAACAGGTTGAAGCGTCCCGGTGCGGTACCGCTGTCGCTGATGAAGCTGGCCAGGGCGCCGGTGATCTGTTCCCAGTCGAGGTTCAGCGCCCAGGCGGCACCCACGGAAGCCATCACGTTCTCGACCTGGAAGCCGATGGCACCGCCGCGGGTGAGCGGAATGCCGGACAGCTTCAGGCGTTTTTCAAACGTCCCTTGCGCGGCCACGATGGCGTCGCCGTCTTGATAGACGATGCGGTGGCCCTGCGCGCGGTGGGTGGCCATGATGGGGTGGGTCGGGTCCAGCGCGAAGAAGGTCACCGAGCCGGGGCAGGAGGCGGCCATCTTGGACACCATCGGGTCCGCCGCATTCAACACGGCAGTGCCGGTCGGCGCCACGTTCTCGACGATGACGCGCTTGACCACGGCCAGGTCTTCCACGGTGCTGATGTAGGACAGGCCCAGGTGGTCGCCCATGCCGATGTTGGTGACCACGGCCACGGCGCAGCGGTCAAAGCCCAGGCCTTCGCGCAGCACGCCGCCACGGGCGGTTTCCAGCACGGCAGCATCGACATCGGGGTGGAACAGCACATTGCGGGCGCTGCGCGGGCCGCTGCAGTCGCCGGTATCGGTGCGCTGGCCATCGATGTAGACGCCATCGGTATTGGTCATGCCCACGCGCAGGCCGGTCTTGGCCAGCAGGTGCGTGATCAGGCGCACGGTAGTGGTCTTGCCGTTGGTGCCGGCCACGGCCACCACCGGGATGCGCCCATCGTCGCCATCGTCGTACATGGTCGAGATGATGGCTTCGCCGACATCGCGCGCCTTGCCGTAGGACGGCGAGAGGTGCATGCGCAGGCCGGGTGCGGCGTTGACTTCGACGATGCCGCCGCCTTGTTCTTCCAGCGACATGTGCACCGAATTGCAGACCACGTCCACGCCGCAGATGTCGAGCCCGACCATTTGCGCAGCGGCGATGGCGCGTGCGGCCACATCCGGATGCACGTCGTCGGTGACATCGGTGGCGGTGCCGCCGGTGGAGAGGTTGGCGTTGTTGCGCAGGACCACGCGCACGCCCTGGGCGGGGATGGCTTCCGGGTCCAGGTTTTGGCCGGACAGCACCGACAGGGCGATGTCGTCCAGGCGGATCTTGGTCAGCGACGTGGCGTGGCCATCGCCGCGCAGCGGGTCGGCGTTGACCTGGTCGATCAGCTGGCGGATGGTGTGCACGCCGTCGCCGATGACTTGCGGCGGATCGCGGCGGGCCGCCGCCACCAGGGTCTTGCCGATGACCAGCAGGCGGAAGTCGTGGCCGGGCAGGTAGCGCTCGACGATGACTTCATCGCTGATCAGTGCGGCGTTGTTGAAGGCGCGGGTGATCTGTTCGGGGGTGCTGATGTTGACGGCCACGCCCTTGCCTTGGTTGCCGTCCAGCGGTTTGATGACCACCGCCGAACCGATTTCCTCGGCGGCCTTGAGGGCATCTTCCACGGTCTCGACCACGCGGCCGTTGGGGACCGGCACGCCAGCGGCGTGCAGCAGCATCTTGGTCAGGTCCTTGTCTTGCGCAATCGATTCGGCGATGGCGCTGGTATTGCTGGTCTCGGCGGCCTGGATGCGCTTCTGGCGGCTGCCCCAGCCGAACTGCACCATGCTGCCCTGGGTCAGGCGGCGATACGGGATGCCGCGCTTGATGGCGGCGTTGACGATGGAGCCGGTCGAGGGGCCCAGGCGCACATCTTCATCCAGTTCGCGGATGCGGGCCAGCGCAGCGGTGAGGTCGAAGGGGGTGTCGGCCTGGGCGGCGCGCACCAGTTCCAGCGCGAGGTCGAAGGCCAGGCGGCCGACTTCTTCTTCGCTGTATTCCACCACCACCTGGTAGATGCCGGTCTCGACGGTGGAGACCGTGCGGGTGAAGGTCACCGGGCAGCCGGCCTGGTTTTGCAGCGCCAGGGCAGCAGCGGCCAGGGCGTGCGCCATGGAGACGACCTGCTTGCCGCCATCGGGTTCGAGGAAGCCGATCTGCGGGAAGCGGGCGCGCAGGCGCAGTTCGAAGCCGGGCATGTCATCGATGACGCGCTCGTTTTCCGGGCAGGAAACGATGGCCTCGATGGCAGTGTGTCTGCTCCAGAGATTGGGGCCGCGCAGGGCGCGAATGCGGGATACGTCCATGGACTCGTTTTCCTAGATGTCTCTTGATCTTGATTCAGTCAGTCTTGCAGCAGAGCGCCGATTCAGGCGGCCTGGCTCTTGAACTTCAGGCCTTGCTCTTCGGCGCGCTCGGTGCCGAACAGCTCAATGCCGGCACGGATCACCTCCGGGCCGATGCCCAGGGCCCAGGCGGCACCGACGGCGGCCAGCACGTTCTCGACCTGGTAGGCTACCGCGCCGTTTTCTGTCAGGGGGATGGCATCGACCGAGCTGACCTTGCACTGGCGCTCGCCTTCGGCCTGGATCAGGTCGCCATCGCGCAGGAACACGGCGCGGCCGCCTTCCTTCAGGTGGCTGGCCAGCAGTTCGGAAGCCGGGTCGGTGCTGAAGAAGATGACTTCGCCATCGCACAGCTGGGCCATGTCGGCCACCAGCGGGTCGTCGGCATTGAGCACGGCAGCCCCTTCCGGCAGCACCAGGTCGACCTGGGTGCGCTTGACCTTGGTGGCGATCTGCTCGGCGTTCTCGATGTAGAACTCGGGCAGGCTGTCGGTGGGATCAATGTTGGCCACCACGCCGACCAGGCAGCGGTCATAGGCCAGGCCTTCGGCGAGGATGGCAGCGCTGCCGTTCTCGAACACGGCAGCTTCCACGGCGCGGTTGAGCAGGACGCGATGGGCGGCATCCCAGGTGGCGCGGTTGCCGCGCTCGATCTGGCGTTCGCCGAAGTACAGGCCTTCACCGCAGGCCAGGCCCACGTGCTTGCCCGAGAGGTGCACGATGCGGGCGATCAGGCGCGAAATGGTGGTCTTGCCATGGGTGCCGGTGACGCCGACGACGGGAATGCGGCCGTTTTCTTCCGGGCCGAACAGGTTGTCGACGATGGCTTCGCCGACCGGACGCGGTTTGCCGTCCGAGGGCTTCAGGTGCATCAGCAGGCCGGGGCCGGCATTGACCTCGACGATGGCGCCGCCCTGGTCCTGCAGCGGGCGCGAGATGTCTTCGGCGACGATGTCGACACCGGCGATGTCCAGGCCGACGATGCGCGCGGCCAGGGAAGCGGCAGCTGCCACGCTGGGGTGGACCAGGTCGGTGATGTCGGAAGAGACATTGCCATTGCGCAGCAGCAGGATGCGGCGGCCGGCGGCGGGGACCGATTCGGTGGTCAGGTTCTGGCGCTGCAGTTCCAGCACGGCGGCCGGTTCGCGGTCCAGCAGCACCGGGTCCAGCAGGTGTTCTTCCAGCAGGCCGCGGCGCGGGTCGCGATTGAGTTCGTCCAGCAGGTCCTGCACGGTGGACTTGCCATCGCCGACGATGAAGATCGGTTCACCACGGGCGGCAGCGGCCAGCTTGCCGCCGACGATCAGGAGGCGGTGTTCCAGGCCCGGCACGAAACGTTCGACCAGCACGCCGCTGCCTTCTTCCAGCGCGACCTTGTAAGCGGTTTCGATTTCTTCTTGGGTGTTCAGGTCGATGAATACGCCTCGGCCGTGGTTGGCATCGCAGGGCTTGACCACCACCGGCAGGCCGATGTCCTGGGCGGCATCCCAGGCGTCTGCGGGGCTGTCCACCAGACGGCCTTCGGGCACCGGCACGCCACAGGTTTCCAGCAGCGACTTGGTGAGATCCTTGTCACGCGAGATGCCTTCGGCAATCGCGCCGGTCTGGTCGGATTCGGCGGTCCAGATGCGGCGCGACTTGCAGCCGTGACCCAGTTGCACCAGGTTGCCTTCGGACAGGCGGATGGTCGGGATGCGGCGCTCGTCGGCGGCGTCCACGATGCAGGCGGTGCTGGGGCCCAAGCACAGGCGGTCGACCATGCGGCGCAGCTTGCGCAGGGTGCCGTCGAGGTCGTACGGACGGTCTTCGATGGCGGCCATCACCAGGTCGCGGGCGGCAAAGAGCGCTGCGCGGGTGACCGTTTCATGGCGGGCACGCACCACGACCTTGTAGACGCCGCGCACGTTGGTCTCTCGCGCCTTGCCGAAGCCGCCAGGCAGGCCGGCCAGGTTCTGCAGTTCCAGGGTCACGTGTTCCAGGATGTGGCCGGGCCAGGTGCCTTCGTGCAGGCGGCGCACGAAGCCGCCGCGCTCTTCGTAGCTGCAGCGGTGTTCGATCAGGGTGGGCAACCAGGTGGTGAGGCGGTCGACGAAGCCGGGAATGGTATTGGAGGGAAAATCTTCCAGTTCGCCGATATCGATCCACACTTCGAGGGCGGAGCGGTAGGTCCAGATGTTGGGACCCTTGAGATTCAGAAAACGGAGGAATTCGATGTTTTTCATGTGTGGTGGATAGTCCGCTGTAATTGCCCAAGCCAGGATGCCGATGCTGGCTGCATCGCACGTGCCGCCCTGCGCACGCCGGTCAGCGCTCTGTCAGAATAACGCATGGTTCACTAACGCGCAGGGCGAGTTTTGGTTTACTGCATTTGCCAACTGGAATAACTGAATGAAATGGAGTTGCCTTGCGGCAATCAAGAACTGGCTCCGCAGGTGAGAAGGCAGGCCGGGCGGTGCAGGCGAAATGCGAGAATCATGCGGGCAGGCTGGGGGTGGATATGAACGATATTGTCGCAGACTGTCCCGTTGCCGTGGCAATGCGGCCTGAAAAAACGCGTACGCCGTCGTGACCTGAAGCTTTGGGCAGATCAGCCGTTCGCATCATGCGGGAAAGATCACCCCCGCGTAGCAGGAAGTGAAATTGCCGGTACACCGTTTGCGGCGCTCTTGCGTTATCGGAGGGCCGCTGCCCGATCGATACCCACGAGGCGGCGCAGTTCGTGGATTTGCAGCAGGGGACGCTGCGCTATAATCGCGCGCTGCCCGCTGGCACATCCTTGCAGGCATCAAGACAACAGGTCCGGCGAGACCTGCACCTCCTAAAACAATAGCCAAACTGCTCACTTCGGGCCTCAACGCTGCCGTTACATGACTACTGACTCAATACCTTCCGCGACCGCCAGCCTGCCCGAGCGCTGGCAAACGGAAACCGCTGCCCGCCTGGTCCAGGGTGAATCCGTGCTGGCCTGGCTGGAACTGGACCTGGACGCCCAGCTGCAATTCAACGCTTCGCTGGTGCTGGCCACCGACCGCCGCCTGCTGGCGCTGGCCCCGGACCGCCAGCAATGGCAGGAGTGGGCCTATCGCCCCGACCTGCAACTCAAGCATGTCGACCACGCCGGTGTGGGTACCCTGGAGCTGTGCGACGCTGCCAGCCGGCTGGCCGCCTGGCGCTACACCCTGGCGCAGAATCCGCAGGCGCTGCGCCTGATCAAGCTGTTCGAGCAGCAGCGCGACCTGCTGGCCTCGGGCGTGCAGGCCGAAGAGGAGGGCGACGTCTGCCCGACCTGCAAGGCCGTGCTGCCGGAAGGACAGGAAACCTGTGCCATCTGCCCGGAAACCAAGGAAGCGCCGCCGTCCACCTGGGCGCTGTTCCGCCTGTCGCGCTTTGCCAAGCCCTACAAGGGCTCGCTGCTGCTGGGCTTCCTGCTGACGCTGGCCTCCACCGCCGCCACGCTGGTGCCGCCCTACATGACCATGCCGCTGATGGACAACGTGCTGATCCCGTTCCAGAACGGCACCCCCATCGACACCCACCTGGCCACGCTTTACCTGTCGGGCCTGCTGGGCGCGGCGGTGCTGGCCTGGGGACTGGGCTGGGCGCGCACCTACATCCTGGCGCTGGTGTCCGAGCGCATCGGCGCAGACCTGCGCACGACCACCTATGCGCACCTGCTGCGGCTGTCGCAGGAGTATTTCGGCGGCAAGCGCACCGGCGACCTGATGGCGCGCATCGGCTCGGAAACCGACCGCATCTGCGTGTTCCTGTCGCTGCACCTGCTGGATTTCGCCATCGACGTGCTGATGATCATCATGACGGCGGCCATCCTCATTTCGATCAATCCGTGGCTGGCGCTGGTGACCTTGTTGCCGCTGCCGTTCATCGCCTGGATGATTCACGTGGTGCGCGATCGCCTGCGCCACGGTTTCGAGAAGATCGACCGCATCTGGTCGGAAGTGACCAATGTGCTGGCCGATACCATCCCCGGCATCCGCGTGGTGAAGGCTTTTGCGCAGGAAAAGCGCGAAGTGGCGCGTTTCCGCGAAGCCAACCGCCACAACCTGATGGTCAATGACCGGGTCAACAAGATCTGGTCGCTGTTCACGCCGACGGTTACCTTCCTGACCGAAGTGGGCTTGCTGGTGGTGTGGGTGTTCGGGATCTGGCAGGTCTCCAGCAACCAGATCACGGTTGGTGTGCTGACTGCCTTCCTGGCCTACATCAGCCGCTTCTATACCCGTCTGGATTCGATGAGCCGCATCGTCTCGGTGACCCAAAAGGCCGCCGCCGGGGCCAAGCGCATCTTCGACATTCTGGACCACGTTTCCAGCGTGCCGGAACCGGCCAACCCGGTGCACCTGGAAAACGTCAAGGGCGCCATCGAAGTGCGCAACATCGGCTTCCGCTACGGCAACCGCGCGGTGATCCGCAACATGAGCCTGTCCATTGCGCCGGGCGAGATGATCGGCCTGGTCGGCCACAGCGGTTCGGGCAAGTCCACCATGGTCAACCTGATCTGCCGCTTCTACGATGTCTCCGAAGGGGCGATCCGCATCGATGGCGTGGACATCCGTTCGCTGCCCATTTCCGAATACCGCCGCAACATCGGCCTGGTGCTGCAGGAGCCCTTCCTGTTCTTCGGCACCATTGCCGAGAACATCGCCTACGGCAAGCCCGAAGCCACCCGCGAGGAAATCATCGCGGCGGCCCGTGCGGCCCATGCGCATGAGTTCATCCTGCGCCTGCCGCAGGGGTATGACTCGCTGGTCGGTGAGCGCGGTCAGGCCTTGTCGGGCGGTGAGCGCCAGCGCATCTCGATTGCGCGCGCGCTGCTGATCGATCCGCGCATCCTGATCCTGGACGAGGCGACTTCCTCGGTCGATACCACCACCGAAAAGGAAATCCAGAAGGCGCTGGACAACCTGGTCCAGGGACGTACCACGATTGCCATCGCGCACCGCCTGTCGACTCTGCGCAAGGCTGATCGCCTGGTGGTACTGGATCGCGGCCAGGTGGTCGAAGTCGGCAACCACGAAGAACTGATGGCCCGGGAAGGGCATTACTACAAGCTCTACCAGGCCCAGGCGCGCAATCCTGAGGGCGATGCCGAGGTCTCGGTGAGCGAAGAAGAGAAGGGCGAATAAGCCATGAGCACCACCAACAATTCTGCCCAAAGCTTCACCCTGGAACGCAATGCTTTCGGACGTCTGGTGTTGACCGACGCCCAGGGCGGCCTGCACGAGCACGTGATTCCGGTACGTGCATTTCCGGTCACATCGCCCGATCGCGGCCTGTCTCTGGTCAGCAGCGACGGCCACGAGCTGGCCTGGATTGATACCCTGGAGGAAGTGGATGCGCCCACGCGCCGCCTGATTGAGGAAGAGCTGGCCAGCCGCGAGTTCATGCCGGAGATCCAGCGTATCGTCAGCGTGTCGACCTTCGCCACGCCCAGCGACTGGACCGTGCAGACCACGCGCGGTACCACCACCTTCACGCTCAAGGGCGAGGAAGACATCCGCCGCCTGGCCGCGCCGGCGCTGCTGATCGCCGATAGCCACGGCATCCAGTTCCTGATCCGCGACCAGAAAGCACTGGACAAGCACAGCCGCAAGATCCTGGATCGTTTCCTCTGATCCGTTTCAGTGCTGCAAAAAAGAACGGCCCTGATGATGAATCAGGGCCGTTCTTGTATGGAGCGGGCTGAGGCTCAGAACTTCTCATCCGGCCGCAGGTAGCGCCACTGGCCGGTCGGCAGTTCGCCCAGCTTGACGCCGCCGATACGCACGCGCTTCAAGCCGATCACCTTCAGGCCGACCATGTCGCACATCCGGCGAATCTGGCGCTTCTTGCCTTCGCGCAGGGTGAAGCGCAGCTGATCCTCGTTCTGCCAGACCACCTTGGCCGGGCGCAGCGGCTTGCCATCCATGATGAGGCCGTGGTTCAGGCGCTTGAGATCGGATTCGGGCAGCTTGCCGGGACGGGTGTATTGCACGCGCACCAGGTATTCCTTGTCGACCGCCGAATCCTCGCCGATCAACTGCTTGGCGATGCGGCCATCCTGGGTCAGCACCAGCAGGCCCACCGAATCGATGTCCAGCCGTCCGGCCGGCACCAGGCTCTTCAGCTGGCGCGGGTGGAAGCGCATCTCGGTCTGGTCTTCAGCCCAGCGCGATTGTTCATTGACCAGCACCATGGCCGGCTTGTAGCCATCCTCAGCCTGGCCGCTGACGTAGCCCATGGGCTTGTTGATCAGGATGGTCACGCGCTGGGCCTGCTCGGCGCTGGCCTGGCGTTCCACGGTAACCTTCTGGTGCGGCAGCACCTTGCTGCCCAGCACCGACACCACCTGGCCATCCACGCGCACCCAGCCTTTTTCTATCCATTCGTCGGCTTCGCGGCGCGAGCACAGGCCGAGTTCGGACATGCGTTTGGAAAGTCGTACAGGTTCAGTCATGGGGATTGCCTTGCGAAAAACGGAGGCCGGCCAGCGGCGAGGGTGAGATTGTACGGCCAGCCGCGCTGCCGCGCCAGACTGGGGCGGCAGCGCGGACAGGGTGATGCGGGTCAGATGCGCAGGGTCTGCAGCAGTTCGGTTTCCAGCATGATCTGGTTGCGCGGCTGGGACAGGCCGGGGCCGTCGATCAGGAAGACGTCTTCCACGCGCTCGCCCAGGGTCATGACCTTGGCGGTATGCAGGTTGATGCGGTACTTGGCCAGCACGTTGGAAATCGAATACAGCAGCCCGGCGCGGTCATTGGCCGAGACCGACAGCAGGTAGTACTGGCCGCGCTCATCCGGGCGCAAATCCACCGACGGATTGACCGGGAAGGTCCGCGACAGGCGCGACAGGCGAGCCTTGGAAGGAGCCGGCAGCGGGGCGTCGGACTGCAGCAGGGCGCCCAGTTCGTGTTCGATCAGGTTGATGATGTCGCGGTAGTTCTTGGCGAACACCGGGGCATTGATCAGGAAGGCGTCCAGCGCGTAATCGTTGCGGGTCGTGTGGATCTTGGCGTCGAAGATGCTGAAGCTTTTTTCGTCGAAATAGCTGCAGATGCGCGCAAACAGGTCAGGGCGGTCGGGCGTGTAGACCGCCACCTGAACGCCTTCGCCAATGGGCGCCAGGCGGCAGCGCACCAGCGGTACGCCGGTATCGACCTTGTCGTAGAAGCAGCGCGTCTGCCAGGCGATGTCGGAGGCGTCGTGGCGCAGGAAGTAGGCCACGTCCAGCTGCTTCCACAGCGCTTCGTGGGCGTCGGCCGGCAGGCCGTACAGGCGCAGGGTCTTGATGGCTTCCTGCTGGGTATTCTTCAGTTCGCGGTCGGCCGAGGGCGCTTCGCCGCCCAGCACGCGCAGGGTCATGCGGTACAGGTCTTCCAGCAGCTTGCCCTTCCAGGCGTTCCAGACCTTGGGGCTGGTGCCGCGGATGTCGGCCACCGTCAGCAGGTAGAGCGCGGTCAGGTGCCGCTCGTCCTTGACCAGCTGGGCGAAGGCGGTGATGACGTCGGGGTCCGACATGTCCTGCTTCTGGGCCACGTGCGACATGGCCAGATGCTGCTCCACCAGGAACACGATCAGCTCGGTATTGTCCGGCGAGATGCCGTGCTGCTCGCAGAAGGCGCGCGCATCGTCCATGCCCAGCTTGGAGTGGTCGCCGCCCCGGCCCTTGGCGATGTCGTGGAACAGCGCCGCGATGTACAGCACCCAGGGCTGGCCGAAGTTGGCCATGAGCTGGCTGCAGAAGGGATATTCATGCGCATGTTCGCTCATCGTGAAGCGGCGCACGTTGCGCACCACCATCAGGATGTGCTGGTCCACCGTGTAGACATGGAACAGGTCATGCTGCATCTGGCCGACGATCTGGCGGAAGTTCGGCAGGTAGCGTCCCAGCACGCTGGTGCTGTTCATCCCGCGCAGGGCGTGGGTGATACCGCGCTTGCTCTGGATGATCTGCATGAACAGACGGTGATTTTCCGGATTGGCGCGGAAGGCATTGTCGATCTTGAAGCGCGCATGCCATAGCGCACGCAGGGTGCGCGCCGACATGTCCTTCAGTTCCGGATGCTCGGAAAGCACCAGGAAGACTTCCAGCATGGCCGAAGGCGTCTCTTCGAAGACCCTGTCATGGGCGATGTCGACGAAGCCGTTGACCTCGTTGAAGCGCTCGTTGAGCGGGCGCGGAACCGCCTGCTGCGGGAACAGATGGGCTTCGATGTTCTGCAGCAGGATGGTGTTGAGCTGCGTGACCGCCTTGGCTGCCCAGTAATAGCGCTGCATCAGGTATTCGCTGGCGCGGCGGGTATCGGTGGTCTTGAAGCCGAAGGTCTCGGCGAGCTGGGTCTGGATGTCGAAGACCAGCCGGTCTTCGCGGCGGTCGGTCAGGATGTGCAGGCGGATGCGAATGTCCTTGAAGGCGCGTTCCTTCTGGCGCAGCTGGCGCGCCTCGGTGGAGGTCAGCATGCCGTGTTCGGCCAGCTCGCCCCAGGAGTTGCCCAGGCCCGCCGCCTTGGCCACCCACAGGATCACCTGCAGGTCGCGCAGGCCGCCGGGGCTTTCCTTGCAGTTGGGTTCGAGGCTGTAGGGCGTATCTTCATATTTGATGTGGCGCTGGCGCATTTCCAGGGTCTTGGCCTGGAAGAAGGCCAGCGGCTCCAGCGCCGCATGGTAGCGCTCCTGCAATTTCTTGAAGAGGGCGCGGTTGCCGGTCACCAGGCGTGCTTCCAGGAGGCTGGTCTGCACCGTGATGTCGGCGGCCGATTCATCCAGGCATTCGTCGATGGTGCGGATGCTGTGGCCGATTTCCAGGCCGATGTCCCAGAACAGCTGCACCAGGGATTCCAGCTTTTCCTTCTTGGCGGCATCCGGGGCCTGGTCCAGCAGGATCAGCACATCCACATCCGAATGCGGGAACAGCTCGCCCCGGCCATAGCCGCCCACGGCCACCAGGGCGGCATTGCCGGACATGCCCAGTTCTTCCCAGGCAGTGGTGAGGGCTTCGTCCACGTTGCGGCGCAACTGGGCCAGCAACTGCTCGGTCTTGTGGTTGGACTGGAACACCTCGATGGCTTGCTGGCGCGCGGCCTTGAGCTGTTTCTTGAGCGTGATGGCGAGTGTGGGCATCGTGGTCGGCAATTAAGGCAAGCAGGGCGGCGGGGCGGCGCCTATATGAACAAAGCCGCATCCCCATGCGGCTTTGCGCTCGAAGCAGGTTTCGTGCCGGAAACTGTGTGCAGGGTGGAGGGGCACATGGTTCCGGCCGCCAGGGTCACGCCGGGGTGGCGACCTGGTTCTGGATGAAGGCCGGCGGTGCCGGCATGCCGGGCGACACCGTCAGCACTTCGAAGCCGGTCTCGGTGACCAGCACGGTGTGTTCCCATTGGGCTGACAGGCTGCGGTCCTTGGTCTTGATGGTCCAGCCGTCGCCCATTTCGCGGATCTCGCGGCGGCCGGCGTTGATCATCGGTTCCACGGTGAAGATCATGCCGGCTTCCAGCTTCTCCAGCGTACCGGGGCGGCCGTAGTGCAGGACTTGCGGTTCTTCATGGAAGACCTTGCCGATGCCGTGGCCGCAGAACTCGCGCACCACGCTGTAGCCGGCCTTTTCGGCGTGCTGCTGGATGACGTGGCCGATGTCGCCCAAATGTGCGCCCGGCTTGATCTTGGAGATGCCCAGCCACATGCATTCATAGGTGATCTCGGTCAGGCGGCGTGCCAGGATGGACGGCTCGCCCAGGAAGAACATGCGGCTGGTGTCGCCGTGGTAGCCATTCTTGATGATGGTGACGTCGATGTTGAGCACGTCGCCGTTCTTCATCACCTTGTCGCCGGGGATGCCGTGGCAGATCACGTCATTCAGGGAGGTGCAGATGGCCTTGGGGTAGGGCGTGTAGCCTGGCGGGCAGTAGTTCAGCGGGGCCGGGATGCTGCCTTGCACGTTGGTCATGTACTCGTGGCAGAGGCGGTCGATCTCGCCGGTGGTCACGCCCGGCTTCACGAAGGGGGTGATGTAGTCCAGCACCTCGGCGGCCAGGCGGCCGGCCACGCGCATGCCTTCGATGTCTTCGGCGGTCTTGATGGTGATGTTGCCCATGATGAATCGCAATTCGCTAGAAAATCGTCAAGACGGGATTATAGACGACGGGGGTGCTTTCTGTTTTGCCGGCTCCGGCCGACAAGCCGGGGACGGCGTTTGGCTGCGTTCCTTATCTTCATGTGCTACTTGAACAAAAGTGATGGGTCGAGTAGAATGCCGGGCTGATCTGAAAACCACAGGTCAGTTGTCGAATGCGGTGTGCGGAATGATTCTTCATGTCTGTTTGGCAATAAGTGTCGTAAATTATCTTTTGAAACGCGAATCCGTTCGCTAAAAGGGTGTCCGGCTGCATGAGCCGGATGACCGAGCGGATTCCAGACCTAACCCTGGAGAAATTCATGTCCGTTACCATGCGCGAAATGCTGGAAGCCGGTGTCCACTTCGGTCACCAAACCCGCTTCTGGAACCCCAAGATGGCCCCCTTCATTTTCGGTCATCGCAACAAGATTCACATCGTCAACCTGGAAAAGACCCTGGGCATGTACCAGGAAGCCGTCAAGTACGTGCGCCAGCTGTCGGCCAACCGTGGCACCATCCTGTTCGTTGGTACCAAGCGTCAAGCCCGCGACATCCTGTCCGCTGAAGCGCAACGCGCTGGCGTGCCCTACGTTGACCAGCGCTGGCTGGGCGGCATGCTGACCAACTTCAAGACCATCAAGACCTCGATCAAGCGCCTGAAGGACATGGAAGCTGCCATCGAAGACGGTTCGGTCGAGAAGCTGTCGAAGAAGGAAGCCCTGCTGTTCACCCGTGAACAGGAAAAGCTGCAAAAGGCCATCGGCGGCATCAAGGACATGGGCGGCATTCCTGACGCCATCTTCGTCATCGACGTCGGCTACCACAAGGGCGCCATCACCGAAGCCGCCAAGCTGGGCATTCCGGTCATCGGCGTGGTCGATACCAACCACTCGCCCGAAGGCGTCACCTACGTGATCCCGGGTAACGACGACTCCGCCAAGGCGATCGCTCTGTACGCTCGCGGTATGGCTGACGCCGTGCTGGAAGGCCGCGCCAACGCCGTCAACGACGTCGTCGAAGCAGTCAAGGGCGATGAATTCGTCGAGGTCGAGCAGGCTTGATTCTGCTCTTCCGGTAGTACGGTAGTCCAAAAAGGGGTGACAGCGGGTAGTGACGCAGTGGCCCCTTTTTTTTGATTCAATTTTCGAGTTTCAGGCATACCGCAAGCGCGGGATGCCTCCAAGTCAGGAGAAAAGTATGGCGGCAATTACCGCAGCAATGGTGGGCGATCTGCGTGCGAAGACCGACGCGCCGATGATGGAATGCAAGAAGGCGCTGACCGAAGCCGATGGCGACATGGCCAAGGCCGAAGAGATTCTGCGCGTCAAGCTGGGCAGCAAGGCTTCCAAGGCCTCTTCCCGCATCACCGCAGAAGGCGTGATCTCGGCCTACATCGCTGGCAACGTCGGCGCGCTGGTCGAAGTGAACTGTGAAACCGACTTCGTGACCAAGAACGACGAGTTCATCGGTCTGGTCGAAGCTGCTGCCAAGCTGGTGGTCGAACAGAATCCGGCTGACGTGGCTGCCCTGGGCGCCTGCAAGCTGGCCGACGGCAAGACCCTGGAAGAACTGCGCACCGAACTGATCGGCCGCATCGGCGAGAACATGTCGTTCCGTCGCTTCCAGCGCTTCGAAACCACCGGCAAGCTGGCTGCCTACCTGCACGGCACCCGCATCGGCGTGATCGTCGAGTTCGACGGCGCTGAAGAGCAAGTCGGCAAGGACGTGGCCATGCACATCGCTGCCATGAAGCCGGTCGCCCTGTCGGCCGAGCAAGTGCCGGCCGACCTGATCGAGAAGGAACGCTCGGTCGCCGCCCTGAAGGCTGCCGAATCCGGCAAGCCGGCTGACATCGTCGCCAAGATGGTGGACGGTTCGGTGCAGAAGTACCTGAAGGAAGTGTCGCTGTTCAACCAGGCTTTCGTGAAGAACGACAAGCAAAGCGTCGAACAGATGCTCAAGGCGGCCAATACCACCGTCAAGTCGTTCGCCATGTACGTGGTCGGCGAAGGCATCGAGAAGAAGCAAGACGACTTCGCTGCCGAAGTGGCAGCGCAAGTGGCTGCAGCGAAACAAGCTCAGTAAGCGTCGCAGGAAAAACGGGCCGAGAGGCCCGTTTTTTTAAGCCGGATTCCGGGAACTTTCGGAGTCGCCCGCGTCTACAGTCAGGGTCGTCCGTCGGATGAATGATGACGCGCAGGGCAGGCCGCCTGGCAACGGCAATATGGGTAGCTAAAGCAATCCTGGCAGCACACGGCAAGACAGAATAGGGCGCAGCAGTACATCCCCTCATGCGTTCGGACCTGCCCCTGATGACGAAAAAGCGCCATTTCGTCGGGTGACAGCGAGTGCCGGCGCGTCAATACGTAATTCAACCTCGGACAGAACACGGAGCCCTGCAATGACAACACCAGCCTACAAGCGCGTACTCCTCAAACTCTCCGGCGAAGCACTGATGGGCGACGACGCCTACGGTATCAATCGCGCGACCATCGAACGCATGGTCGCGGATGTAGCAGAAATCAGCAAACTGGGCGTGGAACTGGCCATCGTGATCGGTGGCGGCAACATCTTCCGCGGCGTCGCGCCGGGCGCCCAGGGCATGGATCGTGCAACCGCCGATTACATGGGCATGCTGGCCACCGTCATGAACTCGCTGGCCCTGGCTGATGCCATGCGCCAGGCCGGCCTGACGGCCCGCGTGATGTCGGCCATCGGCATCGAGCAGGTGGTCGAGCCCTATGTGCGCCCCAAGGCGCTGCAATACCTGGAAGAAGGCAAGATCGTGGTGTTCGCCGCCGGTACCGGCAACCCCTTCTTCACCACCGATACCGCCGCCGCCCTGCGTGGCTCGGAAATCGGTGCCCAGATCGTGCTGAAGGCCACCAAGGTGGATGGTGTCTACACCGCCGACCCCAAGAAGGATCCGGCCGCCACCCGCTACCAGTCGATCTCCTTCGATGAAGCCATCGCCAAGCACCTGCAGGTGATGGATGCCACCGCCTTTGCGCTGTGCCGCGACCAGAAGCTGCCGATCAAGGTGTTTTCCATCGTCAAGCCGGGTGCGCTCAAGAGCGTGGTCATGGGTGACGATGAAGGCACCCTGGTCCACGTCTGATTGATATTGCAGTGCAGAAACCGGCCGCAGGCCGGGATTCCCGTTTACAATGCCCGTCTTTCAGGCATTTGCCATCAAGACAAGCCAAGTTATTGCACCAAAGTTAGGAGAGCAGCATGAGTGTCGCTGACGTCAAGAAAAATACCGAGCAGAAGATGGCCAAGTCCATCGAAACCCTGAAGGCCAACCTGGCCAAGGTCCGTACCGGCCGCGCCCACACCGGCCTGCTGGACCAGGTCATGGTTGAATACTATGGTTCGCCGACAGGCCTGTCGCAGGTCGCCAACCTGACCCTGATCGATGCGCGCACCATCGGTGTGCAGCCGTTCGAGAAGAAGATGGCCGCCGTCATCGAGAAGGCCATCCGTGAAGCCGACCTGGGCCTGAACCCGGCCACCCACGGCGACCTGATCCGCGTGCCGATGCCCGCGCTGACCGAAGAGCGCCGCAAGGAAATGGTCAAGCTGGTCAAGAGTGAAGCCGAAGATGCCAAGATCGCCGTACGCAATATCCGCCGCGAAGGCAATGAAGGCCTGAAGAAGCTGGTCAAGGACAAGATCGCCTCGGAAGATGATGAGCGCCGCGGCCAGGACGAGATCCAGAAGCTGACCGACAAGTTCGTGGCTGACATCGACAAGATGGTCACCGACAAGGAAAAGGAAGTGATGACGGTGTAAGCCGTCCTGCAGGTCTCACGCGCGGCTGCCATGGCGGCCGCGCTGCACGAACAAGTCCAAGACAGCAAAAGTGCAGGCGGGAAGTGAGAGCGGCAATGGGGGGGAGGAGGCTGGCCGGTTTGTCAAAGCGGCGCATGCCCGTTACCATGTTGCGCTTCACCATCCGGCGCACGGAAAAGTAATAAATCATTTACATGAAGCATCAAAGCTCAACTCTGGCGGTTCCGGAGACTTCCGCGGTTCCGCGCCATGTTGCCATCATCATGGACGGCAACGGTCGTTGGGCGACCAAACGTTTCCTGCCGCGTGTGGCGGGGCATGCCAAGGGCGTGGATGCAGTGCGCTCCATTGTCGAGGCCTGCGCCGAGCGCGGTATCGAATTCCTTACCCTGTTTGCCTTCAGTTCCGAAAACTGGCGTCGCCCTGCCGACGAAGTGTCGGTGCTGATGCGTCTGTTCATGACGGTGCTGGAGCGTGAAGTCGGCAAGATGGCCAACAATGGCATCCGCCTGCGCATCGTCGGCGACATGAGTCGCTTCGATCCGAAATTGCAGGAGATGGCGGCCAAGGCCGAGGCACAGACCGCCGGCAACAGTCGCCTGACGCTGACCGTCTGCGCCAACTATGGCGGGCGCTGGGATGTCATGCAGGCCGTTTCCAAAATGGTCAAGGACAAGCCGGGCGCGACCGACTACACCGAAGAAGAACTGGCCCCGTATCTGGCCATGGCGTATGCCCCCGAGCCCGATTTGTTCATCCGTACCGGCGGTGAACAGCGCATCTCCAATTTCCTGTTGTGGCAGCTGGCGTACAGCGAGCTGTACTTCACCGAAACCTTCTGGCCCGATTTCGACGACAAGGCGCTGGATCAGGCGATCGGCTCCTACCAACAACGCGAGCGCCGCTTCGGGCGCACCAGTGCCCAGGTACTGGACCAGAAAAAGGCTTCCTGATGCTCAAGACGCGTGTCATCACGGCGTTGATCCTGCTGGCAATCCTGTTGCCCATCCTGTATTTCGGTTATTTCCCGGCCTTTGCCATGGCGGTGCTGGTGTTCTTCGCCGCCGGTTCGTGGGAATGCTTCCGTCTCTTCAAGAGCCCGCGTCCCACCTTGTGGGCTGCCGTGTGGACGCTGGTCTTCAGCGTCATCCTGTTCTTCTCCGGCTTGCCCAGCGTGCGCGCCCTGTATGTGCTCTGCGTGCTGTTGTGGGCCTTGCGCTTCGTGCCCGCGCTTGGCCTGGGCCTGCCTCGGATCGAAGCTTTCGGCAATCGGCTGCTCAACGGCACCTACATGCTGTCCATCCTCGGCTGCTTCGTTGCCATCGTGGACCTGTTCCAGCATTCGCCGCTGTATCTGCTGTCGGTGATGGCCGTGGTGTGGGTGGCTGACATTGGTGCCTATTTCTCTGGCAAGGGCTTCGGACGCCACAAGTTGGCTCCCACCATTTCCCCGGGCAAGTCCTGGGAGGGTGCCATCGGCGGCTGGCTGGCGGTGCTGGTGATTTCGGCGGCAGTGGCCATGTCCATGAGTGGTGGCGAGACCTTCCAGTATCACCTGTTCAATCGCTGGGGCTGGGGCGGCTTTGTCGGCGTGCTCAGCCTCATGGTGGTGGCCAGCGTGGTCGGCGACTTGTTCGAGTCGCAACTTAAGCGCCGCGCCGGCATGAAGGACAGCAGCAACCTGCTGCCCGGCCACGGCGGCGTGCTCGACCGCATCGATGCGCTCATCCCGGTGCTGCCGCTGGCAGCGCTGGTCGATCTCTGGCTGGCGGCTGCCTGAGCCGCCGCTTTCCTTTTGGAAATTCCATGCAGTCCATCAGCATTCTCGGTGCCACCGGTTCCATCGGCGTGTCCACGCTGGACGTGGTGGCCCGCCATCCCGACCGCTATCGCGTCTTTGCGCTGAGCGCCCATTCCCGTGTTGCTGAACTGGCCGAGCAATGCCAGCGCTTCCGTCCGCAAGTGGCCGTGGTCGGTTCCGCCGAAGCGGCCGCGCAGTTGCAAACCTTGTTGCGCGCAGCCGGGCTGTCCACTGAAGTGGCCTACGGTCCGCAAGCCTTGTGCGACATCGCATCGGCCGACGGCTGCGACATGGTCATGGCGGCCATCGTCGGTGCCGCAGGACTGGCCTCCACGCTGGCCGCCGCACGTGCCGGCAAGAAGATCCTGCTGGCCAACAAGGAAGCTCTGGTGATCTCCGGCCAGCTGCTGATGGATGCGGTGCAGGCACATGGTGCCAGCCTGCTGCCCATCGATAGCGAACACAATGCCATCTTCCAGTGCCTGCCCGCCGGTTACACCCGTTCGATGACGGCGCATGGTGTCGAGAAAATCCTCCTGACGGCCTCTGGCGGTCCGTTCCTCCATCGGGATGTGAATACGCTGGATCAAGTCACCGTGGAAGAAGCCGTGGCCCATCCCAAGTGGGTGATGGGGCGCAAGATCTCGGTGGATTCCGCCACCATGATGAACAAGGGTCTGGAAGTGATCGAAGCGCACTGGCTCTTCGGCGCGCCGGCGGACAAGATCGAGGTGGTGATCCACCCGCAGAGCGTGATTCATTCCATGGTCTCGTATGCCGATGGCTCTGTGCTGGCGCAGTTGGGCAACCCCGACATGCGCACGCCCATTGCCAATGCGCTGGCCTATCCGGAGCGTATCGCCTCGGGCGTGGCAGCGCTGGATCTGGCGCAGATCGCGCAATTGTCGTTCTTGCCGCCTGACTATCAGCGCTTCCCCTGCCTGAAACTGGCGTATGATGCGCTGCGGGCCGGCGGTACGCTGGCGGCGATCCTCAACGCCGCCAACGAAGTCGCCGTGCAAGCCTTCCTCGATGACCGCATCGGCTTCGGGAAGATCGCTCCCCTGATCCACGAGGTCATGTCCGCCATCCCCAACCGGCAAGCCGATGACATCACGGCGCTGCTGGAGCAGGACCGGCAGGCGCGTGACCACGCCGAGGCCCTGATTTCACGATGAACCTGCTGCATACCCTGATCGCTTTCTTCGTTGCCCTGGGCACCCTGGTGGTAGTCCACGAGCTGGGGCATTACCTGGTGGCGCGCTGGTGCGGTGTGAAGGTATTGCGCTTCTCGGTCGGCATGGGCCGGGTGATCTGGTCGCGCCGCTTCGGCCGCGACCAGACCGAATGGGCGTTGTCGGTGCTGCCCTTGGGCGGCTATGTGAAGATGCTGGACGCGCGCGAACAGCCGCTGGAAGACATTCCGGAAGCCGATCTCAAGCGCGAATTCACGCGCCAATCCGTCTGGCGTCGCATCGCTATCGTGGCGGCCGGGCCGATCGCCAATTTCCTGCTGGCCATTCTCCTCTTTGCTGGTCTCTACATGCACGGCGTGCCGGAGCCGGTGCCCGTGCTGCGTGCAGCGACCGCGCAGTCGGCCGCCTACCAGGCCGGCTTGCGCGCCGGTGACCGCATCACGGCCATCAATGGCGCGCCGGTGCAGGTCTGGTCCGAAGTACGCTGGAAACTGATGCAACTGGTGCTGGAAAAGGCCGATGCCCGCATCGACGTCGAACGTCCCAACCCTAATGGCAGCGGCAAGCTGCTCAACTCGGTCACGCTGCGTCTGGGTGGCATCGACAGCAATGAGCTGGAAGGCGACTTCCTCGCCAGGCTCGGCCTGTCGCTGGCGCGTCCGCCTGCCGTGCTGGGCAAGATCATGGAGGGTCCGGCCAAGATGGCAGGCCTGGAAAGCGGCGACCGCATCACCGCCATCGATGGCGTGCCGGTCCAGGATGGCCTGGCCTTCGTGGAAAAAGTGCGCGAATCCGCCGGCAAGCCTCTGCTGCTGCAGGGCGTGCGCGGCACGGCGCCGATCGAGGTGCGCGTCACGCCGGAGTCGGTGGAAGAGGGTGAAAGCGGCAAGCGCATCGGCCGCATCAAGGTCGAAGTGCCGCTGGCACCGGAGATGGCCACCGTCAGCGATGGCCCGTTGACGGCCGTGGCCAAGGGCGCGCAGCGCACCTGGGATACCAGCGTGATGACCATCAAGATGATCGGCAAGATGATCATCGGGCAGGTCTCGCTGAAGAACATTACCGGCCCCATCACCATCGCCGACTATGCCGGACAGACCGCCCGCGTGGGCCTGGTGAGCTACCTCAGCTTCCTGGCCTTCATCAGTATCAGCCTGGGAGTGATGAATCTGTTGCCAATCCCGGTTTTAGACGGCGGTCATTTGCTGTATTATGCGCTGGAGATTTTGACAGGGCGGCCCGTTTCCGAGCGGTTTGGGGAAATCGCGCAGCGCGCCGGCCTGGGATTACTGATGGCGCTGATGCTCGTTGCCGCTTTCAACGATATCGTGCGACTGATGTTCCAAGGATGAATCCGGCCTGATGCCGGCCCCGTCGAGCAAGCAAGATCGGCGGGGCGGCCAGAAAGACCGGATTTTTTACATTTGCCGGCCAACCCCGATGGCAGTTGTTAAGCAATTGGCAATGGATCAGGAATCCGTTTTCAATTGCTTACCAGCATCATGTCAGGCAGTGCCGCAGCGAAAAACTGTTGATGAACGATAGATGAAATTACACCCTGCGCAACATCCCATTCCGACTCTCTCCCGTCGCCTGATTGCCGCTGCCGCCTTTGCCCTGTGCTCCAGCCAGGCCATGGCCATCACGCCGTTCGTGGTCAAGGATATCCGCGTCGAAGGCATTCAGCGTACCGAAGCCGGTACCGTCTTCAGCTACCTGCCGGTGCGCGTGGGCGATACCTTCAACGATGAAAAGGCCACCGCCGCCATCAAGGCGTTGTACGCCACCGGATTCTTCCGTGACGTGCGTATCGAAGCCGAAGGCGACGTGCTGGTGGTGCAGGTGGTCGAACGCCCGGCCATTGCCAGCGTCGATTTCTCCGGCATCAAGGAATTCGACAAGGAGCAACTGACCAAGGCCCTGAAGGAAATCGGTGTCGCCGAGTCGCGCATCTTCGACCGCTCGCAGGTCGATCGCGCCGAGCAGGAACTGAAGCGTCAGTACCTGTCGCGCGGCCTGTATGGTGCCAAGGTGTCGACCACCGTCACGCCGGTCGAGCGCAATCGCGTCGCCATTACCTTCGCCGTGGATGAAGGTGAAGTTTCGCGCATCAAGCAGATCAACTTCGTCGGCAACAAAGTGTTCTCCGACAGCACCCTGCGCGACCAGATCAAGCTGACCACCCCGGGCTGGTTCACCTGGTACACCAAGGCCGACCAGTACTCCAAGGAAAAGCTGCAGGGCGACATCGAAACCCTGCGCTCCTACTACCTGGACCGTGGCTATCTGGAGATGCAGGTCGAATCGACCCAGGTGTCGATCACGCCCGACAAGAAAGACATCTACATCACCGTCAACATCAAGGAAGGTGAGAAGTACACCGTCTCCGACATCAAGCTGGAAGGCGAGATGTTCGGTATGGAGCCGGAACTGGCCAAGCTGGTGCAGCTGAAGAAGGGCGACGTCTATTCCGGCGCCAAGCTGACCGACAGCACCAAGAAGATCGGTGAACGCCTGGGCAACTTCGGTTACGCCTTCGCCAACGTCAACGCCAACCCCAATGTGGACCGCGAGAAGAAGGAAGTTGCCTTCACCATCATGGTCGACCCGGGCAAGCGCGTCTACGTGCGTCACGTCAACATCGCCGGCAACACCAAGACCCGCGATGAAGTGATCCGCCGCGAATTCCGCCAGTTCGAGGATTCCTGGTACGACGGCGAGAAGATCAAGCTTTCGCGCGATCGCGTCGACCGTCTGGGCTACTTCAAGGAAGTGACCGTGGATACGCCTGAAGTGCCGGGCACCAGCGACCAGGTTGATGTGAACATGAAGGTCGAGGAAAAGCCGACCGGCAACATCATGGTCGGTGCCGGCTTCTCGCAGTCCGACAAGCTGAGCCTGACCGGCTCGATCTCGCAGGAAAACGCCTTCGGCAGCGGCAACACCGTCGGTATCGACATCAACACCAGCTCGCGCTATCGCACGATCTCGCTGTCGACCACCAATCCGTATTTCACGGATGACGGCATCAGCCGCACCTACGAAATCTACCTGCGCACGATTCGTCCGTCGGTCTATACGACCGGTGACTACCGCGTCAAGACGCTGGGCGGCAGCATCAAGTTCGGTGTGCCGTTCTCGGAACTGGACCGCGTGTTCTTCGGTATTGGCGTGGAAAACACCAACGTCAGCACCGACAACACCAGCCCGACGCTGTATCGCCAGTACGTGCGTGATTTCGGCGGCGTGGGCGGTTCCGGTTGTAACGTAACTGACGTGTCGTCGACCGCGACTTGCGGTATTGGCAGCGCCCGTACCACCAGCATCCCGCTGACCGTGGCATGGCAGCGTGACGGCCGTGACTCGGCTCTGGTGCCGACCACCGGCCGCTATCAGCGCGCCAACTTCGAGGTCTCCTATGTGGGCACCCTGAAGTACTACCGTGCCAGCTACCAGCAGCAGTATTTCCAGCCGTTCTTCAGCAAGGCCGTGACCCTGGCGCTGAATGGCGAAGTCGACTACGGCCGCGGCCTGGGCAGCAAGCCGTACCCGGTGTTCAAGAACTACTACGCCGGCGGTATCGGCACCGTGCGAGGCTATGAAGCCTCCTCGCTGGGTAGCCTGAAGGACCAGTACGGTGACTCCATGGGCGGCGCTTCGCGTCTGTACGGCAATGCCGAACTGCAGTTCCCGTTCCCGGGTTCGGGCCAGGACCGCACGCTGCGCTGGTTCACCTTCTTTGACGGCGGCAACGTCTTCGCCGACGGCGAAAACATCAAGCTCAACGACCTGCGCTATTCGGCCGGTGTCGGTATCAGCTGGGTGTCGCCGATCGGTCCGCTGAAGCTGAGCTTCGGCAAGCCATTGAACCTGAAGGCGGGTGACAAGTCTCAAACCTTCCAGTTCCAACTGGGTACCGGCTTCTAAAGCGGTCATCATTGATTCGTAATACGGAGAGTAATCTTGAAGTTCATGACCAAATCGTTCCTGTCCCTGCAGACCATCGTGATGGCTGCCTGCCTGTTGAGCTTTGCCCCCGCCCACGCGCAGGAAAGCTCGAAAATCGCCTTCGTGAGCACCGAGCGCATCTTCCGCGAAGCGGCGCCTGCCAAGGCCGCACAAACCAAGCTGGAAGCCGAGTTCGCCAAGCGTGACCGTGACCTGCAAGATATGGCTGCGCGCCTGAAGGCCCAGTCCGACAAGCTGGACAAGGATGCTGCCGTGCTGTCGGATTCCGACCGCGCCAAGCGCCAGCGTGACCTGTCCGACCTGGACAAGGAATTCCAGCGCAAGCAGCGTGAATTCCGCGAAGACCTGAACCAGCGCCGCAATGAGGAACTGGCCGTGGTCCTGGAACGCACCAACAAGGTGATCCGCCAGATCGCCGAAGCCGAGAAGTACGACATCGTCTTCCAGGAAGCCGTCTATGCTTCCAAGCGCATCGACATCACAGACAAGGTCCTGAAGGAACTGGCCAAGTAATTGCCGCCTTCACCATGCGGGCGCCGGGCGGCAACGTCCTGCGCCCGCATGTCGCTTCAGGGGCTGCCTTCAGGGCGGCCTTTGTTCTACCGTAAGCCAAGCAACGCCTACCATTCGGAAAAGCCAAGATGAGTATTCGACTGCAGCAACTGGTCGAGCGCCTGGGCGGTCAGCTGAAGGGTGATGCGACCATCGCGGTCGATGGCATCGCGCCGCTGGATGCCGCCGGTGCCAGCCACATCACTTTCCTTTCCAATCCCAAGTTCCGTGCGCAAGCCGACCAGACCCAGGCGGCGGCGCTGATCCTGTCCGAGACGGACGACGCCCAGGTGCAGGGCTATGCCGGTGCCCGCATCGTCACCCGCAATCCTTACGCCTATTTCGCCCGCGCGGCCCAGCTGTTTCAGGCTCAGGCCGAAGTGCGCGCGCCTGCCGGCATCCATGCCAGCGCCGTGGTCGATCCATCGGCCCAGGTCGCGGCGGATGCGGTGATCGGCCCGCTGGTGGTGATCGAAGCCGGTGCCGTCATCGGTGCCCGCGCCCGTATCGACGCCGGCAGCTTCATCGGCCACCACGCCAAGGTCGGTGAGGACACCCATTTCCACGCCCGTGCCACCCTGCATCACGCCTGCGAGATCGGGGCGCGCGGCATCGTCCATTCGGGTGCGGTGATCGGGGCCGATGGCTTCGGTTTCGCCAACGAAGCCGGGCAATGGATCAAAATTCCGCAAGTTGGCCGTGTCATGATCGGCGATGACGTCGAAATCGGTGCCAATACCACCATCGACCGCGGTGCCTTGGCCGATACCGTGATCGAGGAGGGCGTCAAGCTCGACAACCAGATCCAGATCGCCCACAACTGCCACATCGGCGCCCATACTGCCATTGCCGCCTGTGCCGGCATCGCCGGCAGCGCGAAAATCGGCAAATACTGCTCCATCGGCGGCGCGGCCATGATCCATGGCCACATCACCATCGTGGACAAGGTGCACGTCTCGGCCGGTACGCTGGCCCTGCGTTCGATTCTTGAGCCGGGGCAATACACCGGCTTCTATCCCATCACCGAACACCGCGACTGGGAAAAATCAGCTGCATTGGTGCGCAATCTGGGCACGATGCGTGAGAAAATCCGGGCGTTGGAAAAATCGCTTAAAACGTTGACACAAGAACAAGCAGGCCAAGCCCCGCTTTCAGAGAATCAAGAAGAGAATGAATAGCCTCGACATCAATCAAATCAAACAGTACCTGCCGCACCGTTATCCGCTGCTGCTGGTTGATCGCGTGCTGAACTGGGAGAGCGGCAAGACCATCACCGCGATCAAGAACGTGACCGTGAATGAAGAATTCTTCAACGGCCACTTCCCGCACAAGCCGGTGATGCCGGGCGTGCTGATGATCGAGGCGCTGGCCCAGACCGCTGCGCTGCTGTCCTTCCTGACCGAAGGCCGCAAGCCCGACGAGAACACCGTGGTCTACTTCGTCGGCATCGACAATGCCCGCTTCAAGCGTCCGGTGGAACCGGGCGATCAGCTCAAGATGGAAGTGGAAATCACCCGCCGTGCCCGTGGCATCTGGAAATACCGTGCCGTGGCCACCGTGGACGGCCAGGTGGCTGTGGAAGGCGACCTGATGTGCACCATGCGCAGCGCCGCCGACGCCAGCCAGAGCGCCTGACCCCAGGCCTGCCTGCAGGCTTGACGCATCAAGCCAGGCCCGGCGGTGATCGGCAAGATCGCGCCGGGCCTGATTCATTGTGCAGATTGCTTCATTGCAAGATGTGCAACAAGTGAACCCATCGAAGCACAGGACATGTCCAAGATCCATCCCAGCGCAGTGATTGCCCCCGGAGCGCAGATCGACGAATCGGTCGAGATCGGCGCGTATGCCGTCATCGGTCCTGACGTGCGCATCGGCGCGGGCACGCGCATCGGTCCCCACGTGGTGATCGAAGGCCACACCACCATTGGCCGTGACAACGAGATTTTCCAGTTCGCCTCCATTGGCGCCGCACCGCAGGACAAGAAGTACGCCGGCGAACCGACCACCATGGAGATCGGCGACCGCAACACCATCCGCGAATTTGTCACCTTCAACCGGGGTACCGTGCAGGATGGCGGCGCAACCCGCATCGGCAATGACAACTGGATCATGGCCTACGTCCACCTGGCGCACGACTGCCAGCTGGGCAGCCACATCATCCTGGCCAACAATGCCACGCTGGCCGGCCACGTGCACCTGGGCGACCACGTGTTCCTGGGTGGTTTCACCACCGTGCACCAGTTCTGCCATATCGGCGCCCATGCCATGACGGCCTTTACGGCGGCCGTGAGCCAGGACGTGCCGCCCTTCGTGACGGCGGCCGGCAACCGTGCCGTGCCGGCCGGCATCAACAGCGAGGGCTTGAAGCGCCGTGGCTTCACCAGCGAGCAGATCATGGAGATCAAGCGCGCCTACAAGGTGATCTACCGCGCCGGCCTGCCGCTGGAAGAAGCCAAGCAGCAACTGGCGGAGATGGAAGCCAAGTCGGCCCACAGCGCCGAGCACATCCGCCTGCTGCGCGAGTTCATCGAGGCTTCGGCCCGTGGCATCATCCGCTGACATCACGCGCCGCCAGTCGATCGCACTGGTGGCCGGCGAAAGCTCGGGCGACCTGCTGGGCAGCCGCCTGTTGGCCGGCGTGCGCGAGCGTCTGCCGGAAGTGCGCCTGCACGGTATTGGTGGCGAGCACATGATGGCGCACGGCTTTACCAGCGACTGGCCGATGGACAAGCTGACGGTGCGTGGCCTGTTCGAGGTGATTCCGCGCTACCGCGAGATCAAGGGCATCCAGGATTCGCTGCGTGACAAGCTGCTGGCGGACCGGCCGGATGTTTTCGTGGGTGTGGACTATCCCGGCTTCAACCTGGGCCTGGAAGAACAGCTCAAGAAGGCCGGCATCCCGACCATCCACTTCATCGGCCCGCAGATCTGGGCCTGGCGCGGCTGGCGCATCAAGAAGATCCAGCGCGCGGTGTCGCACATGCTGGTGATCTTTCCCTTCGAGGAAAACCTGTACCGGCAGGCGGGCGTTCCGGTGACCTATGTCGGCCATCCGCTGGCCGAGGTGATCCCGCTGCAACCGGATACCGCAGGCGCACGCCAGCGCCTCGGACTGGCGGGGCCGGGCAGGTTGGTGGCCATCCTGCCGGGCAGCCGCATGAGCGAACTGAAGCAGAACGGCGAAGGTTTCCTCGCCGCGGCACGGCTGTTGCGGCAGCGCGACCCCCAATTGCAGTTCATCACGCCCATGGCGGGTGACCGGCAGATGGCCTTTTTTGAAGAGCAGATTCGCCAGGGCGGATATGAAGATCTTGGCATCAGCGTCATCCGTGGCCAGTCGCACAGTGCGATGGAAGCCTCCGATGCGGTGCTGGTGGCCTCGGGCACGGCCTCGCTGGAAGTGGCCTTGTACAAGAAGCCGATGGTGATCTCCTACAAGGTCAACTGGGCCTCGTACCAGATCATGCGGCACATGGCTTACCAGCCCTGGGTGGGCCTGCCCAATATCCTGGCGCGCGACTTCCTGGTGCCGGAACTGCTGCAGCAACAGGCCACGCCCCAGGCCCTGGCCGATGCCATGTGGCACCAGCTGGAAGACCATGCGCACCAGCAGCGGCTGGTGCGGCGCTTTGCCGACATGCACCACTCCCTGCTGCGCGATACCAGCAGGGAGAGCGCCAATGCGGTCTGTGAAGTCATTGGCGCGCGTCGTCGTTGACGGGTCGAAAGAAGGATCGCTGCGGCGATCCGTGTGAGAGTTTGATGAAGGAAATTGCTATGCCCAAGGCGGCCCCCCAGACCCTGGCTTTGTTTGACGACTATACCGGCGAGATCATCTGCGGCGTCGATGAGGCCGGCCGTGGTCCGCTGGCTGGTCCGGTTTTCGCAGCCGCCGTGATCCTCGATCCGGCGCGTCCGGTCAAGGGCCTGCGCGACTCCAAGAAGCTTTCCGAAGCCGCGCGCGACAGCCTGGCGCTGGAGATCAAGGAATCGGCGCTGGCCTGGGCCATTGCCTCCTGCAACGAGCAGGAGATCGACGAGCTCAACATCCTGCACGCCAGCATGCTGGCCATGCGCCGCGCGGTGGAGGCACTCTCCACGCTGCCCACACTGGCCCTGATCGATGGCAACCGCTGCCCGGTCATGAGCATCCGCTCCGAAGCCATCGTCAAGGGCGACGACAAGGTGCCGGCCATCTCGGCCGCCTCCATCCTCGCCAAGACCGCGCGCGATGCGGCGCTGCTGGTCTTGCATGACACCTATCCACACTACGGTTTCGACCGCCACAAGGGCTATCCGACCCCGCTGCACCTGGAGATGCTGCGCCTGCATGGCGTCTCGCCGGTGCATCGGCGCTCCTATGCGCCGGTCAGGGCCTTGCTGTCCGGCCAGACGGTGGTGATGGCGTGAGCGAGACAGGCATGAAACTGATCACTTCCAAGGACAACTCGGTCTTCAAGGATTTGAAGCAACTGGCCACCAGCAGCCAGGCCCGCCGCCGCGCCGGCCAGAGCCTGCTGGATGGCGTGCATCTGGCGCAGGCGTGGCTGCAGCATCGCGGCGCGCCGCAGGTGTGCGTGGTGGCCGAGAGCGCCCAGTATCACCCGGAAGTAGCGCCCATCCTGGCGCAATGTGAAGCTTTGCACGCGCAATGCCTGGTGCTGGCTGACAAGCTGTATGACGCCATCAGTACCGTGGAGAACGGCGTGGGCTTGCTGTTGCTGGTGAGCACGCCCGAGCCGGTGGCCCCGGCGCAATTGAAGGAATCGGCGGTGCTCCTCGATGGTCTGCAGGATCCGGGCAATCTCGGCTCCATTCTGCGCAGCGCCGCTGCGGCAGGCGTGAAGCAAGTGTTCTGTTCACCCGGCACGGCAGCGGCCTGGTCGCCCAAGGTGCTGCGGGCCGGCATGGGCGCGCATTTCGTGCTGGACATCTTCGAGAATGCCGACCTGGTCGCTCTGTGCGCCGCCAGCCGCATCCCCTTGCTGGCTACCAGCTCGCACGCGGCCCAGACCATTTACGATTGCGACCTCTCCGGTCCGGTGGCCTGGCTGCTGGGGCATGAAGGGCAAGGCGTGTCGCCGGCCTTGCAGGATGCGGCCACCCATGAAGTGGTGATCCCGCACTTGGGCGAGATGGAATCGCTCAACGTGGCGGCGGCAGCGGCGGTCTGCCTTTTCGAACAACTGCGCCAGCGTACCGTCGGGCGCTGAGGGCGGCACGTATCATGGCGGCCTTTCCCCCCATCGATCTGGCCGCCATGGCCGATTACTTTCTCGGGGAATGGATCTTCAGCCGTACTATCTGGGAAGGCAGCGAAAGCCCGCAAGCTACGGCGTCAGGTGAACTAAGTTTCACTAGAGGCGAGACGCCGGGCCAGTTGGTCTACCGCGAGCAGGGCCAACTGCGCATGACCAGCGCGCCCGGCAGGTTGATTCCGTTTTCCCGCGTCTTTGACTATCGCTTCGGCCCGGACCGCCTGTGCGTGCTGTTCGCTGACGGCGAGCGTGTCGGCCAGCCTTATCAGGACTATCTGTTGCGTGGACAGGAACTGATACCGGCCGCCGATCACCTGTGCGGCCCGGACTGCTATACCGCGGTGTATACAGCCCATGGTGAAGACTCCTTCACCATGGAAACCACCATCAACGGCCCGAAGAAGCGCACCCGCGTGCGCACTGAATTTTTACGCCGACAGTCGGTCAGCGCGTCTCCAGCTTGATCTCCTGCAGGATGGTGGCGGCGATTTCCTCGATGGACTTGGTGGTCGACGACATCCAGCGTATCCCTTCGCGGCGCATCATCTTCTCGGCCTCATTGATTTCATAGCGGCAATTTTCCAGCGCGGCGTACTTGCTGCCGGGACGGCGTTCATTGCGCACTTCCGAGAGGCGTTCGGCGGCGATGGTCAGGCCGAAGATCTTCTTCTTGTGCAGCACCAGCCCGCTGGGCAGCTTTTCGCGTTCGAAGTCTTCCGGGATCAGCGGATAGTTGGCGCACTTGATGCCGAACTGCATGGCCAGGTACAGGCTGGTCGGGGTCTTGCCCGAGCGCGATACGCCCACCAAGATCACGTCGGCTTCCGACAGGTTCTTGTTGGACTGGCCGTCATCGTGTGCCAGCGAGAAATTGATGGCCTCGATGCGGTTGCGGTATTCCTCGGAATCGGTGGTGTTGTGGCTGCGGCCGATGGTGTGGGTGGACTTCATCTCCAGTTCCTGCTCCAGCGGCTCCACGAAGGTCTGGAACAGGTCCATGTGCATGGCCTTGGCGCGCCGGATCACCGAAGACAGTTCCGACTTCACCAGCGTAGAGAAGACGATGGGCAGCTTGCCATCCACCGCATAGGCTTCATTGATCTTGCGGGTGGCGTCGTGGGCCTTTTCCAGGGTATCGATGAAGGGCAGGCGGATCTGCTTGAAACGCAGCTCGAACTGGCTCAGCACCGAATGCCCGAAGGTCTCCGCAGTGATCCCGGTACCGTCGGAGACGAAGAACACGGTGCGGTTGGCGGCCACGACGGGGGAAGGGTGCGGGATCGGCATGGGGTCGAGCATTTAGTTGTCTTTTGGAAAATAGAAAAAGTATTGGGTGCTACGAACAAAAATGATTTCACGCGGTACAATGCTTGGCAACAATTTCGAGAAGCCCATCTTGATGACCGTCATGTCGCTGCGCAATTTGCCCGAATTCCTGATGATGTTTGCAATGGCAAACGTCCTCGGTGTGGCTGCGCGCCTGATGCTGTCCCTGGGCTGGTCCTCGAAGCCGCACCTGCTGCCGCAACCGTCGCAGAATAACAAAAATAAACCGACCCATGCCGCGCCCGCGAAGATTTCTTATCATCAAGCTAGGGGTTGTCATGTCCAACGCAGTAAACACCCAGGGGGCGGTATACGTAGCCTCCTTTGAAACTCTTCGCATGACGGACGTCGAGTCCGTCGGTGGCAAAAACGCATCGCTGGGAGAAATGATTTCCCAGTTGGCCGGCGCGGGTGTACGCGTGCCGGGCGGTTTCGCCACGACTGCGCAAGCTTTCCGTGATTTCCTGGAACACAGCGCCGATGGCGGCCCAACCCTGGCCGCCCGCATTGCCCAGCGCCTCGAAGGCCTGGACATCGACGACGTGCGTTCGCTGGCGCAAGCCGGTGCCGAGATCCGTCAATGGATCATCGAGACCCCGTTCCAGCCCCGCCTGGACCAGGAAATCCGTGCCTTCTACGACAAGCTGGTGGCCGATTCGACCGCCGAGATGTCCTTCGCCGTGCGTTCCTCCGCCACCGCAGAAGACCTGCCTGACGCGTCCTTCGCCGGCCAGCAGGAAACCTTCCTGAACGTGGTCGGCATCGACAACGTGCTCGAAGCGATGAAGCACGTCTTCGCCTCGCTCTACAACGACCGCGCGATTTCCTATCGCGTCCACAAGGGCTTCACTCACGCCGAAGTGGCCCTGTCGGCCGGCGTGCAGCGCATGGTCCGTTCGGACGTGGGCGCGGCTGGCGTGATGTTCACCATCGACACCGAATCCGGCTTCAAGGATGTGGTCTTCATCACCTCCAGCTATGGCCTGGGTGAGACCGTGGTGCAGGGTGCCGTCAACCCGGACGAATACTACGTCCACAAGCCGATGCTGGAACTGGGCAAGCAGCCGGTGATCCGCCGCAACCTGGGTTCCAAGCTGATCAAGATGGAATTCACCGGCGAAGCCAAAGCTGGCCGTTCGGTCAAGACCGTGGATGTGCCGGTGGAACTGCGCAACCGCTATTCCCTGACCGACGCCGAAGTGGTGGAACTGGCCAAGTACGCCACCATCATCGAGAAGCACTACCAGCGTCCGATGGACATCGAATGGGGCAAGGACGGCCGCGACGGCAAGCTCTACATCCTGCAGGCTCGTCCGGAAACCGTGAAGTCGCAGCAGAAGGCGACCGATGCGCAGCAGCGCTTCAAGCTCAAGAGCTCGGGCACCGTGCTGGCCACCGGCCGTGCCATCGGCCAGAAGATTGGTGCCGGTCCGGTGCGCGTCATCAGCGATCCGGCTGAAATGGAACGTGTGCAGCCCGGCGACGTGCTGGTGGCTGACATGACCGATCCCAACTGGGAACCGGTCATGAAGCGTGCCTCGGCCATCGTCACCAACCGTGGCGGCCGTACCTGTCACGCCGCCATCATCGCCCGTGAGTTGGGCGTGCCGGCCGTGGTCGGCTGCGGCGATGCCACCGAAGTGTTGAAGGATGGCACCCTGGTGACGGTCTCCTGCGCCGAAGGCGATGAAGGCAAGATCTACGACGGCCTGCTGGAAACCGAAGTGACCGAAGTGGCCCGTGGCGAACTGCCCCCGATCCCGCTGAAGGTGATGATGAACGTGGGCAACCCGCAGCTGGCCTTCGACTTCCAGTCGATCCCCAACGGCGGTGTCGGCCTGGCGCGTCTGGAATTCATCATCAACAACAACATCGGCGTGCACCCCAAGGCCATCCTGGAATACCCGAACATCGACGCCGACCTGAAGAAGGCCGTCGAATCGGTCGCCCGTGGCCATGCCTCGCCCAAGGCCTTCTACGTCGACAAGCTGGCTGAAGGCATCGCCACCATCGCTGCGGCCTTCTGGCCCAAGCCGGTGATCGTGCGCCTGTCGGACTTCAAGTCCAACGAGTACAAGAAGCTCATCGGCGGTTCGCGCTACGAGCCGGACGAAGAAAACCCGATGCTGGGCTTCCGTGGTGCCGCGCGTTACCTGGCCCACGACTTCGCCGAAGCCTTCCAGATGGAATGCCAGGCCATGAAGCGTGTGCGTGAAGACATGGGCCTGACCAACGTCGAGGTGATGGTGCCCTTCGTGCGTACCCTGGGCCAGGCCGAGAAGGTCATTGGTTTGCTGGGCAAGTATGGCCTGAAGCGTGGCGAGAACGGCCTGCGCGTCATCATGATGTGCGAAGTCCCGTCCAACGCCATTTTGGCCGAGCAGTTCCTGGAGCACTTCGACGGCTTCTCTATCGGTTCCAACGACCTGACCCAGCTGACCCTGGGCCTGGACCGCGATTCCGGCATGGAACTGCTGGCCGCCGACTTCGACGAGCGTGATCCGGCCGTGCAGGCGTTGCTGACCAAGGTCATCGCTACCTGCCGCGAAAAGGGCAAGTACGTCGGTATCTGCGGCCAGGGTCCTTCGGACCATCCGGACTTCGCCGAATGGCTGATGGAGCAGGGCATCGAGTCCATCTCGCTGAATCCGGATACCGTCATCGACACCTGGCAGCAGTTGGCCAAGAAGTGATGAAGCAAGAAGTGATGAAGCTTTAAGCGTCACTCACGACCAACTTCGAAAGAAGTGAAAGGCGCGGGCAGAAATGTCCGCGCCTTTGTTTTATTTTCTCAAGCTGCAGTAGACTGACGTCGTTTGCAGTTTTCTTCATGGGAATCCGACGATGACTGACTGGTCACTCTGGCTGGTGCTGGCCGGCGCGCTGTTAGGTGCAGAACTCTTCACAGGCACCTTTTACCTGCTCATGATCGCGCTGGGACTGGTGGCCGGCGCCATCGCCGCCTGGTGCGGCTTGATACTGGAGTGGCAGTTGCTGGTGGCCGCCGTGGTCGGCGTGGCGGCGGTGCTCGGTCTTCGCCGCAGTCCTTATGGCCGGCTGCGACGCAGCAGCGCCAACGATGATCCCAATCTCTTGCTCGATATCGGTCAGAGCGTCGAGGTCCCGGCCTGGCAGCTGCACGGCAACCAGTTCATGGCGCGCGTGCCTTATCGCGGTGCGCAGTGGGATGTCGAGTTGCTGCCCGGCCATCATGCCAGTCCCGGCAGCTTCGTCATCCGTGAAATCCGTGGCAGCCGCTTGCTGGTTGCGCCGCGCTGATCGGCGTCTTCACTTCTTCCCCCCTCTCGTTTTCAGGAGAATTTCATGCTGGGTAGCGTCACTCTGGTCATCTTCTTCCTTGCCATTGTCTTCGTCGTGCAGACGGTCAAGGTGGTCCCGCAGCAGCATGCCTGGGTGGTCGAGCGCCTGGGCAAATACCACGCCACGCTGGCCCCTGGCCTGAACATCGTGGTGCCCTTCATCGACCGCGTGGCCTACAAGCACATCCTCAAGGAAATCCCGCTGGACGTGCCACCCCAGGTCTGCATCACCAAGGACAACACGCAATTGCAGGTCGACGGCATCCTGTATTTCCAGATCACCGACCCGATGCGTGCCTCTTATGGCTCCTCCAACTACATCGCGGCGATCACCCAGCTGGCGCAGACCACGCTGCGCTCGGTGATCGGCAAGATGGAACTGGACAAGACCTTCGAGGAACGCGACCACATCAACACCGCCATCGTCAGCGCCATCGATGAATCGGCCGAGAACTGGGGCGTGAAGGTGCTGCGCTATGAAATCAAGGACCTGACCCCGCCCAAGGAAATCCTGCACGCCATGCAGGCCCAGATCACCGCCGAACGCGAGAAGCGCGCCCTGATCGCTGCCTCCGAAGGCCGCAAGCAGGAACAGATCAACATCGCCACCGGTGAGCGCGAAGCCGCGATTGCCCGTTCCGAAGGCGAGAAGCAGGCCTCCATCAACCGTGCGGAGGGCCAGGCTGCGGCCATCCTCGCCATCGCCGAAGCCAGCGCGGAAGCGATCCGCAAGACGGCTGCCGCCATCGAGCAGCCGGGTGGTTCGGACGCAGTCAACCTGAAGGTCGCCGAGCAGTATGTCGATGCCTTCGGCAAGCTGGCCAAGACCAATAACTCCATCATCGTGCCGGCCAATCTGGCGGACATGAGCGGGCTGATCGCCTCGGCCCTGCAAGTCGTCAAGCAGCAGAAGTAAGCCATGCATCCACGTTTTACGTCCGTTTTTGCATGCAAACCGCTGGCTGCACTGATGGCGGCAGGCCTGATGCTCGCTTCCGTTTCCGTGCTGGCGCAGGAAAGCCCCGACATGGCCGCCCTGGCCGAACGCGTCGACCAGCAGATGACGCAATTGCTCGGTCAATATCCCGTGCCCGGTGCCAGCATCGCCATCGCCTATCAGGGCCGGCTGGTGTATCAGCGTGGCTACGGCATGGCGGTGACCGAATCGAATACGCCGGTCACGCCGCTGACGCGTTTTCGGATCGGCAGCGTCTCCAAGCCGGTCACGGCGGTGGCGGTGCTGAAGCTGTTCGAGAAGGAGCTGCCGCAGGTCCTGGATCGTCCCGTGTTCGGTCCGGAAGGATTGCTGCCGGACGCCGCCTATCCTGACTTTGCCCAGCCCTTGGACCAGCGTGTCCTGAAGATCACCTTGCGCGAGCTGTTGCAGCACACCAGCGGCTGGGGTGGCAGCGATTACGATCCGCAATACGACCTGGTCAACATCGCCAAGGCGCGCCAGGTAGCCGCACCGGCCTCGGCCCGCGACGTGATCGCCTACGTGCTCAAGCAGCGCCTGCTGGATGCAGCGCCTGGGACGGAGTATTTCTACAGCAATTTTGCCTACAACGTCCTGGGACGCCTGGTGGAGCAGAAGTCCGGCATGTCTTATGAAGAGGCGTTGCAGGCACTGGTCTTCAAGCCCGCTGCGGTGGAGGGCGCCGCCATCGCCGGTGACCGCCGCATCGAGCGCGCCGCCAACGAGACCGTCTACTACGACGATCCACGATGGCCCGCTGTGGCCGATCGCGATGGCAGTGGCGCCACCGGTCCGGAATCCTATTCGGCCCTGCATTTCAAGGCCATGGATGCCACTGCGGGCTGGATTGCCACGGCGGCCGACCTGGTACGCTTTGCCGATGCGACGCAAGGGCGCGGCGCTCCCGCCTTGCTGCAGCCGCAGACCCTGGCGCTGATGAAGCAGCGCAATCCCGCACAGGCCGAGAACAACTATGGCCTGGGCTGGGTGGTGACCCTCAGCAATGGGGTGGAGATCCTCTCCCACAGCGGCGCACTCACCACCGGCACCTACGCCTACCTGCAATCGCGCGCCGATGGCTGGACCTGGGCAGTGCTGATGAACCGCCTGCCGATTCCTTATCCACCCGAGCAGGGCGTGAGCGAGTTGCAGGCCTTCCAGGTGGCGGTGCAGCGCGGGTTGATGAATGCCATCGTCAATCCGGCCGCGGTGCCTTCTGCTGCACAATAATTCATACAGCAAACGCCCATTGAAAAGCCCCGCCCGGCGTGAAACCGGACGGGGCTTGGTCTTGGTGCATATCGTTCATATCGTGCCTGTCGCCCGTGAGGCGGCGATCAGATCTCGGCAGTGTCTCCGCGTGCCGGCTCATCGGCCATGAAGGGCAGGGTGATGTCGACTCGCAGGCCGCCGTCGCTGCGATTGGCGGCGCGGATGAAGCCTTGGTGCGCTTCGACGATGCGGCGCGCAATCGAGAGCCCCAGTCCGTGGCCGGCGCTGTTGCTCTTGGTGCGGCTGCTGCGGAAGAACAGCTCGAAGATGCTGTCCATTTCTTCTTCCGGTACACCCGGTCCGCGATCCAGGATGGACAGGTGCAGCAGCTTGTTGACCTCGTCGATCTCGGCCACGAATTGCACGGCCGTCTCGGGTGCAGTGTGCTTGATGGCATTGCGCAGCACGTTCTCGATGGCGCGATAGAGCAATTCCGGATTGCCCTTGACCTGCACCCGGCAATCGATGCGGCTTTCCACCCGCTTGCCCAGCGCCTCGGCCTCGAAGCTGGCGTCATTGGTCATGTCGGCCAGCATGGCCTGGATGGCGATGGCTTCTTCCATCGAACCGGGCACGTTGGCTTCCAGCCGCGACAGGGTCAGCAATTCGCCGACCAGTTTGTCCATGCGCACGCTTTCGCGTTCGATGCGCTCCAGGGTCAGTTCCAGCTTGTCCTTGTCCTGCACGCGTGCCAGGCCGATGGCCATCTGCAGGCGCGCAATCGGCGAGCGCAGCTCGTGCGAGACATCGTGCAACAGGCGGCGCTGGCTTTCCATCAGGGTACGCAACTTGGCCGTCATGGCGTCGAAGTCGCGTCCCAGGTCGGCCAGTTCATCGTTGCGCGCGCTCATGACCGGTTCCAGCGCCTGGTCCAGATTGCCGTTGGCGGCCTGGTTGAAGGCATTCTTGAGATGCCGGATCGGATGCGAGAAATACCAGGCCAGCAGCAACGCAAACACCAGACTGGCCACCAGCGCCACGGCAATCGGCATGGTCGGGAAGAACAGCGGCTTGGGTCCGCCCCTGTCCTTCATGTAACGAGGCTCGCGGCCCGGCATGCCGCCCGGGGGCGGGCCGAACTCGTCGTTGGGCGTGGGGATGAACATCAGGTAGCTGTGGCCATTGGCGGCCTTGACCAGTTCCACCACCCGGCGATCGCGTTCGGTGGCCAGCACGCGGCGCGCCTGTTCCACCAGATGCGGCGAGACTTCGCGGCCCATCAGGTCCTGGTTTTCTTCATCCACGGCATACAGCTGCAGGCGATGCGGCCGGCCCTCGTTGATCAGGCTGCGCAAGGCTTCCGGGCCGCCGAACTGCAGGGTGGCGGCGGCCGCGCGGATCATGAAGGAGGCCGGTGGACTGAGGTCGATCTCCGAATTGCGGTTGCTGCGTTCCAGGTTCTCGATCCAGAACAGCACGCCCACGCCGAAGGTGGCGGTGATCTGGGCGATCGCAATGAAGAAGAAGAACTTCCAGAAAAGCCGGCCCACTTTATTCCTTGATGAACTGGTAGCCCAGGCGGTAGACGGTCTGGATGCAGCTCTTGTCGCTGCCCAGCGCGGCGATCTTCTGGCGGATGCTGGAGAGGTGGACGTCGATGTTGCGGTCGAAGCGCGCCAGCGGACGGCCCAGGCCTTGCTCCGACAGGGTCTGCTTGCTGACCGGCTTGCCGGCATTGCGGGCCAGCACTTCAAGCAGGTTGAATTCGCTGCTGGTCAGTTCCAGCGGACGGCCGTTCCAGGTGGCACGGCGCTGTTCCGGCCACATCGACAGGGCCCCCACGGCCAGCGGCGAATAGGGCGCCTGCTCGCTGCTTTCGGCCGAGGCGCGACGCAGGATGGCACGGATACGGGCAGCGATCTCGCGCGGCGTGCAGGGCTTGGGGACGTAGTCGTCGGCACCGAGTTCCAGACCGATGATGCGGTCGGTGTCATCGCCCTTGGCGGTCAGCATCACGACCGGCATGTTGCTCTTGGCGCGAATGCGGCGCAGGGTGTCGACACCGTTCAGGCGCGGCATCATCACGTCCAGCACGGCGATGGCGTACTGGCCGGTGAGCGCCTCGGCGGCACCGGCTTCGCCGTCATGGGCGACGTTGACTTCAAATTTTTCCTGCTCCAGGTATTCCTTGAGCATCTCGACGAGCTCCACGTCATCGTCGATCAAAAGCACTTTAGACATTGCTGCATTCCATTCTCGAATTGCCCTGCCTTCAGGCCGCAGGGCGTCGGCAGCCCGTAATATGCCGTAAAAGGTTTTGCAGAAGTGTTTCAGGCCTTCTTTACAATTGCATCTTTACATTCATTTACCGCGGCCGGCCGCGGCCTGTCAAAGTACGAGAACTCGCATTTTTCTTGCTTTCCATTCATCAGTGCCTGACGGCAACCCGCACCGGGCCTGGCTGGAGCGCGGAGGGCGGACGAGCTCGCTTAACAAGACTTTACTCGGCTTTACGCGGCAGGCATCAACTTAACACGTCTTGATGACCGATACTTTTGGCATGTACAAGGGAGCGATGCATGGGGCATCGCGCACAATAAAAGGAGTCCGTCATGGCCATCAGCAGCGTGTCGTCCAGCAATTTCAGTCTTGCCGATCTGTCGGCGTTGTCCGGAACCAGCGGTTTTTCTACCAGCGCCACTCCGCGCATGGATGCGCCGCCACCGCCGCCGCCGCGTGGTGACAAGGGCGGGGGCCTCATCGGGGCGCTCAAGGATATCCTGTCCGCGCTGGGCGTCGATCTCGACAGCTCGGCCACCAGCGCCACTTCGGTCACGTCGGCGACCACCACTTCCTCCAGCAGCAGCATCTCGTCGGCCAACGTCGATTCCAAGCTCGATGCCTTCCTGCAGGAATTGATGGCGGCTCTGAAGGGCCAGAACAATCCGCCGCCGGGACCGCCCCCGGCCAGCTCCACGTCTTCCTCGGACAGCAGCACCAGCAGCGTATCGGCCACCAGCGATACCAGCAGCACGAGCAGCACGAGCACTACCACCAGTTCAACCAGTACTGATACCACCGCACGCGCCTACACACCGGGCGGCCGTCCGCCGCCACCGGGAGGAGGGCTGGAGGCGGATCTCCAGAGCCTCATTTCCAGCCTCTCCGGCAGCAGCAGCGGCACTGATGCAGGCTCAGGAGACGGCACCGTCTCCTCGCTGGAAAGTGCGTTCAGCAACCTCCTCAGTTCCTTGGGCGCGTCGTCATCCACGACCTCGCTCTCGAGCTTCCTGCAAAGCCTGCAGAGCAAGCTGGCCGCAGGCAAGACCACCGGCAACCTGATCGATACCACGGCGTGACGGGAAGGGCCGTGCCCGGGCCGGCAGCCATGCTAAGCTGCCGGCCATGAATGCTCCCGACCCCGCCACCCTGGCTGGCATCATGGGCCTGATGTGCGAGGCCATCGCCCTGCGCGGTGCAGGCCAGCCTGCCGTCGCCCTGGCCGCTCTCGATCAGGCTCTGCGACTCGATGCCAGCTTCCTGCCCGTGCTCATGCAGCGTGCCAGCCTGTTGCAGGAAACCGGCGATCTTCCTGCCGCGGCCGCTGCCTACCAAGCCTGCCTCGATCTGCTGCCCGATTACGACGAAGCCCGTGTGGCGCATCGTGCCGTCTTGCTGCAATGGGCCGATGCGCTCCAAGCGCGGTTGCTGCAGGAGGGCGCAAGGCCTGTCGATCAGCGGGTGTTGCTGGCGCGCTTGTACCACCAGCTGGACCAGCCTCATGCGGCCTTGTCCGCCATCGAACCTGCCCTCCCGCTGCCGGCGCTGGAGGACCAGGCCCTGCATGCCGATATCCTGCTGCGGCTGAATCGCCATGAAGAGGCCTTGCGCTGCTATCCCGACGAGGCGGCCGAGGATGAGGCGCGCGCCCTGATCGCCTTCAATCGGGCCGACATCCTGCGTCGCATGGGCCGGATCGAGGCGGCTCAAGCCGGATATGAAGAAGCCTTGCGCTGGCATGCCGACTTTCCGCAAGCCCAGGTGGGGCGTGCACATATGTTGCTCACGCGCGGGGTCTTCGCCGAAGGTTGGCGCGAACATGAAGCGCGCTTCCGGATTCCGGAATTGGCCCGGCGCGCCATCACCACGCCCAGTCCGTGCTGGCAGCACGGCGAGTCGCTCAGTGGCAAACACATCCTGCTGTGGTCTGAACAAGGGCAGGGCGATTGTCTGCAATTTGCTCGCTATCTGCCGCTGGTGGCAGCGCAGGCGGCACAGGTCACCCTGTGTGCCCCGGCGGGCTTGCTGGCAGTGCTCGCGCCGTCCTTTGCGCAGGTTCGCTGCGTGGCGCATGTCAGTGAAGCCGGTCCGCATGATTGTCACGCTTCCTTGCTCAGTCTTCCGTATTTGCTGGATCTGCCGCATCCGAGCCAGGCTCCGTCTGCGCCCTACCTGAAGGTGGATCCGATCCGCCTTCAGCAATGGCAGCAGCGTCTCGCCGAGACAGCGGCGGCTTCACCGCGCCGTCCGCGCATCGGCCTGGCCTGGGCCGGTCGCCAGTACGCCACGCCGCACCCCAGTCGCGACGTGCCACTGGCCGAGTGGCTACCTTTGTTTGAGTTGCCGGTAGAGGTGGTCTGCCTGCAAGTCGAGATCCCGCTGGCCGATCAGGGCGTGCATCAGGAGCTGTCTGGCCGGCTCCGCACCTTCCCGCTGGCGGACTGGGCCGATTCGGCAGCGCTGGCCTGCGCGCTGGATCTGGTTATCAGCGTCGATACCGCCGTGGTGCACCTGGCCGGCGCGTTAGGCTTGCCGTGCTTCCTGCCGCAGCGGCTGGAGGGCGAGTGGCGCTGGGGCGTGCAGGGCGAGCAGACTGCCTGGTATCCCTCGGTGAAGCTGTTCCGCCAGCAGCAGCGGGGGCAGTGGGGCAGTGTGGTGGAGGAGATCGTCGCCGCTTGCCGTGAACGGTTTGAGGGTTGGGCGTAAGCGCGTTGCAAGCGGACATGAAAACGGCTGCACAAGGCAGCCGTGGTCGCAGTCAAGGAGAGGCAGGAAGGGATCAGCGGCGATGCTGCTTCATCGCCGTCTGGATTTCGCGCTGGGTGTCGCGCTGTTTTTCGGTCTCGCGCTTGTCGTGCTGCTTCTTGCCCTTGGCCAGGCCGATGTCGCATTTGACGCGGCCTTTGCTGTAGTGCAAGTTCAGTGGCACCAGCGTGTAGCCGGAGCGTTCCACCTTGCCGATCAGCTTGCTGATCTCGGCGGCATTCAAGAGCAGCTTGCGGGTGCGGGTGGTCTCCGGATGCACGTGCGTGGAGGTGCTGGTCAGTGCACTGATGTGGCAGCCGAACAGGTAGACCTCGCCATTGCGCACGATCACGTAGGCTTCCTTGAGTTGCACGCGGCCGGCGCGGATCGATTTGACTTCCCAACCTTGCAAGACGAGGCCTGCTTCGAATCGCTCTTCGATGAAGTAATCGAAAAAGGCCTTTTTGTTATCAATAATGCTCATCTAAATAAAAATTCGTCTCGTCGGTTAAAATTGTGCCTTTGCGATTTTATCAAACGGATCACCCTCGATGGCAGTCGTACACAAAACCGTCCTGATCAACTATAGCGCGGAGCAGATGTTCAACCTGGTCGACAAGGTTGAGGATTACCCTGAATTCCTGCCCTGGTGTGGCGGTGTCGAGGTTTCCGAGCGCAGTGATGACAGCCTCACGGCCAAGATCAAGATCAATTATCACGGCCTCAAGCAATCCTTCAGCACCCAGAACACCAACGTGCGCCCGACCAGCATGACCATGCGCCTGGTGGAAGGCCCGTTCAAGCATTTCGAAGGCCGCTGGACCTTCAAGCCGCTGCGCGAGGATGCCTGCAAGATCGAATTCGACATGGAATATGAATTTTCCAGCCGCATCCTGGAAGGGGTGATCGGGCCGGTCTTCAGCATGATCGCCAACAGCTTCGTCGATTCCTTCTGCAAACGCGCCGAACAGATATATGGCTGACGATGCCTTTTTGCAAGTCCAGCTCTGCTACGCCGCGCCCGGCCTGCAGATCCTGCAGGACCTGCAGGTAGCCCCCGGCAGTACCATCCAGCAGGCCATTCTGGACAGCGGCCTGCTGCGCGAGCAGCCGGCCATCGACCTGTCGGTGTGCAAGGTCGGCATCTTCGGCAAGATCAAAACGCTCGACACGGTGCTGCGCGCACGCGACCGCATTGAGATCTACCGGCCGCTGATTGCGGACCCCAAGCAGTCGCGCCGCCGCCGCGCCGCGCACCGGGAGCAAGCGGACCGCCCTTGAACGGCGCTGCTGCCCGGCCCGGAATCCCAGCCTTCCGGCATTTTTACGACGCCCGGAGGGAGAAACGCAAGTAGAGCAAGACGCGCGTTCAGCTTTTCTGTATAATTCGCTTTTGCGCCTATAGGAAACACTATGCGTCTTCTCCAAAAAGCACTCACGTTCGATGATGTGCTGCTCGTTCCGGCCTTCTCGGACATCCTCCCCAAAGACACTTCCCTGACCACGCGCCTGACGCGCAACATCTCGCTGAACATTCCGCTGGTCTCCGCGGCAATGGATACCGTGACTGAAGCCCGCCTGGCCATTGCCATGGCGCAAGAGGGCGGCATCGGCATCATCCACAAGAACCTGACGCCCAAGGAACAGGCGCGCGAGGTTTCCAAGGTCAAGCGTTTCGAGTCCGGCGTGGTCCGTGACCCGATCACCATCCCCCCCACCATGAAGATCCGTGACGTCATCGCGCTGTCCAAGCAGCATGGCATTTCCGGCTTCCCGGTGGTGGAAGGCAAGGCGCTGGTCGGCATCATCACCAACCGCGACCTGCGCTTTGAAGAAGAACTGGACGCAGAAGTCCGCGCCAAGATGACCCCGCGCGACAAGCTGGTCTACGTCAAGGAAAACGGCTCCAGCGCCGATCCGGAAGAAGCCAAGCGTCTGATGAACAAGCACCGCCTGGAGCGCGTGATGGTCGTCAACGATGCCTTCGAACTGCGCGGTCTGATCACCGTCAAGGACATCGAAAAATCCACCGAACACCCCTTCGCCTGCAAGGACGAACACGGCAAGCTGCGCGTGGGCGCCGCCGTCGGCGTCGGCCCGGACAATGACGAGCGCATCGAGCTGCTGGTGGCGGCCGGCGTGGACGTGATCGTGGTCGACACCGCCCACGGCCACTCTGCTGGCGTGCTCAACCGCGTCAAGTGGGTCAAGACCCGCTACCCGCACGTCGAAGTCATCGGCGGCAACATCGCTACCGCCGCCGCCGCCAAGGCTCTGGTGGAACATGGCGCGGATGCTGTCAAGGTCGGTATCGGCCCCGGCTCCATCTGCACCACCCGTATCGTCGCCGGCGTCGGCGTGCCGCAGATCTCGGCCATCGCCAACGTCGCTGAAGCCCTCAAGGGTACTGGCGTTCCGGTGATCGCCGACGGCGGTATCCGTTTCTCGGGCGACGTCGCCAAGGCGCTGGCCGCCGGCGCTTCGGCCGTGATGATGGGCAGCATGTTCGCCGGTACCGAAGAAGCCCCGGGCGAAGTGATCCTGTACCAGGGCCGCAGCTACAAGTCGTATCGCGGCATGGGTTCGCTGGGTGCGATGGCTGACGGTTCGGCCGACCGGTACTTCCAGGACGGCGACAATACCGCAGACAAGTTCGTGCCGGAAGGCATCGAAGGCCGCGTTGCCTACAAGGGCTCCGTGGTTGCGATCCTGTATCAGCTGGTGGGCGGCGTGCGCTCCTCCATGGGTTACTGCGGTTGTGCCTCCATCGACGACTTCCGCGAGCGCGCCGAGTTTGTCGAGATTACCGCGGCCGGCATGCGTGAATCGCATGTCCACGACGTGCAGATCACCAAGGAAGCCCCGAACTACCGCGCCGAGTAATTTTCGATGCGGCCACAGCCCGACAGCCCACCGGCCTTGTGCCAGGCTGTCGGGCTGTTGATCTTTTCAGAAGTCCATTTTTAACGTAGCCAGACCTCACTGCCCATGTCCACGCATTCGCATTCGAAAATCCTGATCCTCGACTTCGGTTCCCAGGTGACCCAGCTCATCGCTCGCCGCGTGCGCGAAGCCGGTGTGTTTTCCGAGGTATTCCCGCATGACGTGACCGACGAGTTCGTGCGCAACTACGGCGCGGCCGGCGTCATCCTCTCCGGCGGCCCCAACAGCGTCACCGAAGGCGATACGCCGCGTGCCCCGCAAGCGGTCTTCGAACTGGGCGTGCCGGTGCTGGGCATCTGCTACGGCATGCAGACCATGGCCGAACAACTGGGCGGCAAGGTCGAGAACGGCCACCTGCGTGAATTCGGTTACGCCGAAGTGCGCGCCCACGGCCACACCAAGCTGCTGGACAACATCAGCGACTTCACTAATGCGCAAGGCCACGGCATGCTGAAGGTGTGGATGAGCCACGGTGACAAGGTCAACGAACTGCCCGCCGGCTTCAAGCTCATGGCCTCCACGGGCAACTGCCCGATCGCCGGCATGGCCGACGAAGAGCGTCGTTTCTACGGTGTGCAATTCCACCCGGAAGTGACTCATACGGTGCAGGGAAAGGCCATGCTGGGCCGCTTCGTGCACGAGATCTGCGGCTGCCAGTCGGACTGGAACATGCCGGACTACATCGCCGAAGCCGTCGAGATGATCCGCCAGCAAGTGGGCAGCGATGAAGTCATCCTGGGCTTGTCGGGCGGTGTCGACAGCAGCGTGGCGGCAGCGCTGATCCATCGCGCCATCGGTGACCAGCTGACCTGTGTGTTCGTCGACCACGGCCTGCTGCGCCTGGACGAAGGCAAGATGGTCATGGAGATGTTTGCCAAGAACCTGGGTGTGAAGGTGATCCATGTGGACGCCACCGCGCAGTTCATGGGCCATCTGGCGGGCGTGACCGATCCCGAAGCCAAGCGCAAGATCATCGGCCGCGAATTCGTGGAAGTGTTCCAGGCCGAATCGGCCAAGCTGACCAGCGCCAAGTGGCTGGCCCAGGGCACGATTTATCCGGACGTGATCGAAAGCGCCGGCAAGGGCAAGAAGACCGCCCACACCATCAAGAGCCACCACAACGTCGGCGGCCTGCCGGAAACGCTGAACCTGAAGCTGCTGGAGCCGCTGCGCGAACTGTTCAAGGATGAAGTGCGCGAACTGGGCGTGGCGCTGGGCTTGCCGCCGGAGATGGTGTATCGCCATCCGTTCCCAGGTCCTGGCCTGGGTGTGCGTATCCTGGGTGAAGTGAAGAAAGAGTACGCCGACCTGCTGCGCCGTGCGGATGCGATCTTCATCGAAGAACTGCGCAATACGAAGGATGAAGATGGTCAAAGCTGGTATGAGAAGACCAGCCAGGCCTTTGCCGTGTTCCTGCCGGTGAAGTCGGTGGGCGTCATGGGTGATGGCCGTACCTACGAATACGTGGTGGCCTTGCGTGCGGTGCAGACGCAAGACTTCATGACGGCGCACTGGGCGCATCTGCCGCATGAACTGTTGGGACGCGTGTCCAATCGCATCATCAACGAGGTGCGTGGCTTGAACCGGGTGGTTTATGACATTTCGGGGAAGCCGCCGGCGACCATTGAGTGGGAGTGATCCTGGGCCCGTCATTGCTTCCCGCTGACATCAAGAAGGTGGTGTGACATGGGCATCAGGAAAATCGACGTTGAGAAGGTGGCAAAGGCTATTGAGGCCGATGTTGGTGAGGCTCTTCCCGATCTGCGGCAAGCACTTGCAGAGGCGAAGGCAGGGGTTGGGCGTGTCACAACCCCGGAGCAGATTATCGTGCGTCAGGCACGGGAGAAATCCGGTCTGACGCAAGCTGCTTTTGCCGAGCGCATCGAAACCCCGGTAGCGACATTGCGCGATTGGGAACAAGGACGGTTCGCGCCACCAGGAGGGGTGCTATGCCTGCTACGGCTGATCATCAAGCACCCCGAGCTGTCCGAAGAGTTGAGCGTCGTATGAAGTTTCTTGAACCTGACCACCCTGAAAAAACCCGCTGAAGGCGGGTTTTTTCATATCCGGAGGGCGACCGTGGCGCGCTATCATTGGCTTCGCCCCATTGCGCCGCTGTTTCGGGCAAAGGCCTGGCCTTGAATCTTCATATCGCCCCTGAACCTCATGCCCCCACCGCAAATCCACTTCCGATGCGATCCTGCGCTGATTGACCATCTCCCACGCCCCCGCCTGGCCCGCGAGCTGATCCCCGACTGGATCCGCAGCATGCCGGCCAAGGCCTTCTCCGCGCTGCATGACCGCGATATCCGTACCGTCAAGCAATGCCCGCCCTTCATCGATGCGATGGCCCATGGTTTCATGATCCTGCTGCCCTGCGACGTGCACGTGGACAAAGGCAGCTTCAGTTGGGATTGGGAAGCCCCGGCGACCACCGTGGAGGGCCATCCGCGCGCACCATTGAGTTTTCATCCGCCCGCACAGGTCACCGGCACACCCTTCGAACAGGGCGATGCGCTGGTGCTGAAGTTCAACAGCTTCTGGACCATCGAACTGGAACCTGGCTGGTCACTCTTCGCGACGCATCCGGTGAACCGCCACGACCTGCCGTTCCGACTGCTCTCAGGACTGGTGGATGCGGACCAGTTCCATGACGCCGGTATCAATTTCCCTGCCGTCTGGACCGATGAAGAGTTTGTCGGCGTACTGCCCAAAGGCATGCCGGTCGCGCAATGCATGCCCGTGCCGCGCGAACGGCCTGTGCTGCACTTCGATACCCTGGAAGGGGAGGCCGCCACCCGCTACAGCCGGACCGTCGCCGACGTGCTGGCCGCCCCCAACGTCTACCGCAAACAATACCGCCAGCGCAAATAGCCGCTTACGGGCGTCCCGGCAGGATGGTCGGTGTGGCGCGGGGCAGGGTGCGTGGATAGTCCTGGCTGAAGTGGAGGCCGCGGCTTTCCTTGCGCATCAGGGCGCTGGAAACGATCAACTGCGCCACATCCACCAGGTTGCGCAGCTCCAGCAGATCGCGCGAGATGCGGAAGTTGGCGTAGTACTCGTCGATCTCTTCCTTGAGCAGGCGGATGCGGTGCAGGGCGCGTTCGAGACGCTTGTCGGTGCGCACGATGCTGACGTAATTCCACATGAAGCGACGCAGCTCGTCCCAGTTGTGGGCGATCACCACTTCCTCGTCGGCATCGCTGACGCGGCTTTCATCCCATTGCGGTACCTCGGCGATGCGCCAGGTGCCCGCTGACAATTCCCGTTCAATATCCTCGGCGGCCGAGCGGCCCAGCACCAGGCATTCCAGCAGCGAATTGCTGGCCAGGCGATTGGCGCCATGCAGCCCGGTATAGGCCGTCTCGCCGACCGCGTACAAGCCTGGCAGGTCGGTGCGGCCGGCCATGTCGGTCACCACGCCGCCGCAGGTGTAGTGCGCTGCCGGCACCACCGGGATGGGCTGGCGCGTGATATCGATGCCGAACTCCAGGCAGCGCCCCTGGATGGTCGGGAAGTGCTCGGCGATGAAGGCCGGGCTTTGATGGCTGATGTCCAGGTCGACATGGTCCAGCCCACGTTTCTTCATCTCGAAATCGATGGCACGCGCCACGACGTCGCGCGGCGCCAGTTCGGCACGCTCATCGTGTTCCGGCATGAAACGCTGGCCCGCCAGAGCACCCGCCGAAGCCGGCAGCTTGAGCAAGGCCCCTTCGCCGCGCAAGGCCTCGCTGATGAGGAAGGATTTTGCGTAAGGGTGATACAGGCAGGTCGGATGGAACTGGATGAATTCCATGTTGGCCACCCGGCAGCCGGCGCGCCAGGCCATGGCGATGCCGTCGCCGGTGGCTGAATCGGGATTGGAAGTGTAGAGATACACCTTGCCGGCCCCGCCCGTGGCCAGCACCGTGCGGCCGGCCGCAATGGCCAGCACGCGGCCGCTGGCGGTGTCCTGGACATGCACGCCCAGGCAGCGCGGTTCGGGCTTGGGATCGAGCTTGCGCGCATGGATCAGGTCGATGGCGCAGTGATGCTCCAGCAGCGTGATGTTGGGGTGGGCGCGCACGCGCTGCTCCAGCGTCACCTGGACGGCGTGGCCGGTGGCATCAGCGGCGTGGATGATGCGGCGCTGGCTGTGGCCGCCTTCGCGGGTGAGGTGATAGCCCAGCTCGGCGCTGTCGTCGCGGGTGAAGGGCACGCCCTGCGCGATCAACCATTCGATGGCCTCGCGGCCGTGTTCGACGATGTAGCGGGTGGCGCTTTCATCGCACAGGCCGGCACCGGCCACCAGCGTATCGTCGATATGCTGGGCGTGGCTGTCGCCCGAATCGAGCACGGCAGCAATGCCGCCTTGTGCCCAGTTGCTGGCCCCGTCCAGCAGCTCGCCCTTGGAAACGACCACCACCTGGTACTTCTCTGCCAGATGGAGGGCCACGGAAAGACCGGCCAGACCGCTGCCGAGGATGGCGACATCACACTTCATGATCGTGAGCAAAGCTGCTGTTGTGGAGGGAGACGGTGATTATAGCGGCATGCCGTGGGCATATCGTTTATATCGTTTCCGGCACCCTGGCGAGGTATTTGCCCGCATAAAACAAAACGGGCGCCGATTTTCGTCGGAGCCCGTTCACGTCATGCGACTGAGCGCAAGATCACTGCGGAATGACCGGTTTGACCTTGGCCGCAGCCTGCTTGGCGCGGATACGTGCGGTTTCGACGCTGTCACCGGAAGCCAGCGCCACGCCCATGCGGCGGCGGGCGAAGGATTCCGGCTTGCCGAACAGGCGAATATCGGCACCCGGGATGCGCAGCGCTTCAGCCACACCATCGAAGGCGATGCCCCGGGCGTCATGCTGGCCGTAGATCACGGCGGAGGCACCGGGGCTCCTGAGGGCGGTATTGACCGGCAGGCCGAGGATGGCCTTGGCATGCAGTTCGAATTCGCTCTGCACCTGGCTGACCATGGTGACCATGCCGGTGTCATGCGGACGCGGGCTGACTTCGGAGAACCAGACCATGTCGCCCTTGACGAACAGTTCCACGCCGAACAGACCCAGGCCGCCGAGGTTCTCGGTGACCTTGCGGGCGATGTCGCGGGCCTTTTCCAGCGCGGCGTTGGGCATGGGGTGCGGCTGCCACGACTCGACGTAGTCGCCCTTGACCTGGACGTGGCCGATGGGGTCGCAGAAGCTGGTGATGGTGTCGCCGTTTTCGTTGAGCGAGCGCACCGTCAGCAGGGTGATTTCATAGTCGAAGTCGATGAAGCCTTCGACGATCACGCGGCCGGAATCGACGCGGCCGCCAGCGGCGGCGTAGTTCCAGGCCGCCTCGATTTCGTCAGGGCCGTCGATCTTGGACTGGCCCTTGCCAGACGACGACATGACCGGCTTGATCACGCAGGGGAAGCCGATCTGGTCGATGGCGGCCTTGAGTTCTTCCAGGCTGTCGGCGAAGCGGTAGGGCGACGTTGCCAGGCCCAGGGTTTCACCGGCCAGGCGGCGGATGCCTTCGCGGTTCATGGTCAGCCAGGCAGCGCGCGCGGTCGGGATCACGCGGGCACGGCCGGCTTCTTCCAGCTTGACCAGGGTCTCGGTGGCAATGGCCTCGATCTCGGGCACGATCAGGTCGGGCTGCTCCTGCTCGATCAGTGCGGCCAGGGCGGCACCGTCGGTCATGTTGATCACGTGGGCGCGATGAGCGACCTGCTGGCCAGGCGCGTTCTCATAACGGTCAACGGCAATGACTTCCACGCCCAGGCGTTGCAGGGCGATGATGACTTCCTTGCCGAGTTCGCCGGAGCCCAGCAGCATGACTTTGGTAGCGGAAGGAGACAGCGGAGTGCCGAGTCGGATTGGTTTTTTCATATCGGGGGGAGTGTGTCAGCGGGGGGCGCTGATGCAGTGCGAGAATCAATCACGGGCGGACGATACCAAATCTTGCAGGGTTTGGACAGTCGCAATATGCCTAGTTCTGACAAGAAGTATCGGCGAAAAATTGCTTATTTTTCCTTTGGGAAATGAATTTTGGCTACGGTACCGACGCGGATCGAACAACGTCGGTCTTTTCTCGCGTTTTTGCAGCGAATGAACGCAACCGAGCACGTTTCCTACGAGACGGGACTTTGGCGCTGGACGAGTTTGAATTGTTGCGCCAAATTCGGCTATCTCAACATAAAAGAGAATATCCATGTCGAAGACAGATCAACCGCCATTTCTTTCGAGCAATTCTTTGGTGCCCACCTTGTGCGTTGCCCTGCAGCCATACAGCCCTGAAGCAGAGCTCCCTGAATTAGTGAACGGTGTGAGCCCAGCGGCCATCTGCGAATGGGTGACGCGCTCTGCCAGATGAATCGAGAGCATGGCCTCATCAATGAGGATGTGAGCGCGCTGGAGGACCTTCTTGATCGCAGTCCTGCCGAGCCGATCCGGTTCGAATGATCGCACCCGTATTCATGGAGGCTGCGAGCCTTTGACACCGCCTGCAAGGGCGACTTGGTCAGTAGTCCAGCTCCAAGTCCAGCATCACCCCCGACAACGCCTTCCCATGCGCATCCAGCGCCAGTGACCGGGTAACCCCTCCGCCCAGCGCGCGTTGCATCACGAAGTTGAGTGCCCCCAGATGCGGCAGCGCGTGGCGCATCACTTCCCCATGGACCACGCCGGCAAAATGCACACGCACGCGTTCGGCCGTCAGGGTACGCTCCAGCAGCGCATAGTCCTCCTGCCGATAGGCGATTACGGAGATATTCGATATGTCGCCTTTGTCTCCGGCGCGTGAATGAGCAATTTCTCTGAGCAGCATCTCAGGCCTCCTCGATGAAAACGGATGGATGCACCAGCGTGCGCGGCAGCAGCAGCGACAGCACGGCGATGACTTCGCGGGCCGACTTGGTGGCACCACCGCCACCGGCCGGGCCGTTGGTATAAAGCGTCTCGACTTCATTGCCGATGCGGACCGCCTCTTTCATGCTGGCCGTGCGGCCGGTCACACGCAGGCGGACTTCGCGCGGCTCGGGCGCATGCGCCGACATTTGATCACCGGCAATGGCATTGATGCCGATCAGGTCCACGCGCAGTTCTTCAGTCTGCACGCCGGTAAGCGCCAGCCGCTCGCGCACGATCTCGCCGGCCAGTTGCGCACGCGCTTGCGCGCCCGGCCCGGCATACGAGATCTGGCCTTCGCCAATGAAACTGTCGCGGTAGCCCAGCGTGGTCTTGAGCGTCTGCGGTCGCGCACGGCCACGGCCGCCGGTGACGGCGACGCGGTCCGGCCCGACTTCTTCGATGCGGACTTGCGAGAAATCGGCAATCACATCCGGCGTGAAGTAGGCGCTCGGATCATGGATTTCATAGAGCAATTGCTCCTTGCAGGTACGCGCCGTGACTTGTCCTCCGGAGCCGGCCACTTTTGTAATGACTGCACTGCCATCGGCTTTCACTTCACCAATGGGAAACCCCAGCCGCGCCAGTCCGGCTACGTCCTTCTTGCCGGGGTCGGCAAAATAGCCACCGGTAATCTGTCCTGCGCACTCCAGCAGGTGGCCGATGAGGGTGCCCTGGCCGAGCTTGTCCCAGTCATCGGCGGCCCAGCCGAATTCGTGTACCAGAGGCGCCAGCACCAGCGCAGGGTCGGCCACGCGGCCGGTGATGATGACCTGGGCCCCGGCCTGCAGGGCTTCGACGATGGGGGCGATGCCCAGATAGGCATTGGCCGAGATGAGGCGGCTACCGAGGGAAGCGACCGGCTGGCCATTGTCCTCGATGCGCCATGCGTCCTGCTGCACGGCCTCCAGCACGTCGTCTCCTGCCACGGCTGCTACCTTCAGTCCGCTCAGTCCCAGTTCACGCGCGATCTCGCGCACGCGTTGCGCCGCCGCCAGCGGGTTGGCCGCGCCCATATTGGTGATGATGCGGATGCCCTGGGTGGCACAGGTCTTGAGCACCGCGTACATGCGTTCGGCCAGCAGCGGGTCGTAACCCTTGCCCGGGTCCGCCAGCCGGGCTTGCTGGCCGATGGCGATGGTGCGCTCGGCCAGGCATTCGAAGATCAGGTAATCCAGCTGGCCGTGTTCGGCCAGTTCGGCGGCCGGCTCGATGCGGTCGCCTGAATAGCCGGCACCGGCGCCGATGCGCACGGTGCGCTGTGGATCTTGGGTCATGCGATTCTCCAAAACAGGGTGTTGCACTTCCGGTGGCCCGCGCTCAGAACAGCGGGAACAGCCCCAGTACCACGCAGGCGATGGTCATCACCACGGAGGCACCGAAGAGGAAGGGAATGGTGTATTTCTGGTGGTCCGCCAGTTCGATCCCGGCCAGGCCGCACACCAGGAAGGTCGCGGGCGTGAGCGGGCTGACCGGGAAACCGGTCGTCATCTGGCCCAACAGCGCTGCCTGGGCCACCTGGATGGTCGGTACGCCCAGCATGTGGCTGACCTCGGCGATCACCGGCAGCACGCCGAAGTAGAAGGAATCCGGATCGAACAGCAGCGACAGCGGCATCGACAGCACGCCCAGCACCACCGGGATATGCCCGGCCATCTCGGGCGGCACGAAGCCGACCGCGGTCTTGGCCATGGCCGAGAGCATGCCCGACTTGGTCATGATGCCGGTGAACACGCCCGCCGCAAACAGGATGCTGGCCATCAGCAGGGCCGCCTTGGCGTGGGCGTCGATGCGCTCGCGCTGCATGGCCACGTCACGGTAGTTGATCATCAGCGCCAGCACCACGCCGATCATGAACATCACCACCGGATCGACCTTGCCGCTGATCATCACGCCCAGCACGAAGACCGTCAGCACGATGTTGGCCCAGAAATTCTGCGGGCGACGGATCTTCAGTTGTGCTTCGCTCAGCTCATGCTGCTGCACGAAATCGACCGTCGATCCCTTGCCCAGCCCGAGCCGGCGCTCTTCCTTCAGGCCCAGCAGATACGAGGCGATGAACACGAACGCCAGCCCCACCAGTTGCACCGGCACCAGCGGCGTGAAGATGTCCGAGACCGGGATGTGCAGCGCCGCCGAGGCGCGGATCATGGGCCCGGTCCACGGCAGGAAATTCACGCCTGCCGCCATCGAGGCCACGCAGGCCAGGATGCGCTTGTCGATGCCCAGCCGCGTGTACAGCGGCAGCATGGCGGGGATGGTGATGAGGAAAGTCACCGCACCCGAGCCATCCAGGTGGATCAGCAGCGCCAGCAGCGCCGTGCCCGGCACGATGCGGGTAGGGCGGCTGCCCACGGTCTTGAGGATGCGGCTGATGATCGGGTCCAGCATGCCGGCATCGGTGACGATGCCGAAGAACAGGATCGCAAAGACGAACATGCCGGCCACCGGCGCAATGGCGGTTACGCCCTGGACGATGAACTTGGAGGTCTGCAAGCCGAAGCCACCGACCAGCGCGGCAATGATGGGAATGGCGATCAGCGCCACCAGGGGCGACATCCTCTTGGTGAGGATGGCCGTGAACAAGGATACGATCGTGACAAAGCCGAGCAGGGCCAACATGCGTGTCTCCGGTTTTTTTGATGTGATGTTCTTGTCGTGTCAGCACATCCGGTACCGGTTCGTTCTTTTTTCTGCTTCAGCTTCTGTACATGATTCCGTACAGGGTGCGCGGATGTGAGCAGGGCGAGTGTAGGTGGCGGCTGATTTTGTTGTAAAGTCGCTTTTTTCGATTGATTGACCTGCTTTTCGGCATAATCCGCTCCCGTCTTCCACCATGCACGCCAACCTGTCCACGCGCCTGCTGCACGCATTCCTCGCACTGGCCGACTGTCGCCATTTCGGCCACGCGGCCGAGCGCTGCCATGTGTCGCAGTCAGCGTTCAGCGCCATGATCCAGAAGCTGGAAACGGCAACAGGTGCGCGCCTGTTCGAACGCGATACCCGCAACGTGAGCCTGACCCCGGAAGGTGAAGTCTTTGTCGAGGTGGCACGCCAGCTGGTCGCGGACATGGAGGCAGCGCTGGCGGACATGAACGATTACGTCGCACGGCGCAAGGGCAGGGTGGCCATCGCGGCCTTGCCATCGCTGGCGGCGGGGTGGCTGCCGCCGGTGCTGGCGGCTTACCGGCAACGTCATCCGGGCGTGGCGGTGGAGCTGTTCGATGCCATATCGGATCAATGCCTGGACCTTCTGCGCCAGGGCAAGGCCGATATCGCCCTCACTGCGCCGGGCCCCAATCTGCTGGAGTTCACCACGCAGCCCCTGTGCGCCGACCCGTTCTACCTGGTCTGCCGCAAGGACCATGCGCTGGCCGGCAAGCGCCGCATCAAGGTGGCCCAACTGGCCGGGTGCGAAATGATCCACCTGGCGCGCTCCACCAGCGTGCGCCAGCATCTGGATGCCGTGCTGCGGCCGGGCGCGGTGATCCACACCGGGCTGGAGGTCGAACACCTGGCGACCTTGGCGGCCCTGATCGAAAGCGGCCTGGGCGTGAGCGTAGTCCCGGAGCTGACGCTGTTTCAGTTCCGCCTGCCCAATCTGGTGGCCATCCCGATGGACGCGCCGGAGCTGGTGCGGCCGCTGCTGATCGTCACGCCCAAGGAGCGCAGCCTGTCCATCGCCGCGCAAGGCCTTCTGGAACTGGTCCAGGCCAAGGCGCGCGCTGAAGCCGGTGCTCCCGCGCGGCGCAATCGCCCACCGCAGCGTTCCTAGAGGCGCGAGCTCGGGCCCCTGCAGTGCGCGCGACGCGGGCTGCATGGAGATAGCTTGCCTCTCGTTCCCGCAAACGAAAAACCGGGCGCAATCATGATTGCGCCCGGTCCGGGAGTGCTTCGCGCTGCGCCGTCCTGCCTTGGGGGCCGGGCGGCGAGCACGTCATTGCGAGTGTTACTCGTGGATGTTGTTGCGCACGGTTTCCTTCACGAACAGCAGACCGATCACCACGGTGATCAGCGAGATCACGATCGGATACCACAGGCCGTAGTAGATGTCGCCCTTGAAGGCCACCAGTGCGAAGGAGGTGGTGGGCAGCAGGCCGCCGAACCAGCCGTTGCCGATGTGGTAAGGCATGGACATGGAGGTGTAGCGGATGCGGGTCGGGAACATTTCGACCAGGCAGGCGGCGATCGGGCCGTAGACCATGGTCACGTAGATCACCAGGATGAACAGCAGCAGCAGGACCATGGGCTTGTTGATCTGCTCCGGATCGGCCTTGCTCGGGTAACCGGCGGCCTTGATGTCGTCAGCCAGGGCCTTGGACAGTTCCTTGTCCTTGGCGGCGGCGTCTTCCTTGGACAGGCCGGCGGCATCATACGAGGTGATGACGCGGTCGCCGATCTTGACGGTGGCCACCGAACCCGGGGCGCCGGCCACGTTCTGGTAGTTCACCGAAGCGGCCGACAGCTTGGCCTTGACGATGTCGCAGGACGAGGTGAACTTCTTGGTGCCGGTCGGGTTGAACTGGAACTGGCAGCTGGCCGGGTCGGCGGTGACGATCACCGGGGACTTTTGCAGTGCGGCTTCCAGCGCCGGGTTGGCGAAGTGGGTCAGGCCGTTGAAGATCGGGAAGTAGGTGACGGCGGCAATCAGGCAGCCACCCAGGATGATGGGCTTGCGGCCGATCTTGTCCGACAGCGAACCGAAGAACAGGAAGAAAGGCGTCGCCAGCAGCAGCGCGGCGGCGATCAGGATGTTAGCGGTCGGGCCATCCACCTTCAGGGTCTGGGTCAGGAAGAACAGGGCATAGAACTGGCCGGTGTACCACACCACGGCTTGACCGGCGGTCAGGCCGACCAGCGCCAGGATCACCAGCTTCAGGTTCTTCCATTGGCCGAAGGCTTCGGTCAGCGGGGCCTTGGAGGTCTTGCCTTCAGCCTTCATCTTCAGGAAAGCCGGTGACTCGTTCATGGACATGCGGATCCACACCGAGATGGCCAGCAGCAAGATGGAGACCAGGAAGGGAATGCGCCAGCCCCAGTCGGCGAAGGCGGCTTCACCCACCGCCGTACGCACACCCAGGATCACCAGCAGCGACAGGAACAGGCCCATCGTGGCCGTGGTCTGGATCCACGCGGTGAAGGCACCGCGGCGGCCTTCCGGCGCGTGCTCGGCCACGTAGGTGGCGGCACCGCCGTATTCACCGCCCAGCGCCAGACCCTGCAGGATGCGCAGGATGATCAGGATGATCGGGGCTGTGATGCCGATCGAGTTGTAGTTGGGCAGCACGCCGACGATGAAGGTCGAGGCCCCCATGATCAGGATGGTCACCAGGAAGGTGTACTTGCGGCCGACCAGGTCGCCCAGGCGGCCGAACACCAGCGCGCCGAAGGGACGCACGATGAAACCGGCAGCAAAGGCCAGCAGGGCGAAAATGAACGCGGTATTGGGGTCGGTGCCGGCAAAGAACTGCTTGGCGATGATGGCCGCCAGCGAACCGTACAGGTAGAAGTCATACCATTCGAAAACGGTGCCTAGCGAAGAGGCGAAGATGACTTTCTTCTCCTCCGGGGTGATGCCGCGCGCAGTCGTATTGACTGATGCTGTGGTCATGTCTGTCTCCTTGGTTTTAATGAGTGTGCTACTGCATGGAATGCAACCAGGTACTCGGGGCAACAGGGCAACAATGCAACAGATGGCCGAATGGGGCGTTATGCAAGAACGCACCGGAGAACAAAGCATGAAGAGCATGCAAAGCATGAAACATCGACACCCCTCGCTTCCCCGTCTGACACAAACCGCGATATTGGCTTCGCATTGCTTGCGTAAGGACCCACTTGTCCATGCGGCGAGTGTGCGACGCCAAACTTACGCAGGACTTGCTCCAAACTTACACAAGCTTACAGCGCAGCAAGTCGATTTCTGGTTGCGACGCAGCAGCAAAAAGCGCGTCAGCCAAGGCCTTGCGGGGTGGTAACAGATATTGCGGCGCAGCGACCGCAGCGCGCGGCTCGCCTTTTTGGGAATGCGGTCAAAAAGATTTTTCTGTCAGGAATCAGCGCGGGCAAATGAAGCATCGTGCCAAGCATGCGGATCAGCGGCAGGTGCTCCCCGTCGGGACGGCAGACGGGACGGCGGTGACAGGACGGCATCACCGCCCTGTCACCGCTCAGGTGCGGGGATCAGGCCAGCGCAGTGGCCGGGGTTGCTTGCGCTGTCGGTGTGGGCAGGCTGTCGCCCTCCAGCAGCGCCTTGACCACGCGTTCGCCCAGGCCCAGGCCAACGCTCATGCCGATGCCGGTATGCATCAGTACCACCGAGGTGTGGTCGTCGATGGCCAGGGCCGAGAACGGGCCCGGGCCCTTGCTGCCGTAGACGCCTTGCCAGCGCTCGATCACCTGCACGCGCGAAGCCAGGGTATGTTCGGCCAGGCCGATCAGCAGTTCATCGATTTCCTCACTGTTGAACGGGGGCGAATCGGTACCGTAATGGTGCGAATCGCCGACGATGAGCTCCTTATACGGGGTCGGGCTGACCAGCAGGTGGATGCCGTGCTTGTTCAGCAGCGGGGCGTTCGCCTCGATCTCCGCGTGCACCGCGCGGGCGGTCGGCAGGTCCGAGAAAGCGCCGTAGTGGGTGCAGGACAGGCCGGTCAGTACGGCATGGGTCAGCGGGACGGCTTCCTCGGTCTTCAGGCGCAGCATCTGCAGGCGGCACTGCTTCAGGTTCATCGGCTGCAGGCGATCGGCGAAGAGCGTCAGGTAATCGTGGCCCGAGCACACCACCACGCGCTCGGCGCGGAATTCGCCGGCGGTGGTCGAGAGGCGGCCGTCGGCGGTGCCATGCACCAGCGTGTTGAAACGGAAATGCACGCCCTGCGAATGCAGGTAGGCTACGAGGGCCGGCATGGCTTCGCGCGAATACAGCTGCAGGTCTTCGGTGCCGTGCAGGGCCGAGCGGTGATGGCTGAAACGGCCGTTGTAGAGCGCGTCCAGCTTGTCGCCTTCGAGCAGGGAGGCGCGGTAGTCGTACTGGCGTGCACGCACGGTCATGAATTCCAGCAGCACGTCGTGCTCGGCCTCGCTGCGGGCAAACAGCAGGGTGCCAGCTTCACGGGCACTGAAATGCGCGCGCGCGGCCAGGTGCAGCCAGAGGGCGCGGCTTTCGCGGGCCAGGTCCAGCATGATGCCGGGCGGCTGGCCGGTCACCAGGCCCATGCCGAAGTTGCGTACGGACGCGCCCAGCGGCGTGCCGGTACGTTCGAAGACGGCCACCTTGAGGCCGCGCTTGACGGCGGCATAGGCGTGGGCGAGGCCAAGGATGCCGGAGCCGACCACGGCCAGGTCGAAGTGCTGCGGATCGTGTTCTGAGAGGGAATTGTTCATGGGAAGTGCTCCATCGGAGTCAGTTGCGAGATGTCGTGTGGCGTCTTGTGCGGGGACGCTCTGGCGGCGTCCTGCGGTCCTCTCCGTGCGCCGTCACGGTGCTTCCCGAAAGCATCGGGCCCGTGACGGCGCGGTATTGCGGGCAAGTCCTGGAATTACTGCTTCTTCTCCGACTTGCTTTCGTAACGCTTGCTCCACTCGGTCAGGATGCGGTCACGGCTGGTGCTGGCCCAGGTGAAGTCGTTCTTGATCAGGCGCTTTTCATAGTCGGCCGGCAGCAGCTCGTCCGGCTTGGCCACGCCAGGAATGGCGACCACGGCGAAGTTCTTTTCATACAGGGCCATGGCTTCCTTGCTGGCGGAGAAATCGGCCAGCTTCTTGGCGGCGTCCAGGTTCTTGGTGCCCTTGACGATGGCGGTGGCTTCGATATCCCAGCCCAGGCCTTCGGACGGCAGGATCACGTCGATCGGTGCGCCTTCCTTCTTGGTCTTCACGGCACGGTACTCGAAGGCGATGCCGATCGGGAATTCACCGGTGGCCGCCTGCTTGCAGGGCTTGGAGCCGGAGTGGGTGTACTGGCCGATGTTCTTGTGCAGGGCGTCCATGTAGGCCCAGCCTTTTTCTTCACCCATCATCTGCAGCCAGGCCGAGACATCCAGGTAGCCGGTGCCGGACGAGGCCGGATTGGGCATGACGATCTTGCCGGCATAGACCGGCTTGATCAGGTCCGCCCAGGAGGTCGGCTTGGGCAGGCCCTGCTTTTGCGCTTCCACGGTGTTGAAGCAGATGGCCGAGGCCCACACGTCCATGCCGACCCAGGCCGGCGGATTGGCGGCGCTGCGGTACTTGGCGTCGATCGCTGACAAGCCTTGCGGGGCGTACGGGGTCAGCATGCCTTCCTTGTCCAGCAGGGCCAGGCTGGTGGCAGCCAGGCCCCAGATCACGTCAGCCTGCGGGTTGGCTTTTTCGGCCAGCAGCTTGGCGGTGACGATGCCGGTGGAGTCGCGCACCCACTTGATCTCGATGTCCGGGTTGGCCTTCTGGAACGCGGCCTGGTAAGCCTTGATCTGGTCGGCTTCGAGGGCGGTGTAGACGGTCAGCGTGGTAGCGGCGTGGGCCTGGGCCGAGAACAGCAGGCCGGCACCGATCACCGATGCGAACAGGGAAAACAGCTTGGTTTTTTTCATGATGGCCTTCGTCAGTGAATGGCTGGGTTGAAAACGCGTCGGGGACGCAAGGTGGAGAAATCGTAGGGCTGCCGGTCCGGCTCAATGCGCGCGTCCACGGCGCCAGGCCTGGGCCCGCGCCAGCCAGCGGCTGCCGGCCAGGTGCATGAAGAGCGAGGCCGCAGCCGAGGTCAGCAGGATCAGCGTGGACATGGCGGCCGCCGGGCCGACATCGCCGGCGTCGTCCATGTTCAACACCGCCACCGAGGCCAGTACCGTATCCGGGCGATACAGGAAGATCACCGCCGACACCGTGGTCATCGAGGAGACGAACAGGTAGCGGAAGATCTCCAGCATCTGCGGCAGGCACAGCGGCACCGTCACGCGCAGGAAGGTCTGCAGCAGAGGCACCTTCAGCGACAGCGAGGCCGCTTCGAATTCAGGATCGAGCTGTTTGAGCGCGGTGACGGCGGTGAGATGGGCCGTGGTGTAGAAGTGCACGATGGAGCAGAGCACCAGCAGCGTCATGGTCCCGTAGAGGAAATTGAACGGGTTGGACGGATGGTTGAAGAACAGCAGGCTGCCCAGGCCGAGCACCAGCCCGGGCACGGCCATCGGCAGGAAACTCAGCATGCGCAGCAGGGGTGCGAGCCAGGCCTGGCCACGCGTCTTTTCCATCAGCCAGGCACCGGTGAAGATGACCAGGGTCCCGGCCACGCTGGTGCCGCAGGCCAGTTTCAGGCTGTTCCAGTAGGCCAGCCAGCCGCCGCCATCCATGTTGTCGAAGTCGTAGTGCTGCAGCGTCAGTTGCAGGTTGTAGGGCCACAGCTTGACCAGGGATGCCCCCATGGCCACCACGATCATCATCAGGATGGCCGCCGCAATCAGGGCCACCGCCACCAGGTTGATGCCATCACGGCGCCAGTCGGGGCGGGGAACGTAAGCTTCGGAGCGGCTGCTCATGGTGGCGCGCTGGCGCCGCTGCAGCCAGGCGTCCAGCGCAAAGGTCAGCAGGGCCGGCACCAGCAGCAGCAAGCCGATCAGGGCACCGCGTCCGAACTGCTGCTGGCCGACCACCGCCTTGTAGGCTTCCACGGCCAGCACGCTGTAGGCGCCGCCGGTGATCTTGGGTACGCCGAAGTCGGTGATGGTGAGCGTGAACACCAGGCACAGCGCACCGAAGATACCGTAACGCGTGGCCGGCAGGGTGACGGTAGTGAAGATGCGCCAGCGCGAGGCGCCCATGGCGTGCGCCGCGTCGTACAGCCGGCCATCGGCCTGCGACAGCGCCGACAGCAGGATCATCATGGCATGCGGGAAGGTGTAGAACACTTCACCCAGCAGGATGCCCCAGAAGCCGTAGATGCTGCCATCCATCCACTCCTTGAACAGCCCCTGGTTGCCGAACAGGTAGATCAGCGCGATACCGGGCAACAACGACGGTGCCAGCAGCGGCAGCAGGCCGATGCCACGCCACAGGCCTTTGAAGGGAATGCAGGTGCGCTGCAGGGCGTAGGCGAACACATAGGCCAGCGGTACCGTCACCACGGCGGTCACTGTAGAGACCCACAGGCTGCGCCCCAGCATGGGCAGGAAATTGATGTTGGAGAACAGGGTCACGAAGGGCTGGCTGCCCGCCCAGTTGCCCTCGGGCGTCAGCACGGCTTGCGCCAGGATGAACAGCAGCGGTCCGCCCAGACCCAGCAGGAGCAGGGCCAGCAGCATCCATTTCATCGCGCCCGGCAGCCGCTGGCTGCGGTCGGTCGGGGAACGCCGCGCCGCTGGGGCGCCAGCTTGGGTGCGATCGCGCGCCAGGGCAGGCATGGGGGAGGTGGGCGGCAAGGAAGATTGCATCGTCATGAACGGTCCGGCTCAGGCAAAGACCTGCAGGGCCTGACGCGGCAGCGCCACCCACAGTCCGTCGTGCGCCGGCAAATCGGCCAGGCGCTCGTGCGATTCACCGCTGACATCGGCCAGCAGCGTCTGGCCCGGCAGGGCATCGGCCGCCAAGGCCAGGCGATAGCGGTTGCCGAGATAGATGCGATCGATCACGCGCGCCTGGAAGCGGTTGGCGCAGGACTCGGTAGCAAACAGTTCCACGGCTTCGGGGCGGCAGAACAGGCGGCCGGTTTGCAGCTCCGCTTCTTCAGGGCGGACTTCGAAGCGCAAGGCCCCGACCGTGACCTGCGAACCCGAGATGCGCGAAAACGGCAGCCAGTTGGCGTGGCCGATGAAATCCGCCACGAAGGGCGTGGCCGGGCGACGGTAGATCTCGGCGGGCGTGCCGAACTGTTCGATGCGGCCATGCTGCATGACGGCGATGCGGTCGGCCATGACCATGGCTTCTTCCTGATCGTGCGTGACCATCAGGGTAGTGATGCGGAATTGCTTCTGCAGGCGGCGGATTTCCAGTTGCAGGTGTTCGCGCACCTGCGCGTCCAGGGCCGAGAGCGGTTCGTCGAGCAACAGCAGCGAAGGCGAGGGGGCCAGCGCGCGCGCCAGGGCCACCCGTTGCTGCTGGCCGCCTGAAAGCTGGCCGGGATACTTGGATTGGCTGCCGGCCAGGCCGACCATGGAGAGCATTTCCGTGACGCGCTCCTGGCGTGCCTGGCGCTTCATATTGCGCAGGCCGTAGGCGACGTTGTCGGCTACGGTCAGATTCGGGAAGAGGGCGTAGGACTGGAACAAAATGCCGTAATCGCGCGATTGCGGCGGCAGATCGGAAATGTCGCGGCCAGCGGCGAAGATCTGGCCGGCATCCTGGCGCTCCAGGCCGGCGATGGTGCGCAGCAGGGTGGTCTTGCCGCAGCCCGACGGACCCAGAAGGCAGACCATCTCGCCTTGGCGCACTTCCAGCGAAACGCCGTCCAGCGCGGTGAAGGCGCCGAAACGCTTGTCGATGCCGCGCACCGACAGGAAACGCGCGTTGCCGTCGGTGTCATCAGGCGGGCAAACCGGCATCGCAAGGGCGGCGGCGGAAGAGGGTGTCTGCATCATTTCGGAGGGTTTCCAGCTGGTTCGCGATGTTGCCCAAAGGCAGTCCCCATGCGGACTTTCGCCGGATGGACTGGCCCGTTCAGAGGCAAGCGGATGGTACGGGCCAAATATGACTGCTGGATGACACCCCCTGCTGTGATAGCAGCCCGGAATCCTTGCTATAGATTGAAGCTATGGATCATCTAGGAAGCTCTCGCGGCGAGGGAATCCGGGCGGCGCAACGCTGTCCAAATTCGGTCCGATCATTCATTGACGCCATGCGGCGAGTGAAGCAAGATCGGCCAGTGATCAGGAGGAGAAAATGAATAAATACGGTAGGCCGGCCCGCCGGCCGGGCGTGCGCCTGGCGATGTCGGGCGTGGGCATTGCTGCCATGCTGGCGGCCTGCTCCGCACCCGAGAGCACCCAGCAGGAGCGGGATGCACTGGCGCGCTCCCTGATCGAGCAGAAGAAGACCACCGAGGACGCCACCTCCACAGCGACGTCCGTGGATGGCTACAAGGTCGACCTGGCCAAGCGCATTTCCCAGGTCAACTTCACCAGTGTCTACGTGGAACGCCCGCAGGCCTTGCTGCGCTCGGTGATCGTCATCAAGTACGTGATCGATGGCGACGGCAATCTGGTCAAGAGCGAGATTCTGCGCAGCAACCGCGACAAGCACGCCGAAGCCAGCGCCCTGGGCAGCCTGAAATCGGCCGCGCCCTTCCCCAAGCCGCCGCCGGCGCTGCTCAAGCAGGGTCGCATCGAACTGTCGGAAAGCTGGCTGTTCAACAACGACGGCCGCTTCCAGTTGCGCAGCGTGGCCCTGGCCCAGATGGACCGCTAGCGGCAGCCCTGCCAAAGATGCCGCCCGGCATTGGCATGTGTATAATGTCGCGCGAGCACGACGGTGTGCGTTGTGTCTCCCGGGCCTGACGGGCCTGCGCCGGATCAGGGCGAACGCGAGTTCGCCTTTTTTCTTATGGGCGCGCACCAGCGGCCGTCTGCGCTGAACCCCGCTGTCCTTCATTGACCAGATCGTTTATTGATTGGCTATACATGTTTGATTTCATTCGTACTCACCAGCGTCTGATGCAGTTCCTGCTGCTGCTGTTCATCTTCCCGTCGTTCGCTTTCTTCGGCCTGGAAGGCTACAGCCGCCTGACCGACGACAACGGCGTGGCCAAGGTGGCCGGCCAGACCATCACCAAGGAAGAGTGGGACGCCGCGCATCGCCAGCAGCTGGACCGCATGCGCCAGGTGTATGGCAATCAGTTCGACAGCAAGATCTTCGACAGCCCGCAGGCGCGCCGCGCCATCCTCGACAACCTGATCGCCCAGCGCGCCCTGGGTGCCGAAGTGGTAGCCAGCAAGCTGGTGGTGCCGGACCAGGTGCTGCAGCAAAGCATCCTGCAGATCCCCGGCCTGACCAAGCCGGACGGCAGCTTTGACAACGAGCAGTACCGCGTGCTGCTGGCCGCGCAGGGCATGACCCAGAAATCCTACGAAGCCGGCCTGCGCCGCGAGATGGCCCTGCAGCAGCTCAACGCCGCCATCCAGACTACCGCCTTCGCCCCCAAGACCGTGGCCGAGAACCTGTCCAGCCTGAACGACCAGGAGCGCACGGTCCAGATGCTCAACTTCAAGCCGGACAGCTACGCCGGCCAGGTCAAGGTGAGCGATGACATGCTCAAGGCCTACTACGACAAGAACGGCGCCCGTTTCGAGACTCCGGAACAGGCCGACATCGAATACGTGGTGCTGGATGCCGCTGCCGTGGCCGCCCAGGCCAGCGTCACCGATGACGACATCAAGGCCTACTACGAGCAGAACCAGAAGCAGTACGCCACTGAAGAACAGCGTCGCGCCAGCCACATCCTGATCACCGTCAAGAAGGATGCCTCTGCCGCCGACAAGGCTGCCGCCAAGACCAAGGCCGAAGGCCTGGTGGCACAGCTGCGCAAGAACCCGGGCGACTTCGCCAAGCTGGCCAAGGCCAATTCGCAGGATCCGGGTTCGGCCGACAATGGCGGCGACCTGGGTTACTTCAGCCGTGGTGCGATGGTCAAACCCTTCGCCGATGCCGCCTTCAGCCTGAAGCAGGGTGAGATCAGCGATCCGGTCGAATCCGATTTCGGTTATCACGTCATCGAAGTGACCGGCATCAAGCCGGCCGCCGTCAAGCCGCTGGAGTCGGTCAAGGCCGAGATCGGAGCCGAGATCAAGAAGCAGATCGCCGCCAAGAAGTATTCCGAAATGGCCGACCAGTTCAACAACCTGGTCTATGAAAACGGCGACAGCCTCAAGGCCGTCTCCGACAAGCTCAAGCTGAAGATCCAGACCGCCTCGGGCGTCACCCGCAATCCGAATCCGGCTGCCGGCGCTGCGCCGTACAACAATGGCAAGTTCCTGGCCGCCCTGTTCACCGACGACGTGATCAAGGCCAAGCACAATACCGAAGCCGTGCAGACCGCCCCCAACACCTTGGTGGCCGGCCGCATGACCAGCTACAAGCCGGTGGCCAAGCGTCCGTTCGAGGAAGTCAAGGCCGATGTGCAGAAGGCCGTTCTGTTGGCCGAAGAGCAGTCGCTGGCGGTCAAGGCCGGCCAGGAACGCCTGGCGCAGCTGCAAGCCAAGGATGATGCGACTGGTTTCAGCGATGCCAAGGTGGTCTCGCGCGTGAAGTCCGAGGGCTGGACCCAGGAAGCCTTCAACGCCGTCATGAAGGCCGATACCGCCAAGCTGCCGGCCTACGTCGGCGCCGAGACCCCGGGCATGGGCTACCAGATCTACCGCATCACCAAGGTGGAACAGCCCAAGACGGTCGACACCGCGCGCCGCAAGGCCGAGCAGGAACAGATCACCGCCGCCTTGTCGCAGCAGGAAGCACTGGGTTACCTGGACTATCTGCGCGAGAAGGCCAAGACCAAGCTATTGAAGGGCGCCGCCGCCGTCAGCGCGGATGACGCCGCCAAGTAAGGTGAAGGGCATGGCCCGCCTTTGGGGCAATGCGTGCAGAGGGTGCACCGGGATCGTGAATCGGTGCGCAGTGCCGCCCCAAGGCGGGGAATTGTCGGCATGACTGCCACAATTTACTAAAAAATTTACACGGGCCGCTTTTCCAGCGGCCCTTTTTGTTTCATCATGGACACCGGCGCTGCATTCGGGCGGGATGCACAAGGGAGCCGGCACCGGGGAATCCGCTTCATTTCTTCCATCGCCGTTGGCGTTTCGTCAGCTTTCCATCTAGCGGGAAAAGGCAGTTTTTGTGCTGTCGAGATGAATTTCCTGTCATCCGCACGTCATGTTGCGCCGTTTCGGAAACAAACGGCTGCCGTACTTGTTGTCGCTTTCTCCAGTCGACATTCGAAAAGCATCGCAGGGGGTATTTCCACGAGGAGTACGTCCGATGCGAGTCTTGCCCTGAATACGACCACGTTTTTATGCCTGCCCCAGTCCTGATCATACAAACCGGCGATGCCAATCCCGCCCTCAAGACCAACTACGGTGGTTACGCCGACCAGATAGGCTGCGCTGCCGGCCTGTGCCACACCGAGATCGAAGTCGTCACCGTTTATGAAGGCCAGCGCCCGTCCTGCCCGCGCAGCTACCGGGCAGTCTTCATCACCGGCTCACCGGCCATGGTGACCGACAAGGAAGACTGGAGCGAACGGACCGCCGAATGGATCCGCGACGCTGCCGAGCTCGACACCCCCATGTTTGGCATCTGCTACGGCCACCAGTTGCTGACCCACGCCTTTGGCGGCGAAGTCGGCTACAACCCGGCCGGCCGCGCGGCCGGCACCATGCACGTGAAGACGCTGGAATGCTGCCGCCAGGATGAATTGCTGGGCGTGCTGCCTTCGGAGTTTCCGGCCCACATGCTGCACATGCAGTCGGTGCTGCGTCCGCCCAAGGATGCCATCGTCATGGCGCGTTCGCCGATGGATCCCCACCACGTCATCAAGCACAAGCACAACGTCTATTCGACCCAGTTCCACCCCGAGTTTTCGCCGGAGTTCGTGCGGGCGCACCTGCATTACTACACCGATATCTATCGCGGCTGCGGCATCGACGCCCAGGCGCTGTGCGAGAAGGTGTGTGACACGCCGCAATCGACCGGATTGCTGCGGCGATTCCTGGAGTTGTACGCGCGGCATTGAAGCGCCTGCGCTCAATGAAATAGCCCCTGCGACCAGCGATGGCACAGGGGCTTTGTTTTGTGTTGCTGCGCTGAGGAGGCTTACTTCACCCCGACCAGCGGCTTCAGATACGGCCACACATTGTCCAGCAGCCTGGGCTGGGCCTGTTCATTGGGATGGATGCGGTCGGCCTGGAACAGTGAAAGATCGGCGGCAATCCCCTCGAAGAAGAACGGCACCAGTGCCACCTTGTTGCTCTTGGCCAGCTCCTGGAACATCCCTGCGAAGCGGCGCGTGTAGTCGGGGCCGTAATTGGGCGGAATCTGCATGCCCACCAGCAGCACCTTGGCCTTCTGCTGGCGCGCCAGGTTGATCATGGCCTGCAGGTTGTCCTGGCTGGTCTTCAGCGGCAGGCCGCGCAGGGCATCGTTGGCACCCAGTTCAATCACCAGGACCTCCGGCTTGTGCTGCGTCATCAGTGCCGGCAGGCGGTTGCGCCCACCGATGGTGGTGTCACCGCTGATGCTGGCGTTGACCACCCGGTAATCCGCCTTGCTCTGTTGCAGCCGCTGCTGCAGCAGTCCGGTCCAGCCGGTGCCGCGCTGCAGCCCGTATTCGGCCGAGAGGCTGTCGCCGAGCACGAGCAGGTTTTTTGGGGCAGAATAAGCGCTCGTCGCCGCAACCACCAGCGCGACGCCCGCCAGCAGCCGCACTGCCGCGCCCAACAGCGCCTTGCGCCTCGCCCCTGTTCCGGACCCTCTTGCCCGATTGCCCTGCATGCCTGCTTCCGCTCCTGCCAGTTCCGCCGTCATTGCCGCCATTGAAGTCCTTCAGTTATCCAAACACGTTGCCGATGTCTCCGCGCCTGCCGGCCGGCTGACCATCCTGAGCGACATCGATTTTACCGTGGCCGCCGGGACCACGGTGGCCATCGTCGGCGCCTCCGGCTCCGGCAAGTCCACCTTGCTGGGCCTGTTGGCTGGACTGGATACGCCCAGCGAAGGTTCCGTGCGGCTTGATGGCGAAGACATCTATGCCCTCGACGAAGACGGCCGGGCGCTGCTGAGAAAGCGCAAGCTGGGGTTCGTGTTCCAGTCCTTCCAGTTGCTCGGGCACCTCAATGCCTTGGAAAACGTGATGCTGCCGCTGGAACTGCGCGGTGATGGCCAAGCGCGGGCCAAGGCCGAGCAGATGCTGGGCCGGGTCGGCCTGGGCAGCCGGCTGAAGCACTATCCCAAATACCTCTCCGGCGGTGAGCAGCAGCGGGTGGCGCTGGCACGCGCCTTCGTGACCGAACCGCCGTTACTGTTTGCCGATGAACCGACTGGCAGCCTCGATGCGGCGACAGGAGAATCGGTCATCCAGCTGATGTTCGAACTGAACCGCGAGCGCGGCTCCACCCTGGTGCTGGTGACCCATGACCCCGGCATCGCGGCGCGCTGCGAGCGCACCCTGACCATCGCGGCCGGGCGGCTGGTGAAGTAAATCCGACCGATCAGACGGATTCCATCGGATCAGCCGGCGGCAGCGGGTGCGCTCGCTTGTGTTCGATATAGGCAATACCGATGCCGCTGGCGCAGATGATGGCAATGCCCAGCACCGTGATCTGGTCCGGGAACTGCCCGAAGACCAGCCAGCCCATGCCGCAGGCCGAGATGATCTGGGCGTAGAAGAAGGGCGTGAGCACCGAGGCTTCCGCGTGCCGGTAGGCCGAGTTCTGCAGGAAATGGCCGATGGTGCTGGTGATGCCGGTCGAGACCAGGATCGCCAGTTCCACCACCGTCGGCGTATGGCTGGTCCAGAAGAAGGGCACCAGCAGCGTCGAGACGATGCTGCCCACCAGCGCGCCATAGAACAGCGTCACCATCGGATTGTCCGCCTGGCTGGCCTTGCGGTTGAGGATGGATAGCAAGGCTTGGGTGAAGGCCGAGACCAGGCCCAGCGCCACGCCCACCGGCGGGATGTCGCCGCTGGGGCGGATCACGATCAGCATGCCCGTAAAACCGATCAGCACCGCAATCCAGCGTGACAGATAGCTGCGCTCGCCCAGCAGCCAGGGAGAAATCGCCAGCACGATCATGGGCGCGCAGAAGTTCATGGCCGTGCCTTCGGCCAGCGGTACGATCTTCAACACCGAGAAGAAAATCAGCGTCGAGGCCAGCAGCAGTGCGCCGCGCCCCAACTGCAGTCCCAGCCGGTTCGACTTCAGGATGCTGCGCCCGTGACGCCGCCGGTAGAGCGGTGCCAGCGTGGCCGCCATGAAGAACAGGTTGATGGTGTAGCGCATCCACGCAATCATCACCACGTGGTACCCGGCCAGCGCCAGCAGCTTGCCGGCCGTATCGAGCAAGGATAGCGTCCACAGGCCCGCGATGAGGAAAATGATGCCCAGCTTATGGTTGTGGGCGATGCGGATGTAAGGCAGGACGGCGCTGGACATGGTCTCGGAGGATCTGGTTGAACACGGCACGGATGGCCGGGATGAATTCGCTGGCGGTCAGCCCCACCGGGCCCTGGCCGGCCGCCACCAACTGGTCGGCGGCGGCGCCGTGGATCCAGGTGGCCGCCAGTGCCGCTGCCCGGGTCGGCCAGCCCTGCGCCAGCAGCGCGCCACACAAGCCTGACAGCACGTCGCCGGTGCCGGCCGTGGACAGCGCAGGATTGCCGCTGGGGTTGATGGCGATCTCGCCATCGGGGAAGGCAATGACGGTCCCCGCGCCCTTGAGCACGGTGATGGAGTTGAACTGGCGTGCCAGCAGGCGTGCGGCCTGCGGGCGGTCCTGCTGGATTTGCTGGGTAGTGCTGTCGAGCAGGCGTGCTGCCTCCAGCGGATGGGGCGTGATGATGCTGCAGGCCTCCTTGCTGCGCTGGCTGCGGCGATGCAGCTTGTGCTGCAGCGTGGGTTCGGCCGAGATCAGGTTCAGGGCGTCGGCATCGACCACGATGTCGGCTTCGCTGTCGAGCGCCCGCGCCAGGATGTCATGCGCATGGCGCGAGGTACCCAGGCCGGGGCCGATCACCAGCGCCGCGCTGGCGCCGAATTCGACACGGTCGGCCAGGCGGAACATCAGTTCGGGATGCTTGTCGTCGTAGGCCGGGCCATCGTCGACGAAGGCCACATAGACCCGTCCGGCTCCGCCGAAGGCGGCGGTGCGCGCCGCCAGCACCGGCGCACCGGCCATGCCGCGCGCACCGCCCACCACGATGACGTCGCCGTAGCTGCCCTTGTGGCTGTTGTTGGCACGTGGCTTGAGCGCGGTGGCAAAACTCTGCGGACCATTCAGGAAGGCACGCGCCGGTGGCAGCAGGGCGGTGTCGATCTCCAGCGCGTCGACCACGATCTGGCCGCTGTGGTCGCTGCCGTCACAGGTGTGCAGTCCGGGCTTGTCGCCGATGAAGCTCAGGGTATGGGTGGCCTGCACCGCCACGCCCTCGCGGCCGCCCACGATGCTGCCGGTATCGGCATTCAGTCCGCTGGGGACATCGATGGACAGCACCGGGCAGCGCAGGCTGTTGATGTACTCGATGATGGGCCGCAGGGCCGGGCCGGGCGGGCGCGTCAGGCCGATGCCGAACAGTCCGTCGATCACCAGCGCCCAGGAGCGGGCGCGCAGCGGGACATCCCCCGTTCCTTCAATGAACTCCAGCTCGGCCTCGCGCGCCCGTGCCAGGGCACGGCGCGCATCGGCAGGCTGGCGGCTTTCATCTGCGTGCAGTTGCACGCTCACTTCGATGCCGGCTTCTTCCAGCAGGCAGGCGGCTTCCAGTGCGTCACCGCCATTGTTGCCGGGACCGGCCAGGACCAGCACCGAGGGCGAGGAGGCCGTGGTCGAGCACAGCAACTGCTGGGCCTGCTCGGCGATGGCGGCACCGGCGCGCTGCATGAGGGTGTAAGGAGGCAGGGCGGACAGGGCCGCTTGTTCAACCTGGCGGATCTCGGCAACGGAATGGAGCGCGCTCATGATCGGGGTGGCAGGGACGTTGAGTGGATGGGCGTCAGTGCAGCAGGCAGATCGCTGGAACCCGCGAAAGATCGGCGCTGGGAAGCCAAGTGAAGAAAAATTCACCTGCTCAAGCGCTGGTCACGCGGGTGCTTGATTTTAAGTGAATTGTTCTGCCAGCGCAGGCGCTTCGGCGATTTTCATCGATGAAAAGAATGCACGCGGTCGGCCTGCACCGCGTGGTTCGGCAACTGCTCGCTCAGCCGAGCACGTCACGCGGCAGCAAGCCTTCGACCGGGATTTCGCTGTCATCGCCGCTGATCATGTCGCACAACAGGCGCGCCGAACCGACGCTGGCGGCCCAGCCGGTGGCACCGTGGCCGACGTTGACGAAGACGTTGCCTTGCCGCGTCGGTCCCACCACAGGCAGGCCGTGCGGCAGCAGGGCCATGGTATTGCTCCAGAAATGCGCCTGGTTGTAGTTGGCGGCATTGGGGTAATAGTCGCCGGCAATCTTGAGCAGGTTGCGCAGTGCCTTGGGCGGCAAGGTCTGGCTCTGCGGCACGAAGCCCAGCAAACCACTGATGCGGATGCGGCTGCCCAGGCGCGTCATGCTGACCTTGTAGCTGTCGTCATGCAGGGCCATGCTGGGTGCATCATCCGGATTTTTCACGGGTACCAGTGCCGAATAGCTCTGCAGGGCCAGCAGCGGCAGGTCGGTATCGAGCGGACGCAGCAGTTCGGCGCTGGACATGCCGGCTGCCACGACCACGGCATCAACCCGCATTTGCGAGGCCAGATGAGGCGAGCTGACGTGCAGCGTCAGGCGGCCGCCGAATTCGGCGTTGATCGAGGTGACGGTGGAATCGAAATGGAAGCTCACCCCCAGCTCCTGGGCCGCATTGCGCATCTGCTTGGCAAACAGCACGCAGTTGCCGGCCATGTCTTCCGGGTAGTAGAGCGCGCCGGAGAGCTTCGCTTCCGACGAGAAGGCCGGTTCCAGTGTGCGGATGCCGGCCGCGTCCAGGGCCTGGTGCTTGAACTCGCATTGGCCGGCGGCTTCCTCCAGCTGCGCCATGCGGGCCGCTTCGGCAGGTTGGCGGAAGAGGTGGAACACGCCCTGGCCATTTTCATGGTCCAGGTTGTGATGGGCCTGCAATTGCAAGGTCAGGCTCTGGCCGTAGGCCGACAGGCGCGTCAGGCGCAGCTTGTTCCCGGCAAAATCGTGGTGCTGGGCCTGGCGCGTGGCGCGCATCCAGCGCCGGCGGCCGAAATCGGTCCCGGGGGCCAGCAGGACCCGCGGCTCGTCCTGGAAGCGGCAGGCGAAGGTCGCCATGGCACCCGGTAATGTCAGCGGCATGGCCGCCCCCGGTGCCAACAGTCCTGAATCGCCGAAGGTGGCTTCTTCGGCCACGTGCGCACGGCGCTCGATGACGGCAACTTCATAGCCTCTGGCGGCCAGGAAGTAGGCGCTGCAAATCCCTGAAAGTCCCCCGCCGATGACGGCGATCTGTCGTTGTGTGCTGTTCACTCTGTTCGTCTTGGAAGCGGCAGGGCCGCTGTGGTCGTGGGCATCGGCCATGGATCGCCGGGCTGGCCCTGCGCCGATGCGGGCCGAATGATACCGCGAAATTTCCTTGCAGTTTGGATATTGCCGCAGGGCTACGTGCGTCCTGCCCGAAAGGGGGGACATTTTCTGCTCCAAATGACAACGTCTGGCGACACGGCGCGGATGACAGCGGTCTGCTGCATCGCGCTGCCGCCCGCTTGGAGGCAGCGCGGCCCCACCGCTCGCTTTGCGCGGGACTTGGCGCGGTGTCCACTGTATAATGCCGGCTCTGCCAGCAAACGCGCGCACGATCCATCATTCCGCCAGTCCCCGACCTGCACGATTTTTCCTTGTGCGATGCGTCATCCGGGGCGGTTGGTGTCGGTGGACCGGTCCCTGCCGCGATGCTGCGACGGTTTTCCCGATTCAAGCTAACTGCCTCGACCTCGCCATGCTGATCCTGCCGGGCTCCAATGCCCTTTCCGCTTTCCGTACCCAACGCCTTCTGACCCAATTGCAAGCAGTGGATGCCGCCATCACCGGCGTATCCGGCCGCTATCTGCACTTCGTCGACGCCGGCCAGGCCCAGGCCCTGACGCGGGAGGACGAGGCACGCCTCAACGGCCTGCTGACCTATGGCGATCCCTTCAATGGCAGCGACGAGGGCGATGCCTTCGTGGTGATCCCGCGCTTCGGTACCATCTCGCCGTGGGCCAGCAAGGCCACCGACATCGTGCGCAACTGCGGCATGGGCCACATCCACCGGGTCGAGCGCGGCATCATCTTCCGCGTGCAGGTCAAGACCGGCCTGCTGGGGGGTACCAAGAAACTGAATGAAGCCAGCATCCCGGCCGTGGCCGCGCTGCTGCACGACCGCATGACCGAAACCGTGCTGCGCGATCCGCAGGACGCCGCCGGCCTGTTCTCGGAACTGCAGGCCAAGCCGCTGGAATCGGTGGACGTGATCGGCGGCGGCCGTGCCGCGCTGGAACGCGCCAACACCGAACTGGGCCTGGCCCTGTCGGATGACGAAATCGATTACCTGGTGGACGCCTTCACCAAGGCCCAGCGCAATCCGACCGATGTCGAACTGATGATGTTCGCCCAGGCCAACAGCGAACACTGCCGCCACAAGATCTTCAATGCCGACTGGACCATCGACGGCGAAAAGCAGGACAAGTCGCTGTTCGGCATGATCAAGAACACCCATCAACTGGCGCCCAAGGGCACCGTGGTGGCCTATTCGGACAACTCCTCCATCATCGAGGGCGCGACCGTTTCGCGCTTCTACCAGCGTGGTGCCACCAAGGGCAACGTGTATGAAGCTTCGGACGAGCTGACCCACATCCTGATGAAGGTCGAGACCCACAACCACCCGACCGCCATCTCCCCGTTCCCGGGTGCCTCCACCGGCGCCGGCGGCGAGATCCGCGACGAAGGTGCGACCGGCCGTGGCTCCAAGCCCAAGGCCGGTCTGACCGGCTTTACCGTGTCCAACCTGATGGTCACGCATGCGGTGCAGCCGTGGGAAAACGCCCACGACGTCGCCCAGCCGGTGGACCAGCGCGATGAACACGCCCAGGGCGGCATCTACGGCAAGCCGGAGCGCATCGCTTCGCCCCTGCAGATCATGATCGACGGCCCGCTCGGTGGCGCGGCCTTCAACAACGAATTCGGCCGTCCCAACCTGGGCGGTTACTTCCGCACCTACGAGCAGAACGTGGGCGGGCAGGTCATGGGCTATCACAAGCCCATCATGATCGCCGGCGGCATGGGCAACATTTCCGCCAAGCACACCAAAAAGAACGACCTGCCGGTGGGCAGCCTGCTGATCCAGCTGGGCGGCCCCGGCATGCGCATCGGCATGGGCGGTGGTGCTGCGTCCTCGATGGCTACCGGCGTGAATACTGCCGATCTGGACTTCGATTCGGTCCAGCGCGGCAATCCGGAAATGGAGCGCCGTGCCCAGGAAGTCATCAATGCCTGCTGGGCGCTGGGTGACGACAATCCCATCCAGTCCATCCACGACGTGGGTGCGGGCGGCCTGTCCAACGCCTTCCCCGAGATCACCAATGATGCCAAGCGCGGTGCCATCTTCGACCTGCGCAAGGTGCCGCTGGAAGAAAGCGGCCTGGCTCCGCGCGAGATCTGGAGCAACGAATCCCAAGAGCGTTACGTGCTGGCCATCCTGCCGGAACACCTGGACCTGTTCAAATACCTGTGCGAGCGCGAGCGCGCCCCCTTCGCCGTGGTCGGTACCGCCACTGAAGAACGCCAGCTGAAGGTGATCGATCCCGAGCACAACAACAGCCCGGTCGACATGCCCATGGATGTGCTGCTGGGCAAGCCGCCCAAGATGCACCGCGACGTGCAGCACGTCGAGAAGCAATTGCCGCCGGTGGACCTGACCGGCATGGAGCTGGTGGACGTGGCCCAGCGCGTGCTGCGCCTGCCGGCCGTGGCCGACAAGTCCTTCCTGATCACCATCGGTGACCGCAGCGTCGGTGCCATGACCGTGCGCGACCAGATGGTCGGTCCCTGGCAGGTGCCGGTGGCTGACGTGGCCGTGACCGCCATGGGCCTGGAAGGCTACCTCGGCGAAGCCATGGCCATGGGCGAGCGTACCCCGCTGGCCGTGATCGACGCCCCGGCTTCTGGCCGCATGGCCGTCGGTGAAGCCATCACCAACATCGCTGCCGCGCCCATCGCCGAAATCGGCGACATCAAGCTGTCGGCCAACTGGATGGCGGCCTGCGGCCAGCCCGGCCAGGACGCCGCGCTGTTCGATACCGTCAAGGCCGTGGGCATGGAACTGTGCCCGGCACTGGGGATTTCGATCCCCGTGGGCAAGGATTCGCTGTCCATGCGCAGCACCTGGAGCGATGAAGAGGGCGCCAAGTCGGTGACCTCGCCGGTCTCGCTGATCGTCTCCGGCTTTGCGCCGGTGACCGACGTGCGCCGCGTGCTGACCCCGCAACTGCGCAAGGACAAGGGAGAAAGCGTCCTGATCCTGATCGACCTGGGCCGTGGCAAGAACCGCATGGGCGCCTCGGCGCTCACGCAGGTGATGCAGCAGATCGGCAACCAGACCCCGGACGTGGACAGCGCAGAAGACCTGAAGGCCTTCTTCAACGCCATTCAGCAACTCAATACCGAAGACCGCCTGCTGGCCTACCACGACCGTTCCGATGGCGGCCTGTATGCCACCCTGGCCGAAATGGCCTTTGCAGGTCACACCGGCATCTCGGTCAACCTCGACATCCTGACCATGGAAGCCGAGCATGCCGCTGACTGGGGCGATTCCAAGAACTGGACCACCCAAGTGGCCGAACGCCGCAATGAACTGACCCTGCGCGCACTGTTCAGCGAAGAACTGGGTGCGGTCATCCAGGTTCCGGCCGAGCAGAAGTCGGACGTCATGAACGTGCTGCGCAGCTACAACCTGGGCGCGTGCAGCCATATCATCGGCAAGCCCAACGACCGCGACGTGATCGAATTCATGCGCGACGCCAAGAACATCTACAGCCAGCCGCGTGCCGAGCTGCACCGGGTCTGGAGCGAGACCAGCTGGCGCATCGCCCGCCTGCGCGACAACCCGGCCTGCGCCGATGCCGAATACGAACGCCTGCTGGACGCAGCCGACCCCGGCATGACGCCCAAGCTCACCTTCGATCCGCAGGAAGACATCGCCGCACCCTACCTGTCTCTGGGCGCAGCGGCGCGTCCCAAGGTCGCCATCCTGCGCGAGCAGGGCGTGAACTCGCACATCGAGACCGCCTACGCCATGCACAAGGCCGGCTTCACCGCCGTGGACGTGCACATGAGCGACCTGATCGCCAACCGTGCCAAGCTGGATGACTTCAAGGGTTTCATCGCCGTCGGCGGCTTCTCCTACGGTGACGTGCTGGGCGCCGGCGAAGGCTGGGCCAAGACGATTCTCTTCAATGCGCAGCTGGCCGAGCAGTTCTCGCGCTTCTTCCAGCGCCAGGACACCTTCTCGCTGGGCATCTGCAACGGTTGCCAGATGATGAGCAACCTGAAGTCCATGATCCCGGGCGCCGAAGCCTGGCCCAAGTTCACCCGCAACAAGTCCGAGCAGTTCGAGGCGCGTTTCGTGATGGTGGAAGTGGCCGATTCGCCGTCCATCTTCATGCAGGGCATGGCCGGTACCCAGGCACCGATCGCCACTGCCCACGGTGAAGGTTTTGCCGACTTCTCGCAGACCGGTGACATCGACAAGGCCCTGATCGCCATGCGCTACGTCGACCATCGCGGCGCGGCCACCGAAGCCTATCCGTTCAACCCCAACGGTTCGCCGCAGGGCATCACCTCGGTGACCACCCCGGACGGCCGCTTCACGGTCCTGATGCCGCACGCCGAACGCGTGTTCCGTACCGTGACCCAATCCTGGCACCCGGAATCGTGGGGCGAGGATTCGCCGTGGATGCGCATGTTCCGCAATGCCCGCAAGTGGGTGGGTTGAGCTGGAAATGGCTTGAAATGAAGTTTCCTGTTCCGACTGCCCGCTGTGCGGGGCACTCGGGCAGGGGCTGAAAAAGCGGGATGAAAAAAAACGCAGTTCCTTTCGGAACTGCGTTTTTTGTTTCTGCTGCGCGGTCGGATGATGACGCTTCCCCGAAGGAAAGCGCCATCCTCAAGCCGGATCAGAAGATGTGACGAATGCCAACGCCGACGGTGGTCAGGTTGCTCTTGCCGTTGGCCGAGTTGGTGATCTCGTACACGGCAGCATCCTTGGCCTTGTTGTAGTCCACGGTGGTGTACAGCTGGGTGCGCTTGGACAGGGCGTATTCGGCCACGCCAACGATGGTGTAACGCTTGCCGTCGCCGACATTGCCCAGGGCCTGGTAGGCCACGTTCTTGCTCTTGTCGTAGTACACGCCGCCGGTCAGGCTCAGTGCAGCGGTCGCCTGGTAGTTGGCGCCGAAGAAGTAGCCATCATCCTTGCGTTCCACGCCGACGGTGTTGCCACCTGCGGTGTTGGCCAGCGAGTAGTTGGTGGTTTCCATGAATGCACCGTTCACGCCGGTCGCATCCTTCATGCGGTAGTAACCGGCGAAGACCTTGGCCGCGCCGAAGGCGTAGGAAGCCGACAGGTTGTAGGTCGTGGCCTTGTTGCGTGCAGTCGTGGTGTCCACGGTTTGCTGGAAGCCGCCACCGATGGCGAAGCCACCGTTGTTGTAGCGCAGGGCGGTGCTGATCTGGCTGCCGCTGCGGGTCGAACCGGCTTGCTCGCCGAAGGCGTAGCTCACGGAAGCGGCCACGGGACCGAACTGGCCGTCATAGCGCACGGTGTTGTCGCTGCGCACGCGGGTAGCGGCAGCCGGCATCCAGGAGTTGGTTTCGTAGTTGCCGACGGTCAGCGGATCGAAGTGATCGGCCATCAGGTCGAACAGGGCGGTGTTCTGGCGGCCCACGGAGACCTTGCCGAAATCACCGGCCAGGCCAACCCACGATTGACGACCGAACAGACGGCCACCTTGTTGGGCGGCGCCGGTGTCGCTGCTGAAACCGTTTTCCAGACGGAACACTGCCTTCAGGCCGCCACCCAGGTCCTCGGTCCCCTTGAAACCGATACGGCTGTTGGAAATGGCGCCATTGTCCATGCGCACGTTGCTGCTGCCCTGGGCATTGTCATTGCTCAGATAACGAATGCTGGTGTCGACGATGCCGTAGATGGTCACGGAGGACTGGGCAAAGGCTGCGCCGCCGGTGGTCAGGCCGGCTGCCAGCAGCAGCATGGAACTCTTCTTCATAGGTTTCTCTCCAGAAAGCACGATGTTGTGTTGTTGATGGCGCCGCGGATCAGCCTTGTGTGCCTCTCCCCGAAACACCTCTTTTATCGCCGCGACCGCAGTCAACGTGGCCGGCCGCAGCCTGTCCCTATTTGGAACTGGATCGAAGAATATCAGAACGATGGTTCGCAAAATGCGCGAAATGCTGCAGGAAAATTCCTCTTTTTTAATTATTTAGTGAATTTATATGATTATAAAAAATTCATTGCGTAAATCTTTTATAAAAATAAATCTTCACTATGAAACTGGATTTGTGTCTTCCATATGACAGGAAAGCCAATTTCAGCGGTTTTTTGGAGGAAATCCGGGGTTTGCGAGCGACTTTTTGACGTTTCAAGCAGAACTTGTGCGTGCAAACGTAGCTAAAAAGCAACATGCCCGGCAAGGAAACCTGGCCGGGCATGCGGGGAGAGCGATGAAGAGGAGGGCGCGCGGCCGTCCTCTTCGGCGATCAGGGCGTCAGGCTTATTGCACCTTGGCCTTGGCGCGCAGTTGCTCCTGGTAAGCCTGCAGCTTCTTCTGTTGCAGGGCTTCGGCGATCTGCGGCTTGACTTCGTCCAGGGTCGGGACCTTGGCCGGGCGCACATCTTCCAGCTTGATCACGTGCCAGCCGAACTGGGTCTGCACCGGAGTCTGGGTGATGTCACCCTTCTTCAGGGCCACCATGGCGTCGGAGAACGGCTTGACGAAGGAGGCCGGGGTCGCCCAGTCGAGGTCGCCACCGTTGGCTGCCGAACCGGTGTCCTTGGATTGCTTGGCCAGGTCTTCGAACTTGGTACCGGCCTTCAGCTTGGCGATGATGGCTTCGGCGTCTTCCTTCTTGTCCACCAGGATGTGGCGGGCGTGGTATTCCTTGTCGCCGGCCTGGGCCTTGAACTTGTCGTATTCGGCCTTGATGTCGGCGTCGGAGACCGGGTTCTTCTTCAGGTAGTCAGCGATCAGGGCGCGGATGACGATGGACTGGCGGGCCAGTTCCAGCTGGTTCTTGACGTCGGTGCTGTTGGACAGGCCTTGCTTGTCGGCTTCCTGCATCAGGATTTCACGATTGATCAGCTCTTCCTTGATGGCACCGCGCAGTTGCGGGCTGTCAGGCTGGCCTTGCGCAGTCATCTGCTTGACCATCAGTTCGGCGCGGGAGGAAGGGATCGCCTTGCCGTTCACGACGGCCAGGTTTTGAGCGAAGGCCGGGATGGAAGCGATGGCGAACAGCAGCACCAGCAGACGAGCGGGTTTGAATGTCATTGTTGAATCCTAGAAAAGAAAGGAATGAATCAAAACGGAGAAGAAAAACAGGAGGGGCTTGGATAAAAGCAGGCGTCGGTCTTTGTTCTTGGTCTCAGTTCGTTGCCTCTGATGGGGAGAGCGCCACTATGGCCAGCGCATGGATCTCCTGCTGCATCAGGTCGGACAGGCAATCATACACCAGCCGATGGCGGTTCAACCGATTTTTGCCCGCGAACAAGTCGGAAACCAGGCGGATCCTGTAATGTCCTCCGCCAGAGGCGGCACCGGCATGTCCAGCATGCAGGGCCGACTCATCCTCGACCAGACAGACCTGCGGCGAGAAAGTTGCAGTCAGACGCTCGGTGATGCGCTGCACGCGGGTGTCAGCGGCGTTCATTCGGCATCCTTCATGTACTTGGAGAGGAACAGGCTCTGGCCGATGATGAAAGCAAACATCAGGCCCATGCTGCCGAACATCTTGAAGTTGACCCAGGTATCGAGCGAGTAATTGAAGGCGATGTACAGGTTCAGTACGCCCATGACCGCGAAGAACACGATCCAGGCCAGGTTCAGGCGCGGCCAGATCGCTTCGGGCAGGGTGACCTGCTTTTCCATCATGACGCGGATGAGATTTTTCTTCATGAACAGCTGCGACACCAGCAAGGCCAGGCCGAAGGCCCAGTACAGGATGGTCGGTTTCCACTTGATGAAGGTATCGTCACGGAAATAGATAGTGGCACCGCCAAAGACCACGATGATGGCCAGCGACACCCACAGCATGCCGTCCACCTTGCGCCGGCGCAGCAGCAGCCAGGCGATCTGGCCCAGCGAGGCGACGATGGCGACCGCGGTCGAGAGCAGGATCGGGGCCTGGCTGGCCGTGACGGCACCGGCCGACATGGCCCCGCCCAGGTATTGCATCACCAGGTCCTGCGCGGCCGAGGGATGGCCCTCGGCCCATTTGAAGACGCCGAAAAACAGGATGACGGGGAACAGGTCGAACAGGAACTTCATCGGGTTGGCTTCTTCAGTGAGTCAATGAAACGGTGGAGGAGCGGCTTACGCCGGGTCGAAACGCAGCGAAGCCGAATTGATGCAATAGCGCAGTCCGGTCGGCGGCGGGCCGTCGGGGAAGACGTGGCCCAGATGGGCGTCGCAGACGTTGCAGATGATCTCGGTGCGAATCATGCCATAACTGCGGTCCACTTTCTCGCGCACGTTGGCCGGATCGATGGGTTCGAAGTAGCTGGGCCAGCCGCAGCCGGAGTCGAACTTGGCATCCGAGGTGAAGAGCGGCGTGTCACAGCAGACGCAGGTATAGGTGCCGGCTTCATGATGATCCCAGTAACGGCCGGTGAAGGCGCGCTCGGTGGCGGCTTCGCGGGTGACCTGGTACTCCATCGGGTCCAGTTGTTCGCGCCATTGCGCTTCGGTCTTTTCTACACGTTTGTTCATGCTTGGCTCCTTGGGGGATGACGGGCGGCGGGCAACTGCGGCCTGCTCAGGAAGAAAGTTTCAGATGTGCCAAAAGTCAGGCCATGCTTCAGGATGAACAGCTCACTTCCAGGTGACGGGCCCATTCCGGCGGCAGTTCGGCATAGCGCTCGAATTCGGGCTGTTCGTCAAAGGGATGCTGCAGGATCTGCTGCAGGCGGGCCACTTCCCTGAAGTCCTTCTCCAGCGCACGGTCGATGGCGTCCTGGGCGAGGTAATTGCGTAGCACGTACTTGGGGTTGACCGCGTGCATTGCAAGCCGGCGGGCAGCGTCGTCGCTGTCTTCGGCGCGCAGCCGGGCGCGGTATTGCGTGGCCCAGGCATCGAAGGCGGGGCGGTCGAGGATGAGATCGCGTACCGGCTCATCGTCCGCCGTATTGCCGATGCGCAAGTCGCCCAGGCGGCGGAAGAACAGGGTGAAATCCACGCCATTGGCTTGCAGGATGGCAAACAGCGCTTCGATCAGTTGCTCATCCTCGGGCTGTTGCGTGCGCAGCCCCAGCTTGGCGTGCAGCAATTCGGCATGGCGCGCCTGGAAGATGGCTTCATAGTCGGCCAGCGCCGCTTCGGTCCGCTCCACCGAGCCGATCAGCGGCAGCATGGCCTGGCCCAGCGCGAAGCAGTTCCATTGGCCGATGCGTGGCTGCATCTGGTAGCTGTAGCGGCCCTGGCGGTCGGTGTGGTTGCAGATGTGGCGGGCGTCGAAGGCTTCCATGAAGCCGAAGGGGCCGTAATCCAGCGTCAGGCCCAGGATGGACATGTTGTCGGTATTCATCACGCCATGCATGAAGCCCACGGCCTGCCATTGCGCCATCAGCGCCGCCGTGCGGCGGGTGACTTCTTTCAGCAGGGCCTGATACGGGTTCTCTTCAGACAGCAGTTCCGGATAGAACTGTTCGAGTACGGTATCGGCCAGAATCTTCAGTTCATCGAAGCGCTGGTTGTAATACCAGTGCTCGAAAGAACCGAAGCGGATGAAGCTGGGGGCCATGCGGGTGACGACGGCGGCGGTTTCCGGGGCTTCGCGCATGACGCGCTGGTCCGAGCCGATCACGGTCAGGGCACGCGTGGTCGGGATGCCGAGCGCGGCCATGGCTTCCGAACAGAGGAATTCACGGATCGAAGAGCGCAGCACGGCACGGCCATCACCCATGCGCGAATAGGGGGTCATGCCCGCGCCTTTGAGCTGCAGCTCGATGCGTCCCTGGCCGTCGGCGGCCGGCAGGTCGCCCAAGGTGATGGCGCGGCCATCGCCGAGCTGGCCGGCCCAGACGCCGAACTGGTGTCCGGAATAGACCGCCGACAGCGGCGTCGAACCGGGCGGGATCAGGTTGCCGGCGAAGATGTCGAGGAAGCTGAAGTGCTCATCGGCCGGCCGTGGCAGACCGGCCGTGGCCGCGGCTGCCTCGCTGAATCCGACCAGGTAGGGCGCGGGCAGGGGCGTGGGCTGCAGCCGGGTATAGAAGGCCGGTGGCAGTTCGGCGAAACGGTTCCCGAAAGGGGGCAGCGGATAGGATTGCGTCATGGTCAGCCTGTGGCGCGCAGCCCGGACCGGGCCGCAATCCGCTATTTTGACAGAGAAGCGCGAATCCCATAGGATCGCTGCACTTTTGCGTCCTGCCGCGCCTGGCCGGACGCGGCAAGCTCTTCAACCTCCTCGATACGGCATCTCCCCGCAAGGCTGGCAATTTGGAATTCGCGCTGATCACCTTCCTGAACGGCCTGGGCTACGGCTTTTTGCTGTTCCTGCTGTCCTCGGGCCTGACGCTCATCTACAGCATGATGGGCGTGCCCAATTTCGCCCATGCCAGCTTCTACATGCTGGGTGCCTATGTTGCCTATGCACTGGCTGGCGTCCTCGGATTCTGGTGGGCGCTGCTGCTGGCGCCCCTGATCGTGGGTGTGGCCGGGGCGCTGGTCGAGCATTACGGCCTGCGCATCGTGCATCGCTATGGGCATGTGCCGGAATTGTTGTTCACTTTCGGTCTGTCCTATCTGGTGGTGGAACTGGTGCAACTGGTGTGGGGCCGCTCGCCGGTGCCTTATCGCATCCCGCCCGAACTGGACGGCACGCTGTTTACCCTGTATTCGACCGCCTTCCCGGTCTATCGCGGCTTCATGCTGCTGGTGGCGGCCTTGATGCTGCTGGCCTTGTGGCTGTTGCTGCGCCATACCCGCATCGGACTGGTGATCCAGGCCGCGCTGACCCATCCGCAGATGGCCGAAGCGCTGGGCCACAACGTGCCGCGCGTGTTCATGCTGGTATTTGGCGGCGGCTGCGCACTGGCGGCGCTGGCAGGCGTGATCGGTGGCAATGCCTTCGTCACCGAGCCGGGGATGGCGGCGGCCGTGGGCAGCATCATCTTCGTGGTGGTGGTGGTGGGCGGCCTGGGCTCGCTGGCCGGCGCCTTCATCACCTCCCTGCTGATCGGCATGATGCAGACCTTTGCGGTGGCGCTGGATGTCTCGCTGGCCAGCCTGGGCTTGCAGGTGCCGGCCGCCAGCGCGCTGGCACCGCTGGCGCGGCTGACATTGGCGCAGGTGGCACCGGTCCTGCCCTATCTGCTGCTGGTGGTGATGCTGATCGTGCGTCCCAAGGGCCTCATGGGCCGGCGGGAGAGTTGAGCCATGCGACGGATCGTGCTTCCCTGGCTGCTCTTTGCCCTGATGCTGCTGGCCGCACCGCTGGTGTTTCCGCAGAGCGCAGCGTTGTCGCTGCTGTCGCAGATGGGCACGATGGTGCTGCTCTGCCTCTCATACAACATGCTGCTGGGCGAGGGTGGCATGCTTTCTTTCGGGCATGCGGTGTATTCCGGCCTGGGCGCCTTTGGGGCCATCCACCTGATGAACCGCATGGCCGATGGCGTGCTGGCCTTTCCGGTGACGCTGGTCCCGCTGGCCGGCGGCCTGACCGGCGCGCTTTGTGCGGTGGTGCTGGGCTATCTCACCACGCGCCGCGCCGGCACGACGTTCGCCATGATCACGCTGGGACTGGTGGAACTGGTCTCGGCCTGCGTGTTGATGTTTCCCGAGGTTTTCGGCGGAGAGGGCGGCATTTCGGGCAACCGCGTCATCGGCGAGCCCGTGCTCGGGATCAGCTACGGCCCGCAGATTCAGGTGTATTACCTGATCGCCGGCTGGCTGCTGGTCTGTGCCGTCGCCATCCATGCCCTGCGCCATACCCCGCTGGGCCGCATCCTCAATGCCGTGCGCGACAATCCTGAACGCGCCGCCTTCCTCGGCTACGATCGGCAGCGGGTGCGCTATCTGGCCTTGATCCTGTCGGCTTTCTTTGCCGGCGTCTCTGGCGGGCTGTCGGCCATCAATTTCGAAATCGTCAGTGCGGAATACGTCGGAGCGCTGCGCTCCGGCACCATCCTGCTGTTCACCTTCATCGGTGGCACCGCCTATTTTTACGGGCCCGTCATCGGGGGCGTCGTCGGGGTGCTGTTTTCTTCCTGGTTGTCGGCCTATACGCAGGCCTGGCAGTTCTATCTGGGTGCGCTCTTCATCCTGATCGTGATGACTACGCCGGGCGGGCTGGCCAGCCTGATCGACCGCAGCTGGCACCTGCTGCAAGGCGGCCAGATGAATGCCCGTCTTGCGGGACGTCTGGCATGGTGGCTGGCGGCTGCATTCTGTACCTTGACGGGTGTCATCCTGGCGACCGAGATGGCGTATCAGGCCAGCCTGGGCAGCCTCGCCGATACTGGCGAAGGCGCTGCATCGCTGATGCTGTGGGGCTGGCGCATCGACGTTCATGCCGCAGCCCCGTGGGGCCTCGCAGCGCTCTGCGTGGTGGTGGGCACGGGTGCGCTGGTGGCCTGGCATCGTTCGGGGAGGGCGCGATGACGGGCCCTTTGCCACTGGTACTGCAGGATGTGCACAAGGCCTTCGACCGCAGCGAGATCCTGCGTGGTGTCGATCTGCAATTGCAGCCCGGCGAGCGCTGTGCCCTGATCGGGCCGAATGGAGCCGGCAAATCCAGCCTGTTCCACGTCGTCTCGGGACGCTATCGCGCCGATGCCGGCCGCGTGCTGCTGCACGGACGCGACATCACGCGCCAGCCGCCCCAGCAGATTCACCGGCTGGGACTGGCACGCAGCTTTCAGATCACCAGTCTGTTCCCGCGCCTGAGCGCTTTTGAGAATGTGCGTTGCGCGCTCTTGTGGACGCTGGGCTACCGCTATGCCTTCTGGCGTCGCATCGGCCAGTTGCGCGATGCCAGCGAGCGGGCGCTGTCCGTGCTGGACAAGGTCGGTCTGGCCCAGCGTGCCGAGGTGGCCGCGGGCGAGCTGAGCTATGCCGAGCAGCGTGCCTTGGAGCTGGCGGTGACCATCGCGGCCGATGCCTCCGTGATCCTGCTGGACGAACCGACTGCCGGCATGAGCCGTGCCGAGAGTGCCGCCATGGTCGCGCTGATCCGCGAAGTCACCGTCGGCAAGACCCTGCTGATGGTGGAACACGACATGCAGGTGGTCTTCGGCCTGGCCGACCGCATCGCAGTCATGGACAACGGCCGCGTGATCGCTTGCGACAGCGCCGAGCGCATCCGCGCCAATCCGGATGTCCAGGCGCTGTATCTGGACCGGAGGCCCCATGGATAAATCCTCTGCGTTGCTCAGGCTCACCGGCCTGCAGGCCTGGTACGGCCAGAGCCACGTGCTGCATGGCGTTTCGCTGGAGGTGGCACGCGGCGAGATCGTCAGTATCCTGGGCCGCAACGGCGCGGGCCGTTCGACCCTGCTCAAGGCCGTGATGGGCCAGGTGCGCAGTACGGGGGAGATCGATTTCGAGGGCCGTTCGCTGGCCGGTCTGGCCACCTACGCCATCGCGCAGCGCGGCATCGGCTACGTGCCTGAAAGCCGCGATGTCTTTCCAGCGCTCACCGTGCAGCAAAATCTGCTGCTCGGCCGCAAGAGCGGGACGGTACCGGACGATGGCTGGCGCGAAGAGGAAGTATTGACCTTGTTCCCGTCCCTGGAACGGCGCTACAAGGTGGCGGCCGGGGCGCTGTCGGGCGGGGAGCAGCAGATGCTGGCGCTGGGCCGCGCACTGATGGGCAATCCCCGGCTGTTGCTGATTGACGAACCGACCGAGGGCCTGTCGCCACAGATGGTCGGGCAGGTCGCCCATTACCTCGAACTGCTGCGCCAGCGACAGGTGGCGGTGCTGCTGATCGAGCAGAAACAGGCACTGGCGCTGGAGCTGTCACAGCGGGTTTACGTGATGGGACGCGGCGAAATGGTCTTTCATGGCACGCCGGCGCAACTGGCGGCGGACCAGGCCTTGCAGCAGGAGTGGCTGGCTCTCTGAGGCCATCGCCGGCGAAAGGGGGCAATTCTCGTGCCGCCACGATGGCCGGGCCATCAGGGGACGCGCACAATCCCCGCTTTAGCCGATCGGGAGATGTTCATGCTGCTCTGGCCCCTGCTGATTTGCCTGGCCGTCCTGGCCCTGTATGCGGCTGACCGCGCCTGGTTGCGTTACGTCCGCCGCGAGGATGTGCCCTTGCACGATCCGCAGGGCTATCTGGAGATGACCGCCCGCATGACTGAACTCTGCCACGGCGACCGGATGCGGGTTGACCAGCTGATTGCCCGCCAGCGGCAGCGATTTCCGCAGGCGGGGCATGCCGAGCTGGTGCGGCTGGCCATGCGGGCATTGCTGGAGCCGCAATCCGCAAGCCAATCGGAACGCAGACGTTGATCCACGGCGTGTGGATTTTTCTCTTCTGATTACAGCATGGCCGGTGGCAAATCCAATCCCAGGGTGCGCAGCATCTCCTTGCGACGCAGGCGCAGGTCGTCGTCGCTGGCCGGCCATTTGCGGTAGATCGACAAATAGTCCAAGGCGATCGAACCTTGGGACTTGGCGTCGTTGTTGCGGCTCTGGCCTTCATTGATGTGCACGACCGGCCCGGAAATGCCGAGGAAATTGAAGTCGTATTTGACCACCAGCGAAATCAGGTAATCCCAGTCCTCATGGCTTTGCAGCGCGGCATCCACCAGATGGCGCTTGGCGATGGACGAGGAGAGGATGATAGTGTTGTTGGGGATGAAATTGCTGACCAGCAGGCCGCGGATGTCGGTGCCGCTCATATCGATGTCGGTGCTGGAGATCACCTGGGTGCTCTCTGCTGTACGCATTTCCCTTACCTGGCTATAGGACACGTAGTTGACGGCATCGCTGCGGAAGCGGTTGCATTGGACGATGGCTTGCAGGAAATCGGGCCGATAGCTGTCGTCATCATCCAGGAACAGGATGAAACGGCCACGCGCCAGCTGCACGCCCGCATTGCGTGATTCGGCCGGGCCCTTGGCACCGGGCAGGCAAAGGAAGACATCAGTTTCGCGCAGCAGGCGGCTGGCGACTTCCTTGGTCGCGGCAGTGCCTTCATCAGCGACCAGGACAATCTCGAAATCCCTGAAACTCTGGGCCAGCAAGGATTGCAGAGCGCGTTCAAGGATGGCCGGGCGGCGGTGCGTGGAGACGACGATGGAAAACACGGGCGCAATATGCATGGTCATGAGTCAGTAGTGGGCGGTGGATGTCAGCCGGCCTGGGCCGGTAATCCTGAAAGGAGATTGTCAGGCCATTCGTCCGGCTGGCAGGCAATGCTCTCCCGGCGAACGTAGAAGAGGTGCAGGGTGTCGATGGACATCGGCCCGGCGGGCAGACGATGCAGCAAGATGGGATCCCCCCCGGAATCGACTTTTATTGGGGGCTAACTATAGCGCCCAAAGCAGGCACTGTAAACTTGATGCGGGGAGCTGCATGAAGAAGTCCACCTGCCGGGAGGCAGGTGGAGGGCTGACCTGAATGCGAAGAGGATTGCCAGGCTGTCTTACTTGTTGACCAGCTTGGCTGGCAAGCTCAGCGTGAGCAGACCGCCGATCACCAGCGAGGCCGCCAGCACATACATGCCGGCATTGGTGCTCTGCGTGGTGTCCTTGAGCCAGCCGACCAGGAAGGGGCTGACGAAACCGGCCAGGTTGCCCAGCGAATTGATCAGCGCAATACCGGCTGCAGCTGCGGTGCCCGACAGGAAGGCCGTCGGCAGGCTCCAGAACAGTGGCAGGGTGGTCAGGATGCCGACGCTGGCCAGCGTCAGCGAGGCCATCGCCAGCGCCGTGTTGTGACCATACAGGGTGGACAGCAACAAACCGATGCAACCGACAAATGCGGGAATGGCCACGTGCCAGCGGCGCTCGCGGCGGGCGTCGGCGCTGCGGCCGATCAACACCATGGCCGCAGCGGCGAAGGCGTAGGGGATGGCGGTGAGCAAGCCCACGTTCAGCGGATCGGAGACGCCGGTGGCCTTGATGATGGTCGGCAGCCAGAAGCTCACGCCATACAGGCCCATGACGAAGCAGAAGTAGATCAGCGCACCCAGCCAGACGCGGCCGTTGGCGAACATGGCACCCAGGGACAGGTGCTCCTTCTGGCTTTCTTCGTGGCTGATGTTGGTTTCCAGCAGGCGCTTTTCGTCTTCGGTGAGCCACTCGGCGTCACGGATGCGATCCTTCATATACAGGATCACCAGAACGCCCAGGATCAGCGAAGGAATGGCTTCCAGGATGAACATCCACTGCCATCCGGTATGACCCCATACGCCCGGCATGGCATGCATGATCCAGCCCGACAGCGGGCCGCCGATCACGCCCGAGAGGGCAATGCCGGTCATGAAGAGCGCTGTGATCTTGCCGCGCCGCGCAGCCGGATACCAGTAGGTCAGATACAGGATCACGCCCGGGAAGAAGCCGGCCTCGGCCACCCCCAGCAGGAAGCGCATGATGTAGAACATTTCCGGCGTGGTGACATAGGCCATCGCGCCCGAGATGATGCCCCAGGTGATCATGATGCGGGCGATCCAGAGGCGCGCGCCGACCTTGTGCAGGATCATGTTGCTGGGCACTTCAAAGACGAAGTAACCCAGGAAGAAGATGCCCGCGCCCAGGCCGTAGACGGTATCGCTGAATTTCAGGTCCTGCAGCATCTGCAGCTTGGCAAAGCCGACGTTGACCCGGTCCAGGTAGGAAGCCACATAGCACAGGAACAGCAGCGGCAGCAGCCGCCAGGTGACCTTGCTGTAGGTCGCGTCTTCAAAGGATGCGCGCGCGCCGTCGGCGGCTGCGCCTGCTTGGTAGGTCATGTCTCGCTCCAGATGATGTTTGACGTATCGTTGTTGTGCGTCGCCGGTTCTTTGTGACCGCTTGACGGTGCCACGCATTGTAGTGGCGGTGAGGACATTGTCAAATCATTATCCTCACCGCTTGCATGAAGATTTTTACATCGCCGCCTTACACGCAACGCCCGCCATCGACCTCGATGCACACGCCGGTGACGAACTCTGCTTCATCGGAACCCAAGTAGAGGCAGGCATTGGCGATGTCTTCCGGAGTGGAGAACCGGCCCATGGGGATGGTGGCGACGAACTTCTTGCGGTTTTCCGGGGTGTCGGGCACGCCCATGAATTCGGACAGCAGGCCGGTGGCCGAGATGACCGGATTGACGCAGTTCACGCGGATCTTGTCCGGACCCAGTTCGGCCGCCATCGACTTGCTGGTGGTGATGACGGCGCCCTTGCTGCCGTTGTACCAGGTCAGCCCGGGACGCGGGCGGATGCCGGCGGTGGATGCGATGTTGACGAAAGCACCGCCGCCGACCTGGCGGAAATAGGGCACGAAGGTCTTGGCCGAGAGGAAGATGCTCTTCACGTTGACCGCATAGACGCGGTCGAACTCGTCTTCTTCCACTTCCAGCATGGGGCGGTTGCGATGCGTGGTGCCGGCATTGTTGACGACGATGTCGAGCTTGCCGAAGTGCTCCAGGGCGCTGGCCAGCAGTTGGTCCATGTCAGCGCGCTTGGAGACGTCGGCCTTGGCGAAGACCGCACGGCCGCCGGCCGCCTTGATCTCTTCAACCACCCGCAGGCCGCCCGTTTCGCCGATATCGGCCACCACCACGGAGGCGCCTTCACGGGCATAGGCCTTGGCGATGCCTTCTCCGAAACCCGAACCGCCACCGGTAACGATGGCTACCTTGTCTTGCAAACGCATGATGTGTCTCCTTGAAAATTGTGTGGGTTGAATGAGGGGGGATGTCAGCCGTGGCGGATGGCGATGGTCTTGAGGACCGTGAAGCCATAAAGGGCTTCGAAGCCCTTCTCGCGTCCGTGGCCGCTGGCCTTGACGCCGCCGAAGGGTAGTTCCACGCCGCCGCCGGCGCCATAGTTGTTGATGAAGACCTGGCCGCTGCGAATGGCGCGCGCCAGCCGCAGCTGGCGGCCGCCGTCGCGGGTCCAGACGCTGGCCACCAGGCCGTAGTCGGTACCATTGGCCAGGGCGATGGCTTCGGCTTCATCCTCGAAGGACATGGCCGCCAGCACCGGACCGAATACTTCTTCCTGCGCCAGCCGATGCTGCGGCGGCACGTCACGCAGCAGCGCCGGGGCCTGGTAGAAACCGCCCGCCGGGGCGCCGGGCGCGATCTCGCCCTGCGCCACCAGGGCGATGCCGTCGCGCCGCGCATCCGAGAGGAAACCGGCCACGCGCTCCTGCTGGGTCTTGCGGATCAGCGGGCCGCAATCCAGGTCCATCTGCGAGGAACCCACCTTGAGTTGCGAGAACAGCCCGCCAAGCCGTTCCAGCACCTGCTCGTAAGCGCCACGTTGCACCAGCAGGCGGCTGCCGGCCGAGCAGGTCTGGCCGGCGTTCTGCACGATGGCATTGACCACCACCGGCAACAGGGCGTCCATGTCTGCATCCTCGAAGACCACCTGCGGCGACTTGCCGCCCAGCTCCAGAGTGACCGGGGTGTGATGCTCGGCGGCCGCGCGCACCACCAGCTTGCCCACATTGGGCGAGCCGGTGAAGGAAACGTGGTCCACGTCAGGGTGCTTGACAAGCAGGTCGCCGACCTCGTGGCCATAGCCGGTGACGATGTTGAGCGCACCCTCGGGGAAGCCCGCCTCGGCGGCCAGTTCGGCCACCCGGAGGATGGACAGGCAGGCATCCTCGGCCGGCTTGACCACGCAGGTATTGCCGGCAGCCAGGGCGCCGCCCACGCAGCGTCCGAAGATCTGCATCGGATAGTTCCACGGCACGATGTGGCCGGTCACGCCATGCGGCTCGCGCAGGGTCAGTACCGTATAGCCGGCCTGGTAGGGAATGGTGTCGCCGTGCAGCTTGTCAGCGGCACCGGCGTAGAACTCGAAGTAGCGCACGATGGCCGCAGCATCGGCACGTGCCTGTTTCATGGGTTTGCCGCAGTCGCGTCCTTCAAGCTGGGCCAGTTCTTCCTGGTGATCCTGTAGCTTGTGGGCCAGCTTCATCAGCAGGCGGCTGCGCTCGGCGGCGGAAAGCTTGCCCCACGCACCTTCATACGCGCGGCGTGCTGCCTGCACGGCCTGGTCGATGTCGGCGGCATTGCCACGGGCGATGGCCTCGAAGGCCAGGCCATCGGAGGGATCGATGACCGGGATGCTTTCGCCGGAGGCGGGGGCGACCCAGCGATTGTCGATGAAGTGCTGTTTCATGGCGGTGCGGTCCTTGGGGGCGGATGACGGGGGAGCAGCACAGGGAAGCGGCAGGATGGCACGCCTTGCAGGCGCGGGCCTGCTTCGGATGGTCAGTCCGAGCTTGGCCGGGTAGGGGCTTGTCTCCTGGTGTCTTGTCGTGTGCTGCTGTTTTTTGTTGTGCCTGAATCTAAGCCTGCGCATCCAAGATGTCAAATATATTTACTACTTTGATGACTACTTGCATCGGATGGCTGGCGGTGAGACTGACAAATCCGCTACCATGCGGCCCATGCCGTTCCTGTCCTTTCCTGCCTAACTGGAGTGTCGATGCCCTCATCGAGCAAGTCCCCACGCCCCGGCGCTTCCGGTGACATCCTGAGCCTGGCCGCGGCTGGCCTGGGTCCGGTGCGGCCGGAACGCTTCGCTGAACGGGTATATGAAACCTTGTTCCATGCCATCGTTGAAGGCCGCATTGCCGTCGGCAGCAAACTGCCTTCCGAAAACGACCTGGCCACGCTGTTCGAGGTTTCGCGGCCGGTGGTGCGGCAGGCGCTGGATCGGCTGCGTGAAGATCAGCTGGTGGAGTCCCAGCGTGGCTCCGGGACCTATGTGAAGGAAAAGGCAGGATTGGCCCCGGCCCGTCCCGATGGCGATCCCGAGACCCGCATCGGCCACATCATGAACGGGCTGGAACTGCGGCTGGTGCTGGAGCCGGAATGCGCCTACATGGCCGCCCTGCGACGCAACAAGCAGGATCTGGAAAAGATGGATGCCTTGCTGCTCGGATTCGAGGAAGCCAACCGCGTGGGCGGCATCGCCCATCACTATGATTTCGGCTTCCATGAAGCCATCGCCCAGGCCACCGGCAACCAGCGCTTCGTGCAGGTGATGAAGACGCTGGAATACGATGTCAGCCACGCCGTCAACATGCTGCGCCACCTGATGCAGATCCCGCCCTGGAAGCGCTCGCAGGATGCCATGGACGAACATCGCCAGATCTTCGAGCTGATCCGCCTGCAGGATGCCGAAGGCGCACGGCGCGCCATGCGTGGGCATATCGAGAATGCCCGCACGCGCATGTTCAACAGCCGGCCCGGCTTGTAAGGCTGCTTGACATTCAGGCTGTCAATTTAGTTAACTACTTATCGTCAAGCAGGAAGCTCTTCGCATGGAATTACGCCAACTGCGCTACTTCGTGGCCATCGTCGATCACGGCTCGCTCTCACGCGCGGCGCGTGTGCTGCACATCGCCCAGCCGGCGCTGACCCAGCAGATCCGCCAGCTGGAGGACGAGATGGCGGCGCAATTGCTGCATCGCTCGGCCCAAGGGGTCATCGCTACCGATGCCGGCAAGGTCTTTTATGAGCACGCGCTGGCGATCTTGAAACAGGTGCAGGATGCCAAGCAGGCCGTGGCGCAGTCCACCGACAAACCCTCCGGCACGGTGGCGCTGGGCATTCCGCAGAGCGTCTCCAATGCGCTGGCCTTGCCGCTGCTCAATGCAGTGCGCTCGATCTACCCCGAGATCACCCTGCAACTGACCGAGGAATTGACCGGTAACCTCATCACCCAGTTGAAATCCGGCCGCATCAATCTGGCGGTGCTGTTTGACGACGGCCAGCTGTCGTCCTTCGCAGCCACGCCCATGATCGAGGAAGAGATGATGTACATCACCCGCGCCAAGTCGCGCTATGGGGTGAAAGGCCGCAAGGGCGTGCCGCTGGCCAAGGCCATCGAAGCACCGCTGATCCTGCCGGGCCTGGCCCATGGGGTGCGCCCGCGCATCGAGAGCCTGGTGCGCGGGCAGGGCATGAGCCTGGACAACGTCATTGAGATCAACTCGGTGGCCATCCTCAAATCGGCCATCCTGGCCGATATCGGGGCCACCATCCTGCCGGTGGCGCCGCTGCTGGCCGACATCGAGCGCGGCGAGATGGTGGCCCATGCCATTGCCGGCGAACAGATCTCGCGCACCCTGGTGCTGTGCGCCTCGCGCAATATCCCGCTGACCACCGCGGCGGCTGCGGTGGAACGGCTGGTGCTGGATGTGACCGACGCGCTGTGCCGTTCCGGCCAGTGGGGGCATACCCGGCTATTGGAACGTACATGAACCACGCTAATAAAGTGAATAAAATTGAACAAGCGCCGTCTTTTTGAGCTTAAAAGTTCAGATTTTTTGATGAATTGCTGAAAATCACTGCTGAGCTGGCGCCTTCGGTTACACTGGCGACGACCCTGGCCGTCCTCGAGCCCCAAGCCAACTGAGGATGCCGCCGATGCGCTGAGGGGCGCATCCTCCGCATCGCTTGCCGCGATGCCTTCTATACCTGCCCGCAAGGGCAAGCGAATCCGCATGAATCCTTTCACCGCCAGCATTGCGCTGGCCATCGTACAGTTTTGCAGTGGCGTGATCATGACCGGCCTGTTCATCAGCACGCCGTCAGAGCGCTTCACGCGGCTGTGGGCGCTCTCGGGCGTGTTCTCGGCACTGGGGATCTGCGTCACCGTTGCAGTGTATGCCGGGCTGGCTGGCAGCCTGCGGCCGCTCGGCTTGTTGCTGGGCAATACGCTGGTGTTTTCTTCCGGCATCGTTGCCTGGTGCGGACTGCGCAGCTTTTACCAGCGCCAGTCGGGCGACTGGCCTTGGATGCTGCTGATCGCCTATACCGTCAGCTTTACCGCGCTGCTGATCGGCGGCGCCGATTTCACCCATCGTGCCTACCTCGCCGTGGGCGGCATGCAGGTGGTGTTCTGCCTGGTGCTGCTTGAATTCTTCAAGGGCTTGTCCGGGCCGCTGGCCGCGCGCTATCCACGCTGGACCTTTGGCCGCTGGATCGGCATCGTGGCCTTGTTGATCCTCAGCGCCACCCATGTGAACCGGCTGCTGCTGTCGCTGTCGCATCCGGAACTGTTCATGCCCCCCGAGATGAGCAGTCTGGGTGTAGGCCTGATCTATCTGATTCCCATCAGTGGCACCTTGCTGCTGTCGGTGTCGCTGATGATGATCTACTTCGAACGGCTGCTGGCCGACAAGCAGCGGCTGGCGACCGAAGATGAACTGACCGGCACCCTCAACCGCCGCGAGCTGGTGCGCTGTGGCGAAGAGGCGCTGGCCCGGGCCGTGCAGGGCAGGCGGGTCCTGACGCTGGCCTTCATCGATGTGGATCACTTCAAAGACATCAACGACACCCACGGCCACCTGGTCGGAGATCGGGTGTTGGCTGACATCGGCGCCTTGCTGCGCGAGCACTGTTGCCAGGGCGGCATGGTCGGCCGCTACGGTGGCGAGGAATTCTGCGCGGTCTTCCCGGACTGGTCGGAGGTCCAGGCACGCCAGATAGCCCAGCATCTGCTGGAGACTGTGCGCAACCACGATTTCGGGCATGGACAAAGGGTCACCATCAGCGTCGGGCTGGCGGTATTGCAGCCGGGCCAGTCCATGAGCTGGGATGCACTGGTCCACGAAGCTGACCTGGCGCTGTATCGTGCCAAGACCGAAGGGCGGAATGCTTTCCGGATGGCGCTGGCAGCTTGATCCGGCTGTGGCGTTGAGGATCGCTTCAGAAGAAATCCCGGCTGCGCGGCTGCAGCTCGCCCAGCAGATGGGTCCAGTCTTCCAGCCGCCCCGCCACCAGGTGGCGCACTTCTCCATGGCACTGCCAGCTGCCATACACCCCCAGCAAGCGCGCATTCAAGACCTCGCTGCGCTGCCGCTCCAGTACCGAAGGCCAGACGATCACATTGGCTGAACCAGTCTCATCCTCCAGCGTCATGAAGATCACCCCCTTGGCCGTGCCCGGCCGCTGGCGCACCGTGACGATGCCGCAGCAGCAGGCGAACTGGCGGTTCTGCAGTGTGTTCAGGTCGGCCACGCTCATGAAGCGCCGCCGCTGCAAGGTCGGGCGCAAGAGCGCCAGCGGATGGCGGCGCAGCGTCAAATTCATGGCGCGGTAGTCGTCGACGATCTGGTCGCCTTCGCCGGGTGCCTCCAGCTGGACCGCGTCATCCCCGCGCGCTGCCGTGCGCAGCAGGTCACGGTCGGGCACTGCGCCTACCGCATGCCAGAGCGCGGCGCGCCGGTGTCCGGCCAGCTCGCGCAAGGCATCGCCCGCTGCCAGCGCTTGCAGGGCGTGGCGGTCCAGCCCGGCGCGCCGGGCCAGGTCATCGACATCGGCAAAGGGACGTTCGGCCCCGGCCTGCTCGATACGCTGCGCCGCCTGTTCGGGCATGCCGCGCAGCAGGCTCATGCCCAGCCGCACGGCCGGACGCGCCTGGCCGGTCGGGTCCAGCTCCAGAATGGATTCCCAGCGGCTGCGCAAGACGTTCACCGGCAGGACCTTGACCCCATGCCGGCGCGCATCCTGGATCAATTGGGAGGGCGAATAAAACCCCATGGGCTGGCTGTTGAGCAGGCCGCACAGGAAGGCTTCCGGCTCGTGGCACTTGAGCCAGCTGCTGAAATAGGTCAGCAGGGCAAAGCTGGCGGCATGGCTTTCGGGGAAACCGTATTCGCCGAAACCCTCGATCTGGTTGAAGATGCTCTCGGCGAATTCACGTGAATAGCCATTGTCGGTCATGCCCAGCACCAGCCGTTCATGGTGCGGGCCCATGCCGCCCTTGCGCTTCCAGGCGGCCATGGAGCGGCGCAGATCATCGGCTTCACTGGGGGAATATCCGGCAGCCTCGATGGCCACGTCCATCACTTGCTCCTGGAAGATCGGGATGCCCAGGGTGCGCTCCAGCACTTTCCTGATCTTGCCGCTCTTGCTGGTGTTGTCCGGATAGTCGAAGCTGCCGCCGCTGCGCACCAATTCCCGCCGCCGCAGGTAGGGATGGACCATGCCGCCCTGGATCGGCCCCGGCCGCACGATGGCGACCTGCACCACCAGGTCGTACTGGGTGCGTGGCTGCATGCGCGGCAGCATGCTCATCTGGGCGCGGCTCTCGATCTGGAACACGCCGATGGTATCGGCCTTGCAGATCATGTCGAACGTGGCTGGATCTTCACGCGGAATGTCGTACATCTGCATGACCTGCGGCAGGCCGCGCCGCAGGCTCGCCAGTTCCAGCGAGCGGCGCAGGGCGGTCAGCATGCCCAGCGCAAGGACGTCGACCTTGAGCAGCTTCAGTGACTCCAGGTCATCCTTGTCCCATTCGATGACGGAACGCTCTTCCATGGCTGCATTCTGGATCGGCACCAGCCGCGACAACTGCCCGCGCGCGATCACGAAGCCCCCGGTGTGCTGCGACAGATGGCGCGGGAAGCGCAGCAGCTTGCCGGTGATGCTGGCCCATAGGCCGATCTGCGGCAGTTCCGGGTCCAGCCCGGCTTCGGCAAAGCGGGCCAGCAATTCTTCCCGGCTGTCGAACCAGTGCTGCGACTTGGCCACCGTATCGACGATGGCCGCATCCACGCCCAGTGCTTTGCCGACCTCGCGCAGAGCGCCACGCGGCCGGTAGCTGTGCACGGCGGCCGCCAGCGCAGCGCGGCGGCGGCCGTACTTGCGGTAGATGTGCTGGATCACTTCTTCGCGGCGCTGGTGCTCGAAGTCCACGTCGATGTCGGGCGGTTCCTCGCGCTTTTCGCTGATGAAGCGGGCAAACAGCAGCCGGGTGGAGGTGGGATCGACCTCGGTCACCCCCAGGCAGTAGCACACCGCCGAGTTGGCCGCCGAGCCGCGTCCCTGGCACAGGATGCCGCGCGAGCGGGCGAACTTGACCAGGTCGTAGACCGTCAGGAAATAAGCTTCATATTCCTTTTGGGCGATCAGGGACAATTCCATCTCGATCTGTGCGCGCACCTCGCCCGGCATCCCTTGCGGATAGCGTTTAAAGGCCCCGGCCAGGGTTTCCTGCCGCAGGTAGTCGGCCGGGCTCATGCCCAGCGGCACCAGTTCGTCAGGATATTCATATCGCAATTCAGCCAGGCTGAACTGGCAACCGGCCGCCACCGCCAGGGTCTGGGCCAAGGTCGCCGGGCTGTGCACCAGCGACAGCCGCATGCGTGGCCGCAGGTGCTGTTCGGCATTGGGTGCCAGGGCCAGGCCGCATTCCTGCACCGGCTTGCCGACGCGGATGGCCGTGACCACATCCTGCAGGTATTTGCGCGAACGCTGGTGCATCTGCACATCGCCCACCGCCGCCAGCGGCAAGCCATGCAGCCGTGCTGCGGCATCGATGGCAGCGCGATGCAGGTCGTCCAGCGGACGGTACAGGCGCGTCATGCCGACCCATGAGCGGCCGGGGGCCAGCGGGGCGAACCAGCGCAATTGCGCATCCAGCGTTTCTTCATCGGCCGGGTAGTCCGGCACCAGGATCAACTGGCAATCGGGCAGGGTGCGCAGGTGCGACAGGGCGGGCGGCGGCTGGCTCAGGTCTTCCGGCGACAGCAGGTAGCTGCCTTTTTCGGCGCGGGTGCGCGCCAGCGTGATGAGTTCGCAGAGGTTGCCATAGCCTTCGCGGTTCCTGGCCAGCCCCACCAGGGTCATCCTCGCCAGGGGGTGGGCCGGATCATCCTTCAAAGCCGTGAAACGGAAGCAACTGCCGATGAGCAGCTTGAAATCCTTGGCCTTGCCGCGATTGACCTGTTCCATCCAGGCGGCATGGGCGCGCACCACGCCGGCCATGGTGCATTCATCGGTGATGGCCAGGGCCCGATAGCCCAGTTCGATGGCACGATCCACCAGTTCCTGCGCATGCGAGGCCCCATGCAGGAAACTGAAGTTGGTGCGGCAATATAGTTCGGCATAGTCGGGCAGGCCGGTCTGGGGGACGCCCAAGGGCAGGGAAGCTTGCATGCCGTGCTCCTAGCCGAACAGGCCGTGCAGGAACCACTGCGGCTCCTCGTCGGACCACTCGCCGCCGCGCCACTGGCGGAAGATCCAGTAATAGGCATGGCTGGCATCGCGCGCCGTGAAGTAGTCGCGCGTCAATGGCCGGCCTTCCCACCAGCCGGCTTCGATGCGTTCGGGCGGCGAAGTGAATTCCAGCGCACTGCGATAGAAGGGCTTGTGCTGCTGCATCCGCAAGGGCAAGGGTTCGGCCAGCAGCCACAACGGACGCGGCGGCAATCGTGCCGCATCGGTGTTCAGGGCAGCCGGCAGGCTGGCGGGGCTCTGCATCACGCTGCACCAGCGGTTGGCGATCTCGGGCCGGTGATCGGCGCGCGGGGCGGCCTGCTGCACCTTGTCCGCGCCCAGACGCGCCACCAGCAGTTCCAGCAGGCGCTGGTGATCCTCGGCACTGCCGCCGGGTTCGGGAAAGAGCATCTCGCTGGCCGCCTGCTGGCTTTCCAGTTCATCGGCGGCCAGCCCCAGGGCGATGGCCGGGGCGGGCAGGGAGGAACGGGCCAGCTTTTCCTTGACCAGGGTGTGCAGGTGGTCTTCCTGCCAGGCCGGGACCGACAGCGCTACCTGCAGCTCGGTGGGCGCCACTGCCTGCCGTCCGCGTTCATGTTCCAGCCACAGGCGCAGCTTCTTGATGGCCAACTGACGTGCGGTCAGCCAGCCGGCCAGCTGGGCCAGCAAGCCTTGAGCATAGGCGGCCAGGATGTCGGTGTGCTCGATGCGGTCCGGCAGCTCCACCCGGGCCTGGAAGGTTGGCGGTGCCACGATCCAGTCATGCACTTCGGGCGTGGCACCATAGGCGCGGTCCAGCATGCCCAGCAATTCCTTGCCGCAGCGGCGCTGCAAGCCGGCGCGGGGCAGGCGCTGCACCTGGCCCAGCTGCCGGCAGCCCAGCCCGTGCAGCCATTCCAGATGGGCACGGGCGGCGGTGAGCAGAACCACCGGGAGACGGTCCAGTCGGCGCTGCAGGGAATGGTGGCTCAGGGTGCGCACGTAGCCATAGCGTGCCAGCAGCCAGGCCCCGGTGGCCGTGACGGCGCAGGACAGGGTGGCCGACAGTCCCATCCGGGCAATGGTCACCCGGATCTTGCGGCACAGGGCCCGGATGCCGCCGAACAGGCGCAGGCTGGCGCCCACTTCCAGCAGGATGCAGTCCTCTTCGGCCAGCGTGACCTGGGGCGTGTATTGCAGCAGGGCCAGGGCGGCTTGCTGCAAGGTGGTTTGCTCCCGCAGGATATCCCGCTCGTTCAGATGCGCTTGCGGTGCCAGCAACTGCACGCCGCCGCGCCGCATGCCTTCGTGCACGCCCAGCGCGCGCGCCGGTGCCGTCAGGGCGGATACGCGATCGCGCTCGAAGACCACGGCCGCTGCCTCATCCAGCCAGTTCGGACGGAAGACTTCCAGCGGCAGCAGTGGCAGGTGTACGGCGATCCACAGGGGTGACATGGCGTTGCAAATTCGGTGAAGGCAGCAAAGGGAGAAACAGGCTTTGTTCGCGCAGCGGTCCGCGGCGCTTGAGAAAACCGATCTCCAGCCCGTCGCGCGCTGACTTGAGCGTCAGCCGCAGGGGCGCGGGGGAAGGCTCGCGCGCGCAGGACAGCGGCCTCAGCATGAAGAACAGCGTCTGCCCGGCCTGCGCTGCCACGTGCAGTCGCCGCAGCAGGTCATGATCGCCCTTGCGCAAGCGCGGCTGCCACATCAGCAGGGCCTGGCAGCTGTCGGCCCGCAAGACCTGCTCGGCGGCCCAGCAGGCGTCGGCCGCATGATCGGCCTGCAGCTGCAGCAGCCGTGATGCTTCCACCCCCATATGCGCCCAGCCGGGGGCATTGACCTGGTGTGGGGCCTGCAGCAGGGCGATCCGGCCAGCCTGCGGCGGGCGCCGGGCAGTGGCGGGCGCACGCGCCAGTACCGGGCGCAACAGGCGCAGCTCGCCCACGCCCTCCTGCGGCAGCAGCAGCTCGATGAGCACCCCGGGCGGCCAGCCGCGTTCGGGCAGCTCGGCATCCAGCGCCTCGAATCCGCTGGAGACACCGCGCGCACCACCGCGCGCCAGCTGGGAGGCCAGCCAGAGCGAGGGGTGGATGATTTCCGGACGAGGGACCGGAGAGCTGGATGTCAACATGGCAAGAAAACGAGGATGCGAAACAGCAGGAAAGTGCGGGTAAAAGCAAAGACTGTATAAATATACAGTAATTGTTTTGAGGTGTGAAAAAAACTGCCTTTGGGCTTTCAATCACGTGAAATTTCCCGGGGGCAATGCCGAAGATCGCTGATCCATCAGCAATTGATACCTAAAATGCAAGCTCATCTTCAGTTTTTCCTACATGTCTGACAGCCATTGCTGACCTTGGCAGAAGAGCTCTTCCGATAGTGAGGATCGGTGAGGCTTTCTACACTGCAGATGTGGACAAAAGTTGGGTTGTCATTTGCATGCTCGCGCAGAGCAAGAGGGCGGCGAATGACAAATGTCTGCTCCATTCGATCATCCAAGACAAGGAGTCACACATGGCAAATTCACAAAATCCGGGGAACAGCAATCGCGGCTTCGCCGCCATGGATAGGGAGAAACAGCGCCAGATCGCCAGCATGGGAGGCAAGGCCGCCCACGCCAAGGGTGCCGCCCATGAGTTCACCTCCGCCGAAGCCCGGGAAGCCGGACGCAAGGGTGGCCTCAACAGCCATGGCCGCAAGAACGCAGCAGCTGCAGCGGCAGCAGCGCAAAACGGTGGTGGCGGCAACGGTGCCGCGACCTCGGCCCAGCCGCAGATGAGCCAGAGCACCCCGCAGGAGGGCAACGGCGCCCCCCGGCAACCGCAGCAGTCGGATAGCACCGATAGCACCCCGCAGCAGCAGGGCTGAACGGAAAGAACTTGGCCGCCTCAGGCAGCGGCGGGCGCAGCACGGTCACAACAGCAGAACACGGCCCTCCGAGGCCGCACCGTCGGCGCGAGAGACCGATAACAAGAAAACGAAAGGCGCGTTCAGCGCCTTTTTTGTTGCCTGTTGCCTGTACGCTGTACGGGCAAGGGTGGATCAAGCCGTTCCTCTCAGGGGCGCGCCAGATCATCCATCATTGGCACCAGCGCCAGCAGGAACAGCGCGGCCGCCAGCGGCATGGTCGCCAGGAAACCCAGCGCCTTGAAACCGAAGGCCCCCGCCACGCCCCCCAGGAAGAACATCAGCAGCAAGGACGACAGCAGCATGAACTTGCGCCGCGCACCCGGCACGGGATCTTCCGTCACCGCCTCATGGGGCTGGCGGGGGGCCAGGGTCCAGTAGCACATCTTGCCGATCTCGATACCGATGTCGGTGACCAGGCCCGTGACGTGGGTGGTACGGATCTCCGATCGCGAAATCTTGCTGATCATGGCATTTTGCAGACCCATCACGAAGCACAGCAAGGCCGCGGTCACCGGCACGAACAGCAGACGGTGATTTTCCAGATTGCTGCCGAGAATGCCAAAACACAGCAACAGCATGGCTTCCAGCATCAGCGGCATGGCGTATTCGCTGTGCAGGCCGCGCCGCCGCGCCCAATTGATCATCACCGCTGAACAGGCCGCTCCCAGCAGGAACGACAGCAAGGCACTGGCGCCGGCCACCAGCAGCAGGGTTTCCCCCAGCACCAGGTTGTCGGCCAGCGAGGAGACGATGCCCGACATGTGCGAGGTGTATTGGCCCACGGCCAGGAAACCGCCCGCATTGACGGCGCCGGCGATGAAGGCCAGCGAACGCCCCAGATGGCGGTTGGAGAGATCGGTGCGCGCCGGACTGGTCAGACGGCGCAGGTAATTGATGGGCATGACGGTTCCAGACAGAGAGGCAAGCACCCCAGGCGACAGCATCCCCAAGCCACCCCTGCGCAACGTCTGCCTCTCCTGTCCCCCCGGAGAGACTCATCTTCGCCGCTTCCTACGCAGAGAGCCGGTGGCTTCTTGCTGCCTTTGCCTTCAGTGTTTCTTATGCTGACAAGAATACTTCTTCCTGGCCCGGCGCGGGGAAAGAGGCTGCATTGCCTGACCTGCGTCAGTGGCGCGGGCGGCACAGGTTTCTTCCTGCCGGGTCTTTCACCTTGAACAGAGGAGCACACCATGAGCATTCCCATCGACATTCCCGGCGGTCACCATCTGGGCGAACTGAGCGGCCCCGTGGCCGATGCGCAAGGAGCACCGGTCATGCAGCCAGGCGTGCAGCAATCCGAGGAAGGCGGCTTTCGCGGCATCGTACTCATCGGCGCTTCTCCGCAAGCGCCGCAGGAGCCGGTCTCTACCCATGTCTGCCCGATGTTGCGCACGACCAGCGAACTGGCCTATGCCGATGCTCTGGCGTTTATCGCCGGACAGGGCAACTGAATCATTCGAACCATGCGAACCATTCTTCAGGTGAAGAAACCAATGCGGATAAAAATGAAGATAAAAAAAAGGCCGCCTAGGGAGGCGGCCTGAGGGGGAGGGATATAAGACGCCGGGGATCGGGGGAATCGCCGGAGAATTTCTGCTTATGAAAACGACTCGTGGGGATAAACCGATGGGGGATGGACTGTATTCATGACACGACGGAGGGGGACGTTCGTATCGGAATGTGGGGTCCTCGGTTTCGAGTTCGTTGAGATGCATAGTAGCGATGCAGCGCAAAAAAGAAGATCGGACAGTGTCCAATAAACGCGTAGGAAAACACCTACATCGCACGCCTTCGAACGCGCCGCAAATCCGCGCCAGCCCTACTTGTGGCCGATATTGACCTCGTGCATGTCACTGTTGCGCACTTCCGGCAATTCGAAGTCGCCAGAAGGCGACACTTCCTGTGCCGGACGCACCGGTGCAGCGGGCAAGGAAATCTCCGCCAGTGCGTTGCCCACGCCGCGATTCTGGGTCTTGGCGGCGACGTCGCCCAGGCTCACCATGCCGACCAGATTCTTCTGGCGGTCCATCACGGGCAGGCGGCGGATCTGGCGCTGCACCATATCGTCCAGCACATCATCTACAGGCTCATCTTCGTAGCACCACAGGACCTCGTGGCTCATTACCTCGGTCAGCGGCAGGCTCTCGGAAAGGCGATTGCGGGCCACGGCGCGCAGGACGATGTCGCGGTCGGTGACCAGGCCGACCAGATTGTGCTGGGCATCGCAGACGGGCAGGGCGCCTACATCCAGTGACTCCATCGCCTGGGCGGCACGGATGACGGAATCATCCGGGCTCAAGGTATGGACACCGCGTGTCATGACGTCGGCAATGGTTCGGGTAGCGTGCATGTTGACCTCCTGAGTGGATGGGAATGGCTGTAAAGGGGGATCTGAAGGGGGATCTTGACTTCCACTCCAGACTAGGGAAGTGACGCCGATGCCGCAATGCCACATGCGCCCTTTGTCGGGTCGGCCAATTCGCGCAGGCCCGTGCGAATGCGCCGACCTGCGTTGCAGGGCTGCCGGGGAAACTTCCTACAGCGCCTCGCGGCGCTGGCCGATGGTGGCCGCTGCCGGCTTGGTCCACCATCGGCACACCATTCGCTTGCCGGGCCTTCACGGGCTCATATCGACCATCATGTCCGATCACATCACCGACCTCATCGGCTGGGGCGCGACCCTCATCCTTCTGCTCACCATCTCCTCCCAGGTCTACGAACAGTGGCGCAGCCGCTCCACCCAGGGCGTCTCGCACTGGCTCTTTGCGGGTCAACTGGCGGCTTCTACCGGCTTCGTCGCCTACAGCGTCCTGCAAGGGGACTGGGTGTTCGTAGTCTCGAATGTGTTCCTGCTCTTCACCGCTTTGCTGGGGCAGGTGCTGTATCTGCGCAATCGCCGCCGTCAGCAGTGAGTCACGCATGAGTCACGCATGATCCGGGCGCCATGCCGCTCATCGATTCTTACATCGGTCATTGGCGCTGTCTGATGCAAGCCGCCGCCCTTCCTGACTACAGTGAAAACATGGCAGCCCCGAATGGGGCAGAAGCTGATCCATCATCCACACGACAAGGAGCCTTTCATGCAACGTACCCAGAATATTCAATCCCGCCTGCACACCTGCGCCAGCCGCCGCCTGATCGGGGCCGGCGTCCTGATGATCGCCGGGGCCGCCTTTTCCTTCAATGCAGCGGCCGAGTCCGTGAACAGCAAGGACAAGAGCTTCATGACCAACGCCGCCGAAGCCGGCCACGCTGAAATCGAAGCCAGCAAGATCGCGCTCGAAAAGAGCAGCAACCAGGCCGTCAAGGATTACGCCCAGAAAATGATCGACCAGCACACCACGGTGGATGAGCAGCTCAAGCAACTGGCCTCCAGCAAGGATGTCACCCTGCCGGCTGAACCCAGCATGGCCCAGCGCGCCAAGATCGCCATCCTGGAAAAGCTCAAGGGCAATACCTTCGACAAGCGCTATGCCAGCATGATTGGTGTGTCCGCTCATGAAGATGCGGTCAAGCTGTTCCAGAAGTCGTCCAAGGAAGCCCAAGATCCAGATGTGAAGACTTTTGCCGCCAAGACGCTGCCGGGCCTGCAGGAACACCTGCAGATGGGCCGTGACCTGAAGAAAACCGTGGATGCCGCCAAGAAATAATCGTCATCCCTTCAGTCGATCAGCACTGCAAATGAAATAAACCTTCCCTTGCGGCGTTGATCGACTAAGCTGTAGTCAGCTTCACTCCCGCCCCCTGTCATGCCGTCCCCCCCTCACGCCCGTGTGCCCAGGAGACTTGTCATGAAACACTTCGCCCGCTCCGTCGAACAGCAGCAAGCCGGTCATTTCATGCCGCGTGTCACCAAGCTGGACAAGCACAAATACGTCGCCTACATCGATACCCGTATTGATGAACTCTGGCACATGGATTTGCTGGACCTCGGTGCGCAACCGGTGCGTATCTGCAAGAAACGTAAAGCGGCCGAGAAGGCTGCCTTGGCACTGCTGGCCGAAGCCATGCACAAGCATCAAGCGGAACAGAGGGGCTAGGCCGCCGATGGATGCCGGCCATTTGCCTGGCGTCCTTGGTGGTGCCAATGCCGTCCGGCGTGGTCCGGGCGGCATGCTCATTTTCAGGGCTGGCAGTTTTGGTCAATTCCTTCACGCAACAGGCGCGCGCTTCAGAGCCAACCCGTCGCCCGGCCATAAAAAATCGAGGGGCTAGCCCTCGATTTTCACTTTCCTTCATATCAGCCTGAAACCGTGCCTAGCCATCACTTTGTGCTGATTCGCCATGGGCGACCGCAAAGGCTTCGCTTTCATGGTTGGGCGGTGCGGCCGGGGCACTGCCTTTCTCCGACAATTGCGGTTTGGAGGAGCCGCCGGCAGAGATGGAGCCATCGCCTGCAGCGTCGGCGGGTTGCTGGCGCTGTTCACGGCGCTGCTGCTCATCCAGCAGTTTCATGAATTCATTGTTGAAGGCCGGGATATCGGCGGGTTTGCGCGAGGACACGAAGTTTTCGTCCCGCACCACTTCCTGGTCGACCCACTGGCCACCCGCATTCTTGAAGTCATCCTGCAAGCTGGGCCAGCTGGTCACGGTGCGCCCCTTGGCGATGCCCGCCGAGATCAGCAGCCAGCCGCCATGGCAGATGGAGGCGATGGGCTTTTCCGCATCATTGGCGGCACGCACGAAATTGCGGGCTTCGGGCAGCAGGCGCATGGCGTCGCCATTGACCACGCCACCCGGCAGCAGCACGGCCGAATAATCAGCCGGATTGGCGCTATCCAGGCTGCCATCGACACTGACCACTTCGCCCTTGTCCACGTGCTTGAAGCCCTGCACGCTGTCGCTCTTGTCGGAGAGGATGTGGACCGTCGCGCCGGCGGCTTCCAGCGCCTTTTTCGGTTCCAGCAGTTCGGCCTGCTCGAAGCCATCGGTCACCAGCACGGCGACCTTCAATTGGTTGTAGCGATTGCTCATCATGGTTCTCCCTTCATCAAATAAAAAAGCGGCCGGCATGCACCGGCCGCCCAGGAATCGGGCGCAACTGGATCAGTTGGCCTTGGGGGTGTTTTCCTTGACGCGGTGGCTGTTCTGGTGGTCGTCCTTGGCCTTGTCCATCTCGGGCGCCTTTTCGATGCGCGTGATGTTGGAGGTGGACACCGGATCGCTGCCGGGGAAGCTCATCTCATTGGCCTCATCCAGCGTTACTTCGGACGGCGTGTCGTACTGGTTGGGACGATGGTCCTTGCCGGTTTTGCTTTCGCTCATGCTGTTCTCCTTCTGGTCTGATGGAATGGGCTGGCAAGCGGTGCAGCCTGTGAGATGAAGCTTACTGTGCCTGCCGCTGCCCCCCTATAAGCGGGAGGCGTAACCGCACGTAAGAATGCGCGAGGAAGATTTCTCCCCGCGCAGATTTCACGGCCAGGGCGCTGGCGTCACGTCTTCAAACTGCGCTTGCTGCGCGCCGCTGGCGGGAATGCCGTCGGGTTTGCGGCCCGGGTGCAGCATGGTGCCGGTGAGCAGATCCAGTTCACGTTCGGCCGCAATGAACGCGCTGTCGTCCAGCGGCTGTTCCGCCACGGGCCAGTGCTCGATGGCCCAGCACTTGTATTGCTCGAAACGCAGGCGCAGCTGCCTGGCGTACTCTTCTCGTTGCTGTTCGATGGCATCCATGGTTCATCCTCCTTGCATGGCAATCAGGCTTTCCTTGACCTTGGCCAGGCCGAATTTCCAGATCTGCTCCATCTTGATGTGCGGCATGACGGGCAGCTCCGACGGATCGATGAAAACATCCAGCACCGCCGGGCCAGGCGCGGCCAGCAGTTGCTGCAGGCTCTCCTGCAACTCTTCCGGCGCGCGCGCAGTGAAACCTTGGCCGCCACAGGCACGGGCGAAGGCGGCGAAGTCGGCATTGGGGAATTCCGAGCCCTCGAAGGCAGGCATGCCGGCTTCTTCCATCTCCAGATGCACCAGGCCCCATTCACGGTTATTGAAGACGATCACCTTCACCGGCAGCTTGTGCTCCACGCTGGTCATGAACTCACCCAGCAGCATGGTGAAGCCGCCGTCACCCACGCCCACGATCACCTGGCGTTCGCGGTCCAGTGCCTGGATGCCATTGGCCTGGCCAAGCGAAGTGCCGACCGCGGCATTGTTGAACGAGGCCAGCAGGCGCTGCTGGCCGCGCTGGCGGATCCAGTTGCCGCACCACAGCGTGACCACGCCGGTATCGATCACGAAGCGCGCATCATCGTCGGCCAGGTCGCTCAGGGCCCGGGCCACGCTTTGCGGTTTGATCTTCTTGTGATGGCGCTTGATCTCGGCGGCGCTGTCCAGCTTGCTGTTCCAGCGTTCACGATCGGCATTGGCTTTCTGCAGGAAACTGCCATCGGTCTTGCCGTCGACCTTTTCCAGCAAGGCTTGCACGGCCGGTCCGACCGAGCCGGTAATGCCCAGCGTGACCGGGGCGCGGCGGCCGAGCACGAAACCGCGTTCGTCAATCTGGATGATCTTGGCTTTGGTCGGCAGGAATTCCGAATACGGATAATCCGAGCCCAGCATCAGCATCACCTCTGCACCATGCAGGGCATCAGTGCCAGGCGCGCCACCAATGAGGCCGACGCCGCCGATCCAGTGCGGATGGTCGTAAGCCACCAGATCCTTGCCTCGGAAGGTATGCATGACCGGAGCCTGCAGCTTGCTGGCCAGGGCCAGCACCTGGTCGATGGAGCCCCGGCAGCCATTGCCGGCGAAGATGGCCACCGAGCCGGCGGCATTGATCAGTTCAGCCGCAGCGGCAATCTCGGCGGCCGGCGGGGCCAGTTCACTGCGTTCGCGCAGCGTATGAATGCTGGGGACGGTGCCGCTGACCTTGGCGCCGATGATGTCTGCAGGAATGTTCAGGTGCGCCACACCACGTTGCGCATAGGCCTGGGCAATGGCCTGGTGGAACACGGCGGGGGCCTGTTCCGGGCTGGTGACGACCTGGCTGTAGGCAGCAACATCGCGGAACAGCATGTCGGGTGAATTTTCCTGCAAATAGTCGGTGCCGCGCTTGGCTGCGGGCACACCGCCTGAAATGGCCAGCACCGGCGCGTGGTCCTTGCGGGCTTCGTAGAGCCCGGCCACCAGGTGGTTGGCACCGGGGCCGGTGGTGCCGCAGCACACGGCCAGGCGGCCGGTCAGTTTGGCCTGGCCGGCGGCGGCCAGGGCGGCGCCTTCTTCGTGGCGCACACCGATCCATTCGATGCGCTTGTCACGGCGGATGGCGTCGGTCAGCGGGTTCAAGGCATCACCGACGACGCCAAAGATCTGGCGCACGCCGATCTCGTAGAGCGTGTCGATGAGAATGTCTGCAACGGTAGCGGGCATGGCGGCTCCTGGGAGGGGGAGGGAATCGCTCAAGAGTAAGTCCGGCAGTGCCGGGCCTGTATCGGCATGTGCGGTAAATCCATGTAGGAGAAGACCGGGCGGGGGGCAGCAAGGCGCGCCCTGGCGGGCGGGAGCGGCACATTCCTACGCGGGCTTCATCGGCAGGCCGACTGCGCGGCGGACGGGGCGATTTGATAATCGACGCATCAGCGAACTTGCGGAGGAAGCGATGCGACGCGCACTGTGGAAGGGAGCCATCAGCTTCGGGCTGATCAATATCCCGGTCGAACTCTATACCGCCGAAAAACACGATGAGCTGGATTTCACCCTGCTCGACAAGCGCGACCTGTCTCCGGTGGGCTACAAGCGCTACAACAAGAAATCCGGGCGCGAAGTCCCCTGGGAAAACATCATCAAGGGCTACCAGTACGAGGAGGGCAAGTTCGTCCTCATGTCCGATGAAGATTTGCGCCAGGCCAATGTGGAGGCGACCCAGAGCATCGACATCCAGAGCTTCGTGGAGCGTGAGCAAGTCCCCATCCTCTACTATGAGCAGCCGTATTTCCTGGCTCCGGCCAAGGGCGGCGACAAGGCCTACGCCTTGCTGCGCGAAACCCTGCTGGCCAGCGACAAGATGGCCATTGCCCAGATTGTCATCCGTACCCGGCAGCATCTGGCCGCCCTGATTCCCCAAGGCGACATGCTGCAACTGATCACCTTGCGCTATCCCAGCGAATTGCGGGCACCGGATGACTTGCCGGTGCCGTCACGCAAATCGAAGAAATCCGCCGTGACCAAGCAGGAAGTCGAGATGGCGCGGGCGCTGGTGGATCACATGTCTTCCGATTGGGAGCCCGGGCAGTTCCACGATACCTATCGTGATGACGTGCTGGCGCTCATCAAGAAGAAGATCAAGAGCCGCCAGACGCATGCGGTGGCCGAACCCGATGAGGCCGCTGCGCCAGCTACTTCGGGCGCGAAGGTGGTGGACCTGATGGCCTTGCTCAAGAGCAGTCTGGAGGGACGAGGCAAATCCAAGCCAGCCCCAAAAGACAAGGCTGAAGAAAGCACTGCCAAGGTCCACAAGATGGCCGACCGCAAGCCTGCTGCCAAACGCAGCAGCGCGGCCAAGAGCGAGTCCCGAACGGCGGCCCGCAGCAAGGCATCGCCCCGTAGCAAGGCCGCCGCCAGCAAGAGTACGGCGCGCAGCACGCCTGCGCGCGCCAACGCCAGGAGGGCGCAGGCATGAGCCGGTCTTCTTCCGCACTGGATCGTTACCATGCCAAGCGTGATTTCAGCGTCACGCCCGAGCCGTCCGGTCACGCTCAGGCTGCCCGGCGGCAGGGCAAGCAGGCCTCACCGGAGGGCTTGCAGTTCTTCATCCAGCGCCATCATGCACGTCGGCTGCATTACGACTTCCGGCTGGAACTCGATGGCGTACTCAAGAGCTGGGCCGTTCCCAAGGGGCCGAGCCTGGACCCGCATGACAAGCGGCTCGCCGTGCGGGTCGAAGACCACCCTTTTGATTACGGCACGTTTGAAGGCGATATCCCGGCCCACCAGTACGGAGCAGGCCACGTGGTGCTGTGGGATCGCGGCCAATGGCAACCGCATGGCGATCCGCAGGCCGGGCTCAGGAAAGGCCATCTCAGCTTCCTGCTCACGGGTGAGAAACTGCAGGGCCGCTGGGCTCTGGTGCGCATGGGCAAGCCCGCCGAGGATGGCAAGGAGAATTGGCTGCTCATCAAGGAAGAAGATGACGCCGCCCGGACCGGTGCCGCCGCCGCCATCACCGACCTGCGCCCGGAAAGCGTGAAGGACCAGGGGGATACGCCCCCTGCTGGCAAGGCCATCGCGCCTTCGCCCGCGCAATCCACCAGCGACATGCCCGAACGCATGGAAGCGCAGTTGGCCACGCTCGCCGACAGCGCACCCCAGGGCGAGGAATGGCTTTCCGAACTGAAGTTCGACGGTTATCGCGGCCTGTGCCGCATCGAGAACGGCCGGGCTGCCATCCATACCCGGGAAGGACTGGACTGGAGCCATCGCTGGCCCATCCTGGTGGAGGCGCTGGCCAAGCTGCCGGTGGATCAGGCCTGGATCGACGGCGAGGTGGTGGCACTGGATGCCGACGGCCGTGTCAGTTTCGAGGCCCTGCAAAATCTGGTGCGCGGCGACCGCCAGCAGGCCAACGGCATCCGCCTGGCCCTGTACGCCTTCGACCTGCTGTACCTGAATGGCCATGACGTGCGCGAACTCCCGCTGCACCAGCGCAAGGAGCTGTTGCGCGAGGTGATTCCGGGTGGCGATGAACAGGGCTTGCTGCTCTACAGCGAGCATATCGCCGGCCACGCAGATGAAGTATTTCGCCACGCGTGCCAGCACGGGATGGAAGGCATCGTGGTCAAGCGGGCCGATGCGCCCTATAGCGGGCGGCGCGACCGCAACTGGATCAAGGTCAAATGCGAACATCGGCAGGAGTTCGTCATCGCGGGTTATACCGAGCCGGCCGGACAGCGCAGCGGCTTCGGGGCCATCCTGGTGGGTGTGCATGACGAGCAAGGACAACTGCAATATGCCGGCCGCGTGGGCACGGGCTTCGACGAACGCTTGCTGGGCAGCATGCTCAAGCAGTTCCGCCAGCGCGAACAGGACCAGCCTGCCTTCGTCAATCCGCCGACCGGGCAGCAGCGGCGTGGCGTGCACTGGCTGAAGCCGGAACTGGTGGCGGAGGTGAAATTCGCCCAGTGGACCAAGTCCGGCATCCTGCGTCACGGCAGCTTCGTAGCGCTGCGCGAGGACAAGGCACCGGAGGAGATCGTCAGGGAAACGCCGGGAAGCGCCTCTGATGAGGTCCGTCCCGAACACGCGGAAGCGAAGCCGAAAGCACCCGCCCGCCGCAGCGCCCAGGACCTGTCCAGGCCCGTGACGGTGGAGGGCGTCAAACTGACGCATCCCGGCAAGATCCTGTTCCCCGATACCGGCCTGACCAAGCTGGAACTGGCGCGCTACTACCAGAGCGTTGCGCCCTGGATCCTGCCCGAACTCAAGCAGCGCCCGCTATCCCTGGTGCGCTGCCCGGATGGCCACGCCGGGAAGTGCTTCTTCCAGAAACACACTGGCCAGGGCATGCCGGACGCCATCGAGACCATAGAAGTGCCGGAGGGCGAGGGTACGGCCCGCTACATGATGGTCAACGACGTCGCCGGACTGGTCGCCACCGTCCAGATGGGCGTCCTGGAGCTGCACGCCTGGGGGGCCACCGGGCGGGCGCTGGACAAGCCGGACCGGGTGGTGTTCGACCTCGATCCGGCACCTGATGTGCCCTGGGCCACGGTGGTGGAGGGTGCGCAACTGGTACGGGGGCTGCTGGAGGAGCTTGGCCTGAGCTGTTTTTTGAAGACTTCCGGCGGCAAGGGCCTGCATGTCATGGTGCCAATTCGTCCGGAACACGACTGGGACGTCATCAAGGACTGGGCACACCGCCTGGCGGCGCATCTGGCGCGCCTGCTGCCGGATCGTTTCGTTGCCCGCATGAGCAAGGCCGCCCGCACTGGAAAGATTTTCATCGACTACCTGCGCAATGCGCCCGGTGCCACTACGGTTGTGGCGTATTCGGTGCGCGCCCGCGACGGTGCGCCGGTGTCGGTGCCGATCACCTGGGAAGAGCCGGAGCAGGGCGTGCAGGCCGACCATTTTCGGGTCTCCACCATGCAGAAAAGGCTGGAAAGCCTGTCCCACAGCGACCCTTGGGCCGATTTCAACAAGCCTCCGCAGCGCCTGACGCGCGCCATGCTGGATGCCTTCGATCCGGCCTGAGCCGGCCGGCAAGCTCAACAAGGAGGTGATGTCCTACACGCGGTTCATCTTCCTGCCGACTGTGGATGACAAGGGCAAACTTCATAATCCACTTTAACTTGATGGACGCGGCTAGCCGGTCCGTTTGCAACCTGACAGAGCACGCCCCGCCGTGACATGAACAACAAGAAGGATTTGGCCAGCGCCATGAATACCATCAGCCACCGCACTTCGCTGACCCAGCTGTTTACCCGCCCCTTGCAAGCCGTGATGCCGGCCCTGATGCCGCAGGCTCCCGCCGCGCTGCACGTTGCCCAGCCGCGCAAGTTGCCGGCGGCACTGGTGGACCGCCTGCTGGAACAGGAAGGACAGCGCGGCCTGCGCCACGCGGGCTTGCCCCGCGCCACCTTCAATGCACCGCAGCCGGCGGCCCATCGCGCTGCCACGTTCAGCTATCCGCTGCATATCGACCGCGCCAGCATTGAAGCTTTGCCCGCAGCCTGCGGTGTCTACATTTTGCGAGGTGTGAACGATCAGGCTTTGTACGTGGGCCGCAGCGTGAACCTGCGCAGCCGCGTGCTGGCCCATTTGCACAATCATGAAGAACAATTCCTGATCGGCCAGACCCGCCGCATCGAATGCCGTCGCACCGCCGGTGAGCTGGGCGCTGCCCTGCTGGAAAGCAGCCTGCTGCGCGATCTGCGTCCGGCGCACAACAAGAAGCAGCGCACCAAGCGTGGACTGTTCACCTTGCGCCTGAACGCTGCCGGCCAGCCGCAGGTGGCCCAGGTCGAGGAACGTGAATTCAGCCGTGCCGAGAATCTGTTTGGCATCTATACCAGCGAGCGTGCTGCACAGGAAGCGCTGCAAAAGATGGTCGAGCGCCATGGCCTGTGCTCCATTGCCACCGGTCTGGAGCAGGCCGATGGTGTCGGCATGGCCTGCTTCGGCCGCCAGATCCGCCGCTGCCGCGGTGCCTGCACCGGGGAAGAAACGCATGAACAGCACCAGCAGCGCCTGATGCAGGCGCTGGAAGACTTGCGCATCCTGCCTTGGCCTTATGCTGGCCCGATGGCCCTGGTAGAGCAGGGTGATGGCTGGCAGCAGGTGCATGTCATCGATCATTGGCGTTATCTGGGCTCGCTGGACCGGGACAACCGCCAACTGGCCAGCCGTCCGGCCGCCAGTCTCAAGGGTTTTGACCTGGGCAGCTACAAACTGATGATCCAGCCGTATCTGCTGGGCCAGTTGGAATTGCGTCCACTGCCCGGGCTGCCGCTGGCGCAGGGCTGAATTCGCATTGACTTGGGCCGGTCTTCCCGGCCCTTGCTGTTTTTGCCGGACCAGAAGTCCGCATCACACTCCTCCCGCTTTTTCTGTTTTGACTCCCTTCGATCCGATGCAACGACGATTCCCTCTCCCTGTCGCCGCCATCCTGCTGGCCGCTCCCTTCAGCCTGAACCCGGCCCATGCCGCAGATTCCGCAGGCTTCTGCAATACCGAGCAAACGCTGGACAAGGACCGGTTGGCCGCTACGCTGATCCGTACCTATCCCGTGAGTACCGCCTATCTGTCGGTCGGCAAGGAGCCAGCGCCGCTGAACTCGCCGCGCGCGCTGGTCGCCTGGCTGCTGCAAAAGCGCGCCACGGAAAAGTCAGGGGGACAGGCCTGCCAGGGCGACAGCTGCAACGTCGACCACATGGCGGCCGATGTGCAAGCGCTGCTGGATGGCAAGGATGACCGTTTCCAGCCGAGTGGACGCAGCGATGTCATCGCCTTCTTCCGCGACAATAGCCGCGTGGCCTTGCGCTGCACGACGGCCGATGCCACTCCGCGGCTGGCCCATGCAGATGCCGCCTTGCGCATGGGCGTGGCACCGGCTCCTGCATCGACGCCAGCGGCCGCACCCGCCGCGCCAGCCACGGCGCAGGCTCAGGAGGCTCAGCAGGCGGGCTGGATGGACCATGTACGCATTCGCGGCAATCCTGACCAGCTTTCCATCGATCATCGCAACAAGGCGGCTTTCGCCTCGGTCGACCGGGCCAGGGTGTCGCTGGCCAATGACGATGTGGCGCAATCGCGTACCAATGATGTTGTGGTGTTTGCCGGGTATTCGCTGGACAAGCGGCCCATGGGCGAGCCGGGCAGCACCTATGAGGCGGTGCCTTATGTGGGCTTCAAGCAGAATCGGGTGACCACCTATGACACGGGCAATCCCGAGATCACCACGACGCGCACCAGCCAGGTCGGGATGCTGTCCGCCTTCCACTTCGCGCATGCGGATACGGCCAATACGGAGGATCTGACGGCGCGTCCCGACTACCTGGTCAACAATACCGACGGCAGCCGCCTGCTGACGGTCAACTTCACGCTTACGCCGGTTCGCCCCGGGGTGCTCAACGATTTCCTGCGCTGGAACAACGGGCTGGCGTTCAAGCCCATCCTGATCGGCCAGAGCCGTAACGGTATCTACATCAACCGGGGGGATCCGGATGTCTACGACCAGCACCGGGATTTCATCCGACTGGGGGCGCAGGCGGGGTTCACGCTGTCTTCGACCAATCCGGCCTTGCCGTTTGATTTCACCACGACCTACACCGGGTTGAAGGCTTTGCAGGGCAATCGCAGCATTCATTACTGGAAGTCGGTGCTGACTTACAACTTCAACCAGAACGTGGGCCTGAGCCTGGATTATTCGAACGGCTTGCTGCCGGATAGCGGGGATGCGGAGCGCAAGTGGGGGTTGGGGGTATCGAGCAAGTTCTGATGAGTGGACGCAGCGCTGACGGGGTCGGCGGCGCTGTCGCGATGCTTAATCGCATCCTGCGCCAAGCCCGTAGAGCAGCCATTTTCCCTGGTCGAGTCGGAGGCTGCGGCTTTCCACGCAGGCTTCGTCGGCAAAGAACATCACCTCAATTTGCTCATCGGTGACGGTTGTGGTGACTTGCCAGGCTTCACCGGCTTTCATCAGGTGATCGAGCAGCTCGTCGTCAACTTGAAGTACTTCTTGTATGTCCTCTTGGCCGCTTCCACTGTATTCGGCATTGACGTTGGGCGTGACATGTTGCTTGAGATAAGCCTTGCGGGCGGGGGTTTTGCTTGCGCAGAGCAAGGTCTCGATCAATTCATGCGCCTCGTGCGGCAGTTCGCGGCGCAGCTCTGAACGCTCAGGCGCTGTGCAGGCATTTTGATACGTTGTGCCTTGCACTTCCAGCGGTGGGAATGATTGTTCGACTTTTGTTGCGCTCGCAAGGAGCAGGGCCGTGGCGATGCCCAAAACGGTAGCCATGATCAGTAGAGCAGTTCTTTTCATGAAGGAAAGGCTGATTCAAAATATGCATTTATCAACGCTCCGGCATTCCCTTGAAGGCCGGGAGCTACAGCTGTGTGCTTAGGTCATTTTGATGCCACAAATTCACTGAGTACTTCTTTGATCTCGTCCTTGGTCAGATAGTCCGTGCTGAGGATCGTATCGAGATCCTTTCTGGTAAGGGGACGATTCCTGAGAAGTTTCAGCAGCGCGTCCTGACGGAAAGGAGCTGCTTCTATCGGGGCGATCATGGTCGGATCCGGCAGGTTCTCCAGCGGCAGCGGCATGCGGTCGATGTTGACGTAGATCTTGTAGCGGGAAAATCCTTCAGGGAACGAGGTGTCGTAATAGAGCGTTGTGCCAACCGGTAAAAGTCCATTGGAAGCCTCCTTCGTGCCGAGTTGCAGCGGTGCGGCCAGGCGATGGATTTTTACGGTAGCGGGCTTCCAGACAAGGTAGCCGCAGAACAGCAAACTTGCGGCAGTGGCCCCGCCAAGGAAAGAAAGTATCGTGCCTGGTATTTTCATGATTCGTAAATTTCTGAGCTTGAGCCTTTTGCACCTCGACATCATGAGTGCAGCAGGAGTCGGTAATTGTTAGCCTGACTGCTTTCCGGGGAAAGGCGAGCATGTCTCATCATCAAGCTTCATGTCGTAGATATACCCGACCACCTTCCCTTTGGCCAGATCCACGACTTCGTCATCGACGATCGCCATTGTTTGATCCGCGCTGAAACGGGCCTCATAAGGGCCACGCGTGCGCGTGAAATGACCGACAGGCTTGCCCCGCCGGAGATCGATGATGTAGATCTTGTTGAATGGCGGGACGCCCATCGGTAGCTTGCGCTGGTCGATTCCCCAGACGATGGCGTGGGTCCGGGCGCAGTTGACGGCCCATTGATTCACCGGGATGTCCAGTTGGACGGCGACAGTGCGTCTGCCCGCTTCAAAAGCGAATTGGTTGCCGACAGCGCGGAAGGAACTGCGATGCACGGGAGTTTCGGCTCCAGCCCGCGCAGGGCAGGCAAAGAGTGCGAGAAGAAAGAGAGCTAGCGAGTAGTTTGACGTCAGCATCAGGCGCATGATCGGAGGTTTTGATTTCAATGGATCCTGCGGTCACGGCGAAACCATGGCTGCGCAGAATTTAACTTCATGGAACGGGCCGGCGGCATACAGTTACAAGCGCATCCAGAATCATGCACTCTGTACCGACATGTTTGAGGAGCCGATCGCTCCGTGCCATCAAATCGTATTGATGTCTTCATTGTTCAATACGAACTTTTCCTAGCAATTGTTTGAAGCTTTGAAGTTCACCATAGTCCAGACACTGGGCGACGGTGACGCTGATCTTTTCGTGGCCCTTGAATGCAGTGAAGCAACTCATGACATAACCTCTATCGTGCGGAGAAAAATACTCGATATCCTCTCCATTTATTGTCCAACCTCGCTCTGCGAGCGTCCGGATAGCTTTCCGCTTTGATACGGAATCAGGAGAAATAATCACTTCAAGCTTTGTTTGATTAAAAACGGGCTCTCCCGATTTAAAGCGAAATCCTGACTGTTTCAGAAGATGTTGTTTGTCGGTTGATGTCGCGATGATGGCTCTTTCTTTATCAAATTCATTAGCACTCCCAGAGATTGATTCTGGGCGTTCATAAGTGGCATAAGTCACATTGTCTGACTGCGTGCAGTTTGTAAGCGTTAAGCTCTTATCCTTTATCTTTACCTGCTGACATGGTGAGAATGTCTGAGTCGACGACGTGGTTTCGCTTGCGTTTGCCTGGGTGGCAGCAAGGGTAATCAGGATCGCTTGCGTGGTATTGCGGAGTGTCATTCATTTTTCTCAAAATTGATGTGAAGGCTTACCATTTTTCATTGGCATGAAGAGGATTCTGTCGGCACGCCACCTTTGGCATCTGGGGGAAAAACTAATCGCAAGCGCTACCGATTGCCGTAATCATCCAGCGCCCTTTTTTGCGCACCAGCTCTCGGTCAGAAATGCAGGCTTCGTTGGGCATGTAGGTGATACTGACCCGGTTAGCTGAGATTTCTACACTGACATCCCATGCCTCGCCTGCGCTCAATAATCGTTCTGCAAGCGCCGCGTCGGCTTTGACTCTTTGGGTGCGCTCCACGTAGTTTTCATCCATCGATGTGTAGTTTATGAACTTGCTCATATGCCGTAGCAAGTAGTTTTTGCTGGCTTCCGTCTTCTTTGCGCATAGGAGCGTCTCAACTAAATCCGCAGATCCTTCCGGTAGTTCTGCCCGCACGGACTCTCTTTCTTCGGGTAGGCATGCGTTTGCTTTCATCTCGCCTTGGACATTGATGGGCGGTAAATCAGAGTGCGGCGGGCTCGCTGATGTCGTGGAGGGAACGATGATGAACATCGAGAACAGATAGAGGAGGGGTCTGCTTTTCATAGAATCTTGGGTTCTAAGACAGTGATGTGAAAATGATGTGCATGTGTCTTTTCATCTCGTGATATTTGCAGATTGGCGACTGGCGCATTTTTGTCTTTGCTATTGGTATCCATGAACCATGGATCAAATATCTGCGAAACGGCTGGAGACTTCATCAGTGACTTTCTAAATGCTCTGACCTTGCTAGGTTCATTCTTATTTCTTTCCTCATTCCAAGCAGCTTCGGCCAGATTGAGCCTGACGTCTGCTTTTGCGGCCAGCTCTCTTGCCGTAGTTAAAGCTTCCAATGCCGCTGAGTTGTCAGGATGGTTTTTACTCGCTTTGGCGGCTTTCGCAAGCTGCTGACGAGCAGCGGCTTGTTCTGTCTTCGCCTGCCTGAATTCTGCAAACAGAGATTTCTCAGCTTCACTCACATTAGGCGTGTCAATACCCCATTTTTTGCGAAGTTCTTCCCGATTCAGGCGAATATCATCTAAATAATTAATATCAAGGCCTAGACCCGCCCGATGTGCGATAGACCCAAGCATGGGACGCCAACATGAAGTGACAGCAATCTTGTCAACGTTAGCGTTCAGCGCAGCAATCATCAACGCTGCATATCCTGCTGGGTGGACCCGTGTAAGCCCCTCGCTTAGTAGGCTGTAACCTTTTTTAATATTGGCTCTTGGGTTGTCTGAGTCCTCAAAATTTATCGTCAACGACTTGCCTTCTGCATCTAAGCGCAGGCGTGGACTTGCTAGCCCGTTATAAATCGCTTCGATGGCTTCCAATATCTCCGGTGATGTGTCTCGGGGTAATAAGGCAGCTACTTCAGCAGCCGTATATTTGTGCGATATCTTCATCCAGATATCCCCGGTTAGCGGCGCTTCATAGACATCCGTTCTTATATCTTCATTATTTTTTTGATCGTTTAAAACTGGTGCGTCAGTAGCATCTGATTTCCCACTTTTCTCCAAGACCTTTACCACAACATTTCTTTCTCCGACCTTGACCACATAGACGGGATTTTTTCTATAAGACGGATGTGCATCGCTATTGAGATACAAGGCTACGCTTGCTCCTGACTTTAGGGACGGGATAACAATCTGTCCATTATCCCCGCTGACCCGTTTGGGCTTGTTCTTATAGATTTCCTGAGCGACGCCATCAACGGCCACTGCATAGGGAATTGAGAGACCTTTTGCAATTCTCGCGTCAAAAATATATTTGACAGTAAATCTTGCTTCGACCTTGACATCCCTGATGGCGTGATTGTCAAGCTTGGTTTGAGTAGTCAGTGCAGGTAAATCTTCGTTCATTTCAGCAACTTTCAATAGGGTTGGTGTCCTCCTCGTCCGGAGGCATTACTGACGTATTCCAGAAAACCTGGACTGCTTGCATCTCCGCAGTACTTACTTGCTCGGTTCGTCCATGTTCATCAGTAACTCCTCGTAGTAAGGTTCCGTCGTCCAGCTTAAACACGTAGTTAAGGCCCGCTATAGGGTTGCCGCTGGTAACGTCAATCGCTCGCAAGCGTTCAAAATATCGATGTGGTCGGCTGTCAGGTAGCTTCGGAAATTCTGGCGAATCTCTCGCTCCTCCGGGAAACGCATGCGTCGCCCCCTTCACCGAAAACGTCCCCGGACAGGCAAACGTGATATTCCCACCCTCCAACGTCACCGAAGCCTGCCCCGCCTGCAGCACGATCTTCTGACGCGCCTTGATTTCGATACCTTCATTGACGCTGATGACGCTCACCTCCTTGTCAGCCAGGATTTCCAGCGCATCGGTATGCGCCTGCAAGGAAACCGGACCATTGCCGGCGAAGGCCTGGATGCCGCCGTCGTGCGCAAACAGCGTGGCTGCCTTGCCGGCCGCGAGGCTGGCGGTATCGGCGGCGGTCCAGTGGGTATCCCCCTGCGTGGTCCAGTGAAGGTTTTCGCCAGCGTAGAGCACGGTGGATGCCGCACTGGCCCAGTTGATGTTGGTCGGGGACTCCATCAGCACAGCGGCTTTTGCGAACTTCTCGACCGGCTGCGCACTGTCGTTCTCGCGGGAATCCGCCTGGCTCTTGAACGCGTCCTGGCCATTCACACTGCCCGGATGCTTGCCTTGGTCTGCCGGATCGATGATGGAGATGAAATCAGTCTTGGCCTGGAAAGCCTCCGCACTATGCAGCGCCTGTTGCTGCGTGGCGGCGTCGCCCATGGCCTGGGCCAGTTGCTGCGCCCCCTTCAGTTGGGCGACGGCTTCATGAGCATCCATCTGCGTGCTCGTCACGCTGGCACCGGCAACCGGACGCGCCGTCGAGGAAATCAGCAAGCCCTCCGCACCGCGCACAACGCCCCAAGCGTCCGTACGCAGTTCAAAGCCCAGGCCGCGATAGTTGCCACGCTGGGCTCCGGTATCTGCCTGATCGATCAGATGGCCGAGATTGAGCTGGGACCTGGCCTGGCTGGACGCCAGCCGCATGCGCAACTGCGATTGCGTGTCGTCCACCACCCATTGGTTGAAGCCGCTGCCATCGTGCGCTGTGCTATGCCAACCCGAGATCGTGCCGGCGTGATTGGCCCCGGAATTCACCCCAGCGGAGAAGGGCGGCTCATCGCTGCCGTTGTAGAGCTGCGCGACCACCACGGGCCGGTCAATGTCACCCTCCATGAAATCGATCAGCACTTCACTGCCAACCCGTGGCGTGAACTGGCTGCCCCAGTTGGGGCCGGACTGCGCTTCGGCCACCCGCACCCACGTACCGGAGGCATAGTTGCCGGGGGCGTTGCCGTTCTTGTCACCGAGGTTCCCGGTTTCGCGCAAGCCGCCCGGATTGGGCAACTTCCCGCGCTGCCAGTGGAACTGGACTTTGACGCGGTGATTACGGTCCGTGGTGACGGCCACGTCCGGCAGGCCAGTCACCAGCGCAGTCTGGGGGCCGCGTGCAGTCGGTTTCAGGGGTTGCGTGATGGCGATGGGGACAATGGGGACCACGTCGCGCAAGGCCATGAAGCGATTGCGGTAGGTCCCTGCCTTTAGGTCGTCATGGCATACGCTGCTCGAAGAGGGCCTCTCGTCGAACAGATTTCCCAGCGAGGGGGGGAGTACCTGATCGATGATCGGGGCAATGTTGCTGTCGAAATTATTGCGAGCGCTATGACTGACCGAGAGCAGCTTGAAGCGGTTTTCACCTTCGGGATAGCGCTCGTGCTGGCTCAGCGTGAACTGCATACCAGCACCGAGCTGGCGCGCCGCGCTTGCGCCTTCAAAGCGCTTGTTCTGCATTTCAAATGCCTGCAGCATCAACCGTGCATGGGTCGCGGCCGCTTGCTGGTCTGCAAAGTCCTGCTGGCCGGTGCCGTCGTAGACCGGCAGGGCAGGGACTTCACCGGCATCCAGGCTGGAGTTCTCTTCGGCTGAAAGTGAAGAAATCTTCTCGGGATGCCAACTGGCCAGCGCCACTGCGTTGGAACGCACGCTGCGCACTGCGCTGAAGTCGGTGATGGCGTCGCTGGCCTCGGTGGCCGCGACCCGATGAAAGCGAATATACGTATCGCCGCCCGGCAGGTCCGGGACCTTGGCCTGGCCGTCGAAGATGATCAGTTTGTGGCGCGCCAGGTGCTGGCCAGTGGCGTGCGCTTGGCCGCCATCCTGCTGATGCTCGAAGCGAAAGTTCAGCCCCTCGCTGGCCAAAATACGGCGCAGGAAGGCGAAATCACTCTCGCGATATTGCGTGCAGATGTCGCGCTTGGACAGCGTCTGGGTGACATCCAGAGCGAAATTGGCTTGCGGGTATTCCTTCAGGACGGCGCTGGCGATGTCGGTGACGCTCATATCCTGAAACAGGAAGCTGTTGCGACGACATTCGAGGAAGGCGAGGAAGGATTCCAGCCGCAGCCGGTAGCGCGCCAGTCCGCCATCAGCTCCCAGCCACGAAGCCTGGGTGCAGTAGCCATGCCAGGCGCGTCGGCTGCCGTCAGCCTGAAGCAGACGAAGTGTCAGCTCGGTGCCGATGAATTGCTTGAGATCGAGATCGGTGGAAACCGAAAGGGCATCGATGTCGAACTGGAAGTTGTCATTGACGCTCTCCTGGCCGTGGAAGCACTCCACGACCAGGGATTCAGACAGACCGGCTTCCTGCGCGCTGTCCAGCCTGATCAGGCGCGCGTGTTGCGACAGGCCGGGGCCGAAGAGCGAAGAGGGGAAGCCAGAAAGGAGTGTGGAAGGAAAGCGCGGTGCAACGGGCGCGCTGTGCTGCCTGCCGGGCGGTGCTGCATCTTGCGTCACGGGATAGCCTCATCTTGATGGTCCGCCATTCGCGCTGTACTGCGAATGAACGTGTGTTGGTCTTCAACACCACGCTGGCATCAAGTTGTCCCCGTGCTACCCCCGTATCGACTGCTGCATGGCAGCGGCGCTCAGCAATAAGCCCGCTCATTTTTGTGCCGTGCATTTTGCCAATCCGGGCCTTCACCCTCCATCGAAAAAGTTCGTTAATTCATGACTGAAATATGGGCAAGAAAAATAAAGCTTCATGCCGCAGCATGGCGACATGAAGCTTCAACCAGGTTTGCTCTTTACTGGAACGTGCTTGCCATCTTCGCCGGCAGCGGCACGTTGAGCCATTTCTGCACGATGGCATTGAGTTCGCCGCTCTTCTTGGCCGCCGTCAGCACCTCGTTGACCTTGCCCAACAAGGCCGTCTCGCCCTTGTTCAAGCCGACGTTGCAGGCCGATTCCTGGATGATGTACTTGAGCACCGGCTTGTTGTTGGGTGCCTTCTCCGCCAGGGCATAGGCGACGAAGTCGCCCGTACCCACCAGCTGTACCTGGCCCGAGACATAGGCCGAGATCATGGCGTTGTTGTCCTCGTAGCGCTTGATGGTGGCGCTCTTGGGCGCCGTGTCGGTCAGTTGCAAATCCTGGAAAGTGCCGCGCGCCACGCCCACGGTCTTGCCGGCCAGGTCCGCAGGGCCGCTCACCGCCACACTGGCCACACCGAACACGCTGTTGTTGTAGGGTGCATAGGGCTGGGAAAAATCGATCACCTTGTCACGCTCGGCATTCTTGCCCAGGGTGGAAATGACCAGATCGGCCTTGTGCGTCTGCAGATAGGCGATGCGGTTGGCGCTGGCTACCGGGACCAGTTGCACCTTGAGGCCCATTTTCTGGGCGATCAGCTTGGCCACATCAATGTCCAGCCCCTGCACTTGCAGGTCCGTATTGACTGAACCGAAAGGCGCAAAGTCCTGCGGTACGCCGATACGAACCACGCCGGCCTTCTGGATGTCGGCCAGTGCATCGGCCTGTGCCGGCGCGTTGGCCAGCACGCCCAGACCGAGTGCAATCGAAAGGGCCAGCAGGCGGTGTTTGGATGTCATTTTCTTGGTCTCCTCTTATGAATATCAGCGCGCCGATGATACCCCCATATTGCATGGGGGTTCAGCCCGGCAGCGGCAAGACACAATCCTCCGCCGCCAGATAGATGCGCTGCCCCGGCAAGGCATCGACACGATAACCGCCCGTGAACGCGCCAAAGGCCGGAAGCATCGCCCAGCGCTCATCCACGACAAAGCAGGGCAGCCGCAAGCTGTCGCCCGCCGAGGAGAGGCGATACACCGGATGCACATGGCCGACAATGGCAAAGGCACCGTCGACCGTCTGCGGATGATGGCAAAAGGCCAGCGGGCCGACCCGCCAGGGTTCATCGACCAGCTCCATGCCCAGTGCTTCAGGCGGATCCCCCGCATGATGGTCGTGATTGCCGCGCACCAGCGTGAGCGTCAGTCCCGCGTTGCGGCCACGCCATTGCGCCAGCGCCGCGAGCGTTCCTGCAGCACGGCCCGCGCGAGCATGCAGGAAATCCCCAAGGAACACGATGTGACGCACCGCATGCTGCTGAACCAGCGCATCAATGGCCTCCAGGTTGGCGCGGGTCGTGCCGTGCGGGACGGGAATGCCGCCCGCCCGAAACGCCGCCGCCTTGCCGAAATGCACATCGGCCAGGATCAGCATGCCGCGCTCGCGCCACAGCAGGGCGCGTTCCGGCAACATGGTCAGAATTGCGCCATCGGCGTCGAAGCTGGGGTAGTGCATCATGCGGCTGTCTTGGGCTTGGCCTTGCGCCGTGCGGCGGGCTGGGGGTGTTCACGAGAAGCGGTCTTGTCAGCGGCACCTTCCAGCTCGCGCAGCATGCGTGCGACACGGTCCGCCAGTTTCTCGGTCGAGAGTTTCTCGCGGAAGCGTTCCACCATCAGCGGCAGCGCAAACGGGGTAGGGCGCTCCAGTTGCACCAGCGTCATGGTGCGCGCCCGCAGCTCGGCGAGGGTGCTGCGCAGGCGTTCCAGTTCCAGCTCCTGTTCCAGTACCTCGCGCTGGGCCTGGGTGAGCAGCAGATTGCCGGCATCATGCTTGCGGAAGACCTCGAAGAACAGCGCCGACGACGCCTGCAACTGGCGCGCGCTCTTGTGCTGGCCCGGATAGCCCTGGCTGACCAGTCCGGCAATGCGGGCGATCTCGCGGAAGCGCCGTTGCGACAATTCCGTCGCGTTCAGGCTGGCGAGCACGTCCTCCAGCAAGTGTTCTTCGCTGAAAAGGTCCTGCGCCTGTTGCGGGGCCAGACGGGCCATCTCCACTTGGTCCGCCGCCAGCAATTCGAAACCATAGTCGTTCACTGCAATGGAAAAGGTGGCGGCGCGCGTGCTGGCCAGTCGCCAGGCCAGCAGCGAGGCCAGCCCCATGTGGACCAGACGCCCGGCAAAGGGATAGAAGAACAAGTGATGCCCCTCGCGGCTTTTGAGGGCTTCCACCACCAGCCGCTTACCCGTCGGCAGCGCCGACCAGGCATGCTGCAAGGCCAGCAGCGGCTGCACGGCCTGCATCTCGGGGCCGTCGAAGTGCTGTTGTTCAGCTTGTTGCAAACGATCCAGGACGGCATGCGCCAGCGTCGAGGACAGCGGCATGCGCCCGCCTTGCCAGCGAGGGACCGCGCCACTGCCGGCGGTGCTGCGGCGGACCCAGGCCGTCATTTCATGCATCCGGACAAATTCCAGCACCCGCCCCCCGAAGAGAAAACGGTCACCCGGACGCAGGCGCGCGATGAAGCCTTCTTCGATGGTGCCGATGCGTCCGCCCTTCATGTACTGCACATGCAGGCTGGCATCGGCCACGATGGTGCCGATGTTCATGCGATGCCGGCGCGCGATGGCGGGCACATCCACACGGTAGACGCTATCCTCGCCCTGGCGCACCCGGTGGTATTCGGGATAGGCGGTCAGGCTCTGGCCCCCGCGCACCACGAAATCCAGCGCCCACTGCCACTGGTCCTCGCGCAGATCGCGATAAGACCAGGCTTGCCGTACTTCGTCCAGCAGCGCATCGGCCTGGAAGCCGCCGCCCAGCGCGATGGTGACCAGATGCTGCACCAGCACGTCCAGTGGCGTTTCCGGTACCGGACGCTGTTCCACACGACCCGCTGCAACCGCATCCTGGGCCGCGATGGCTTCCACCAGTTCCAGGCTGTTGGTCGGCACCAGCGTGGCGCGCGAACTGCGACCCGGGGAGTGGCCGGAACGTCCGGCACGTTGCAGCAAGCGGGCCACGCCACGCGGACTGCCGATCTGCAATACCCGCTCTACCGGCGTGAAATCCACGCCCAGGTCCAGGCTGGAGGTGCAGACCACGGCCTTGAGCCGGCCATCGCGCAGGCCGTGTTCGACCCAGTCCCGCACTTCGCGGTCCAGCGAGCCATGGTGCAAGGCAATGATGCCAGCCCAGTCAGGCCGGGCGTCCAACAAATTCTGGTACCAAAGTTCAGCCTGGGACCGGGTATTGGTGAAGACCAGCGTACTGCCACTGGCCTCGATCTCCTGCACCACGGCCGGCAGCATCTGCATGCCCAGGTGGCCGGCCCAGGCGAAGCGTGCCGGTTGCGGCGGCAGAAGGGTGTCGATGACGATGCGCTTGCGCTGTTCGCCGCGTACCAGTACGCCTTGTTCGGCAGCTGCCGGACCCAGCAGGGCTTGCAGTGATTGCTCAAGATTGCCCAGCGTCGCCGACAGCCCCCAGACCACCATTCCGGGCCGCCAGCGGCGCAGTCGCGCCAGCGCCAATTGCACCTGCACGCCGCGCTTGTTGCCCATCAGCTCATGCCATTCATCGACGATGACGGCATCGAGCCTGGCAAAGCGCTGCCGGGCATCGGCTTGCGAAAGCAGCAGGGACAGGCTTTCAGGGGTGGTCACCAGCGCCTGCGGCAGGGATTTCATCTGGCGCGCACGTTCGCCGGAGGCGGTATCGCCGGTCCGCATGCCCGCCTGCCAGTGCGGCAGCAGATCGGCCAGCGGCGCTTGCAGGGCGCGCAGGGTGTCGGCCGCCAGGGCGCGCATCGGTGTAATCCACAAGACCCGCAAGCCAGGAGCGTTGGCGGGCAGGTCAGGCATGCCGAGCTTCGGCTCGGCATGGAGCAGGGCTCCGAACCAGACGGCATAGGTCTTGCCCGACCCCGTGCCGGAATGCAGCAAGCCGCTTTGGCCGCTGGCAGCGGCCTGCCAGACGGCGCGCTGGAAATCGAAGACTTCCCAGCCGCGCTGGCTGAACCATTGTTCTGCGCGTTTCAGTGCGGGCGCACGGGAGTTAGTCGTCTTGCGTGGCACGATGCAGTTCTTTCTGTTTTTCTTCAGGCGGCAGGCTGGCCGACGGCCCCAGCAGCGCCCGCAGGCTGGCCAGGGTATCGGCCTGCTCGATGGTCTTGTCCAGGCGCTGGCGCAGGATGCGCGGGAAGCGCACGGCGATGCCTGCCTTGTGGCGCGAGGACAGCGCAATCCCTTCGAAGCCGATCTCGAACACCATGCTCGGCTTGACGCTGCGGACGGGGCCGAATTTCTCGATGGTGGTTTTGCGGATGGCCTGGTCTACCACGGCAATTTCGGCATCGGTGAGGCCGGAATACGCCTTGGCGAAAGGTACGAGCTTGCGTTCGCCCTGGTCATCCGGTGCATCCCAGACGGCGAAGGTGTAATCGGTGTAGAGCGAGGCGCGTCGGCCATGGCCGGCCTGGGCGTAGATCAACACGGCATCGATGGAATAGGGATCGACCTTCCACTTCCACCAGGTGCCGACATTGCGCGTGCGGCCGATGCCGTAATGGGCTTCCCGTTGCTTGAGCATCATGCCTTCCACGCCGCGTTCGCGCGAGGTGCTGCGCAATCGCGCCAGCGCCTCCCAGTCGCCCGAGGCGATTTGCGGTGCCAGCATCAACGCCGGGCTTGCATTGCCCTGCACCAGCGTTTCCAGCCGGCTGCGGCGTTCGTGCTGGGGCAGGCTGCGCAGGTCTTGCCCATCCTGCTCCAGCAGGTCGTAGGCAATCAGTCCGGCCGGCAGGTCGGCCAGCAGGCGGGCGGTCAGGTTCTTGCGGCCGATGCGTTTCTGCAGATCGGCGAAGGGGGCCACACGATCGGCCCGGGGGCCGGAATCGGGCAGGCGGATCACGATCTCGCCATCGATCACGGTGCCGTCCGGGAGGGCCAAAGCGGCTAGCTCGGGGAAGCGATCCGTGATCAATTCTTCACCGCGCGACCACAGCCAGTTGCTTCCCTGACGTCGCACCAGCTGGGCGCGGATGCCGTCGTATTTCCATTCGACTTGCCAGTCCGAGAGCGGACCCAGGGTGTCCGGTGTTTCCAACAGGGGATGCGCCAGGAAGAATGGATAGGGCTGGCCGCCCTGCAACTGCGCATCCTGGCCGTCCGCCGGCGCGATGAGCGCGGCGAAACGGCGGGCGTCCGGACGGGCGCGGCCATCTGTCCAACCAACCATGCGTTGCGCCACCAGCTTGGGATCGAGTTGTGCGACGCTGGCCAGTGCACGCGTGACCAGCAGCCGCGACACGCCCACCCGGAAACCGCCGCCGATCAGTTTGGCCAGCAGGAAGCGTCCCTGCCAGTCCAGTTCATCCCAGGCGGCAAACAAGGCGGTGCGGATCACGGCAGGATCGGCCCCGCGCAAGGGCGCGATGCGCTCTTCCATCCAGCGCGCCAGCCCCAGGTCGCTCGACCCCTTGGGCGGCGGCAGGACGTGGGCGATGGTCTCGGCCAGGTCGCCGACGCTGTGATAGCACTCCTCGAACAGCCATTCATCGATCTGCGCGTATTCCATGGCACATTGCTTGAGCAAGCCCGTTGGGACGGCCTGGCGCGGCTTGCCGCCTGCCAGGAAATACACCGCCCAGGCCGCATCGGCGGCATCGGCGCGGCCGAAGTAATCCTGCAGGGCCGCCAGCTTGCGGGTGGTGGAGGTGGTGGCGTCCAGTTCGGCATACAGCCGTGAAAATTCACGCATGGCCGCCTTCCTGCGCCGTCACGGCGGCGGCGGGGCTGGGGTTCTCGTCAGTTTCTTCATCTCCGTATTCAGTGGCGAAGGCCCCGGCATCCAGTCCGTTCTGACGCAGCCAGCGCACCATGGTGGCGACTTGGCCGTGGGTGACGATGACGCGTTCAGCACCGGTGGCGTGGATGGCTTCGTGCAGGGCCGGCCAGTCCGCATGGTCGGAGAGGATGAACCCGCGATCCACGCCACGCCGGCGGCGCGTGCCGCGCAGGCGCATCCAGCCGCTGGCGAAGGCATCGCTGTAGTCGCCGAAGCGGCGTATCCAGGGAGACCCGGCCGCCGATGGCGGGGCAATCACCAGACTGCCCGCGTAGGCGGCCGCCTTGCCGCGCTTCCCGGCTTCCGCTTCGCCGACCGTCAGTGTCTCCGGCAGGGCGATCCCGGCCTCGCGGTAGAGGCGATTGAGCGGCTCTACCGCGCCATGGCACACGATGGGGCCAATGCTGGCATCGATGCCGTGCAGGATGCGCTGCGCCTTGCCGAAGGAATAGCAGAACAAGACGCTGGCACGCCCTTCGGCGGCATTGCTGCGCCACCATTGGTTGATTTCCTCGAAAATTTCCCGCTGTGGTTGCCAGCGGTAGATTGGCATGCCGAATGTGGATTCGGTAATGAAGGCGTCGCAGCGTACCGGCTCGAAGGGGGCGCAGGTGCCATCCGCTTCCAGCTTGTAGTCGCCGGAGGCTACCCAGATGCGGCCGTCATGTTCCATGCGCAGTTGCGCCGAGCCCAGCACGTGGCCGGCCGGGTGCAACGACAGGCGCACGCCATTGTGGGTGATGGTTTCGCCATAGGGCAGGGGCTGCAGGTTGATCTCTGCGCCCAGCCGCGCACGCAGGATGCCGGCCCCCGGCGCTGCTGCCAGATAGTGGCCATGCCCTACGCGCGCGTGGTCGGCGTGGGCATGCGTAATCACCGCGCGCGCCACCGGTCGCCAGGGATCGATGTAGAAGTCGCCGGGCACGCAATAGAGGCCCTCTTTGCGTACCACGACCATGTCTTCCTTGCCTGCCATTGCTGATGTGTCCTCGCTCTGCCTTGTCGAAATCGTGCCGCTCCGTTGTGCCGTGTCCGGCGGGCTTTGTCCATGCCTGCCGCGTCCTTGTCCCGGCTTTGCCGCAAGTTATATGAAGGTTCAGGCAAATTTGCCGCTACTTGTCATGCTCGGTCAGCTTAACGGCAAGCCGGTCCGGAAGCTGTCAGTGCCTGTCTTGCCTTTCTGTCAGCGTGAAGGTCGCGAGCACGCATGAAACTTGATTTCAGTTTGCAATGATGCAACGCACAACGGCTATTATTTGGGTATGCTTGTCGTCAATTCCAATTGGCGTTGCGCCAAGCATCGAACTCAAAAGAATCACACCAATCCTCATGTCTCATTACGTCGATCCCAAGGTTTTCCGTGAACTGCAAGACTCCGAAGTCTTGCCTGCGCCTTCCGGCGTGCGTCTGAAGATCATGCAGATGTGCCAGCAGGAAGACATCGCGCTGCCGGATCTGGTGGCGCAGGTGCAGGGCGACCCTGTACTGGCCGGCCGCCTGATCCAGATTGCCAACATCCCCAACATCAACAAGGGGCGCATGGTTGCAGCCGTCAATGTCGAGCTGTTGCTGATGGTGGGGCTGCACGCGGTACGCCAGATGGCGCTGGCGATTTCGCTGACGGAATCGGCACGGCGCGGCGATTGCAAGGAATTCGATTACGACCTGTTCTGGAGCCGTTCCACGGCCATGGCCTGCGCCGGCCAGGCGTTGGGCGACCTGCTGCAGGTGGCTCCCCCGGCAGAAATGTTCACCATCGGCCTGCTGGCCGATATCGGCCGCCTGGGTCTGGCCTCGGCCCGCCCCAAGCGGTATGGCGAACTGCTGGCTAGCGGCGTGCAGGGCAGCCAGTTGCGCCAGGAAGAAAAGGCGCTGTTCGGATTCAATCACCTGGAGCTGGCCGCCGCGATGATGCAGGATTGGCATTTCCCCAAGCTCTTCTGTGAAACGGTGCTGTATCACCATGACGCCGACAATACCGGCATGGACGAGGAAGACCGCCAGCAGCGTCTGATTCGCTTGCTGGAACTGGCGGCTTGTGTGGCGGACGTCTGCGTGGCCAGCGATGCCGCACGGCCAGCTTTGCTGCCGCGCCTGCTGGCGCTGGGTGAGCGCTTCGAGCTGCCGCTCTCCAGCCTGGAGTACCTGTGCGGCCGCGTTTCATGGGACTGGAGTGACTGGGGGGCCTTGCTCAAGGTGCCGACCCGGGTGCTGCGCGAGATCGGGACCGAACTGGCTGCCGCCGCGGAAAAGCCGGAGTGACGGATCTGCAAGAATCGTCAGATTTAGTCATGAAAAATCGAAGTTTTTTGTTGCTGATTTGTCAGTCGCCGATGGTACTATCCCCCTCGCTCTGGAAGTGAAGCGCCTCTGTTGACCGTCAGGATCGCTGCGGGAACCGCCTGCAGCCGGCATTCCCCGTCATCATCAGACCCTGCCAAAACTTCGCTTCCAGCCGCATGCAAGGCTCGATGAACCCAGCCAGATTGATGTTCCTTCCGTAAAAGCCACGGCATTTACCGCAGCCACCAACGAGGACATATTCATCAATAAGGCCTTGCCTGCGCCTCTCCTGTCCGGAATGCCTGGCAAATTCCTTTGCTAATGTGTCCCGGCATGGCAGCGGCGCGATTTCCCTTCGGTTCGCTCCGACCACTTTGCTGTACCCGTCGCCTGCGGCGTGCTCCGTCACGTCCGTGGCAGGCACGGGTGTGTCAGTGTGGCCACGCGAATGCCGTACCGATCAAAACAAAGTACACAAAGTACAAGAAAGTGGGGTCTTTCATGAAAAACAACACCATCCGTCTGTCCTGCCTGACCGCACTGCTGCTGGCAGCCAGCCATCCCGCCTTCGCGGCCCATCCGCTGAACACCGACGATGCCGGCGTACAGGGGGCCGGCGGCATCCAGCTCGAAATGAATACCGACTGGAGCAAGCAGAGTGGCGATGCCGGCCACGTCGGGGCATTTACGTTCACCTATGGTGTCACCGACAAGCTCGACCTCTTCTTCAACCTGCCACAGACCTTTCAGTCGCCTAACGGCACGGGGGTGGGCGATGTCTCGGCAGGAGCAAAGTGGCGCTACTACGAGGCGGACGGTCTGGCCCTGGCGCTCAAGCCGGAATTGTTCATGCCCAGCGGCGAGGAAAGCAAGGGGCTGGGGAGCGGCCGCAACGGCATGGGCCTGACTGGCATCGCTTCCTACGAGACCGGCCCCTGGACCCTGCACGGCAACCTGGGCCTGCGCTATAGCCCGTACAAGCTGGAGACTGACCAGGAAACGAAGCGCAAGACCATCTGGCGCGCCTCGGTGGCGGTCTGGTATGGGCTGAACGAACAATGGCGCCTGGTGGCCGATACCGGCGTGGCGCAAAATCAGGATGCATCGAGCCGGAAGTTGCCATCGTATGCCCTGGTAGGGGCCATCTGGTCGCCCAACAAGACGGTGGACATCGATGCCGGCGCCAAATTCGGCCTGAACAAGGCCGAGGTGACGCGCCAGTTCGGCGTCGGGGTGACCTTGCACTTCTGACGAGGCAGGCAACGGCGCACAAAGCTTCATCTCTGTGCGCTGCAACATGCAATGCGCTGGAAAGCCGCGGCAAATCTGCTATCGTTGACCTTGGCGCTAGGCCACGACTAAGGAGACGACATATGGATCTGGTGGAAAAATTCGATGCCAAGGGCAAGACCGGCGCACCTTACCACGTAGAGGTGTATCAGACGCAACAGGACGAGGCCGATGAAGCGGCCCGGGCCTTCAGCCGCAGCTACAAGCTGGCCGATGGTCGCGCGCTGGATCCCCTGACCAACGAGAAATTCAGGATCGTCCAGACCGGGGAGAAAATCTACCGCGTCTGAGTCCACCCTGGACCCGCAAGCCGATCAAGCCGGCACCGCAAGGTGGCCGGCTTTTTCATGTCTGCAGCCACTGGCCGCAGCCTCGGCTCAGAACGCGTCCCCCGGTACCCGCACCCAACCCTCCATCAACACCCGCGCGCTGCGGCTCATGATGGCCTTGGTGACGACCCACTGGCCGTCTTCCAGCTTCGCTTCCGCACCGACACGCAAGGTCCCGGACGGATGGCCGAAGCGTACGCTGGTGCGTTCACCGCCGCCGGCCGCCAGGTTCACGAGCGTTCCGGGAATGGCGGCTGCCGTGCCGATGGCCACGGCAGCCGTGCCCATCATGGCGTGGTGCAGCTTGCCCATGGACATGGCACGCACCAGCACGTCGGTATCCTGTACCGTGACGGTCTTGCCGCTCGAAGAGACATATTCCTTGGGCGGCGCAACAAACGCGACCTTGGGCGTGTGCTGCCGGGTCGCGGCTTCTTCCACCTTGCTGATCAATCCCATGCGGATCGCTCCATGGGCGCGGATGGTCTCGAAGCGGGCCAGCGCGGCGGGATCGCTGTTGATGGCGTCCTGCAGTTCGGTGCCGGTATAGCCGATCTCGTCGGCATTGAGGAAGATGGTCGGGATGCCCGCATTGATCATGGTGGCCTGGAAGCTGCCGACGCCGGGCACTTCCAGCGTATCGACCACGTTCCCGGTGGGGAACATGGCACCGCCGGCGCCTTCTTCCTCGGCCGCCGGATCCATGAATTCCAGCTGGACTTCAGCGGCGGGGAAGGTCACGCCATCCAGTTCGAAGTCGCCGGTTTCCTGCACCTGTCCGCCGCGAATGGGCACATGAGCCACGATGGTCTTGCCGATGTTGGCCTGCCAGATGGTGATGACGGCCACGCCGTCCTGCGGCACTTTGGACGGGTCCACCAGCCCGGCGGAAATCGCGAAGGGGCCGACGGCTGCGGACAGGTTGCCGCAATTGCCGCTCCAGTCCACGAAATCCTTGTCGATGGAGACCTGGCCGAACAGGTAGTCGACATCATGGCCCGGCCGCTCGCTGCGTGAAATGATCACTGTCTTGCTGGTGCTGGAAGTCGCACCGCCCATGCCATCGATCTGCTTGCCATAGGGATCGGGACTGCCGATCACGCGCTGCAGCAGCTTGTCGCGCGCAGGGCCCGGGACGCGGGCGGCTTCGGGCAGGTCATCCAGCTTGAAGAAGACGCCTTTGCTGGTGCCGCCCCGCAGGTAGGTGGCGGCAATGCGGATCTGGGGGACTTGGCTCATGCTTGTTCCTTGGCGTTCTGGCCGGCGTTGGCGGAGGCTTCCAGGAAATCCTGGGCGAAGCGTTGCAGCACGCCGCCGGCTTCGTAGATCGACACTTCTTCGGCGGTATCGAGGCGGCAGGTCACCGGCACTTCCACACGCTCGCCATTCTTGCGGTGGATCACCAGCGTCAGGTCGGCGCGCGGACGGCGCTGGCCGATGACGTCATAGGTTTCGGTACCGGCGATGGCGTAGGTATTGCGGTTTTCGCCGGCCTTGAATTCCAGCGGCAGCACGCCCATGCCGATCAGGTTGGTACGGTGGATGCGTTCGAAGCCTTCGGCCACGATGGCTTCCACACCCGCCAGGCGCACGCCCTTGGCGGCCCAGTCGCGCGAGGAACCCTGGCCGTAATCAGCCCCGGCAATGATGATCAGCGGCTGCTTGCGTTCCATGTAGGTTTCGATGGTTTCCCACATGCGCATGACTTTGCCTTCCGGTTCCAGGCGCGCCAGTGAACCTTGTTGCACGCTGCCATCGGCCTTCCTGACCATTTCGTTGAACAGCTTGGGATTGGCAAAGGTGGCGCGCTGCGCGGTCAGGTGGTCGCCGCGATGGGTGGCGTAGGAATTGAAGTCTTCTTCCGGCAAGCCCATCTTGGCCAGGTATTCGCCGGCCGCGCTGTCGAGCAGGATGGCGTTGGAGGGCGAGAGGTGGTCGGTGGTGATGTTGTCGCCCAGCACGGCCAGCGGACGCATGCCCGAGAGCGTGCGCTCACCGGCCAGCGCACCTTCCCAGTAGGGCGGACGGCGGATGTAGGTGCTTTGCGGACGCCAGTCGTACAGCGGGCTGACTGATTGGCTGCGGTCCACGCGGGCGGAGAACATCGGGGTGTAGACATTGCGGAACTGCTGCGGCTTGACTGCGCTGGCCACCACGGCATCGATTTCCTCGTCGCTGGGCCAGATGTCCTTGAGACGGATTTCCTTCCCTTCGGCGGTCACGCCCAGCACGTCCTGTTCGATATCGAAACGGATGGTGCCGGCAATGGCATAGGCCACCACCAGCGGCGGCGAGGCCAGGAAAGCCTGCTTGGCATACGGGTGGATGCGGCCATCGAAGTTGCGGTTGCCGGACAGTACGGCAGTGCTGTAGAGGTCGCGGTCGATGATTTCCTGCTGGATCTTCGGATCGAGCGCGCCTGACATGCCGTTGCAGGTGGTGCAGGCGAAGGCGACGATACCGAAGCCCAGCTTTTCCAGGTCAGCGGTCAGGCCGGCTTCTTCCAGATACAGTTCCACCGCCTTGGAGCCGGGTGCCAGCGAGCTCTTGACCCACGGCTTGCGGGTCAGGCCCAGGCGATTGGCATTGCGTGCCAGCAGGGCGGCTGCGATCACGTTGCGCGGGTTGCTGGTGTTGGTGCAGCTGGTGATGGCGGCGATGATGACGGCCCCATCGGGCATCTTGCCTGGCTCGTTCTCCACCTTGCCGGCGATGCCTTGGGCGGCCAGTTCGGAGACCGGCAGGCGCTTGTGCGGATTGCTGGGACCGGCCAGGGTGCGGACCACGGTGGAGAGGTCGAAGCGCAGCACGCGCTCGTATTCAGCCTTGCTGAGGCTATCGGACCACAGGCCCGCCTCCTTGGCATAGGTTTCCACCAGCTTGACCTGTTCATCTTCGCGACCGGTCAGCTTCAGGTAGTCGATGGTCTGCTGATCGATGGAGAACATGGCGGCCGTCGCGCCATACTCCGGGGCCATGTTGGAGATGGTGGCGCGATCCCCCAGCGTCAGGCTGGCCGCGCCATCGCCATAAAATTCCAGATAGGCCCCCACCACCTTCTGCTTGCGCAGGAATTCGGTCAGCGAGAGCACGATGTCGGTGGCCGTGATGCCGGGCTGGCGGCGGCCGCTCAGTTCCACGCCGATGATGTCGGGCAGGCGCATCCAGGAGGCGCGGCCGAGCATGACGTTTTCCGCTTCGAGGCCACCGACGCCGATGGCGATCACGCCCAGCGCGTCCACGTGCGGGGTGTGGCTGTCGGTGCCGACCAGGGTGTCGGGGAAGGCCACGCCATCCTTGGCGTGGATCACCGGCGACATCTTCTCCAGGTTGATCTGGTGCATGATGCCGTTGCCGGGCGGGATCACGTCCACGTTTTCGAACGCCAGCTTGGTCCAGTCGATGAAGTGGAAGCGGTCTTCATTGCGGCGGTCTTCGATGGCGCGATTCTTTTCGAAGGCCTGCGGATCGTCGCCGCCACATTCCACCGCCAGCGAGTGGTCCACGATCAGTTGCACCGGTACCACCGGGTTGACCTTGGCCGGGTCGCCGCCCATGTCGGCAATTGCGTCGCGCAAGCCGGCCAGATCCACCAGCGCGGTCTGGCCCAGGATGTCGTGGCACACCACGCGCGCCGGGAACCACGGGAAGTCCAGTTCACGCTTGCGTTCGATCAGCTGGCGCAGTGAATCCGTCAGGGTCACCGGATCACAGCGGCGCACCAGGTTTTCTGCCAGCACACGGGAAGTGTAGGGCAGGGTTTCCCATGCGCCAGGACGGATCGCTTCCACGGCGGCGCGGGCATCGAAATAATCCAGTCGGGTGCCCGGCAGTTGCTTGCGGTATTGGGTATTCATGGCGGTTGGCTCGTGTCTCGTTGATGGAATGGTTGTTGTGTGGAGGAATGCGTTCAGGCCTGATCGCGCTGCTGCCCGGTACTGCCGGGCCCGGTCTGGGCGATCTGGTGTTCGATGTTGCGGCGGGAGGCCCCGATGTGACGCCGCATCAGCAGGTCGGCCAGTTCGCCGTCGCCATCGGCCAGGGCATCGAGGATGCGGTGGTGTTCGGCAAAGGCCTGGCGTGGCCGGTTGGGTGCGGCCGAATACTGGATGCGATACATGCGCGCCAGCTGGTACAACTCGCCGCAGAGAATGCGCGTGAGGATCTGGTTGCCGCTGGCTTGGATGATCTTGTAATGGAAGTCGTAGTCGCCTTCCTGCTGGTAATAGCCGCGTCCGGCCTGGAAGGCTTCGTCCTTCTCGTGGGTTTCCAGCACCCGGCGCAGCTCGTCCAGCTCGGCGCGGCTCATGCGCTGCGCCGCCAGGCGGCAAGCCATGCCTTCCAGCGATTCGCGGATCTGGAACAGTTCCACCAGCCCTTCCAGGGTCAGTGAAACCACGCGCGCTCCCACGTGCGGCACGCGCACCAGCAGGTTCTGGCCTTCCAGCCGGTGGATGGCTTCGCGCAGCGGTCCGCGGCTGATGCCATAGGTGCGGGCCAGTTCCGGTTCGGAAATCTTGCTGCCGGGCGCGATCTCGCCCTGCACGATGGCGCTCTGGATTTTGCGAAAAACGTGTTCTGAGAGGGTCTCTCCCTCACGTTCGGCACCAGGCAGTGCAATCAGCTCGCTCATGGGTTTTTTACCGTGTCAACAATCCAAGGGATTTGATGCGTTTAATCATAGCACTTCGCCTGAAAAATGGAAGAAGTGTCGACACTAGAATATTTTCGGCACTACCTAGTAAAAAAATAGCATGAGGCAATTTTCGTTACAGGTGAGAAAATTCAGCCGCCCGCTGGGAATATATGAAAAAGTAGCTCAAAATTTTTCTATTTATTTCCTCATATACGGGAATCGTTCGCCCAAAGTGAGAATTTAACCTTATATTGCCGCCATGGACTCACCACAAACCTCTACCATCGTTGACCGCGTTCTCCACGTACTCGCCGGCGTGGCCCGTGCCGGCAAGCCCGTCAGTGCCAAGCAGATTGCTGCGATGGTGCAACAACCGGTCAGTACCGTTTATCGCCACCTGGCATCCCTCAAGAAATGGGGACTGTTGCAGGAGCACATGAATTCCGGCACCTTCGAGCCGGGTCCGACCGGGGTGCAGCTGGCGTGGGGGTTCGACCAGAACTCCAACCTCATCAGCCAGAGCCGCGAGGAAATCATTTCGCTGGTCCAGCGCAGCGGGGAGAGCGTGGGCCTGCTGGTGCCGATCAACGGCCAGATGGTGTGCATCGCCATGGAAGAAAGCGATCAGCCACTGCGCTGTTCCTTCACCAAGGGCCGGGCACATCCCTTGCTTAAGGGAGCATCGGCCAAGAGCCTGCTGGCCTTCATGCCACGCAAGCTGCAACAGAAACTGGTGGCTGACCAGCTGGGCGACAAGCCCGAGGAAGCCGCCGCGCTGGAAGCACAGCTCGATGAGATTCGCCGTCGCGGCTATTCCATCAGCGAGAGTGAAGTGGACCTGGGCGTGTGGGGCGTCTCGGTACCCATCATGACTTCCAATGGCCGCCTGGAAGGCACCATCACCCTGATGGCTCCGGCCCTGCGCGTGGGTAACCGCGAACAGGAGCTGGTCCGCATGACGGTGGAGTCCGCCCAGCGCATATGTAATCGTTTTTAAGCCAGTCAGGCTGCGCCGTCCGGAGAGACGGTGCTGGCTGGACGCGGGAGGGCCCCATCCGGGCCCAGGGATGAATAATCCATTGCGCCGGTACCCCGGCGTCCAGTCCATGTCGTCGTTTCTACCGAGGAACTCATGATGAAGCTTTCCCGCCTGCTGTGCGCCGTCTCGGCCAGCCTGTTTCTGCTGGTGGCGGCCGCGCCTGCCGCCCGTGCCGCCGACAACGTGATCCGTGTCGGTACCGATGCCACCTTCCCGCCGATGGAATTCGTCAAGGATGGCAAACGTACCGGTTTCGATATCGAATTGATGGAAGCCCTGGCCAAAACCATGGGCAAGAAGATCCAGTGGATCGACATCGACTTCAAGGGCCTGATTCCCGGCCTCATTTCCAACCGCTTCGACATCGCTGCCTCGGCCATCTACATGACCGACGAGCGCCGCAAGGTGGTTACCTTCAGCGATCCCTACTATCGGGGTGGGCTGGCCGTGCTGGTGCGGCGTGACGACAACAGCATCAAGGTGCCGGAAGACCTGAACAAGGGAAAGCGCGTCTCGGTCCAGGTCGGCACCAAATCGGTGAGCTATCTGCGTGACAACTTCCCCGGCGTGGAACGCGTGGAAGTGGAAAAGAACCAGGCCATGTTCGACCTGCTGGCCACCGGCCGCGTCAATGCGGTGGTGACCGGCCGTCCGGCCGCCGTCGAATATGCCCGCACCCAGCCGCTGGTACGTGTGCTGGACAAGGGATTGACCACCGAACTGTATGGTTTTGCCCTGCGCAAGAACGATACCGCGCTGGTCGAGCATCTCAACAAGGCCCTGCAGACCTTGCGCATGAACGGCACCTACGATGCGCTGACCGACAAGTGGTTTGCCAGGAAGGACTGAGTTCCTGCGCACCTGGCCTGGCGTTGTCGCCGGGCTCCTCCATTCCTCTCTGCATGGCCGACCCGGTCCGCCAGCCGTGACCGGGCAAGCGACTCCTTTTGCCGGAGCACTTCATGAAACTGGATTTTTCGGGCGTCTGGGACAGTTGGCCCTCGCTCCTCCACGGCACCATGGTGACCGTGGAAATCACCGCCGCCTCGCTGGTGCTGGGGTGCGTGCTGGGCCTGCTGACCGGCCTGGGGCGGCTCAATCCGCAGCGCCGGCTGTTGTATGGTCTGTGTACTTTCTATCTCACGCTGGTACGAGGCACGCCCTTGCTGGTGCAACTGTTCCTGTGGTTCTTCGGATTGCCGCATGTGGGCGTGATTCTGCCGGCGTATGTGTGCGGCATCCTCGGGCTCGGTATCTACAGCGCTGCCTATATTTCGGAAATCGTGCGTGGCTCGATCCAGTCCATCGAACGCGGCCAGATGGAAGCGGCACGCTCGCTGGGCTTGCCTTATCGGATGGCGATGCGCCGCGTGATCCTGCCGCAGGCCTTCGTGCGCATGATTCCGCCGCTGGGCAATGAATTCATCGCGCTGATCAAGAACTCGGCACTGGTGTCGTTGCTGACCATCGCCGACCTGATGCATGAGGGCGAGAAGATCATCAGCATTACTTACCGCTCGCTGGAAACCTATCTGGTCATTGCCCTGATCTATCTCGTGCTGACCAGCGTGACCACGCTGGCGCTGCGCCGGATCGAGAAGGTCCTGCGCTCCGAAGGGAGGGTATGATGGAACACAGCGTGGTCGATATCAAAGGCTTGCGCAAATCCTTCGGCAGCCATCTCGTGCTCAAGGACATCGATTTTTCGGTCGCCCCAAGTCAGGTGGTCGTCATCATCGGCCCCAGCGGCAGTGGCAAGAGCACCTTGCTGCGCTGCCTGAACGGGCTGGAGACCGCCGAGGGCGGCACCGTGGTGGTCGGCGGCCATACGGTGGTCGAGGGCGGGCGCATGATGCCCGAAGCCATGCTCGATGCGCTGCGCGCCGAGGTGGGCATGGTATTCCAGTCCTTCAACCTGTTCCCGCACCTGAACGTGCTGGACAACATCACCCTGGCACCGACCTGCCTGCGCGGCGTGCCGCGCAAGGCGGCGCAGGAGCAGGGGCTGCGGCTGCTCAGGAAGGTCGGGCTGGAACACAAGGCGAAGGAATATCCCGGCACCTTGTCCGGAGGCCAGAAGCAGCGCGTGGCCATTGCCCGTGCGCTGGCCATGGAACCGAAGGTGATGCTCTTCGACGAGCCCACCTCGGCGCTGGATCCGGAACTGGTCGGCGAAGTGCTGCAGGTGATGCAGGACCTGGCCAGCGACGGCATGACCATGCTCATCGTCACGCACGAGATGGGATTTGCGCGCGAGGTGGCCGATGTGGTGGTGGTGATGGATCACGGCAGCATCGTCGAGTCCGGTCCGCCCTCCGAGATATTTACTTCACCGCGCGAGGCACGTACCCGCAGTTTCTTGCAAACCATGCTGGCCCGCGAGGTGGGTCATGCCGGGTAAAGCCGATGCGGTGGCGGGTTCCGGGGTGCCGCAGCACGGCGCGATAGCGTTCGTCGGCGAGCTGGCCAGCGTGGCAGCCGTCCCCTGGAAGAACGAGGGCGGGCAGACCCGTGAACTGTGCGTGGAGCCGCCGGAGGCCGACTTCGCCAGTTTTATCTGGCGGGCCAGCGTGGCCGACGTCGGTAGCGATGCAGATTTTTCCACCTTCGAGGGTATCGATCGCACCATTGTCCTGCTTGAAGGCGGCGGTTTCACGCTGCACAGCGAGGGACGGCAGGTCCACGATCTGGCGCACTGCTTTGCGCCCTACGACTTCCCCGGCGAGCAGCCGATCCAGGTGCGGATGCATGGTGCGCCCACGCTGGACTTCAACCTGATGGTGCGGCGTGAAGTCGCCGAGGGCAGGGTAGTGATGCTGGACGAGCGCAATTCGCGTTGCCTGCCCAGCCACAGCGCTTTGTTGTACGTGGCAAGAGGCGCCGCCTGCCTTTCCGATGAAGACGGTCTGCAACAGGCCTTGCGCGCCGGCCAGTTCGCGCGGCTGCAACCAGGGCACAGAGCGCGCATGCCCGATCTGCTGTGTGCGCCGGGGGCGGTGGTGCTGCTGGTCTGCATCATCCCCAAGCCAAAGGAAGGCCAGCACATGTAAGCGTTGAAGCGCCGAGGCCGTTCTGATTCCACCCGCTGCAAGCGGCACAACGGTGTCCGGCATACACTACAAAACCGCCAGTATAAAAGGTGAGCATATGGCATCGCTTGGCGAACAAACACAGCAACACCTGCATGCACATCCACAGCCGCATGCGCACGCGCTCCCTCGCCAATCGGCGCGTGCCCTGTTTTGCCCGCTGGCCTTGCTGCCGGATGGCTGGCAGCATGACGTCCTGCTGCGCTGGGATGACTCGGGACGCCTCATTGAGGTCAGCGTCCGCAGTCCGCGCGGCGAAGCAGCTCAGGCATCCGGCCCGGTGATTGCCGGCATGCCCAACTTGCATTCGCATGCCTTCCAGCGCGCCATGGCCGGCCTGACCGAGGTCATGGGCAGTCCTTCGGATTCCTTCTGGAGCTGGCGCAAGCTGATGTACCGTTTTGCCCAGCGACTGCAGCCGGAGCACCTGCACGCCATTGCCTGCCATCTCTATATCGAGATGCTCAAAGCGGGCTATACCTCCGTCTGCGAATTCCATTATCTGCACCACGCCCCGGGCGGCAGCCCCTACGCCGACCGCGCCGAACTGGCGCTGCGTCTGATGCAGGCGGCGTCCGAGGCGGGCATCGGCATGACCCTGCTGCCGGTGCTGTACCAGTACGGCGGCTTCGGGGGCCAGCCGGGTTCGCAGGAGCAGGCGCGCTTCATCGCTACGCCTGACGGCCTGCTGGCCCTGCGCGAGCGCCTGCTGCACGCCTTGCCGGAGAACCCGATGCGCCGCTATGGCGCAGCCCCGCATTCGCTGCGGGCGGTATCGCCGCAAGGCCTGGAAGAACTGGTCAGCGGCCTGCGCCAGCAGCCGGGAGGACGCGACGCACCCGTTCACATCCACGTCGCCGAGCAGTGGCGCGAGATTCAGGATTGCCTGGCCTGGTGCGGCCAGCGTCCGGTGCAATTGCTGCTGTCGCTGCAGGAGGTGGATGCGCGCTGGTGCCTGATTCACGCCACCCACATGGATCAAGGGGAATACCTGGATCTGGCCGCCAGTGGTGCGATCGTGGGACTGTGCCCGACGACCGAGGCCAATCTGGGCGATGGCATCATTGATGCCGGGCAGCTTTTGCAGTCCCGGACTCCCTGGGGCCTGGGCTCGGACAGCAATATCGCCATCAACCCGCGTTCCGAATTGCGGCTGCTGGAGTATGGACAACGCTTGCATCATCGCCGGCGCAACGTGCTGGCCTCCGAAGCGTCACCGGCCACGGCCGACCGCCTGTTTGCCCAGGCCGTGGCAGGCGGTGCGGCTGCCAGCGGCCGCGCGGTCGCCGGACTGGCTGTGGGGCAGCAGGCGGATTTCGTGGTCCTCGACGGGGACGACGTCAACCTGGCCGATCGCAGCCCCGGGCAATTGCTCTCGGCCCTGGTGTTTTGCGAGCATGATGGCCAGCCCATCCAGGATGTCTACGTGGGTGGCCGCCAGGTCGTGACCGCCGGGCAGCACCCCTTGCAGGATGATGCGCGCCGCGCCTATCGCCGCGCGATTGCCGAATTGTTGAAGGATTGAGGACCGCACGATGCCAGTAATGCCGCACGATATTTGCCAACTGCACCAGGGCAGTTCGCCCCTGCTGATTTCCATGCCTCACGTGGGCACCCGTCTGCCGGAGGAGTTGCTGGCCTCCTTTAGTGCGGTTGGCCTGCAGGTGGACGATACCGACTGGCATATCGCCGAGCTCTATGATTTTGCCGTTGGTCTTGGTGCTTCGGTGATTCGTCCTTTTCATTCACGTTACGTGATCGATCTCAACCGGCCAGCGGACGGACAGAGCCTGTATCCGGGGCAGAACACCACCGGGCTGTGTCCGCTGACGACATTCGACAACCTGCCGCTGTACCGCGAGGGCTGTGAGCCGGATGCCGCCGAGGTCGCACGCCGCCTGCAGGTCTACTGGCATCCCTATCATGCGGCACTGCAGGCCGAACTGGCGCGCCTGAAGGCAGTGCATGGCTACGCGCTGCTGTGGGATGCGCACTCGATCCGCTCGGTGATTCCGCATCTGTTCGAGGGCGAACTGCCGGTCTTCAATTTCGGCACTGCCAGCGGTGCTGCCTGCGCACCTGGTCTTGGAGAAGACTTGCTGGCGCTGGCGCAGCAACTGGCACCGCAGTTTCCCGCCGTACTCAATGGTCGCTTCAAAGGCGGCTACATCACTCGTCATTACGGCCAGCCCGCCCGGCAGGTCCATGCCCTCCAACTGGAATTGGCGCAGCGCAGCTACATGCAGGAGCACGCACCTTACGCGTTGCAGGCAGCGTTGGTAGATCGGCTCAAGCCGGTGCTGCAGGCGCTGGTGACGCGCTTCATGGCGTTTCATCCCTGATGCGAGCCTGCGCCCGTACCATTTGATCCAGCGCAAACGCAGGCCAGCTGCGGCGCTGCAGCCCGGGCGGCTTGATGCATGTCAAATCCGTTCATGCAGGCGAGGCTTAGTATGCAGTCATACCAAGTCAACGCAATCCAGTCACCTGCTGAGGTCATCATGTTCAAGAACATCCTGTTGGCAACCGATGGTTCCCGTCTGTGCAACGAATCCGTCAAGGCCGCCATCGCGCTGGCCAAGAGCTGCGGCAGCACCCTGGTTGGCTTGTCGGTAGCAGGCAATCTGCGGGCCTTGTCGATTCCTGAAGTCAGCGTCGGCGTGGATGTGGAGCGCACCGATGAAGCCGGCCGCGAACGCGCCCTGGCCAGCGTCGAGATGATCACCGCGATGGCCCGTGAAGAAGGTGTCCCCTGCACGGTGCAGGTGGCCCAGGGTGGACGTCCCTTTGAGGAGATCATGCGCGTGGCCGAACGCGAGCACTGCGATGCCATCATCATGGCCTCCAAGGCCCGTTCCACGCTGGGCCGCCTGCTGCTCGGCAGCCAGACCCAGAAGCTGCTGGCGCATAGCAAGGTACCGGTGCTGGTTTATCGCTAATTGGCGAAAAGATGAAGAGATGCGCACCGCATGCGTGCGCATAGGGCGGTTGAAAATGCCGTCATGAAGGTTTGTGGTGTGGAGGGTCGGGCCGTTCCTGTGGAGAGGGACGGCCCATTTTTTTTGTCCGCGCATCGCGAGCCCCGGGGCCGAAAGTTTGGAGAAAGACCTCGGCCTTTGTTACAGTCAGGCCTTGTTTTGAAGACGACAACAAGGAGCCCGCATTGACCACATCCCCTCATCAGGCCCACGGCGGCAACGCCTTTACCCGCTTCTTCGCGCATGAAGCCGCTGGCGGCATCGTGCTGGCCATCGCTGCGGTGCTGGCGCTGATCATCAGCAACAGCAGCTGGCGAGAAACCTACGAGGCCTTCACCCGCATTCCCGGCAAGGTCGACATCGGTGGTCTTGTGGTCTTGTCCAAGCCGCTGCTGCTGTGGGTGAACGACCTGTGGATGGCGGTGTTCTTCTTCCTGGTCGGTCTGGAAATCAAGCGCGAATTCGTCGAAGGCGAACTGGCCTCACGCAAACAGGCCGTCCTGCCGGCGGCAGCGGCCTTGGGCGGTATGGTGGTGCCGGCGGCGATCTATGCGCTCATCAACCTGGGCGATCCGGTAGCGCTGCGCGGCTGGGCCATTCCGGCGGCGACCGACATCGCCTTTGCGATCGGTATCGTGATGCTGCTGGGGTCGCGGGTTCCGACCTCGCTCAAGGTTTTCCTCACCGCCGTGGCCATCATCGATGACCTGGGCGCCATCGTGGTCATCGCGCTCTTCTATACCGACAACCTCTCACTGGGCATGCTGGCCGGGGCCGGGGTAGGGACGCTGGTCCTGTTGCTGCTCAATCGCAGCGGCGTGCGGCGCGCAGATATCTACATCGTCGTCGGTCTGGTGATCTGGGTGTGTGTGCTCAAGTCGGGCATCCACGCCACGCTGGCCGGGGTGGTCACGGCGCTGGCCATTCCCATGCGCGACGCCGACGACCAGCCGCTGGCGGGTGCCCTGGAGCATGGCTTGCATCCCTGGGTGGCCTTCCTTGTGCTGCCCATGTTTGCCTTCGCCAATGCCGGCGTGTCCTTCCAGGGCATGTCGCTGGGCAACCTGTTTGAGCCGATCCCGCTCGGCATCGCCGGCGGACTGGTACTGGGCAAGACCATCGGTGTCTTCGGTGCAGCCTGGCTGATGATCCGCAGCGGACTGGCCGCAGCACCGGCCGGTGCCAGTACCCGGCAGTTCATCGGCGTCTGCATGCTGTGTGGCATCGGCTTCACCATGAGTCTCTTCATCGGCGGCCTGGCCTTTCAGGGATTGAGTGCGGATTTCGAAGCCAAGCTCAAACTGGGGGTGCTGGGCGGCTCCATCCTGGCGGGCTTGCTGGGCACACTGGTCTTGTGGCGCAAAGAGATATCACCAGCGTGAACATCACGGTGCCCCGCATTTTCCATGCGGCCACTGTGCGTGTTGTCTATCAAAAACCTCATCAATACGCTTGAGACACACGAAAAGTCGCCATTTGGCGACGAAATATCGACTTTCTGTTTTGCGATGCAAAAAATTATATAAAAAATAATTGTTTGCACACCATTAGTGCGATTCCGGCTGGAAATGGGGTCCCGACGGGCTTCCGCTTCCACATGACGAAGTGAATCCCTACGACAACGAAATGTCGACCGGCAGCTCGGCCATGAATTGCTGCTGCGCAGAACAAGCGATTGTTTACATCACCTTTTGGCAGTAGCAAGATACTTGCACGGGCCTGTAACGGCGCGGCGTGGAAGGGCGCCGCTGCTGACACTACTGACAACAGCGTCCGCAGCAAGCCGGGGATATTGTCTTTTTGACATTTTCACCCCTTGGGACGATAAGGCAGGCGAATAACAGCCCGGCCATCAAAAGCAGAGGAGACAAGCATGAAACTGATGGAATTGCTCATGAGCTACGGTAGCCAGGCACTGGTGTGGTATGCGATGTACGTGATCGTGGGGAGCTGTGCCTTCGGAGCTTATGTCTGGCGCCGCACCCATTTCGGTCACTGACCTCCAAACATTCACCCTGACGCACGCCGGAATGAACGCCGGCGCTGCGTGATCGACGCCAGGCGAGGGTACCGGACCAGTGCTGGCCTGAAGCATGCCGCTTCCCATCCCGCGCAAGGGCGTGGACATGGGAGCGGTGCCGTGCTGGTCTCCCGCGCGTATCGTCGACTTGTCATTTGACACCTGAATTTGCCTGCCAGAACGGCGGGGAGCGTCTTGCCGGCGCTCCTCGCCGTTCGCCGTTTCGGCGGTGGAGAAGGGCTGCAGCGGGCTTCCTCACGCAATCTCCAAGGATGAAAAAAAGCTGCACCGCAGCTTTATTTTCTTATTTTGCGGTGCTATTCTCCTTTCCGCGCAAACGTTTGCGCACTTATAACGGCGTCTATCTTCTAGGAAACGCCGGCAACATCAATACTGGAGACCCAGATGAACAAATTCACCCGCCGCCATTTCGCCATCGCCGCCCTGGCATGTGCAGTCCTTCCCGGTGCCGCCATGGCACAGACTCCGGCCAAGCCCAAGGTAGCCCTGGTCATGAAGTCGCTGGCCAACGAGTTCTTCCTGAACATGGAGAACGGTGCCCGCGAATACCAGAAGGCCAACGCCAGCAAGTTCGACCTGATCGCCAACGGCATCAAGGACGAGCAGGACACCGCCAACCAGATCAAGATCGTCGAGCAGATGATCGTCTCCAAGGTCAATGCCCTGGTGATCGCGCCGGCGGATTCCAAGGCCCTGGTGCCGGTGGTCAAGAAGGCCATCGACGCCGGCATCATCGTGGTCAACATCGACAACAAGCTGGACGACGCCGCCCTGAAGGAAAAGGGCATCACCGTGCCGTTCGTGGGCCCCGACAATCGCAAGGGCGCCAAGCTGGCTGGCGACTACCTGGGCAAGCAGCTGCAAAAGGGTGACAAGGTCGCCATCATCGAAGGCGTGTCCACCACCTTCAACGCACAGCAGCGCACACTGGGCTTCCAGGATGCCATGAAGGATGTCGGAGCGAATGTCGTGACCGTGCAGTCGGGCCAGTGGGAAATCGACCAGGGCAACAAGGTCGCCGCGTCGATCCTGAACGCGCATCCGGACATCAAGGCCATCCTGGCCGGCAATGACAACATGGCGCTGGGCGCCGTGGCAGCCATCCGCGCCGCTGGCAAGACCGGCAAGGTGCAACTGGTGGGCTACGACAACATCAACGCCATCAAGCCGATGTTGAAGGATGGCCGCGTACTGGCCACCGTGGACCAGTTCGCCCAGCAGCAAGCCGTCTTCGGCATCGAGACCGCCCTCAAGGCCGTGACCGAGAAGAAGCCGCAAAGCGCCCTGGGTGGCGTGGTTGAGACCAAGGTCTCGCTGGTCACCAAGTAATACCGACGCCCCTGGCGTCTTCTCCGCAAGGTACCTGCGCCCGTGACCGGGCGCAGGTCTTTGCCTCTCCCTCCTTGTGCGCTACAGAACCATGCAGCCCAACGACTCTCCCTCCCAAGCTTCGCCCTTGCTGACCTTGTCCGGCATCGGCAAGAGCTACGCCGCACCGGTGCTCGATGGCATTGACCTGGACCTGCGTCCGGGCCAGGTGCTGGCCTTGACCGGCGAAAACGGCGCCGGCAAGAGCACGCTCTCCAAGATCATCTGCGGCCTGGTCGATGCCAGCGCTGGCGGCATGACGCTGGATGGCCAGCCCTATCAACCGACATCGCGCACGCAGGCTGAAGGCCTGGGCATCCGCATGGTGATGCAGGAACTGAACCTGATCCCCACGCTGTCGATTGCGGAAAACCTGTTCCTGGAAAAACTGCCGCGCCGCTTCGGCTGGATCGACCGCAAGAAGCTGGCCGAGGCCGCTCGCGCCCAGATGGAAGTGGTCGGACTCGGTGAGCTCGACCCGTGGACGCCGGTCGGCGACCTGGGCCTGGGCCACCAGCAGATGGTCGAGATCGCCCGCAACCTGATCGGCAGCTGCCGCTGCCTGATCTTGGATGAACCCACGGCCATGCTGACCAACCGCGAGGTGGAACTGCTGTTCTCGCGCATCGAGCGCCTGCGCGCCGAAGGTGTGGCCATCATCTACATCTCGCACCGGCTGGAAGAATTGAAGCGCATCGCCGATCGCATCGTCGTTCTGCGCGATGGCAAGCTGGTCTGCAATGACGACATCGGCCGCTATTCGACCGAGCAACTGGTACAACTGATGGCCGGTGAATTGACCAAGGTTGACCTCGATGCCGAACATCGCCACATCGGCGCTCCGGTGCTGCGCATTCGTAGCCTCGGGCGTGCTCCAGTCGTGCAGCCGGCCAGCCTGGCGCTGCATGCTGGTGAAGTGCTGGGCATTGCCGGCCTGATCGGCTCCGGCCGGACCGAACTCCTGCGCCTGATCTTTGGCGCAGACCGTGCCGATCAGGGCGAGATCTTCATTGGCGACAGCCAGCAGCCTGCGCGCATCCGCAGTCCCAAGGATGCGGTGAAGGCCGGTATCGCCATGGTCACCGAAGACCGCAAAGGGCAGGGGCTGCTGCTGCCGCAAGCCATCAGCGTCAATACCTCGCTGGCCAATCTGGGCAGCGTGAGCCGCGCCGGCATGCTCGATCACGCGGCCGAGAGCAGCGTGGCGCAGGACTATGTGAAGAAACTGCGCATCCGCAGCGGCAGCGTGGCGCAAGCCGCCGGCGAACTGTCGGGCGGCAACCAGCAGAAGGTGGTGATCGCCCGCTGGCTGTACCGCGATTGCCCCATCATGTTGTTCGATGAACCCACGCGCGGTATCGACATCGGCGCCAAGTCCGATATCTATCGCCTCTTTGCCGAACTGGCGGCGCAGGGCAAGGGCTTGCTGGTGGTCTCCAGCGACCTGCGCGAGCTGATGCAGATCTGTGACCGCATCGCCGTCATGAGCGCAGGCCGCATTGCCGATACCTTCAGCCGCGATGACTGGTCGCAGGAGCGCATCCTGGCGGCCGCCTTCAGCGGTTATGTGGGACGCCAGGAAGCTGCCGCAGCGGCGCACGTGGCCGGCAATACTGCCTGAGTGGCCGCACTCTTCGGCCCGACTATCAACTGCCAAGAATCAACGAGACAGATGCAAACTTCTTCCTCTACCCCCGCCGCCAGCCGGCAAGCGGCCTACCTGGCCGGTTTCAAGAACTACCTGGGCCTGATCGCGGCCTTGCTGGCCATGTGCGTGATGTTCGCCTTCCTGAGCGAGAACTTCCTCAGTGCGGCGACCTTCATCACGCTTTCCAATGACATCCCGCCGCTGGTGGTGATGTCGGTGGGCATGACCTTCATCCTCATCATCGGCGGCATCGACCTCTCGGTCGGCTCGGTGATGGCACTGGCGGCCTCCATGCTGTCCATGGCCATGGTGCGCTGGGGCTGGCCGTTGTACGCTGCGGCCCCGCTGGGCGTGGTGGTGGCGGCGCTGTGCGGCACGCTGACCGGAATGGTCTCGGTGCACTGGCGCATTCCTTCCTTCATCGTCTCGCTGGGTGTGCTGGAGATCGCTCGTGGCCTGGCTTACCAGGTCACCAACTCGCGCACCGAATACATCGGCAGCGCGGTGGACGTGATCAGCTCGCCGATTCTGTTCGGCATGTCGCCGGCCTTCCTGTCGGCCATCGCCATCGTGATCATCGCCCAACTGGTGCTGACCCGCACCGTGCTGGGCCGCTACTGGATCGGCATCGGCACCAATGAAGAAGCGGTGCGCCTGTCCGGCGTGAATCCCAATCCCAGCAAGATCCTGGCCTTCGCCCTGATGGGCGCGCTGGCCGGTATCGCGGCGCTGTTCCAGGTCTCGCGCCTGGAAGCGGCCGATCCCAACGGCGGCGTGGGCATGGAGCTGCAAGTCATCGCGGCGGTCGTCATCGGCGGCACCAGCCTGATGGGTGGCCGGGGTTCCATCGTCAGCACCTTCATCGGCGTATTGATCATCTCGGTGCTGGAAGCGGGCCTGGCCCAGGTTGGCGTGAGCGAGCCGATGAAGCGCATCATCACCGGCGCCGTCATCGTGGTCGCCGTGATCCTGGATACCTATCGCCGTCGCGGCCAACGCCACGCCCGCTGAGCGAATTCGCCATGGCCACCATCAAGGATGTCGCCAGGCTGGCCGGGGTGTCCTACACCACGGTCTCGCATGTGCTCAACCAGACGCGCCCGGTCAGCAGCGACGCCCGTGAGCGCGTGCTGGCCGCCGTCAAGGAACTGGACTACGTGCCCAGCGCACTGGCGCGGTCATTGCGCAGCAAGGTCACGGGCAGTATCGGCCTGATCATTCCCAACAACACCAACCCGTACTTTTCGGAGCTGGCGCGCGGAATCGAAGACCACTGTTATGGCGCCGGCTACAGCGTCATCCTCTGCAATTCCGACGATGATCCCGACAAGCAGCGCGACTACCTGCAAGTCCTGCAGACCAAGCGCTGCGATGGCCTCATCATCGCCACCCTGAACCAGGCCGATCTCAATCCGGCGGGCAGGCTCGATATTCCGACGGTCCTGCTGGACCGTGCGCCCAAGGAGCTGGACATCGATCTGGTCAGCACCGACAACGCGCTCGGCGGCAGCCTGGCGGCGCGCCATCTGCTGGACTTGCAGCGCCGCCACGTGGCTTGCATCGCCGGGCCGGGTGGTCTGGAACTATCGGACGAGCGCGTGCAGGGCTTCCGCCAGGCCCTGCAGGCGGGCGGCCTGGCGCTGGCCGACGGCGACCTGCTGCATGCCGACTTCAGCGGCATCGGCGGTTATCAGGCTGCGATGCAATTGCTGCAGGGACGAGCGCAAGGCGCACGGCCGGATGCCATCTTCTGCTGCAATGACATGATGGCCATCGGCGTGTTGCGCGCAGCCGGTGAATTGCAGATCGAGGTGCCGGGCGAATTGTCGGTGGTGGGTTTCGACGATATCGAACTGGCGCAATTCGTCCATCCGCCCCTGACCACGGTGGCACAAAATACCCGCAAGCTGGGCAACCTGACGGCACAGTTCCTGCTGGAACGCATCGCCGACCCCAGCCTGCCGGCGCGCCGCGAGACGGTGGCGCCGCAACTCCAGCTGCGCGGCTCGACCGGCCCGCGCCGGAACCCGACCTGAACAAGAAACACTTCAACAGAGCACGAGAGAACACACATGATCGTCATCATCGGCAGCGTCAACATGGACCTGGTCCTGCGCGTCCCGCGCATGCCCTTGCCGGGCGAAACCCTGGCTGGCGACAAATTCATGACCATCCCCGGCGGCAAGGGTGCCAACCAGGCCGTGGCTTGCGCCCGCCTGGCCGCACCTGGTACTTCGGTGGCCATGGTAGCCTGCGTGGGCGACGATGCCTTCGGTGGCCAGATGCGCCAGTCGATCACCGCCTGCGGCATCGATGACCGTTACATTGACGAAGTCGCGGGCGAAGCCACCGGTATTGCCTCCATCATGGTCGACGCCAATGCCCAGAACAGCATCGTCATCGCCGCCGGTGCCAATGGCCGTCTGGACGTGGAGCGCATCGAACGCGCGCGCCCCGTGATCGAACAGGCTTCCATCATGCTGCTGCAACTGGAAGTGCCGATGGAGACCGTCATCCACAGCATCGAACTGGCTCACGCCCTGGGCAAGACCGTAGTACTCAATCCCGCACCGGCACAAGCCTTGCCCCGTGCACTGCTGCAAAAGATCGATTACCTGATCCTCAACGAAATCGAAGCCGCCATGTTGGCCGAGGAACAATCCGAGGACATCCCGCTGCTGGCGCAGAAGTTGCACGATCTGGGCGCGCGCAACGTGGTGGTGACGCTGGGCGAGAAGGGCGTCTACGGCTCCTTCGCCGACGGCCAGCAGCGCCATCTGCCGGCGCGCAAGGTACAGGCGATCGACACCACGGCGGCAGGCGACACTTTCATCGGCGGTTTCATCGGTGCCATTGCGCAGGGCCGCGATCAGTTCGACGCCATCGCCTATGCCCAGGCGGCGGCCGCCCTGAGCGTGACCCGCGTCGGTGCCCAGACCTCCATTCCCACGCGCGACGAAGTCGTGCTCTGATCGCTTATCTTTCTGATTGCCATGAAAAAGACTGCTCTGCTCAACGCTGCCATTTCCCAGGTCATCGCCACCATGGGGCATGGCGATACGCTGGTCATCGGGGACGTCGGTTTGCCTGCCCCCGCAGGTGTCCCCGTGATCGATCTGGCGGTGACCCGCGGCGTGCCGGACTTCATGACGGTACTCAAGACGGTGCTCACGGAATTGCAGGTGGAATTCCACGTCGTGGCCGATGAAATGCAGACCGTCAGCCCTGCCTTGGCTGCACAGATTGCGGCGCTGGACCTGCCGCAATCGCGTGCCCTCTCGCATGAGGCCTTCAAGCAGGCAACCGCCGCTGCCAAGGCCTACATCCGCACCGGGGAATGCACCCCTTACGCCAATATCATCCTCGGCGCTGGCGTGGTGTTCTGAGCAAGAGATTTACAAACAAACACATTTATACATCTAGTTGTGTGATGACTTTGCGACACTTGCTGAAATAGTGTCGCGCAACGGTTGTACGATGGGTTGCCTTGGCGCATCATGCGGGCTCCAGAATAAAAATACAGAGGAGCTTGTTTCCCTGTTCGATAACAAGAAGCTGGATCTTCGAGGACTGGAAGAGACAGACAATAAATGAACAGCATAGGGAACCAGCATGTTTGGATATTTCGGGAATCTCAAGGTCGGCGCGCGCCTGGCGATCGTGTTTGCTTTTATCGTGGCCTTGCTGGCCGTGGTGAGCATCACCGCCTTCATCAAGATCAACAACATCAATCGTGCGATCGACCAGATCGTCAATGACCGCTACCTGAAGGTGCGCTGGGCATTCGACCTGCGTGACGGCGTCAACGAGCAGATCAAGTACCTGCGTGGGATGGCCATCGACATCGGCAATCCGGCCGCCAATGAAAAGCGCATCGGCCAGCTGGACGTTGCGGTCCGCGCCAGCAAGGAAGCCCTGGACAAGATCACGGCGCGCCAGGTGACTGCAGTAGGCCAGAAGAAGGCCAAGGCGCTGGATGATGCGCGCCAGCTCTTCGAGACCAGCCGGACGCAGTTCCTGGCGTTGATACGGGCAGGCCAGGGCGATGCCGCCGACGAATTCGTCCTGCGCAAGATTACCGACAGCCAGAACGCCTATCTTTCCCTCGCCACCGCCTTCGCCGATTCCCAGGACAGTCAGCTGCGTGCTGAAGGTGCGCAGGCCGTCGCTGACGGCGCACTGGCGATCCAGGTCACCCTGGCTTGCTCGGCGGTCGCCGTGCTGGCCGCGATCCTGCTGGGGTATTTGATGGTACGTTCCATCGTCAAGCCGCTCAACGAGGCCGTCCGCGTGGCCGAGAACGTCGCTGCCGGTGACCTGACCACGCGCATCGAACCGCATTCCAGAGATGAGACGGGCCAGCTGATGGCGGCCCTGCGCAAGATGAACGACAACCTGGTCGACATCGTCTCCGGTGTGCGTCGCAGTACCGACTCGATTGCCACCGCCTCGGGAGAAATCGCCAGCGGCAACATGGACCTGTCGTCGCGCACCGAGCAGCAAGCCGGTTCGCTGGAAGAAACCGCATCGGCCATGGAAGAGATGACCTCCACCGTGCGCCAGAACGCCGACAATGCCCGCCAAGCCAACCAACTGGCTGCCACGGCCTCCGAGGTGGCCTTGCAAGGCGGTGAAATCGTCGGCCGCGTGGTAACCACGATGGAAGAAATCAACCAGTCTTCGCGCAAGATCGTCGACATCATCGGTGTCATCGACGGCATCGCCTTCCAGACCAACATCCTCGCTCTGAACGCTGCCGTGGAAGCGGCGCGCGCGGGCGAGCAGGGCCGCGGCTTTGCGGTGGTGGCTTCTGAAGTGCGCTCGCTGGCGCAGCGTTCGGCGGCCGCAGCCAAGGAAATCAAGGGCCTTATCAGCGATTCCGTCGCCAAGGTGGAGGGCGGCAGCCTGCTGGTGGCCGAAGCCGGCCACACCATGGAGCAGGTGGTCAGCAGCGTGCGCAGCGTTACCGACATCGTCGGCGAGATTTCGGCCGCCAGTGTCGAGCAGAGTACCGGGATTGAGGAAATCAACCGGGCAGTGGGCCAGATGGATGAAAGCACCCAGCAAAATGCTGCCCTGGTCGAACAGGCCGCTGCCGCTGCGGGAGCCCTGCAGGACCAGGCCGCCAACCTGGCCACCGCGATCAGCATCTTCAAGCTGGCGCAAGGCCCGCAGGTGACCGTGGCAGCGCCTGCCAAGCCGGCAGCACCTGTCCGGCCTCCGGTCCGGCCGCCAGTTCTGGCCCCGAAGGCAGCGGCCGTCCCGGTTCTCCGTGCGCCTGCCGTGGCGGTCCCGGCGTCCACACCCGCGAGCAAGTCCGCAGCGCGCGCTGACGAAGACCTCTGGGAAACCTTCTGAGCGGTTCCTGACGGTGCTGCCCTCCGCGCTGCCGCTACTCTGACAAGCAGGTGGCGCAGCCTCCTATAGCCTTGGCGCGTCCGCCAGCTGATACTGTTGCGTTTGCAGAACGCAGATCAGTCGATGGCCAGCGGCCAGGGAGGAAGGGGAAACATGCGAGAGGGCGGGGAGACGGCAATCACCATCATGATGAGGCGGGGTTTCAGGTTCCTGACCTGGGTGGCCCTGACGCTGGTCGCATTGATGGCCACGCTCGCGCTGGCCGTTGCCCTGTTCGACTGGAACCTGGCCAAGCCCTGGATCACGCGCCAGCTCTCTGCTGTGCTGGCGCGCGAGATTCGTGTCGATGGCCCCATCACGCTGGGGTGGTCGCTGGCTCCTGCGCACAAGGACGGCAGCAGCCCCTGGCTCCCCCAACTGCATTTCACTGCACGCGAACTGCACATCGGCAATCCCGATTGGGCCCGCAGTGCCGACCACCTGCTGCGCGCCCGCACGCTGGATCTGCACTTTTCTCCCTTGCCGCTGCTGCGCTGGCATTGGCACATTACCGACCTGCGCGTCGAAGGCCTGGACCTGGTCATGGAACGCGCCGATGAGCGTCGCAAGAGCTGGCGCTTTTCCGACCAGCCACGTTCACGCTGGAGTTTCGACATTCATCAGATCGTCTTCGAGCGCGCACAGATCCGTTATGTCGACCAGCCGCTGAACATGGATCTGCACTTCGATGTTCGACCGCTGGTCAGTTCGGCTAACCAGGCCGCGGAGGTACGCCAGGCAGAAGGCGCTGCCAGTGTCGGCCCTGCCAACCCATCGGCCATGCTGTTGCAGGCCGCGATCACCGGGCGCTTTGGAGATGCCAGCATTCAGGGCAATCTGCGCGGCGGAGCCTTGCCCGATCTCCTCAATGAAGACAGTATTTATCCCTTGCAGGCCGAAGGTGAGGTTGGCGAAGTCCATACGGCGTTATCGGGCAAACTCATCAATCCTCATCAATTGACCCGTGCCGAACTGCAGTTGCAACTCAGCGGCGACAGCCTCAACCGGCTTTACGCCGCCAGCGGTGTCCCGCTTCCCGCCACGCGGCCCTTCACGACCCAAGGTCAGCTCAGCATCACCCGCCTCGATACCGAGACCCGCGCCTGGGACTGGCACTATGCGCACTTCACCGGAAAGGTCGGTGACAGTGATTTCTCCGGCGATGCGCAGTACTACCGCGGCCCCCCCAAGAATCGCTTGCGCGTGACGGCGGAGGCGGGCCTGCTGCGCCTGTCCGACTACGTTCCCGATGCAGGGAAAAAATCCGGCGCGCATCCGGACAAGACCGACACCCGCGTTCTTCCCGATCAGCCTGCCAAACCACAGCGCTGGGCCAAGCTGGATGCCGAGATCGCCTTGCATGCAAAACGCGTGCAGTTGCATCCGGACATCGCCCTGCAGGACGCCAGCACCACGCTGCGCCTGCAAGACCAGGTGCTGACCGCCGCGCCACTGCACTTTGCTCTGGCCGGTGGCAAGGGAGAAGGAGAGATACGCCTGGACGGACGCCAGACCGATATCGGCGCGAAGCTGCAACTGCAAGTGCAGGGTGTGCAGGTGCGTGAACTGTTCCCGCGTCTGGCCCGCATCGATGCCAGCTTCGGCAAGGTCGATGGCCGCGCCACGCTGACTGGTAGCGGCAATTCGGTCGCAGCCATGCTGGCCCATGCCAATGGCGAAATCAAGGCGGACCTCAGCCAGGGCACCATCAGTCAATTCATTCTGGAAGCGGCCGGCCTGAACCTGGCCAATGCAGTGTTCGCCAAGCTGTATCGGGACCAGCAGGTCAAGCTGCTGTGTGGTGCCGCCGATGTTGGCATCAAGGACGGACTGGCGCAGGTGCGTCATGGCATTCTCAATACCGAGGATGCCGCCATCGACATCAGCGGCCAGGTTGATCTGGCCAAGGAAACCCTCTCGCTGGACGTGGTCCCGCGCACCAAGCAGGTTCGCATCCTGTCGCTGCGTACGCCCTTGTATGTACGTGGCACGTTCGCAAAACCGGACATCGGTGCCAGCAAGGGTGCACTGGCCGCGCGGGCTGGTGCGGCCGCTGCGCTGGCGCTGGTGGCGCCGGTGGCCGCAGTGATTCCATTGATTACGCCGGGACAGAAGATTCCCGACGACTGCGCGCCGCATGCCGCTGCGGCACCCTCTTGAAAGGATTACGTTTCAGTCGGTGAATTCGAAGACCGCATCAAAATCGGGCAGGGCCACCAGCACCCGTTGCGCATCCTGCTGCAACGGCAATCCGAGGGAGCGCGCACCTGCGGCGACAATGGCCCGGTCCGCCCCGAAGAAATGCAGCATGGCAAAGGCCGCCGGCCGCGAGGGAGCATGCTCGGCCAACGTGTCGAGACGTGAAGCGAGGGCAGGAGCATTCAGGAACTCCAGCTGGAAGCCGTCTTCCCACTGGCCCAGCCGTGCATAGGAAAGGCGGGTCGCCTGAGGATCGCGATCCACCACGACCATGCTGGCAACACCGCGCGCACCATTGGCGTGGGCCATCCACTGCGGACGCCAGACCAGTTCGGGCGTGAAGTGATGGCAGGCATAGACGCGTCCGGCGGCGAACTGGCCGGGAATCAGGCGGACCGTGGAGAAGCGCGCATCGATGGCCACCCCGTCCACTTCCACCGGCCGCGAGAAGTGCTGCACCGGTTGCACGGCCAGCCCCAGCGCCTGCCAGGCATCGTGGCAGGCGGGAACGTCATCGACGGCATAGACCAGGCCATCGAGGCCGAGCGGACTGTCGAGGATTTCCTGGCGGACTTTTTCGCTCTCCCGGGGCTGGCCGATCAGCTCCAGGTAACCGCCTTCGAACATGACCAGATGGTTCACCGAGCCCAACGTATGATGGCCGCGCGGTGTCAGCGTAAAACCGAGCGCATGCAGTTGCGCGTGGGCACGATCGATCTGGTAGTGGGTATTGAGGACCACGTGATCCAGCCGGGCAGGAATATTTTGCGAGGACGGGAGCGTTTTGGAGGAAGCGGTAGTCATAAAAGCCAATCAACAAGAAAGAGCGCGCCAACCAGCAGCGGGCTGCCATTGTAAGGGCAGCCACATGGACTGTCATGGCGGGGGGATTTGTCCGGGAAACTGGCCGCAGGGTCAGGGATTCCATTACTATGCCGACAAGCTCTACCGTAACGACGCAAGCGTGGTGGCGGAGGACGCTCAATCAGAACAGTGCGACGAGGAAGGGCGTAATCTTGGATCAGCAAGCGGCAACGGCAATGGAAAGCAATTCTCCTTTGAGCAGAGCGTATCGGCACGCCTTGCTGGAGGCGATCGATGACGGTTTCTGCATCATCGAATTCATCGATGGTCCGCATGGACCGCTCAGTGACTACGTCCACATCGAAGCCAATTCGGGCTATTACCGGCATACCGGCATCGAGGGCATTGTCGGCAAACGCCTGCGCGAGATCGAGCCGGACAATGCCCAGGTCTGGCTGGATGTCTATGGCCAGGTCCTGCTGACCGGCCAGCCGCTGCGTTTCGAACAGGAATTCCAGGCCGTGGGCCGGCACATCGAAGTCTCGGCCACGCGCGTCGGGCCGGTGGAGATGCGGCAGGTCTCGGTGCTGTTCCGCGACATTACCGTACGCCGCCGTACCGAAGCCGCTCTGCGCGAGAACGTCCAGCGCGTGCAGCTGGCCATGGAGGCCGGGGCCATCATCGGTACCTGGATCTGGGACATCCCCTCCGACCGGTTCAGCGTGGATGACGGTTTTGCGGCCGCCTTCGGCGTTCCCCCTGAGAAGGGCCTGGCTGGCCTGAAGCTGGAAGACCTCATGCAGTCAGTGCATCCGGACGACCGTGATCTGCTTTCCACCCGCATCCGCGAAGCCCTGGCGCGTGGCGGTGCCTATGCCCACCAATACCGCACGCGCCGCCGCGACGGCCGCTACTACTGGCTGGAAGCCAATGGCCGCGTGGAGTTGACCTCGGACGGCCATGCCAGCACCTTCCCCGGTGTGCTGATCGACATCGAAGGGCGGCGCGCCGTCGAAGCCGAACGCGATCGCGCACTGGCTGCGCTGCGCGCCCTCAACGACACGCTTGAACAACGTGTGCAGGAACGCACCACTGCCTTGCTGGAAGCCGAGGAAGCCCTGCGCCAGGCGCAGAAGATGGAAGCGGTGGGCCAGCTCACCGGCGGCCTGGCACATGACTTCAACAACATCCTGGCCGGCATCAGCGGCAGCCTGGAACTGATGAAAGTGCGGCTGGCCCAGGGCCGCATCTCGGACATCGAGCGCCACCTCAATGGCGCGCAATCTGCCGTCAAGCGTGCGGCTTCATTGACGCAGCGGCTGCTGGCCTTCTCGCGCCGGCAGACGCTGGATCCGAAATCAGCCGACCTGAACCGCATTGTGGCTGACATGCACGAACTGATAGGCCGCAGCGTGGGCCCGGCGATCACGGTGGAAACCATCGCGGCAGGTGGCTTGTGGAACACCTTCGTGGACGTCGGCCAGCTGGAAAACGCCTTGCTCAATCTGTGCATCAATGCGCGCGACGCCATGCCGCACGGCGGGCGGCTGACCATTGAAACCGCCAACCGCTGGCTGGACGACATTGCCGCCATGCAGCGCGGTGTGCCGCCGGGCCAGTACGTGTCGCTGTGCGTGAGCGATACCGGCACCGGCATGTCGCCGGATGTGGTGGCACGCGCCTTTGATCCTTTCTTCACCACCAAGCCGACCGGGCAGGGCACGGGGCTGGGGCTGTCCATGGTGTATGGTTTTGCCGGCCAGTCGGGCGGTGCGGTGCGCATTTATTCAGAACTGGGTCAGGGCGCGACGCTCTGCATCTACCTGCCACGCCACCTGGGCGAAGCCGGGGAAGAGGACCTGCCGTTGCCGGACGACGGCTCTGCGGCGGCAGCGCCTGGCAGCAAGACCATTCTGGTGGTCGATGACGAACCGCTGGTGCGCATGGTGACGGTGGAGGTCCTGAGCGATCTGGGCTACAGCGTGCTGGAGGCGGAAGATGGTCCCTCGGCCTTGCGCGTCTTGGCCGCTTATCCCGAGCTGGATTTGCTGGTCACCGACGTCGGGCTTCCCAATGGCATGAACGGCCGCCAGCTGGCCGATGCCATCCGCGCACCGCGGCCCGAATTGCCGGTGCTGTTCGTGACCGGCTATGCCGAGAATGCGGTGCTCAATCATGGTCATCTTGAACGCGGGATGCAGGTCTTGACCAAGCCGTTTGCGGCCGATGTACTGGCGCGCAGGGTCAGGGAGCTGGTGGGGGAGGAGAGTTCGGATCGCAGCGGGTGATACGGCAGCGGGGGTGCCTCCGGCGGCCCGGGTCGGGTGCCCGAGTGGTTCGTCGTGTTTCCGACCCCGACGTGCTTGCTCCGCCACCACCGCTGAGGACGGCCCATCCCTCGCGTAGGTGGTCGGGGTATTGCGGCAAGTGTTGATCGGACTTGGGCGGCCTTGACGACACTAATTCGCCTTGCCGCTGCACTCTGCGGCATCCCATCTGCATTTCGTCGCATCCCGCTATCGTCCTGCCAGCAGCCTCAGCAGAATCGCTCCACCGATTCGCTGAAAGCCTGCCATGTCCCTCACACCTCTCATCGCACTCCATTTGAGCGTCGCACTCGCTGCGGTCGTCATTGGACCCTTCGCCTTCTGGGCCCGGCTCGGCCGCACGGTGCGGCCACGATGGCACCGCGTCCTGGGCTATGCCTGGTTCAGCTGCATGGCCGTTACCGTCCTTTCGGCGCTCTTCATCCGTTCGCATGACCTGCCCAACATCGCGGGCTATACGCCGCTGCATCTGCTGGTGCCAGCTACGGCCTTCCTGCTCTACCGCGGGCTCTCGGCGGTGATGCGTGGTGATATCGCACTGCATCGGCGCACCATGCAGCGGGTCTACATCGGTGCTTGCCTGGTGGCGGGGGTCTTCACGTTGCTGCCGTCACGCTATCTCGGCCAACTGATTTGGGGGCAATGGCTGGGTTGGCTTTGATGGCTAGACGGCCGCGCCGAAGAAAGACCCGATCGCCGCCGTACACCCCATGGCCAGCGAGCTCCACAAACTCACCCGCAAGGCTCCCTTCCACAAGTTGGCACCACCGGTTTTGGCCGCGACCGCACCCAGTACTGCCAGCGACAGCAGGGCGGCGATCACGATGGCCGGCAACAGGCTGGCGACCGGTGCCAGCAGCACCACCGCCAGTGGCAAGGCCGCACCGACGGCAAAGCTCAGGGCCGAGACGATGGCCGCTTGGACCGGCCGCGCTGCCGTGGTTTCGGAAATGCCCAGTTCATCGCGCGCATGCGCATCGAGGGCATCGTGGGCCATCAATTGGGTGGCGACCTGATGCGCGGTCTCCTGACTCAGTCCCCGGCGCATGTAGATGCCCATCAGTTCGCGATGTTCGCCTTCCGGATCCGTGGCCAGTTCTTCGCGCTCCTGGCTCAGGGCGGCGTGTTCACTGTCCGCTTGTGAGTGCACGGAGACATATTCGCCGGTCGCCATCGACATGGCGCCCGCGACCAGGCCGGCGACGCCGGTCAGCAGCACGTTCTCATGCGTGGCATTGGCCGCCACCACGCCCACCAGCAGGCTGGCAGTGGAGACGATGCCGTCGTTGGCACCCAGGACGGCGGCGCGTAGCCAGGAGATGGCGTCGACCTTGTGATGTTCGAGATGGAATTTGGCCATGACACTTCTGTTCATATACAGGGTTGCGGAATGGCGCAGATTCTAGGGCTGTGCTGCGGCAAAGGCCACGACAATTAGCGAAAATGAGGGCAATTCGTATTTGATGGCGAACGGATGGCGCAGCTTGACCGCCGTTTGTCCCACGAGGATGACAGGCTTTCGGAAGGCCATTTCCAGGCTGGCGCTGATGCCGTTGCCCGACTCCGCTTGCTAGGGTGAACGCTTGCGGATGAGTCTTCATTCTGAATTTTGAGCGATCCGTCCGCAGACCCCATTACATCCATGCATCAAGGGAGATCTCATCATGGCTGATCGCAAGCCCAAAGCCGCCATCGCCATCGTGGCCGGCATCCTCATCCTGGCACTGATCGGCGGCCTCGCGCTGCTGGGTCTGTTCCAGTCCGCCGGACACAGCTGACCTTGCTCACACCGCGTTGAGCGGGATCTTCAGATAACGCACACCATTGCCTTCCGCTGGCGGCATCTGTCCGGCGCGCATATTGACCTGTACCGAAGGCAGCAGCAGCACCGGCATGTCCAGCGTGGCATCACGCGCGCTGCGCATGGCCACGAATGCCTCTTCGCTGATCCCTTCGCGAACGTGAATGTTGTGCTGGCGTTCTTCCGCCACGGTGGTCTCGAAGCGCAGTTCGCGGCCCCCCGGCTGGTAATCGTGGCACATGAAGAGGCGTGTCTGCGGCGGCAGCGACAGCACCGCATTGATTGAACGGAACAGCTGCCGCGCATCTCCGCCCGGAAAGTCACAACGCGCCGTCCCATAGTCGGGCATGAACAGCGTGTCACCGACGAAGGCGGCGCTGTGTCCGTCTTTTTCCACTACATAGGTGACACAAGCCGGAGTATGCCCAGGCGTGTGCATCACGCGCGCCTGCAGCTGGCCGATCCGGAAGGTTTCGCCATCGGTGAAGAGATGATCGAACTGGCTGCCGTCGTGCTCGAATTCGGTGCCGGCGTTGAAGAGCTTGCCAAAGACCTGCTGCACCTGGCGGATGTGCTCGCCGATGGCGATGCGGCCACCCAGCTTCTGCTTCAGGTAGGGCGCGGCGGAGAGATGGTCGGCATGCGCATGCGTTTCCAGTATCCATTGCACCGTCGCACCGAGTGCCTGCACACGGGCGATCAGATGATCGGCGCTGCGAGTGGAGGTGCGGCCGGACTTGGGGTCGTAGTCCAGCACGCTGTCCACCAGCGCACAGTGCAAGGTGGCGCGGTCCAGCACGAGGTAGCTGACGGTACTGGTGATGGTGTCGAAATGACCTTCGATATGCAGATTGTCCATGGGTGATCTTGGTGTTTTTTCTTCACATTCAAACGGGCAGATTACGGCAAGAGGCCCCCTGTAAGGACACCCTGCGTGCAGCAACATTCATTTCGCCCAAAACCGCTCATTCCAGCGGAACAGCAGCATGCCGGCCAGCATGGCCAGCACGAAGGCCAGGCCCTTGCCCGATGCCATGCCTAGCAAGACCAATGCCGGTCCCGGACAGATGCCGGCAATGCCCCAGCCGATGCCGAAGAGCAAGCTGCCCAGCATCAGCCGGCGGTCGAGGGTGCGCGCCGTGGGCAATTGCATCGGTTCGCCCAGCAGTGTCCGCTGACGCTTGCGTGCCAGCGTGAAGGCCGGCAGCCCGATGGCGATGGCCCCGCCCATCACCAGGGCCAGCGACGGATCCCACTTGCCAGCCAGATCCAGAAAGCCCAATACCTTGGCCGGATCGGCCATGCCCGAGACGATCAGGCCTAAGCCGAACAGCAAGCCAGCGGCCAGCGCGGCGAGGTTGCGCAGGAGCCTCATGGCAGTACTCCTTGCAACCCCAGCATGTGGCGCAGCAGATAGACACTCAGGAATCCGGCCGCCATGAAGCACGCCGTCGCCACCGCCGAGCGTGGCGACAGGCGCGACAAGCCGCAGACGCCGTGACCACTGGTGCAGCCGGCACCGTAACGGGTCCCCACGCCGACCAGCAGGCCTGCGAGTACGATGGCCGCATAGCCGGCATCGATGCGGGGCGCGGGCAGGGCGCTTGCCAGTGACACCAGCAGCGGCGCGAGAAGCAAGCCGAGAACGAAGAGGGCGCGCCAGGCGCGATCCGATGCCGAGGGCGGCAGCAGCCCGGCGACGATGCCGCTGATGCCGGCAATGCGTCCATTGCAGAGCACCAGCACGCTGGCGGCCGCTCCGATCAGCAGGCCACCAGCCAGCGAGGCGACGGGGGTGAAGGCATTCCACGCCATGTCCATGCTCATTCCTTGGGGCAATAAAGTTGGTACATCAGTCCCAGCATCTCAAGCAGCTTGGGATCGGCGACACGGTAGTACACCCGCTTGCCCTCGCGCCGCGTACTGACCACCCCTTCGTTGCGCAGCACGCCAAGTTGCTGGGACAGCGTGGGCTGGCGGATATCGAGTGTTTCCTCCAGTTCGCTGACGCACATTTCAGCCTGCGATAGCTGGCACATCAGCAACAGCCGGTCTTCATTGGCGAGTACCTTCAACGCGGCCACCGCCTGGCCGGCGGCGCGGCGCATCTGGTCGGCTTGTAGCGAGCTGGGGCTGGTCATGGTGAACACTATTCAATTTAATAATATATTAATTCATATAATAAATGCGCGACATGAAGATGGCAAGGCTTTCTGAACCGGAAGCGAAGCAAGAGGAGGGTGTGAAACGATGGGTGATTCGCTGAAACAGCTGTGGCAAGCGCGCTGCGCTGCTCAGTGGGAGGCGTGCAGCAGATCGATCAGGTGGCGGCTGGCCTGCTTGGCGGCCGCCATCGCCTCTTCAGCGAACGCAAACGGGGCATCTTCGCCACAGAATTGCAGTTCGCCATTGATATAGAGATCCCAGGTCCAGCCGGTGCCGGCGTCGCCCGGACACTTGAGCTCTATCCTGACCAGCTCGTCGCGATACCTGAAAAGTGCCTTCCTCATCGTGCCCGCCGGGTTTCTTGTCGTGAAGCAGCAAGCTCGACAACACTTGCCCCCTGAGTTGCCCAAGTGTACGCCATTACCACGTTGGCAATATTGGCATTAGCGTACATATATTTGCGCAAATCTTCTTGCATTCTACCAAGGAGTAGCATTTATTTCTGGCCGGTAACCAGCGTGCGACTGAAACAATCTTCCTCGAAGATCAAGAAGGGACGGGACCGCCCGCCAGCAGCCGGTCCAGCAGCTCGTCGTAGTGATGATGCGGCGTGGTGATGGCATAGAAGCTTTCCACCAGATCGCTGGTCTGGCCGGCCACGACCAGGGCACCATTGCGCAGTTCGTCCTGCACCACCACCTCCGGCAACACGGTGAGCCAGCCGCTGTCGCGCGCGATCAGGCGCAGCATGGCCATGTCGTCGACCTCGGCGCGCATGCGCGGGCGCACGTCGTTGGAGATGCACAGCGCGTCGAATTGCATGCGCAGGGCGTGACGCGGGCCGGGCAGGGCCATGTCGACGCCTTCCAGGTCTTGCGGAATGCGCAGGCTGCGTGCCTCCCAGCGGTGCGCCGGACCCACCACCGAGACCGCCTGGCTGCCCAGGAAGCGGCAGTGCAGGGGCCGATCCGGGTCGGAGGGCACGGTCTCATTGGCCAGCACCACATCAAGCTGATGCTGCATCAGCCGCTCCAGCAACCCTTCCAGCAAGCCCGACTCCAGCGTCAGGGAGACCGAGGGGTCAGAGAGCATGGGACGGATCCAGTTTTCCTGATAGTTACGCGACAGTGTGGCCACGCTGCCCACCCGCAGGCGCGTCACCCCGGCCGAGCGGCCCTCCAGCCGGCCCAGCAGCTCCTGGCTCAGTCCAAAGATATTGTCGGCATAGGTGAACACCAATTGCCCGGTGTCCGTCAACGTCAGGCGGCGGCCTTCACGGATGAAGAGATCTTCTTCCAGCTGCTTTTCGAGCTGGCGGATCTGCGCGGACACGGCGGATTGCGAGGTGTGCAGCTCTTCCGCCGCCCGTGTCAGATGGCCGAGCTTGGCCACCCGCCAGAAATAACGCAAATGATGAAAGTTAAGCTGTTCTAGGCGCATCGTTCGATTTTATGAATGAATTTGTTCTGATAAATGTAATTTACAGAACGATCGATGGCAAGCATCATGATGCCATTCCAATGCATGAGGTTCTTGTCATGACGACCATCCCCCTGATTTCCTGCAGCGCCTGGGCACCGCCCGCGCTGACGATGGCCGCCGCCCTGGCGCTGTGTCTGTCCCGGCTGGCACCGCCGCGCGTCTGGACGCTGTTCCAGTCGCTCTCCCTGTTGGCTTTGCTGCTGACCTTGTTCAACCTGGTGATGGCACGCGACAGCGCCCCGTGGCCGGGCGTGCTGCATCCGTCCACGCTGGGCCTGGTGCTGGCCCTGCTGGTACAGGGACTGGGCACCGTCATCGGCAGTTTTTCGGCACGCTACCTGCAGGGTGAAGCCGGCCAGCGCCAGTATGCCGCGGCGCTCGCGCTGGTACTGACTGCCGTCCACCTGCTGTTGCTGGCTGATCACTGGGTGGTGCTGATCGCCGCCTGGGCCGTCGTGGGCCTGGCCCTGCAACGCCTGCTGTGCTTCTATCCGGAACGTCCCTTTGCCCGTCTGGCTTCGTACAAGAAAAGCATCGCCGACCGCATCGCCGACTGCCTGCTGATCGCGGCGGCCGCACTGGCCTGGACGACCGTGGGCAGCGGCTCCTTCTCGAACCTATGGGCCTACCTGAGCCAGCACGGCATGAGCACCAGCCTGCAGATCAGCGCACTGTGCCTGACCCTGGCGGTGATCCTGCGCACTGCGCTGCTACCGGTACACGGCTGGCTGATTCAGGTGATGGAAGCGCCGACCCCGGTCTCGGCGCTGCTGCATGCCGGCGTGGTGAATCTGGGCGGCTTCGTGCTGGTGCGGTTTGCTCCTTTGCTGGAGCAGGCCGTCGCGGCGCGCGCCGTGCTGCTCATCGTCAGCGCCGGTACCGTGCTGCTGGCCGGGCTGGTGATGCTGACCCGCATCAGCATCAAGGTCAAACTGGCCTGGTCGACCGTGGCACAGATGGGCTTCATGCTGCTGGAGTGCGCCGCCGGACTGTACCTGTTCGCCGCGCTGCACCTGATCGGCCACTCGCTGTACAAGGCACACGCCTTCCTGTCGGCCTCCTCGGTGGTGCGGGAGACCCGCCTGTCGGCCTTGCACAGCCCGGCGCTGCCGTCGGCCTGGAGCGTGATCCTCGCCCCGATGGTCAGCATCGCCCTGGTGCTGGGCCTGCACAGCCTGAGCCCGCATGCGGCCTGGCCATGGTGGTGGAGCGGCATCCTCGGGCTGGCCTGGGCACCGCTGCTGTGGCGCTCCATGGCCAAGGGCAGTGGCGGCCTGCGCGGCTGGCTGCTGGGCCTGCTGGGTGCGGCCGGCCTGACCCTCGCGGCCCTGGTGGCCCACCTGCTGCCGCTGCACGTCAACGATTACCCGCGTGCCGTGTTCGGCGTGACGGCCTTGCTGGCGATGCTGGCCCTGTATGTCTGCATGGGCTTGCTGCAACTGGCACCGCAGTCCATGGCCGCCTGGCGACGCCGCAGCTACGCCGGCTTCTACCTCGATGAAGCCTATACCCGCCTGGCGCTGCAGTTGTGGCCCTCGAACTGGGCTCCCAGTGCCCGCCGGGCCGCTGCCGAACAACAAGTGAACAATCTCGCCGCCGATGGCCGTAGCCAGGGCTGAGCCCGCCTCACCGGAGAAACAGCATGAACGCATTAGCCCAAGATAGCCAAGGACCAGCCGCCGCGCCGATCGCTGCGTGGAGCGCCGAGCTGGAGCAGCAATTGCAGCAAGCCTGCCAGGACGCCTGCGGTGCCATCGCCCCGGCTTGGCCACTGGATCGTGCCATCGCCGTCAATCCGCACTGGTCGCGGGTCGGCATGCCGCTGCGCCAGGTAGCCGCGCGCATGGCCCTGCTGGGCGGGATCCAGGTCTTTCCGCCCAAGGAACAGCTGCAGCAGGCCTGGGACCAGGGCCGGGTGACCCAAGCAGATCTGGAATACGCCCTGGCACACTCGATCGAGGCCCAGGAACGCGGTTTCGACGTTGCCCACTGTCTGTCGGTACCGGCCGCCACCGGCCCGGCGCCAAGGCTGCCGCTGCTGATCGACGTGCTGGACAACGATCCCCAGCGCCACACCCGGCTCTCCTGGCGGCAGGCCATCACGCACCAGGTCAGCCAGACCTGTGCCGCCTACTTCGACCAGCACCAGGCCGACTGGCAGCCTGAACGCGGCATGGGCCTGTATGCCTTCTGGCGCGAGACGCTGGAACACGACCACGGCATCGGCCTGCTGATGGGCCTGCCGCACATCGCCGATGGCGTCCGGGCGCTGCCGGCCTGCGCGCGCGAGGCCGAACGCTGGGTGATGCGGCGCATGGACCTGCCGCCCGAGGTCTGGGCCGACTATCTTGAATCGGTCCTGCTGACCGTCAATGGCTGGGCCTCGTGGTGTGCCTATCTGGGCTGGGAGGCCAAACTCGCAGGCGGCAGTGATGAACACCTGCGTGAATTGCTGGCCATCCGCATGGCCTGGGGTGCCTTGCTGTTGGAGTGCAAGGATGACGAAGCCGCCAGCCACGCCTTCCACACGGTGCAACAGGCCTGGGCACGCTCGCAGGAGCGTCTGGAACAAGTGCGTCAGGACCTGCTGGTCGATGAACTCTGGCAGGTCGCACTGGAGGTCGGCTACCAGCGCAAGCTGGCGGCAGCCTTGCTGCAACAGTCGGCCAATGCAGCGCCGCAGGTCGAGGTGCAAGCCGCATTCTGCATCGATGTACGCAGCGAACCGCTACGGCGGGCGCTGGAGGCGGTCCATCCCGGCATGCAGACGATGGGCTTCGCGGGTTTCTTCGGCCTGCCGGTGGCCTACACGCCGCTGGCCACCGAGGCCAGCCGTCCGCAGTTGCCGGGCCTGCTGGCACCGGCCTATCAGGTGCAGGATGTGGTCGCCCCCGCCGGAACGGTCGCCGATGGCGGCGTGCTGGCCAGTGCCGTGGCACGGGCGCGGCGCAAGACATTGGCCTTCAAGGAACAGTGGCAGGGCAATACGCGCTGGCCGGGGTCGGCGTTTTCCTTCGTCGAGGTGGCGGGCGTGACAGCACTGGGCGGTCTCTGGAAATGGCTGCAGCCTGGCCAGGCCGAACGTGCGCGCGATGACCTGGCCGGGTTGCCGGCGCGCTATCGCGATGTGTGCCGGCCGCAACTGGTCGGCGTCGCGCTGGAAGACAAGGTGGCGCTGGCCGCCCGCGTGCTGCACGCCATGGGCCTGGATCGCCAGGTGGCCCCGCTGGTGCTGCTGGCCGGCCATGGCAGCCAGTCCGCCAACAACGCGCATGCGGCAGCGCTGGACTGTGGCGCCTGCTGCGGCCAGACCGGCGAAGTCAACGCGCGCACGCTGGCCCAGTTGCTCAACGAACAGGAGGTGCGCCGCGGCCTGCTGGACCGGCAGATCTTCATTCCCGAAGACAGCCACTTCCTGGCCGTCCTGCACAACACCACGACCGACGAAATCGAAGCCTTCGATCTCGACCTGATGCCGGCAGCGGCCCGCGCGCGCTGGCAAGCCCTGCAGCCGGTGCTGGCCGAAGCCGGTGACCACGTGCGCCGCGAGCGTGCGCTGCGCCTGGGGATGGAGCCGGCCCAGGCCGCGCCGGCCTTGCTGAAGCAACTGCGCCGCCGCGCCAACGACGGTGCCGAGACGCGTCCTGAATGGGGCCTGACCGGCAATGCCGCCTTCCTGATCGCCCCGCGTTCACGCAGCCGTGGACTGGACCTGGGTGGCCGCTGTTTCCTGCATGACTATGAGGCCAGCGAGGATCGGGACGGCAGCGTGCTGGAACTGCTGATGACCGCGCCCATGCTGGTGACGCACTGGATCAACTGGCAATATCACGCCTCCACCAGCGATCCGCAGCGCCTGGGCAGCGGCAACAAGCTCTTGCACAATGTGGTCGGGGGCACCATCGGTGTGTTCGAAGGCAATGGCGGCGATCTGCGCATCGGCCTGTCACGCCAGTCGCTGCATGATGGCCAGCAGTGGGTGCATGAACCGCTGCGCCTGACCGTCGTGATCGATGCGCCGGCCGAGGCCATCGATGCCGTCGTCGGCCGTCACGCCATCGTGCGTCAGCTGCTGGAACATGGCTGGCTGCACCTGTGGCGTTTCGGAGAGGCAGGCCTGGAGCAGTGGCGGCGCGAGGGATGGAAGTCAATCGGCTTGTGAAACTTCTGGTATCGTTGGCAAGATGCGGTAGCATAGATGCCGTTTTGCAACTAATGATTTACCGGAGAAAGCATGATCCCCATCATTCCAGACTCCAATGCCAGCCCGGGAGAGGACGCCGCGCGTCGCTCCTGCGAGGGCTGCTCGGACGACGGTAAGCTGGACATCGAGTTTGAATATGCCTATCAGCCCATCGTGCGCCTGTCCACGCGCTCGGTGTACGCCTATGAAGCATTGGTGCGCGGGCCGCAGGGCGAGCCCGCGTACACGGTGCTGGAGCAGGTCAACGACAGCAACGTCTATCGTTTCGACCAGGCTTGCCGTACCAAGGCGGTGGAAGGCGCGGCACGGCTGGGCATGACGCAGTACCTGTCGATCAATTTCCTGCCCAATGCGGTGTATCGCCCGGAGGTCTGCATCCAGAGCACCTTCAAGGCAGCGCGCAAGCATGACTTCCCGATCGAGCGCATCATCTTCGAGGTAACCGAAGGGGAGCGCGTGGTCGACCGCCCGCACCTGGTGAACATCTTCCGGGAATACAGCCGCTTCGGTTTCCGCACCGCCATTGACGATTTCGGGGCCGGTTACGCGGGCCTGAACCTGCTGGCCGAATACCAGCCCGATCTGATCAAGATCGACATGGACCTGGTCCGCAACATCGACACCGACAAGCCGCGCCAGGCCATCGTGGCCGGCATCGCCGCCATCTGCAAGGAACTGGATATCGAGATCCTGGCCGAGGGCGTGGAGACCCGTGCCGAACGAGATCACCTGGCGGCGCTGGGGATCGACCTGATGCAGGGGTACTGGTTTGCCAAGCCTAAGTTTCAGGCACTGAGCGTGTTAGAGAATTCGGTTTGGGAATAGCGCAACCTTGCTCCCACCGGCGCTGGCGGACTGTCTTGTGGGCAGATGCCCGTGAGCCGCGTCGCGCGCGATTTTAAGATCCTGACGCAAGCATGCTTATAAAACGCTACCGGGTTCGCGCCGCCCTGTAGCGTTATTTGTGCTTCAGTTCAGCATGTGTGGGTATGCAGCATGTTGGTGTTTCCCTGTAGAATCGTCACAAAAATTTACGACCGACAGGGCTTGCATGAATCCCACGACGCAGGAGCTCAGGGGGCTGACTCCGCTTGATTATCACCTCGCCGTCATCGACCATCTGCGCGCGCACGAGCCCGAAGTCTGGCGCTGGGCGGCCGCCCGGACCAACCATGCAGAGCAGCGCGAATCCTTGCGCACGGCACTGTTGCGCAACACTTACCGCATCGACCAAGCGGCCCATCCCGAGATTCACGCCACACTGGACTTGGCGCGGCAGCGCCTGGGCTTGAACGTGGAGGTACCGGCCACCCTGTACCAGTCGGCCGGGACGGAGATGAATGCCTCGCTGGTGTTCGTGCCCGGTGAGGTTCACCTGATCGTGCAGGGCGACCTCCTGGCGCGCCTGTCCGAACAGGAACTGCTGGCCGTCTTCGGGCATGAACTTGCGCATTACGTGCTCTGGTCGCAGGAGGAGGGGGCGTTCCTGCAGGCCGAACGCATCCTCTCCGATGCCAGCGCGGCTCCGGGTGCCGCCGCCTCCTTCAGCGAAACCTGGCGTCGCTACGCGCTGCATACCGAACTGTTCGCTGATCGCGGTGCGGCCATCGCCTGCGGCTCGCCGGACCCCGCGATTTCCTCGCTGGTCAAGCTCAATACCGGCATCCGCCAGGTCGATGCGGCCGCCTATCTGCGGCAGGCGGCCGAGGTCGATGCGCAGCAGACCGGTGCCAGTGAGGCGGCCAGTCATCCGGAAGTATTCATGCGCGCCCGCGCCCTGCAGCTTTGGTGGGAAGGCAGCGAAGAACTCGGCCCGTGGCTGCAGCAGCGTCTGCAGGGGCCGCTGGCGCTGCGCGGCCTGGACCTGCCTGGCCAGCACCGGCTGCAAGGCATGACCCGCGGATTCCTGGCGCACTTCTTTGCCGGGACGGAGCTCCTGAGCGAGACGGTGAAGGCGCAGATAGAGCTGATGTTCCCCGACTGGCACCAGGATGAACCCGCCGTCACACCGCAAGCCTTTGCCCCGGAACACGCCGATGAACCCGTGCGCCATTACCTGACGGCCTTGATGCTCGATCTGGCCTTGGCCGATCCGGACCAGCAGGAACCGGTCCTGCTGCGTGCCGGCGTGATCGCGCAAGCATTGGCGACGCTGGACCATCTGCATCAACTGCTCAAACGCGAGGCTGGCTTCGGCAAGCGCGAACTGGACCGATACAAGCGACAACTGGCCAAGGAGGCCGCAGCATGAGTGAACACCCATCCTCCCCGGCCGCATCGGCCAGCCTGCGCGAGCTGATCGATGCGCAAGCCGGCAAGCTGCTCTCCAACGATGACCTGCTGGTGCTGATGCTGCCGCTCTTTGCGCAGGTCGCAGAACTGCATTCACAGGGCCGGGTCGCCGCACTGAGCGAAGAGACGCTGCTGGTGGATCAGCAAGGCGGACTGTCCCTGCGGCATCCGGCGGGTCAAGCCCCGCAGATGAATATCGATGCCGTCCATGCTTTGCAACCGCATCTGTCTTCGGGCCTGTCCATCGTGGGTGCGCTGCAGCTTGATCATCACTCCGACGGCCTGCGCACCCAGCACGATCTGGCCTTGCTCGAGGACGAATCCGCGCGGATGACGCGGCCGGTCTACCTGAGCGGTCCGAAGAGCTGGGAAATCGCGCTGGGCCATCATGATGAAATCACCGATGTGTTCCAGCTCGGCATGCTGCTTGGCGGGCTGGCCTGCGGGCTGGACCTGGCCGAGCAGGACGACCTGCGCCTCTTCGTGCAGCACCGTCACAATCTGTTTGAGCTGCACGACAAGCTGTCTCCCATCATCGCCAGCGTCATCGTCGAGATGACCGAACTGAACCGCCATGATCGCGCCACCGATGTGGCTGCGCTGGCGCTGCGCCTGCGTACCTGGCGCGACCAGCCGGTGGCGCTGGATGTGGAACGGGCGCTGGCGGGCAAGGATGGGGTGGCCCCGCGCCGCATCGCCGTGCTGTCGCACCTGCGGGATCGCCTGTTCGACCTGTCCCGCCGCAACCGGCTGCTGTATTTCCGCCCCACCAGTGCCAACGTCAACCTGACGGTGGCCAGCGTACCCCTGATGCTCAACGTCGACAGCATCAAGCCGGAACAGATTTGTACCTGGGGCGGCCCTTTCGCCGAACAACTGGTGGCGGGCAAGCCGATTTCCCTGCAGAACTGGCTGCGCTTCGATGACCAGCTCTATCTGCCCGCCACGCTGGACAAGCTGATTTCCGAGACACGCCACGACCGTGCCGAGTTCGGCTTCAGCAACCTGCGGCTGGTGGTGGCTTTCCTGCGCTGGCACAACCTCAAGGAAGCGCCTGATGAGCGTATCGTCTCGCCGCTGCTGTGGCTGCCGGTGGAGCTGGTCAAGCGCAAGGGCGTGCGGGATCAGTACCTCATCCAGTGCAGTACTTCCGAAGCCGAATTCAATCCGGTGCTGCGCCACTGCCTGTCCCAGCTGTACGACATCGCGCTGCCTGAAACCATCGACCTGGCCAAGACCTCCCTGCAGCAGATCCACGAGGACTTGCGCAACAAGATCCACCAGTCCGAACCGGCGGTGGAGTTACGTTTGGTCGACAAGGCCTCGGTGCGGCTGGTGCGGCAGAAGGCCATGCAACGCATGCAGCAATACACGCGCCGCCGCCCGGGTGGCGGTGCGCAGCGCAGCCGGGCCACGTCATGGCTTCCGCCTTACAGTTATGCCCGTGATGACTATCGTCCGCTGGGCAAGGCGCTGTTCGAGCACTATGTGCGTCCCAGCGAGCTGCCGCAGCGCTTTGAGGCCGGTGCCACGCTGCGCCGCCCGCAGATGGTGGCCACCAGCGAAGCGGCCGTCAGCGAGCAGCAGGAAGAGCGGGCCGGCTATGTTCTGGAGGAATCCAGCGGGCATCGTTACGCCTGGGATCTGGATCTCACCCAGGTAACGCTGGCCAATTTCAACTACAGGAAAATGTCGCTGGTGCGCGACTATGCCCAGCTGCTGGAGGACGCCAACGGCAATCCAGCCTTTGATCGCATCTTCTCGATCCAGCCACGCGAGCTCGATACCAGCCCGCCGGCACCGCTGGCCCCCTCCGAGCAATGGAACGTGGTGTCCTCGGATGCGACCCAGAACGCCGCCGTGCAACTGGCGCGCACGCAGCGCAGTTTCATCATCCAGGGGCCGCCCGGCACGGGCAAATCGCAGACCATCACCAACCTGATTGCCGATTATGCCGGGCAGGGCAAGCGGGTGCTGTTCGTCTGCGAGAAACGGGCGGCGCTGGATGTGGTGTTCCACCGTCTCAAGCAGAGCGGGCTGGCGCAGCTGTGCTGCCTGATCCACGACTCACAGGCCGACAAGAAGGCCTTCATCGCCGATCTGAAGCAATGCTATGAGCAGTGGATCGCCCAGCCGCCTGAGGGTGAGCGCTTGCGCGCCCGGCGCGCCGGCGTGGCGGCAGGCTTGCAGGAGCAGCAGCGGCACATCGACCAGTTCGAACAAGCCATGGCAATGGTGCCGGAGAGTGTCGGCCTGAGCGTGCGCAGCCTGTTGCGGCGGCTGGCCGAGCTGCCGCCGCCACTGGACGTGGGTGCAGCGGTACGTGAAGCTTTGTGCGCGTGGACGCTGTGGGACGGGCAGCGCGAGCTGACCCGGCGCTTGCAGGGCGTCATGCAGGAACGTTTTGGCACCAGTGTGCCGGCCACCCATCCCTTTGCCACGCTCTCTGCCACGGTCTTGCGCCAGCAAGGGGTGGTGGCGGAACTGGAGCGTCGCTGTGATGCGGTCGATGCCATCCTCGGGCGTCTGACGTCTTTGCTGGAAAGCAGCCAAAGTCCGATCGTCGCCGACACCCCTTTGAAGGCCGCGCAGCAGGTCGTCACCGAAAGCAAGCGCCTGGTCGACAGCGGCCTGGCGCGCCATCTGGATCTGCTGGATCCTGCTTCACCTGGCCAGGCGGCCTTGTCGCAATGGCGCGAAGCGATGGCACAACGCCAGCAAGCCGTGACGGCAGCCCAGTCGGTCACCGGCCACTGGCGCGACAAGCTGCGGGCGGACGATACCGAGACCGCGCTGCGGCTGGCCGGCCAGATGGAATCATCCTTCTCGCGCTGGTTCAAGCCTGCCTGGTGGCGTCTGCGCGGAGAACTCAAGCGTCGCTACGATTTCAGCCAGCATGCTTTGCACCCCGGCTATGCCACCGTCCTGACGCAACTGAAGGCCGAACACGAGGCGCTGTCACGGCTGGCTGCGACGGAGGAGGAGGCGCGTCGACGTTATGGGGCCAGTGACATGCAGCAGTTCCTGCAGACCCTGGAAACGCTCAGGAACCGCATGAACACGCCGGCCGGTCTGCAAGCGCTGGTCGATCATCTGCGCCGCGCCGGGGATCCGGCTGCGCTGGTGATGGGTCTGGCGGGTGCGCATGACGATGTGCAGGCGCTGGCAGCACTGGTCGATTCGACGCTTTCGGCTCGGGATCAACGGAATCTGGAACAGACAGGCGAGCTGTTCCGCGATCTGCGCGAAGCCCTGGAAGATTTGCCGGACCTGCTGCCGCTGTTGCAGGCGGTCCATGACGCTGACGCCACCTACGCTGCGACGGTACTTGGCGTGCATGCCGATCCGCTGGCGCTGGAAGCCCTGGTGGCGGATGAGGCCTGGCGTCGCCTGGGGCGCGCCCATCCGGTGCTGGAACGCTTCAGCGGCACCGACCTGGCGCTGGCGACCCGCGCGGTAGCCCAGGCCCAGCGCAGCTTGCTGGACATCAATGCCGAGGCGATCAAGGCCACCTTGCAGGGACAGTTCAGCGAGCATGTACGCCTTTCCGGGCTCTCGGCCACGCAGCTCGATACCCAGGGCAAGGCCCTGAAGAAGCAATACGCCACCGGCCGCCGCGAACTGGAACATGAGTTCGGCAAGAGCATGCGCTATCGCTCCATCCGTGACCTGGCCGATGATGAGACCGGCGCGGTCATCAATGACCTCAAACCGATCTGGCTGATGAGTCCGCTGTCGGTGTCAGATACCTTGCCCTTGAGCAGCACGCTGTTCGACGTCGTCATCTTCGACGAGGCCAGCCAGATTCCTACCGAAGAGGCGATCCCGGCACTGAGCCGCGCCCAGCAGGTGATCGTGGTGGGCGACGAGATGCAGTTGCCGCCGACCAGTTTCTTCTCGGCGGCCGGCAGCGGCGAGGAAGACGAGATCCTGGTGGAAGAGGATGGGGAGCGCATCGCCATCAATCTGGATTCCGACAGCCTGCTGAACCAGGCAGCCCGCAATCTGCCCGCCACACTGCTGGCCTGGCACTATCGCAGCCGCCATGAGACCCTGATCAGCTTCTCCAATGCGGCCTTCTATGACGGCCGTCTGGTCACCATTCCGGACCGCCTGCGTGAACGCCCGCTGGAGCAACTGCCGCGCCCGCGCTCGGACCAGGACGATGCCGGTACGCTGGCCGCCGACCTGCTCATGGGCAGCCCGGTCAGCTTCCACTGGCTGGAGGACGGGGTCTACGCCGATCGCAGCAATCAAGCCGAGGCGCGCTACATCGCCCAGGCCGTGCGGGAAATGCTCAATCGCGAGACCGGCCTGAGCCTGGGTATCGTGGCGTTCTCCGAAGCCCAGCAAAGCACCATCGAAGCGGCGCTGGAGGCGCTGGCCTCTGAAGATCCGGAGTTCAGTACCCGTCTGGAGCGCGAATACGTGCGCGAGGACGACGACCAGTTCAATGGCCTCTTCATCAAGAACCTCGAAAACGTGCAGGGCGACGAGCGTGACGTCATCATCCTCAGCATCTGTTACGCCCCCGGCTCCAACGGCAAAATGCTGATGAACTTCGGCCCGATCAACCAGCGCGGCGGCGAGAAGCGGCTCAACGTGATCTTCAGCCGGGCACGCCATCGCATGGCGGTGGTGACCTCGATCCAGGCGGACGCCATCACCAACGTCCACAACGACGGTGCGGCAGCCTTGCGTAGCTTCCTGCAATTTGCGCAGGCCAGCGCCACCGGCCGCTTCGATCACGCCCAGACCATCTTGGGCGCGCTCAACCAGGGGGCGCGCAAGGCCTTTGCCGCCGAGCTGCAGCCAGACAGCATCCGCGATGCACTGGCTCAGGCCCTGCGCCAGCGCGGGCACCGGGTCCAGCTGCAGGTCGGACGGTCGCAGTTCCGCTGCGATCTCGCCATCGAGGGCGAGGAAGGTACCTATGCATTGGCCATCCTGCTCGACAATCCCGCGCAGGCGGTCACCGATACGGTGGAGCGCTACGTCTTCCGTCCGGCCATCCTGCGCAGTTTCGGATGGAAAGTGCTGGACCTGCCGGGACGTGACTGGTTGCGCGATCCGGTTGCGGTGATCGAGCGCATCGAACGGATATTGGCCGAGGGAGAGGAGGCGGTGTTGCCGGAGCAGAACGCCGCTCCGGGCGAGCAGCCCGCCGAGTCAACAGCCACACCGACCGCGCATGTTGCCATCGATGAGTTGTCGGAAGTGACCGCTGCGAGCGGTGCCGCCGCCGAGAGCCGTGCGCTTTCCTATGCGCAGGGGAGTTCCAGCAAGTTCTGGAACATCAGCCGGTCGGGTGCCGAGCTGACCGTCACTTACGGCCGGACCGGGACCCAAGGTCAGCGCCTGATCAAGTCGCATGAATCGGAAGAGCGTGCACAACGCGAGATGGAAAAACTGGTCGCCGAAAAGCTGCGCAAGGGATACGTCGACGCACCATGATCATCCAAGGCGCAGGGAAGGGCCGGAGCGCTACAGCCAACCTGCGCAGTGCCGCTCCGGTGCAGGCAGGTGAGCTTACTCGGGGAAGCGCACCAGCCGCTTGGCCTCCTTCGGTGCCTGGTATTGCGCCGCGTTCATCTGCATGGCCAGCAGCGTGTAATAGGCATTGATGCCGGTCAGATCGACCACGCCCTTCTTGCCGAAACGCTTTTCGGCGCGGGCGAAGGTCGGATCGGAGATGCGCTTGTTGCGATGCAGTTCGAGCGAGAAGTCATAGACGATCTGCTCGTCCTCGCTCAGGCCCTCGGGACGGCGGCCGTCGGCGATGGCCGCCGCCACTTCCGGCTTGATGCCGGCCTTGATGGCGATGGGGTAGTGCACGTACCACTCGTAATCCTGAGTCCATTCACGGGCCGTGATGAGGATCACCAGTTCGCTCAGGGTATTGCCGATGGCCGAGTTGTAGCGCAAGTAGTCGCCCATCGAGCGTGCCTGCGTCATCACTTGCGGGCTGTGCATCAGCGGTTCGAAGGGCCCGAACACCGGCACCTTGCGGGCAGCCAGGAATTCATCGGCGGCTTTTTTCTGTTCCGGCGTGTATTGATCGGGCGGGATCACCGGCAGGCGATCCGCAGCCTGGGCTACGGCGGCCGAGAGCAAGGTCGAGGCAAGGGCAATGCGCAGGAATCGTTTCATGAAGGTCTCTGTCTCTGGATGTTGGTCTGGTTATGGTGCCGACGCTGGCCTTGGCGGGCCACCGGGACGGCGGCTCGCCAAGGATAGGGGAGCTGCAGCGGATTGTGTTGCTGAGTCTTCACTTTCGCCTGAGCCCATGTGAATGTCATGCAACATCGGCACGTCCTTGCCGATTTCGCTCCCGTCCGGAGGTGCTGCTGCGCGGCGTCATGGTGCCGGGACCCGTGCGCGGCTACAATCTCTGCCCACAGAACAAGCAACGAGACCTTACCGATGAAAACCTACGCCGTGCTCCCGTGGCTGGCCGTGATGCTGGCGCTTGGCGGTTGCGCCACCGAGGCCTATCGGGCCACCGAGAGCCAGTGCGCCCCGGCCGCCTATGCCCAGTACCCGATCATCCAGCAGACGCGGATGGAAATGCGCACCCGCACCATCCAGGTACCGACCGGGCAGACGCGCTGCAGCTCGGTGGTCAACGGCAACCGGACCGATACGGTCTGCCAGGACATCCTGCGTACCGAGTACCAGCAATATCCCGTCTACGTGACGGTCGACATCAATGAATATGGCCGCAACCAGGTGATCGCCGCTTGCGCCCGTGCGCAATGCGTCAGAACGCACGGCAATCCGGACTGCGAGTAGTCCGGCCAGACGGGATCGCGGTGGTTTATGGTTCGGCCTGATCGGGCGTGCCGAGCGCCGCAGTCTGCTGCGGCAGCAGACGCTCCAGCATGGCGCGGTGGTAGGGATCCTGAGATTCCACATAGCGTGCAGCCGAATGAATGTTTTTCCATCCCACGTATTCCATCAGGGCGCGCATCTCCCAGCCATTGGCGCTGGCCCAGCTGGCAAAGCCGCGCCGCAGCGAGTGCGAGCTGTAGAGATGTGCATCATCAATCCCTGCCGATTTCAGGATCCGTCGCAGCAAGGGGATGATGCTGGCCGCATTGACCGCTTCTTCGCTGATGCGGCCCCAGCGGTCGATGCCGCGTAGTACCGGTCCGCTGCTCAGGCCGCTCACCGCCAGCCAGTCGAGATAAGCCGCCACCGGGCACAACCGTGACAGCGCCGGCGTCTTGTAGGTGCTGCCTTTGAGGCTGCGGTCGGTCTTGGTGCGAGGCAGGTGGATGCGCATGCCTTCGCCTGCTACCGCCTCGATGCGTTCGATATCCAGCCGCGCCAGTTCGTCGCTGCGAAATCCCCGCCAGAATCCGATCAGCAACAATGCCTTGTCGCGCGTATGCCGCAGCAGGTCGGCAAAGCGCGCCTGCTGGCGTGCCAGTTCCCGTTCGCGCTCCAGATGGGCGATGGTCTGCTCCAGCGCCTCCAGCTGCAGCGGCTTGGCGCGTTTTTCCTGGGCAGGATGCAGTTCAAGGATCCCGCGCAGCATCTTGCGCACGACCGGAGCCTTGGTCGGGTCCGGGAATCCCTGGTCCACATGCCACTGGCCCAGCGCGGAGATGCGCTGCTTGAGCGTGTTGTGGGCCAGCTTGCCAGCGTGCTCAGCGAGATAGCGCACCAGGCTGTCCGCCGTGGCTGGCAGAAAACCACCCCATTCCACTTCGAAATGCTTCACGGCCGCACGATAGCTGCGGCGAGTGTTGTCACGCGTGGCGGCGTGCAGATAGTCATCGATATTCAACGGCGCTGGTTTGGCTGGCATGGGCTCATTACACACGGGTGACGGCAGACTCGGAGGATTTTACGCGATCAGATTCGATAATCATCAAATATCATGTGTGAAATCTGTTTGCAATATTTCCGATTTCTCTTCAATAATGTTATGTAATTACGTATTATGTAATGCATCATCAAATAACGGATCTGGACCATGGCACGTACCGGCCTCTACAAATCGGAAGTGAAGAAAGCGCGCGATTCCTTGCTGGCATTGGGCCGGCATCCGTCGGTGGATGCCGTTCGGGTCGAGCTGGGCAATACCGGCTCCAAGACTACAATCCACAAATACCTGAAGGAATTGGAAGAAGAGGAGGGCGACCAGGGCCAGCCGCGCAGCATCAGCGAGGCGCTGCAGGACCTGGTGGAGCGGCTCGCCGTGCAGTTGCAGGAGGAGGCCCGGGCTGAGGTCAAGGCAGTGCGTGCCGAAACCGAGAGCGTAACGGCCCGATTGGCGCAGGAATTGGCATTGCTGAAGGCCGCCCATGCCGAGCAGGGCCTGCGTCTGGATCAGACGCAAAAAGCCCTGATCGCCGAGCGCGCTGCCCATGAGAAAACCCGCGAGGAACGCCAGGAGCAAACCGCCATGGCACGCACCCTGGAAGTGAAGCTCGCTGCCTTGCAGGAACGCCTGGCCGAAAACGAACAGCACCGCCAGTCGCTCGAAGAAAAGCACCAGCACGCCCGCGATGCCCTGGAACACTACCGCAGTGCCGCCAAGGACCAGCGCGACCAGGACCAGCGACGCCACGAGCAACAACTCCAGACCCTGCAAGCCGAAATGCGCCAGTTGCGCCAGGATGCAGTGGTGCGCCAGGAGGACGTCACCCGGCTCAATCAGGAAGGCGTGCGCCTGATTGCCGAGTTGTCGCATGCGCGGCAGGCGCTGGCAGAACAGCACACGCTGGCGACGCGTCGTGAACAACAAATGGAGGTCCTGCTGGAACAGGCGTCCGAGAAGCGCGTGCTCGAAGCGCAACTGGCTGCCAGGAACGAGGCCTTGACGCAACTGCAGGCCCGGGTCATCAGTGCCGAAGAAGAGGCCGCCAGCGCGCGCCGGCAATGGCAGCAGGGCGAGCGCGAGCTGGCGGCGGTACGCGCACGACTGGAAACGCACGAAGCGCTGCTCAAAGAGTGGCGCGACCACTCCGCTGTGCAACAGGATAAAAAGGCAGCGCCACCGGTACCAAAAGACCCAGGCACCGACCCCGGCTGATACCGGGGCAGGGCAGTGGTGCCGTGTATGCGCTCGCTGCACGTCCGTGCTGCACTTCCATTCAGCCAGCCATGCCCGCCGATGAAGGCTCATGCAAAAAGCTGATATCCAAGCATGTTTTACTTTGTAGCTCCAAATGATCTGATCGCCCACAATCGGGGCTCGCGGCGGCTTTCGAGGCCGTGTCCGCTGCCTCCATTGAACGACTCCACGATCAGGTCATGCACGTAAAGAACTTCATTCGCCGCTTCCGGTTTCCGCAGACTCTGGCCGGTGCCATCCTGGCCTTGAGCGCAGCGTTTTCGCACGCTCAAGCCCTGACCATCGGCGTGACGCCCGGCGTGATCGCCGACTCCATCCAAGTGGCCGCAGCAGAAGCCAAGCGGCAGGGACTGGAGGTAAGCGTGGTCGAGATGACCGACTGGACCACGCCCAATGTCGCCCTGCAATCCGGCGACCTCGACCTGAATTACTTCCAGCACACCGCCTTCCTGGAAAACGCCATCCGTGAACGTGGCTACGCCTTTGCGATTGCCGGCTATGGCGTCCTGCCCAACATCGGCCTGTTCTCCACCCGCATCAAGAGCCTGGCGCAACTCAAGGACGGTGCCACCGTCGCCGTGGCCAACGATCCCGTCAACCAGGGCCGGGGACTGCTGCTGCTGGAACGCGCCGGACTGATCAAACTCAAGCCCGGTGTGGGCGCCAAGGCCAGCCTGGCTGACATCGCCAGCAACCCGAAGAAACTGGATTTCAAGGAAATCGAAGGTCCGCAACTGGTCCGCGCTCTGGATGACGTCGATCTGGCACAGGGCTACCCGGCGCATCTGGTTGCCGCCGGCAAGCCGGAGATCGCCAAAAGCGGCCTGCAATATTCGACCGTGGACGACCAGCGCTTCGCGATCGTTTTCGTCTCGCGCACCAGCAATGCCGCTGACCCGCGCATCCGCAAATTCATCACGCTGTACCAGCAATCGCCCGCCGTGCTGGCCAAGATCGATGAGCGCTATGCACACGACAAACGGCTTTACAGCCTGCCCTGGCAAAAGCCCTGAGTGAAGCTTTATGTCGCTGGCGAGTGATCTTCTCGTGCCTCGCCGGCCGCAAGCCCGCTTCCAGCGGCCTCCCGTTGCGCCGACGCTGCCAGCGGCTGATTCACGACCTGAACATTTTTTCCCAAAACCCATTTTTTCCGGAGCCCTGCATGCAGCCTTCCCGTCTTTTCCGTCATTTGCTGGTCGTCCTGACTGTCCTTTCTGCCCATGCCGGTGTGGCGCACGCCGCCGACAAGCTGCGCATCGGCGTGGTGCCTGGGGCCTATGGCGACTCCATCGCAGTGGCCGCCAAGGAGGCCAAGAACCAGGGCATTGACGTGCAAGTCGTCGAATTCACCGACTGGACCACACCCAATGTGGCGGTGGATGCAGGGGACCTGGACCTGAACTATTTCCAGCACCAGCCCTTCCTCGACAATGCCATCCAGAAGAACGGCTACAAGCTGGCCAGTGCCGGTACCGGCATCCTGGCCAACGTCGGCCTGTATTCGCTCAAGCACAAGTCCTTCGCCCAGGTGCCACAGGGCGGCAAGGTCGGCATCGCCAACGATCCGGTCAACCAGGGGCGCGGCTTGCTGTTGCTGCAGAGTGTGGGACTGATCAAGCTCAAGCCCAACGTCGGCTACCTGGGCAGTCTCAATGACATCGTCGAGAACCCCAAGAAGCTGAACTTCGTCGAAGTGGAAGGCCCGCAGCTGGTGCGCATCACGCCGGATGTCGACCTGGCCCAGGGCTATCCGCACTTCATCGTGGCGGCCAAGGCCTTCGATCCTTCCAGCGGCCTGGCCTATTCCGGTATCGAGGATGCCCGTTTCGCCATCCAGTTCGTCACCAAGGCCAGCCGCGTGAATGATCCGGTGATCCAGAAATTCATCCGCATCTACCAGAACTCGGAGACCGTCAAGGCCGACATCCATCGTGCCTTCAACAGCGACAAGCGTCTCTACACGCTGGCCTGGCAGAAGCCCTGAAACCGCCGCACCCGTCCCGGAAGGAAACCGCATGGAACTCTCGATCACGGCCAGACAATCCTTGACCGCTCCCAGCCGTCCCGAGGCGGAGCATGATGCTGCCGCGCAGGCCTCGGCCCCCGGCGGCCCGTGGCCCGGCAGCGGTCCCAAGGGCAGGGTGGCCTTGCGCCAGGTCGGCAAGACCTACCTCTCATCGGCCGGCCCGGTGCAGGCCTTGCAGGACATCGACCTGGAGATTGCGCCCGGCAGCATCTTCGGCATCATCGGCCGCAGCGGGGCCGGCAAATCCAGCCTGCTGCGCACCATCAACCGGCTGGAGACGCCCACCAGCGGGCGCATCGAAGTCGATGGGGTGGATATCGCGACCCTCGACGATGCGCAACTGGTGCAATTGCGCCGGCGCATCGGCATGATCTTCCAGCATTTCAACCTGCTCTCGGCCAAGACCGTCTTTGACAACATCGCCTTGCCGCTGCGCGTGGCCGGCGTGCCGCGCCAGCAGGTGGAGGGCAGGGTGCGCGAACTGTTGGCCCTGGTTGGCCTGGAGGACAAGGCCGATACCTATCCGCGCCGCCTCTCCGGTGGCCAGAAGCAGCGCGTGGGCATCGCGCGCGCCCTGGCTAGCGGGCCCGAGATCCTGCTCTGCGACGAGGCCACCTCGGCGCTGGACCCGGAAACCACCCACGCCATCCTGCAACTGCTGCGCGACATCAACCGCAAGCTGGGCATCACGGTGATTCTGATCACGCATGAAATGAGCGTCATTCGCGAGATCGCCGACCAGGTGCTGGTCTTGGAGCAGGGGCGCATCGCCGAGCTGGGACCGGTGTGGCAGGTGTTCGGTAATCCCGCCCATCCAGCCACGCAAGCTTTGTTGGCGCCACTGCAGCAAGGCCTGCCGCCGGAACTGCTGGACCAGCTGCAGACCGTGCCGCCGTCCGGGCTGCATGAGCGCATTCTGCAATTGCAATACCGTGGCGGGGATGGCCTGGAGCCTGATCTGTTGCGCGTGGCGCAGGCGCTGGGTGGCAAGACGCGCTTGCTGCAGGCCAGCGTGGAGCGCATCCAGGGACATACCCACGGTCAGCTCTACATCGCCTTGGCCGACGTCACGGGATCACCAGACTGGCAGGCCCTGACGCAGGGACCCACGGCGATTGCGCATCACATCAAGGAGTTGGGATATGTCACTCGAACTTAGTCTTTCCATTCCCATCGAGCGCTACGGCAATGCGCTGGTCGATACGCTGCAGATGGTCGGCATCTCGGGCGCACTGGCGCTGGTGGCGGGCATTCCGCTGGCGGTGCTGCTGATCGTGACGGCGCCGGGCGGCTTCCTGGCCTCGCCGCGCGTGCACCGGGTATTGGGCAGCATCATCAATGGTTTTCGTGCCACGCCCTTCATCGTTCTGCTGGTGGCGCTGATTCCGCTCACGCGCCTGGTGGCGGGCACCACCATCGGCGTCTGGGCCGCCATCGTGCCGCTGGCCATCAGCGCCACGCCCTTCTTTGCGCGCATCGTCGAGGTGAGCTTGCGCGAGGTTGATCCTGGTCTGGTCGAAGCAGCGCAGGCACTGGGCTGCAAGAAATGGGACATCGTGCGGCATGTCTATCTGCCCGAGGCTCTGCCCGGCATCGTGGGCGGATTCACGATCACACTGGTGGCCCTCATCAGCTCTTCGGCCATGGCCGGTGCGGTGGGCGCGGGCGGCTTGGGAGATCTGGCGATCCGCTATGGCTATCAGCGGTTCGATACGCAGGTCATGGTGATCGTCATTGCGGTGCTGATTTTGCTGGTGTCGGTGGTGCAGCGTATCGGGGACGGCTACGTGCGCTGGCTGCGTCAACGCTGATTTAGCGCCGGTAGCGCCCTGAGGCTTGCTGTTGATGATGCAGGGACCTTGCATGCAAGGTCCCTGTTTTCATTTGTGGTAGTGCCATCTTAGCCAGGCAAGCTCGCCACGATGAACATGCGCTGGAACGGCAGCAATGTGCTGCCGTCTGCGCTGGGCGGGTAAGCCTGTTGCATGCGGCGCGCATATTCGGTGCGGAAGGCCTGCAATTGATCGCCTTCCAATTTCTCGAGATAGGGACGCAGGCTGCTGCCGCTGGCCCATTCCAGTACCGGGTCCGCGCCCGTGAGGATGTGCAGGTAGCTCGTTTGCCAGATGTCCAGCGTCGCCACGCGCGGGCGCAGCAGGTCGTAATAGCGGCCCACCTCCAGAACATTGCGCCGTTCCGACACCTCGCCCAGCACATCGGCATAGGCGGGTGACCTCGCCAGCTCCACCTGCGCGCGCCGCAACGGCGCGTCATGCATGACCGGCATCTGCACCGCCAGGCAACCGCCAGGATTGAGGAAGGACAGCAGCCGCGGGAACAGCTGCGCATGATCGGGCAGCCACTGCAGGGTCGCATTGGTGTAGATCAGGTCCAGTTTGTGCTCGGGCACCCAATGATTCAGATCGGCAGCGACGAACCTGGCCTGCGGCACGTTCAGGCGCGCCTTGGCCAGCATGTCATCGGAGCCATCCACGCCCAGCACCTCGGCCCGTGGCCAGCGCTGCTGCAGCAGTGCGGTCAGGTTGCCGGTGCCGCACCCCAGGTCGAGGATGCGCGCGGGGTTCTGCGTGGGCAGATGCAACATCAGGTCCAGGGCCGGGCGCAGGCGTTCGCCGCCGAAACGCAAATACTGGCTGACGTCCCATTGAACCTGGGCTTGTATGGATTCTGGAGAGGTTTGCATGGATTGCTCCTGTGGCGAAGGTTGAGTCAGGCTGAGCAGTCTGCCTCGCCTGGCTTGCAGATGAGCGGCACCGGCTTGGCTAACCTTTATCCGGGCCACGCCGCCAGATGCATGGACGCGTGCCAGATAGCCGCGCGCATTGGCGTCTTCCCAGACCGGCAGGCGAGGGCATGAGGTTCGCCAAGGTTCGATCACTTCGCTGTAAGGCCGTCCATCGGCTCCTATCCATTCGAGAAGATCAAGGATGAGCGGCTCGACGGCGTCGCTTGCGGCCGGTTCTTCATGATCTGGCTGCGCGTCCGATAGGGTGATGTTCATGATCTGGCTCCCTCCTGGCTGGCTTGAGGCTTGTATCTTGAGTGCTGGCGGAGAAGCAGTAAAATGAAATTATCTGAAAGATTAATAAGTTTTACTCATGAAAATCGACATCCTCGGTGTGCAGGCGTTTGTTGCGATTGCCGATCAAGGCAGCTTCCAGGGAGCCGCTGGCGCCTTGCACGTAACGCAGACGGCGGTGACGCTGCGCTTGCGCAAGCTGGAGGATTTTCTGGGTGTCACGTTGATAGAGCGGACCACGCGCTCCCTTGCCCTCACCGACATCGGACAGGACTTCCTGCCCCAGGCCCGGCGGCTGCTGGATGAGCTGGCGGGCGCGCTGGTGGAGATCCGGGAAACCGGGATGGCGCGGCGTGGCGACGTCTGCATCGCCTGTGTGCCCACCGTGGGTGTGCAGTACCTGCCACGCATCCTGCAGGCGTATTCCGCGCGCTATCCGCACAACCGCATCAAGATTCTCGATCACGCCTCATCTGCCGTGGCTGACGCCGTGCTGCGCCGGGAAGCCGAATTCGGCATCAACATGGCCAGGGAACATCATCCCGAGCTGGCAAGCGTTTCATTGACCACGGACCGGTACGTGCTGATCTGCCACCACACCCATCCATTGGCCAAGCGCCGCCGGGCCACCTGGGCGCAGCTCAAGCCGTATCCGCTGATCTTTGCAGGGGAGGTGAGCGGCAATCGCACCTTGCTCGATCCGGTGCTGGACGCCAACCGCCTCGCCTTGCGTTCTTTCTATGAAGTGCAGCGCAGCTCAACGGCGATGGGACTGGTGGCGCAGGGGGTGGGCATCGCCGTGGTGCCGGGGCTGGCCGTACAGGAAGGAGCCTATCCTGATGTGCGCACGATCCAGCTGGTGGAGCCTGTGGTGTCCCGCAATCTGGTGCTGATCAAGCGCAAGTCGGCGCGCCTCTCGCCGGCGGCACAGGCGCTCTACGACATGATCCTGACAAAAGAAAGCAAGAACTGACAGGTCAATACGCTACATGTCTGAGGCCAACTCGATAATCACGTCGCGTAGCCAGCGATGTCCGCCATGGGCGTGGTTACGTTCGTGCTACAGCATGCCAGAGCGGCCTGGCGGCGCATGTCGAGGAATTCGGGCTTGGTTGAGACATCGGGACCATGCAGCAGCTTGCCTTAATCAGGCAAGCTGCAAACTAGATTTTACATAATACAAATTATACGAATGCTTGGTAGTTGGCGAAGTGTTGCGGGATTCAAAAAATTATCGCAACAGCAGCGCCCGGACATAAATTACGGTGTCTTTGAAACATAAACATAGGATGTTTTGATGTTTTCGCCGTTTATTCATTTCCATCTCATATTTGTGTCACCGAATTATTTTACTGTTTCTTTTCAGCGCATATTCTTGTCTTCATTCATCTGCTGAATAACGCGTGTTGCAGCGAAGTGTCAGCCAAGTGCCCAGCGACTCTTGCGGTGCGCCAGCAAATAAAATGAATGTCAGAGGGAGAACAAGTGCCGCCAGGAATGTCAGGGCTGGCCCGCTCAGTTCCTAGCGCAAAATGGACTTCAGGGAAAAGATTGACCTTACTCGCTCTGGGGCCTCAGCTCACGGCGTGAGCCAACTGGCATCTGTTGATTTGCTCGCGGATTTGACCCTCTCCATTTGACCCACCTTCCACCGCCTACCAAAGGCGGCGACACGGTCGTACGACCCTTTATATCCCAGCTCTTGTAGATCCAGGAACATCTGTTTCAGGGTGCTAGGCGAATGCCTTGCTGGGTATGCTGGTTCGATCGCGTCTGACCGGATATAACGGCGTACCGTATTCCGGGAGATGTCTAGGCGGCGAGCGATTTCCCGGATTGAGATATGGTCTCTGATGTACCAGCGTCGAATAATTCCACGTAGGGCCACGTTTATCACTCCGTTCTCCCGCTCACTGTCATGAGCAGGATTGTGGTCTAAACATGGGTCAACTTAGGATGCAAATTTCCGGAGAAAGTGGGTCAGTTTTCAGCGCAATTCAACAAATTGACATTTTTCCTTGGGTGGCCGCGCGCAGACTTGGCGGCAGCCACCATGAGATAGAAATGACAGCAATAGCAAGAGAAAATTTATATAAGAATTGCTCTTTCACGGAAAGATGGGTCTCACGTCAGAGTCATGATCACGGGCTGGGCAGTACGGCCGCGCGAGGTCCCCGCGATCAGGTCTGCTGTATGAGCAGTTGATGCATCCAGCTTGAATGTGGACACTAGGCCTGCCAACGCACTGGCTTGTTCCATCATGGCATTGGCAGCTGCGGCAGCTTCTTCAACTAGCGCAGCATTTTGTTGAGTCGCCTCATCCATATGCGTTACCGCCATATTGACTTGGCCGATCCCGTGACTCTGTTCTTGGCTTGCCGACGAAATTTCGGCCACTACGTCGGTCACGCGCTTCACACTCGTCACAACGTTCTCCATTGTTCTCCCCGCTTGCTCCACAAGGCTACTCCCCTGCGAAATCTGTCCCACGGAGGCGTTAATCAGGTCGGTAATCTCTTTTGCTGCGGTCGCACTACGCTGTGCCAAGCTCCGCACTTCCGATGCGACCACTGCAAAGCCACGCCCCTGCTCCCCGGCCCGTGCCGCTTCCACGGCAGCATTCAGCGCAAGGATATTAGTCTGAAACGCAATTCCGTCGATGACACTGATGATGTCTACGATTTTTCTCGATGAGTCATTGATCCCCTCCATGGTAGTGACGACACGACTGACAACCTCTCCGCCTTGGCTAGCAACATCTGACGCCGATATTGCAAGCTCACTTGCCTGCTTCGCATTCTCAGCATTTTGCTTAACGGTCGCCATCAGTTCCTCCATGGCCGACGCTGTTTCTTCAAGAGCTCCTGCTTGCTGTTCGGTTCTCGAGGAGAGATCTAGGTTGCCTGACGCTATTTCGGATGAGGCCTGCTCAATTGAGTGCGTACCCTCCCGAACTTTTCCGACGATAGCGACGAGGCTGTCCCGCATTGTCTTGATAGCAAACAGGAGACTCGTATTGTCGCCCGCTTTGGTATTGACTTCCGATGCCAAATCGCCGGAGGCGATCCGGTGAGCGATATCCGCTGCATATGAGGGTTCGCCGCCGAGCTGCTTCAACAGACCCCGCGTGATGCCAATTGCGACTATTGCCGAAATGATCGCTACCACTGCCGTCAATATCATGACTATTAGCGAAGCATTTCCCGCCATGTCGTTGGTAACCTCGTGAGCCTTATCATCTTCGGCCTCTACTTTCGAGATGACCTTATTAATGTCTAGAACGATTTGACGGCGAAGTGGGCTACAGTCATTCACCAGAAAATCGCGGAACTCTTCGGATTTACCGCTTTCCCGATAAATGCGAGGGCGCTTAAGTTCCTCTGCCATATTCAGAAGTCCAGACCGCACTTTTTCAAAGTCCCTGTCACCGGCGAAGAGTGGCTCAAGTTGTTTCAGCGCTTGCAAATATAGCTGCTTTTGCTCATCCACAATGGCGAGCTCTTTTTGAGCATCGGCGTCGCTGCGGAATACATACGCGTTGCGCGCGGCAAGCCCCGTTTGATCTAGTGCCTCGCGGGCGAGATAGAGGGGGGTTAGCTTTTGATCCTGTACCGCGTCGGCTGCCTTGATTGAAACGGTCAGCGTTCTGATGCTGTACAGCGAGATCCCCGCAAGCGATACCGTCAAAATCAGCAGAACTGAAAAGGCCAACGCCAGCTTTGTACCGATCTTCATACGTTGAGAATAAGACATATTTCCTCCTGGAAAATACGAGTTTTCTGTGTCGATTGATTTCGATGAGCATCAATCGCTTCGAGGTCAACTATAAGCGGTAGATCGATATTGGGCTTTAGGGGTTTTCCGCATATTGAAGAGATTAGGCGACATTCTTACTAAACACGAGTCAAAAATCTCATCAGCCGCGAAGTCCCAGCTATGTTTCTGTTTGAGCAATGGCCAGGTGTGCTCAGCGCCGTAGGATTGCTGCGCCGACTTTGTCAGATAGCCTCGTGACCTACTTCTCCATGCGGCGAAGCATCGTGAAAGCGCCCGGGCTCATAATTTCAAAGACTTTGAAGGTAGATTGTGCCGATAACATGTTGATTTGCTCGCAGAGTTGCGCCTCTGCCGTTGTCCATCTTTTCACTGCCTTCCGAAGGTAGCCACGCGGTCATACGATCCTGATAACCTACGCGACCGAGCGCATCGTACTGCGGGCTCACATAACCGCCGCACCGGACCACATCCCCGGTCCGGATTTGACAGCGAAGCATCGGCACGGTATTCTCACAAAAAGGTCATAAGTATGACCTAATGATTTTAATGATCCGCTCCCCCTCCCCCCTCCCCTTACATGAGGCAAGAGGCCGGCGCATCCAACAGCATCGATAAAGAACAATGAACGAGGAGACCCGATGAGCAACGCTGATTCCCCATCCCTGGGGCAGGCCGGCCAGCAGTTCATGGCGCCGGACCGCGCCACGCTGGCTGATGCCACCTACCGCAAGATCCTGTGGCGCATCATGCCCTTCCTGATGCTGGTGTACGTGGTCTCCTTCATCGACCGCTCCAACGTCGGCTTTGCCAAGCTGCACTTCCTGGCCGATCTCAATTTCACCGATGCCATCTATGGCATCGGCGCCGGCATCTTCTATGTGGGCTACATCCTCTTCGAAGTCCCCAGCAACCTGTGGCTGCAAAAGATCGGCGCGCGCAAGACCCTGCTGCGCATCATGGTGCTGTGGGGCCTGTTCTGTGCCGCCCTGGCGTTCATGCAGACCGCCACGCATTTCTACCTGATGCGCCTGCTGCTGGGCGCCGCCGAGGCAGGACTGTTTCCGGGCATGCTGCTCTATCTCACCTATTGGGTTCCGCTGTCGCGCCGTGCACGCTTCACGGCCCTGTTCACCGCCTCCATCCCGCTGGCCGGACTGATCGGCGGCCCGCTCTCGGGCTGGCTGATGCACGCCTTCGAGGGCGTGGCGGGCATGCGCGGCTGGCAATGGTTGTTCATCATCGAGGGCCTACCGGCCTGCATGCTGGGCGTGGTGGCCTATTTCTACCTGAATGACAAGCCGGATCATTGCCGCTGGCTCACTTCCGAAGAACGCGCCCTGGTGGCGGCCGACATGCAGGCCGACCAGGCCGCCAAACTCAAGGGCGGCGGGCATTCCTTCGGCGACGCGCTGCGTAATCCTCAGCTGTACTGGCTGGCCGGCATGGGAGTAGCCGTGCTGGTCGGCACCGGTGGGGTGTTCTTCTGGCTGCCCACCATCATCCGCAAGGCCGGCGTGCATGACATCGCCACGGTGGGCCTGCTCTCGGCCATTCCTTTTGCTGCAGCCATCGTCATCCAGTATCTCAATGCCCGTCACTCCGACCGCAGCGGCGAGCGCCGCTGGCACGTGGCCATTCCGGCCATCATCGCCGGCATCGGCTGGATCGCTCTGCCTTCGGTGCAGAACAGCATTCCCCTGTCGCTGGCGATGCTGACCCTGGTGACCGCGGGCACCTTCAGCTTGACCGGACCGTTCTGGATCCTGCCGGCGCAATTCCTTTCGGGCACCGCACTGGCGGCCGGCATCGCCCTGCTCAGCACCCTGGCTGGTATCGGCAGCGTGTTCAGCCCGATGCTGGTGGGCTGGCTCTCCAGCACTACCGGCAGCCTCGCCACCGGCCAGTATTACTTCGGCGCGTGGATGCTGGTGGGTGCGTTCACCCTTCTGTTGGGTGTCAAGCCCAAGTCCAGCACCGCCGCAGCCTGACCACGCCATGACCTCTTTGCATACCCACATGAACGCCTTAAAACCAGACGCCCTCATCGGCATCATCGGTGCCGGCGCCATGGGCAGCGGCATCGCCCAGGTGGCTCTCGACGCCGGTCACCCGGTGGTCTTGCACGATGCCGCAGCGGACGCACTGGAACGCGGCCTCGATGGCATCCGCAGCCGCTACGCCCGACTGCTGGCCAAGGACAAGATAGACCAGGCCCATCACGACGCCTGCCTGGTCCGCCTGCGCGGCGGCACCCTGCAGGAGCTGGCCGGCGCCGCACTGGTGATCGAAGCCATCGTCGAACGACTGGACGTGAAGATCGCCGTGCTGTCGCAACTGGAGCAACTGCTGCGCCCGGACGCCATCATCGCCAGCAATACGTCCTCCCTGTCGATCACCGCCATCGCCGCCGGACTGGCGCGGCCGCAGCAGGTGGTGGGCATGCACTTCTTCAACCCGGCACCGCTGCTGCCGCTGGTCGAGGTGGTCAGCGGCAAGGCCAGTGCCGAGACAGTGGTGCAGACCATCTTCGAGACCGCCCTGGCCTGGAAAAAAGTCCCCGTACATTGCCGCTCCACGCCGGGCTTCATCGTCAATCGCATCGCCCGCCCCTACTATGGCGAGGCGCTGCGCCTGCTGACCGAGGGTGCTGCCGATGCCGCCACCCTGGATCGGGTGCTGCGCGAGACGGGCGGCTTCCGTATGGGCCCCTTCGAACTGATGGACATGATCGGCCACGACGTCAATTACGCCGTCACCCAGTCGGTCTACGACGCGCTCTACCAGGACCCACGCTACAAACCCTCGTTGTTGCAGAAAGAGCTGGTCGACGCCGGCTGGCTGGGGCGCAAGAGCGGGCGCGGCTTCTACCGTTATGACGTGGAGGCGCAGACAGGCGACGCGGTTACCTCCGGCGCCAACACCTCTGCCGGCTACACCATAGGTAGTGTCATCGCCGAAGGCGAACTGGGCCCCGTCGCCGCACTCATCGACCTGGCGCACGAACACGGCCTGCCAGTGCGCGTGACCGACGGCCCGGGTGTGCTGCACATCGATGGCGTGACGCTGGCCCTGAGCGACGGCCGCAGTGCCAGCGAGCGCTTTGCCCGGGATGGCGTGCAGGTGGTTTTCGACCTGGCCCTGGACTATCGTCAGGCGCGCAGCATTGCGCTGGCGCCGGCCGACCAGACGGATCGCCATGCACTCACCGTCGCCCAGGCCTTCTTCGCCGGTATCGGCAAGTCGGTCGTCGTGCTGGATGACTGCCCGGGGCTGGTGGTCATGCGCACCGTGGCGATGCTGGCCAACGAAGGCGCGGATGCCGTGCAGCAGGCGATTGCCACGGCTGCCGATGTAGATCTGGCGATGCTCAATGGCGTGAACTATCCGCGTGGACCGCTGGCCTGGGCCGACCGCATCGGCATTGCCCATGTGGCGCGCGTGATCCGCCATCTGTCACTGAGCTATGGCGAGGACCGCTACCGTCTCTCGCCGCTGCTGGCGCGCATGGCATTGACGAATTGCGCCTTCTTTTCCGAGAGGGCCAGCGCATGAGCCAGGCTGCCGACAGGACAGCGCCCGTCCGCTGCGAAATCTCCGACGCGGTGGCCGTCATCACCATCGACCGGCCGGAACGCCGCAATGCCCTCAATCTGGAGGTCAAGCAGGCCCTGGCCGAGCTGATCGACGCGGCGGCGGCGGACCCGGCGGTACGCGTGATCATCCTCACCGGCTCGGACAGCTATTTCGTCGCCGGGACCGATATCGGCGAGATGGCGACGATGACGCCGACCTCGCATACCCTGCAAGCCACCGACCGCGTCTTCAATGTGCTGCGCCGTGTGGACAAGGTGCTGATCGCGGCAGTGGAAGGCTATGCCTTGGGCGGCGGCTGCGAGCTGGCGCTGTGCTGCGACCTCATCGTCGCCGGGGAGACTGCCAGGCTGGGCCAGCCGGAAATCCGCGTGGGCATCATGCCAGGTGCCGGCGGCACCCAACGGCTGGTGCGCACCATCGGCAAGTACCAGGCCATGAAGCTGGTATTGACCGGCGAAGCGGTCAGCGCACGCGATGCCCTGGCCATGGGCATGGTCTCCGAAGTCTGCGAAGACGGCCAGGCGCTGGCGCGCTCGCGTGAACTGGCAAGCACCATTGCGGCCATGCCGCCGCTGGCGGTGCGGGCGATCCGGGAGGTCATGCAACAGGGTCTGGATATGGCGCTGGACAGTGCGCTGGCGCTGGAACGGCGCGCCTTCCAGATGCTGTTCGACACGCAGGACCAGAAGGAGGGCATGCAGGCGTTTCTGGAAAAGAGAACAGCGCGCTATCAGGGGCGCTGAGCCGTCAGGCAGCGGGCAAAGACAGTGCGGACGGATATCAGTCAAAAGTTTGAGCTAACGGATAATTCGGGGATAATTCGTCAATAAACGGCCGAATTATCGCCCAGTGCACCGCCCCCCGGCGGCCGCCAAGCTCACGAAAGCTTTTGATGAAAAACCCGCCCTCCCGCCACTCCCTCCCTGACCTGGCCGACCCGCGCAAGCTGGCCATCGATTTCAGCCGTAGCGCCGTACCGCGCTACGTCCAGCTGGCCAGTCTGTTCCGCAATCGGGTGGAATCGGGTGATTGGGCGGTCGGCACGCAAATTCCCACGGTCGATGAACTGTCCGAGGAATGCCAGGTGGCCCGCGCCACGGTACGCCAGGCGCTGGACATGCTGGAAGAGGAAAAGCTGATCGCGCGCTACCGTGCCAAGGGCACATTCGTGATCGGCAAACCGCAGGAGCAGTTCTGGTGCGAGGTGGCCACCGACTGGTCAGGCCAGTTGCTGGCACCGGAAGGTGCCACCATCGAAGTGCTGACTGAGCGCGAGCGGCTGGCGCCGGCACCGGTGGAGCCGTCGCTGGGCCAGATGGCCGAGGCCTACGAGCACTGGCGGCGCCGCCACTGGCGCAATGGCAAGCCGTATTACCTCGGCGATGTGTATATCGATGCGCGCGTCTGCGCTCGCATCCCGAAGAAGTCCTTCGAGACCAAGACCTCGATGCGCATCTTGCGCGATCTGCCGGGGCTGGAAATCAAGGAGGCGCACCAGACGCTGACGCTGGGCTCGGCCGATCCGCTCATTGCGGAACTGCTGCAGATCCCGCTCAATGCGCCGATCGCGTATGTGACGCGCTCGGCGGTAGACCAGGCCGGCCGCGTCGTGTTCGTGGGCCGGGGCATTTACCGGGGCGATGTGATTCGCCTCGACATACGACTGAAGTAACGGTGCACTGATTGCCGTTGCCAGTCATCGACAGATGAGGAAACGGCATGAAACTCCATTGGTCGCCACGCTCGCCCTTCGTGCGCAAGGTGGTCATCCTGCTCAAGGAAACCGGTCTCGAATCGCGCGTGCAGCTGGTGCGTTCGGTGGCCGCCATCGCCACGCCCAATCCGGCCATCATGGCCGACAATCCCCTCTCGCAGATTCCCGCGCTGGTGCTGCCCGGCGGTGAGCCGCTGTACGACTCGCCGGTGATCTGCGAATACCTCGACAGCCTGCACGACGGCCCACGGTTCTTCCCTGCGGCCGGCCCGGCACGCTGGACTGCGCTGCGCCGCCAGGCACTGGGCGACGGCATGCTGTCGGTATTGCTGATCTGGCGCCAGGAACGCATGAAGACGCCCGCCCAGCAACTGGATAGCTGGCTGCAGGCATTTGCGCTCAAGATCAGCACTGCCCTCGACCGACTCGAAAACGAGGCCCCGGCCCTGGCCGACGGTGGCTTCGACATCGGCCATCTCACCCTCGGCTGCACGCTGTCCTATCTCGATTACCGCTTCGCCGATCTCGACTGGCGTACCGGCCGCCCGCAGCTGGCGAGCTGGCACGCGGGATTCTGCCTGCGTCCCTCGGCACAGGCGACGATGCCGGACAACGCTGCGGCCTAAACACGGCTGCACTTCTTTTTTCTGCTTTTTGGTTTGATATCGGAGTTCTCATGGCAGGTCCGCTTTCCCACATCAAGGTGCTCGATCTTTCCCGCATCCTCGCTGGTCCCTGGTCGGGCCAGATCCTGGCCGATCTCGGCGCCGACGTCATCAAGGTGGAGCGCCCGCGCGTAGGCGACGACACCCGCAGCTGGGGCCCGCCCTTCCTGCGTGACGCAGAGGGCAACGAAACTCGCGAAGCCGGTTATTACCTGGCCTGCAACCGCGGCAAGCGGTCCATCACGGTGGATCTGAACACGGCCGAGGGCCAGCGCATCATCCGAGATCTGGCGGCGCGCTCGGATATCCTCCTGGAAAACTACAAGGTCGGCACGCTGACCAAGTTCGGCTTGGATTACGCCAGCCTCAAGCAGATCAACCCCGGCCTGATCTACTGCTCGGTGACCGGCTTCGGCCAGACCGGCCCCAAGGCCGACAACGCCGCCTATGACTTCATGATCCAGGCCATGGGCGGCCTCATGAGCGTCACTGGCGAACGGGACGACCTGCCAGGCGGCGGCCCGCAGAAGGTGGGCGTGCCCATCGTCGACCTGATGACCGGCATGTACACCTCGGTGTCGGTACTGGCGGCGCTGGCGCGACGGGCAGAGACCGGCCTGGGCGACTACATCGATATCGGCATGCTCGACGTCATGGTGGGCTCGGTCGCCAACCAGGGAATGAACTACCTGATCTCCGGCAAGACCCCGCAACGCGCTGGCAACAAGCACCCCAACATCCAGCCCCAGGACGTGTTCGCCTGCGCCGATGGCTACATCGTCCTGGTGGTCGGCAACGATGGCCAGTTCGCCAAGTTCTGCCAGGTGATCGGCCAGGCCGGATGGCCGGCCGACGAGCGCTTCGCCACCAACGGCAATCGGGTGCGCAACAAGGATGTGCTGCTGCCCATGATCACCGACGTATTGAAGACCCGTGGCATGCAGGAGTGGGCCGCGCTGCTAGATGCCGCCGGGGTCCCATGCAGCCCGATCAACACCATCCCGCAGGTGTTCGAAGACGAACAGGTGAAGCACCGCGAAATGCTGATCCAGATTCCCCACCCCACTGCGGGGTCGGTGCCGCAAATCCGCAGCCCGATGCGCTTTGCCGACGCTGCCTTGCGCTTCGATAAGGCGCCCCCCCTGCTGGGCCAGCATACCGATGAGGTGCTGACCGAACTCGGCTTTGATGCCGCCCAGATCGCCGCGTGGAATGACGCTGGCGTGATCTGAAATCGAACCACGACAAGAACTTGACCGAAACGCCATGCCAAGAATTTCCTTCCCCTCCCCGGAGACCATGAACGCCGAACAGCGTGCGGTCTACGACGACATCGTCAGCGGCCCGCGCGCGCGCCTGGTCGGCCCCTTGAAAGCCGCCCTGCACAACCCGGCACTGGCTGACCGCTGGCAGAAGATGGGCGCCCTGCTGCGCTTCGGCACCAGCATTCCGCCGCGTCATAGCGAACTGGTGATCCTGGTGGCAGCGCGGCGCTGGAACAGCCAGCTCGAATGGGCCATCCATGCGCAGGCAGCACAGGCCGCCGGCCTGCCGCAAACGGTGATCGATGCGCTGTGCGCATGCCAGGCCCCCTTGTTTGCCGACGCCGCCGATGCCCACGTCTACGAATATGCCCGGCAACTGCAGCAACACGGCAACGTCGATGAGGAGGTGTATCAACGCGTGCTGGGTCTGTACGGCGAGGCCGGCATCGTCGAACTGGGCGCCATCCTGGGCTACTACACGATGGTAGCCATGACGCTCAACGTGCACCAGATTCCGGTGCCGGAGGAATATGCCGAGCCGCGCCTGCAGGTCGCCACGCACCACGGCCGGCCACAGTTGACCGACTTGCCACCCGGCCAGTTGAGCCCGGTCAAGGAGCCGCTATCGTGACGACCTCCGGCTTCATCCCCACCGAGACCGAGACACCGCGCATGCCCACGGCGCCGCGTACCTCCCTGCCGGCCCAGGCTTGCGACAGCCACGCCCATGTCTTCGGTCCGTATGCGGCTTTTCCGTTATCCACCGCATCGAACTATCCGCCGCCGCTGGCCCCTGCCGAACTCCATGCGCAGATGCTGGCCACGGTAGGTGCAAGTCGCGGCGTGCTGGTGCAACCCGCTCCTTACGGTAGCGATCCGGCCTGCATGCTGGCAGCCATCGCCGCCAGTGCCGGACAGGTACGCGGCATCGCCGTGGCCAGCGCCCACACACCGCTGTCCACTCTGCAGGCCTGGCATGCCGGCGGCATCCGTGGTCTGCGTTTCGTGGAAATGCTCACCCCCGCCGGTGACAGGTTTGCCGGCAGCGTGGGCGTGGACGATCTGCTGCAGCTGGCACCGGCCATGCGCGAAGCGGGCCTGCACGCGCAACTGTGGGCGCCCTGCGAGGACTATGCGCAGCTGTTGCCGCAGCTGCGTGCGACCGGGCTGACACTGGTGCTGGATCACATGGCTTGCCTGAAGGTCGAGCGCGGCGTCGATGATCCCGCCTTCCAGACGGTGCTGGCCGCGCTTCGGGACGGTGACGTATGGATCAAGCTGTCGGTCTGCCGGATCTCCGGTGCGGCCCCCGCCTATGCCGATCTCAAACCTTTCCACAACGCCCTGGTGGCGGCCAATCCGGCGCGCCTGCTGTGGGGCTCGGACTGGCCCCATGTACGCATGGGGGAGAAGGCACCGGATGTGGGCGCACTCATCGAGCTGTTCCACCAGTGGGTGCCGGACGCCGCGGTGCGGCAGCAGATCCTGGTGGACAACCCGCAGACACTGTATGGCTTTGACCAGGCCGGCCGCTAATTCACGACGAGGGATTCCATGTTCGACTTCACCCAGCTCAATGTCAGACTCGATGGCCATGTCGCCACGCTGACCCTGAATGCGCCGCCGGTCAATGCGCTGACCCGCACGCTCAACGATGAACTGACGATGGCACTGGACGCCATCTCCGAGACCGATGACATTCGCGCCATCGTACTGACGGGCGCCGGCAAGGTGTTCTGCGCCGGCGCCGACCTCAAGGGCCGTGCCGAGAACATCCGCCAGCCGGGCGACTTCATGGCGCACTCGCGGCGTACCCGGGAATGCTTCCATGCCGTGCGTGAATGCGCCAAGCCTGTGGTGGCCGCCATCAACGGCGCCGCACTGGGCTCGGGGCTGGCACTGGTGGCCTCCTCGGACATCCTGGTGGCGTCCGAGCAGGCCAGCCTGGGCTTGCCGGAGGTCGATGTCGGGCTGCTCGGTGGTTGCCGCCATGCCATGCGTCTGTTCCCGCATTCGCGCCTGCGCCGCATGGCCCTCACCGGCTACCGGGTCGGCGGCCTGGAGCTATACCGGCTGGGCATCGTCGAAGCCTGCGTGGCGCCCGGGGCCCTGCTGGAGACGGCACTGGAGATCGCGCATGTGATCGCATCCAAAAGCCCGGTCTCGACGCGCATGAGCAAGCACACCATGAACGTCATCGAAGATCTGAGCCTGCGCGACGGCTATCGCTACGAACAGGACATGACCGCCGCCATCGGCAAGACCGAGGATGCGCGCGAAGCGCAGCTGGCGTTCAAGGAAAAGCGCGCACCGGTCTTCACCGGCCGCTGACCTCTGCCGGTGCCGTCCCACCGCTGCACACCCACGTAGCGGCCGGCCCGGAACACCTTCACAAGATTCCACCGCTGCGACCCCGCCGTTGCAGTGGAAGGGACACGTCTTGCCTGCGCCCGGCATCGGGCCGGGCAGCAGACACATATCAACTACAAGGAGGAGCATCCATGTCTTACCCATTGCCACCACAGTTTTCCCGGTCGACAAAGCAGTCTGACACCCGCACATATGCCCGCCAACTGGCCATGGGCGCCGCCCTGCTGCTGTCGACCCAAGCCGCGTTGGCGCAGTCCGGCGTGACCATCTACGGTATTGTCGATACCGGCTTCGTGCACGAATCCGGTGGCCGCAACGGCTCGGTCAACAAGATCACCGGCGGGATAGGATCGGGTTCCCGACTCGGCTTCAAGGGGACCGAAGATCTCGGTGGCGGCATGGCGGCGCTGTTTGTACTGGAATCCGGATTCCAGAGCGACACCGGAGCAATGGGCCAGGGTGGCCTGCTCTTCGGGCGCCAGTCCTATGTGGGCCTGTCGGGTTCGCAAGGCACGCTCACGGTAGGCCGCCAGTACACGCCACACTACACCGGCTTCGTGCTGGCCGATCCGTTTGCGGCAGGCTTTGCCGGTAACGCCGCGAACCTGGCGGCGAATTCGGGCAGTCGCATGGACAACACGGTCAAGTACGTGTCCCCTTCCTTCGGCGGCGTCTCCGCCGAAGCGGTCTACGGCTTCGGCGAAAACGCCGGTTCCAATGCCATGGGCCGCGCCTGGGGCGGTGCCCTGGCCTATGCCAATGGCGCCCTTTCGCTACGCCTGGCGCATCACAACCGCAACATGGATACCCCCACCGTCCAGCGCAGCGAGAACGCCAAGAACACGCTGTTCTCCGGCAGTTATGACCTGAAGGTGGTCAAGTTCAACTTCGGCTACGGCATCAACAAGGGCTATGGCAGCTCGGCACTCAACAATGCCAATGCCTACGGCCTGGCGGTGGCCCCTACCCCGACCACCGACAGCCGCGACATGATCCTCGGCGTGACCCTGCCCTTGGGACAGCACAAGCTGATCGCCTCCTACATCCGCAAGGATGACCGCACCCGCTTCAACCAGGACGCTTCGCAACTGGGACTGGGCTATCTGTATGCGCTCTCCCGACGTACCGAACTGTACACAACGGTAGCCAGGATCTGGAACCGGAACGGCGCCGGCTACACGGTAGGCAGCGCCATCGAGACTGGCTCGGGCGACATGGCCTGGAATGCCGGGATCAGGCATACGTTCTGAGCAGCACCTGCCTGAGCGCATGCGTGGATACGAGTGCCGCCCGCGCCAAGACCATGACTAGAAAAGGAGATTGCGATGTTGCTGGCCGCCGTAACGGCATGGCTGGCGTGGAGCACGCCACTGGCGGCAGCCAATGTACGCAACCATGCCATTGTTCAACAGGGTGAAACGTCGATTGAGGTAATCGTCGATGAAGCCTCGGGCCCCGATGCCCGGGAGCGCAAGGGGGTAATCGTGCTGCTACCGTCCTCACAACGTGGCAGCGAGGACTTCGACAACGTCGCCAAACTCCTGGCCCAGGCCGGTTACCGTGTGCTGCGGCCGCAACCGCGTGGCATCGGTGCCAGCCGGGGAGCACTGGAAGGGATGAGCTTGCACACCCTGGCCGGTGATGTGGCGCTGGCGATCCGGCTGTTGGGACAAGGCCGCGCTGTCGTGGTGGGGCATGCCTACGGACATTACGTGGCCCGAGTCACTGCGCAGGATTATCCAACGTTGGTACGCGGCGTGGTCGTGGCAGCTGCGGCGGCCAAAGGACCGCTCCTGGCGGAATTGAGCGCGGCGCTGGATACCGCTGCTGACCAGCGCAACTCACCCGCGCAAAGGATTGCGGCGCTCAGAGAGGCATTCTTCTCCGGACCGTTCGTGCCGCAGTCCTGGCTGAAGGGATGGCATCCAGAGCTTGCTTCGGCCTATCGGCAGGCCAGTCGGACGACACCACAATCGACGTGGTGGCCGTATTCGACCGTACCCATCCTCGACCTGCAAGCGCAGCACGACCCATGGCGCCCTGCCGCCACCCGCGATGAACTGTGCGACGCACTGCCCGGCATGGTGGAGGTACGGGTGATTCCTGATGCCAGTCATGCGCTGTTCCCGGAACAGCCGCAGGCGGTTGCCAAGGAGATTGTGGACTGGGCCGACAGGCTTCCTCGCTAGTCACCATCGTTGGACGGAGGCGACGGAGGCGCTTGCGCAGCCCTATTCGCAACGCGCGGTGTTCCGCCCGGCAAGGTCGCTATGATGAACATGCGCCGGAACAGCAACAAGGTGCTACCGTCACTACGTGGCGAATAGTCAGGGCATCCAGTTTCTCATTGATGCAGTAGCGCCCTTATTTGGTCAAGTTTCGCCTCCGCCGTGAGCGCTCTTGCCTGATACCGCGCAGCATCTTGTACAAGAAGGGAAATTCGATGCCAATATATGGCACCTAGATCTCCGCCTTCTAATTGAAGGCGATCAAACGTTCTAAGTGCTTCTTGAAGATCCATCTGTGGTGTGTCAGTTGAATATGGCATGGATATCATTCGCCGCCCTTCCTGTAGCTGGATGACCAAAACCGCGTATTAAGCATTGGATCGGAGGATATTCCACCATCGTTTCAGGCAGAGCTGCAGGCCTGAGCGCCCTCTTGCCCGGAGTACAAATCATGATCAAACATGTGGTGCTCGAGATCAGAAGACAGAGTGTCTTTTAAAACCTTTGCCCACATTGCAAATTGCTCGATCGGCTCATTCCCGCGAGGCTCGGAATAACGCGATACCCCATGTAAAGGCGGCACCCGGCGCCATTCCACTGTCAACGAACCGTCGATAGCCATTGAAATTGACTTGACCTTACGGGTCACGCCCCCGTTGCCTATGTAAGTCGAAAGCGGACGAATGTCGGCAATATTCATTTGAGCTCCAGTAGTTTCTGCATGCAACATTAACCGCTTCTTTTTATTCCACGAGGAAATTTTTGGGGTGTCGACGACGACATCAAGTGCTTAATATTAGGAGGCATGACTTTTTACGTCAATAAACATGATGTAAAACGCCCTGTATGTTGCCCGCAGAGAAACGGATTATGTGTGATTGTCCAGTGGTCACACATGAAGATAAACAAAGACATTTCCGAAGGCAGCTTGGCCGCCCTAGTGGGCGCAAACATACGAAGACGCCGTCTTGCTGTTGGGCTTATCCAGCAAGATTTGGCGCAGGCTTTAGGAATTGAGGTCGAGACGGTCTCTCGATATGAGCGGGGACACATAGCTCCACCGATAGAACAGCTCGGCAGGATTGCCAGTGTTCTGACGACGCCTGTTTGGACACTTTTCCTGTCCGCGAAAGAAGATAGGGTCTCGAACAGCCTAATCTTGGCGGAACAAATTCAACGGCTTAGTGCGAAAGATATATTGACGATAACTAAAATTATCACCGCTTATGCTGATAGTCAGACCCGGTCTGAATAAATTTGCCAAGAAGAGACTGAGAACTCGGCGGCCAGAGGCGCCGGTCGCCGCTACACCTGCCTTGGCCTTGATCAGCGCCTGCTGCACGATGTCAAATCGCCGCTCTGCATCGGTTGCACTACAACCAACTCCTAGAGTTGCGCAGCTTGCTGGTTTCGCTCCGAACGAACCTGGTGCAATTCGGCGTGCGCTTAACTGACACCCATTAAGGACTCAATTTGGCCGCTTTTTTTTAGCGTCGCGTTTCGTCCGACTGGACTGGGCCACCGCAACGAGTGCTGCGATATCGATACCAAGTTGTTGTGCCGTAGGCACCGGTATATTTTTCGCAGACGATGGATCATGGGCCTCCGTTACATCGCAGCAAGCCTTATGCAGCCGCTCTATCTCTTTGCAATCAGTGTCCTCAAAGGTCACGACTTCGCCCAAGTTGCCAACTTTGATCCAGTCACGGTACCTCACGACCACGCCATTGAATACTATGTCTTGAATCATTCGCTCGATCGTGGCGCGTAACTTGCTGTATTGCTGCCGCATGGCACTGGATTGCTCCTCGTCCGGATATGATGGCCACGACTTTTCAAGATACCGCTGCGCTTGCTCGAGCTTATCGATTCTGTCTTTGAACGTCTGGTGATGCCAAGGCGAGGGTCGACCGGGATTCTGGAAATTTTTGCAGAAGTTGAGCTAAGCAATTGGTTTAATTGATTATTTGAAAGATAAAGCGCCGGTCTTCTTGCGACCCAGCCGAGATAACGAAAAATTTCGGATATCAGCGTAAATGTAACTAAGCCGCCGCTCTATGGATGTTGGGTATGGCGTCCCACTTGGGATTGGGTGTCAAAGGCATTGATCGTCGAATTACGACCCGAAGAGGACGTAAATCTATCTTCGCAACAAATCGCTTCCGCCGGAATGCGCGTGGCCCCGTCATGCGGAAAATTTCTCGTTCTTCTCGAATGCGCTCACGTAGTGGATTCACGGAATTATAGTTTCCGATATGCAACAGGCTTTTCCCTTGTTGGCGCTTAACTTGCAGCATCAGCCCTGGTGTGGTGATCTTGCGAAACAATTAGCCAGCACCCTTTCGCCGCTTTTCCCAGGTCTCCAGTGCGAACAAGGTAATAGTGTGTGCAGCATGGATGGCGAGTCGAGCATGACGGGGCTAAATGCGGTAGAACGTAACGCCAGCGCCATGCGCTGAGCTGGCATGAGTACGCAATGCTGCGATGCCCTCAATCGTGGCAAGCATACCAGTTAGAATATGGAAATTCTAAGGGCTCTTCCTCGGGTCAGTGGAAATACTTGTCTCGGCGATTGTCGAATGCTGGGATCGTCCCTTCAAGGACATCCAAGACCGAACGATTCATCTCCGAGCTCTCGATGGCACCGGAGACGTACGTCATCGCAAACTGGTCGCCGCGGTCGAACTCGGCATGGATGATCTGCTCCGCGTCGCAGCACACCGCCAAATTAGCGTTGTGGGTGACCATGACGATCTGCCGGCGCGTCCTGGCGCGCTGAATTATTGGCACTAGCATGGAGTAGACGGTCTGGTTGTCCAAGTTTTCTTCCGGCTGGTCCAGGATGAGCGGCGTCGGGTCCGTATCGACCAGCAGATAGAAGATGAGTAGCAAGGCGCCGCGTTGACCTGGTGACATTTGCTGGATGCTGGTTCCAGCCAGGCTCAGCGAGAACTTGACTTCTAGCTGCTTCAGGTCGAGGAGATGCTCATACAGCTGCTCTGCCGTGACCTTGGTGCGGAGAATTGGGAGCAATGCTGCCCCATGCTGTTCTGCGCCACCGGTAATTACCGCCCGAATACCCCTCAGCCCCTTAGCCAGGCGTCCATTGAAGTAATTTTGTTACCGTCTTAGAAGTAATTTTGTAACTCACTCGACGCCTGTCGAGGGGCCGTGGCCACGACCTCACCAATTTCGTGAAGCCTCAACATTGGTTATGGACAACTTAGTGGTGTGCCTGATCCCACAGAACCGGAGCATCTGAAACGCGAAAGTCTACGTTTTCGATGCCGCCACTGGCGCCATGACTAATTTCCCATCTTGTGATATGTGAATCTTTTCCAAACGCCACTCCACCATCGGCTACTAGGTGACCCCGTTCATTTTTGACGCCGTAACAATGCAATAAACATGGATGACCAGTAAATTGCTCAATCGAAGAAAGCGGCAGAACGGCGATAAGTAATTGATGTTGCCCGTTGCAATAGGAATGGCTGCATGGAAAAGAGACTAGAAAATCAGAGGCCCAGTTTCCAACCCGCGAAGGGTTCGCTCGCCAGTTCCAATCGGCCAAGTCAAAAAATGCCGCCCATTGAGCCTCTAGTGGAGTTCGAAAATTTTGTCCGTTGTATGTAGCGCCCAAGATGACTCTCCTATGGTTCACTAATTGTGCCAGGGGCCAACAAAGACCCCGTGGGCTCACCTACCCTGCGACGCTATTTTCCTTCACCTTCGATTCAATAGCTAAGATCGCCCCCTTCGGATACCAATGAGTGCCAATCTTTGCCTCTGGCCTCGGTTTGATGGTGAAGCGTACGTCATTGAGAAAAAATGGCCCTGTTAAGGTTAGCTTTTTCCATCTCTTGGAAATCTTCTCGTAGCCTCCAACGGAAACGTGATGACCGCCACTCTCGTACCATTCGTTATATGGGACGTCAATCATGCTTTTATCGAACTTACCATGCCATAGCTGCGCGCTCTCTGCATCTAAATACCAAATGTGACCAAAGTTAAATCCGTGTATCCAGCGTTCGAATGGTTTAGGAGAGTAGCGTTTAACTATGCCGCCACTCATCGTTCTTTCGAACTCCAGCTTCTCTAGCTTGATTAACGGTAGCCAAGTTAAAGCCACCTGATGCTGGAAATAAAGGCTCGTACGATGCTCGATTTCATCCGGGCTTATGGTTGAGTGCTGCAATTCAAATGCTACCGATTGACCGTTTCTAGCGGACACTAATACATCCGCTCTTAGTTGGCGATCGGCGATTGGGTATTCAATTTCAACAAACCTACCTTCAGCTTTGAAATGGAGATATAAAAGCTCTTTGGCCTTCAAATGAAGCTGAGTCTCGCCCGCGGCCCAGGAACAACTAACAGGGGGCTTATGCGCGAAATGATGAATCATCTTCCGTCCTTTTTTTAAAGTTACTTCTTGCGAGCAACCAGGACAGAAATACGCCCGACCTTTTTCAGCCAGACTAGCAAGAATCCTCTGTTTCTCCATCAGAGCTACTAGCATGACCACTCTCCTTCTTCCCGTTCAGCAATGAGCTTATCTGAGATGATTAGTAGGTGAAGTTTCCTCTCGAGTCGGCCGCAGCTCTCCCACGGTTTCGATAATCGCATTTCGAAGAGGTATTCTCTGCACTTTTCCAGTATCAGGATCGAACAAAACTATGCTGCTGCTGGTTGTAACAGCTTCTCTCCCTTGGAATTCGATCTCGCGAGGCAGCTTTATTGATAAGCAAAGTGCCACCTTTTCATTCGATTTTTTTTTCGCCTTCTCATTGAACGTATCAATGCGCTCTATTCGCCCTTGTAGCGGCTGGCAGCGCGTTGGTTCAATTACGTACTCTTTTAGATGACGCTCAGCCGCTGCTTCGCCTATAAGTGAAATTATCGGCATGATGAAAGTCAGCGTTAAGAACAGATAAAGAAGGAATGTCACTATTAAAGGCATTGCCACAACATACGTCGCAAAGCCAAGTAACCCTTGTAAGACAACGATTCTAAACGGCACCTTCTCACTAGGTGGAACAAGTATTTTTCGTTTTAGAGAATCAAGCTTCTTGGCTGAAGCAGACCGAACTGAAGGGAGCTTGATGATGCCATATGTAATGAACCACGAAGCTAAAAGAATGAGTCCTCCAAAAATAGACTCACTAAGCAAAGTGATGTAGGTAGATTTGAAGGAGATTTCTCCAGCCTTGCTGTAAAGCGAAGTCACCGCCCACACTGATAGTTCGAGAAGCTCGAATGTCGATTGAAAGATCGGCTCATGTGGAATCGAAAACACTATATTCGTGGCAAGAGCGACACCGTAACCGGTGAAAGAAAGCACCGTCGCCAAGACCGACAAAAAAAGTGCCAACAGGGAAAGCGTATCCTTGAAGGTCGACTTTGCTGCTGGTTCCGTTTTTTTTGAATACAGATGTTTATTTTTTAGATACCGACGGTTATCAAGTATTTTCATTTTCGTTAGACGCAATAACTCAACCCGCTACCACTTTATTAATTGCAAAATCCATTTTGTATTGACACAGCGAGATGCCAGACACACGTTTGACAGCAATCGATAGTTCGTCCGAGATTTCACTAGCTATGATTATTCCCCGAGATTGTCCGCGCCTCAAATTACTATCAACCCAGCCCATGTAATAAAGCAGTTGACCAAGCGCTTTATTTCTTCCTTGCGAAAGCTTTAGTTCTATAACCACCAATTTTTCTTCCGAGTCCACAGCTAAGATATCTATGCGTCCAGCGCCAACTGGATACTCAATGCCGGAACGCTCTCCATCCCGATACAGGCGCAATCCGGACTCGATCTGCGAGAGATTTTTAGCTAGAAAATCTCTGAGATGCGCTTCAAGGGCAAACTCCAGCGAGCCATTCACTGTTCCCTCAGAATTGTCCCCCTCCTCTCCAGCCGCCAGCTCCAGAAATGCGTCATAGTCATCTGCATATTGAAGGTAACGCGTCCGCCTACGTACGCCGTCTGACGTTGCACCACTTGGCCAACACTGAGAGACAAACTTCTCGTAAACGCCATGTTCTTCCAAAAGTCGGACGATATAGCCACGTCGAAGCTTGCTGTTGTATTTTCGATCCCATTCGATTTCAAAGTAACGTATTTCTTCGGCTTCTTTTTCAAGACCAATTTCCTTTGCAAAAGCATATGCTTGCAATAACGGAAGAACACCAGGCTTGGAAGGTGTGAGTGTTTTATATTTGAGCATTTTGCGTCACGGAGATTAAATAACTACCTTGAACCCAGGAGGGAGATGTTTATAATTTTTAGGATCCGATCGGCCATGAATCGCATCGTCCAATCCTTGAATTGGTAACGTTACGGACTGGGCAGAAAATAGTGAGCCACCATCGATTGAATATCCAATCCGCTTATGTGCCTCATAAAATGGTGAAACCAATAAGGAGCCGCCGTAATAGCCGGTATTGCAGACAATTACATTGCAATAGACCGTTCTCGAAAGCGAGACAGCTAGTGATTCAAACATCTTGATATCGCGGTTATATGCAAGCACGATCAAGTGGTGAACGCGCCCTCTGTACAAAAGCGCCCGCTCTATATCCATGAAGTCATAGCAAATAGCGACACCAAAGCGACCAAAGGGGCCCGCGTCAAAAGCATAGACATTCTCATCGCCGTTAAACGACCATGGCGGGCTATATTTTTTTAGGCCATCGCTTTCTGCAGGAGCGGCAGTATGTTTTCCAAACCATATGCGTGAAGCATATCGTGACGGACGTTTGCGCCAGATGTTTCTAGGAACGAGCACTAATCCTTCATTTTTTGCAGAGTTGGCTGTGTGATCTAACCGATAATCAACTCCGACAATAGCAAGCACATTCATTGAACATACTAGACGCTGAAAATCATCTAAGCGCGTGCGAGGGAGAGCGAGCTCTGGTAGTAAGACAATTTGGGGTTGATCGTCTTGGTCCCGTAGCGCTTTCATCGCGCGCCGGATTTCATGCCAAGCTCGATTGTCCTCCCTAATGCCAATTTTCGGATCACTGCTTTCGTTCCAAGCGGCCCTAGCGTCCAGTGTCGTTTGAATTATCCCTATGGTCACAGAGTCCATCAGCGATACCTCAGTGTTGGTCATGTGGCTTCTCCACCAAAATATGATTTCCAATCGACTTCGGTAAGATGAAAGAGGCTTATGGGCGTTAGCTGACGAGGTCGATGATTTAAAGTGGAAATTTGATTTCTCTCGAGCTCCATTTGAGCAATACCAATTACGTCCGCCAACTGCCCGGCATCAATCAAGCGAATAGGATCATGCTTTGTGTCATCATCAAATGGGGCTAACGCCGCCCAAGTTTGATAGAGATTGGCCAATACATTTTCGGAAGAACGGGGCAAAAGACAAGCCTCAAGAATTCCTAAAGTGGCCGAAGAATATGTAATTTCTTCTCTAAGAAGCTGAGGTAAATATTTCAATAGGCTCTCATGGCCGGCGCCATTCCACTGCACAGGAAGCAAAAACGAACGTGACAATAGGCCAAAGAGGCACAATCCAAGGCCTCTAATCACGTTCTGTTCACTTCCTATCTGGTTTGATACAAGCGGCGCATACCTTTCATCTCGAAGCCTTTGTCGTATTGGAGAGAATCGAACAACTCCTTTTCCGTTTGCCCGTAACCTTTGTTGCCAGTCCAGCCAAGACGTCACTGGAGTTTGGATGATTTCCGAAGGGAGCTGAAAATTTAGCGGGTGGGCGCACGGTGACTCTCTTGGCTTAGAAGCCTTCTCCAGATAGCTAACACTAAGCAGTTCTTCTTGCGTAAATAGTACGGCGGCCTGACGAATTATTTCCAAACACGTCCACTCCCCCAGCCTAAACTCCTCGGTGCCAGCGTTCTTCCAAATCGCTTCCGCCCATACTGGCAGTGGTAGAAAGCGACTTTCCTTTGTTCTATCCAGGCTTTCTTGAACTCGCGATGCGACAACGGAGTTCTCAACTATGTGCTGTAGTTCATTCGTTGGCACCCTTCCATTAAGTGCATCAAACCACCACCCTTCCCTATTCTGAGCTCTTTGCGCGGCCATTCGCTTCATCGATATCGCTGGAGCAGCTTCCGGGAAAAATACCCAAAAGGCGTCTGACTCCGGCAGTTCCTGGATAGTAGAACCGAGATGACCGATAAGATCTGAAGCTTTTCGAATTGGTTGTCTCATCTCGAACCTGGCGCCCCACCAAGCTAGGGCAACCCTGTAAGTGGGAGCAACGTCGCGTGATATTAATAACGCCTCACCAGTCGAGATTAAAGAGTGCTTGAAGGAAAAATGAAAATTAGCACCTTGAGCAATTGTCTTTTTCAATATCTGATTCGCACAGTAGATGCCGACGCAAAGCTGGTTATAGCTTAATTGCACAAACCAGCAGTCCACTTGTCCTAATTCCTTATTAGCGGTGCACGTAGCAACGTCCCGGAGGAACCGGAGCGACGCAGCTTTTCGCCATCCAGCGGCATCGCGATCTGTAAGAACCTGTGAGGCGTTTATAACCTCTGAAGCCAGGACAGCATAAGAATTTCCTAGAATGTACCGCGCGGAAAGTCTGTTTATTGAATTGTCACCATATTCGCGAATATCGCTAAACAATTGAGTCAGTCCGCTGGCTCCCAAGCGCCGAGCTATCGATAGCGCATGAGTCCATAAGCGGACGCGATCAGGCCTTTCACGAAGAACTCGTCTCACTAAATTAAATGCTCGGTTAGCTATTCCTTCTAGTTGCTCCAGTACATTTGGGTCATCAATTCCTATCAAGCGAGCGAGCTCACTTTCGCCGGTATTGCGACCAAACAACGACCTTGTGTCGAAACGTTGCATTGCGGTGGAATGGGGGGGAGCCGTCGGCTTGGTCAGTAGCTCAGGGGATGAAAGTCGAGCCTCCGCGACACGCGCGAGCCTCGTAGCCGCAAAAGCAAGTCGGGTACGTTCTGGCATCTCGGTTTCTGGTAGGTCAACCAAAAGGAGATGCTCTAGCTGACGAGATAAGATGTTGAGTTCGTTTTCATCCAGAATCGTGAAATCAGTTCGGCCAATTGCAGAAACAAGTGCGATAGTTCTTGTCATCAACGGCGACGGAAAATCTGGATCTAATAGACAAGCTTTTTTCGCCTTTATCCAACAATCAGAGTCCTCCGATGCAATTATGTCGTCCGCAAAAAGTTCACCTAACTGAGCTGGTTCTGTTTTGGCCGGATTGATTTTTGCTCCACCACCAAGTTCGTCCAATATTTCTTTATAGCGCCTTATCCATTGCACCAAATCCTTGAAACTAGTTGCTACGACGACGTGATCATCTACATATCGAAAATGCGCAACAGATCCTTTAGGTAAATCTCGCTCTACGGCATGATCAACCCGAAGTAACGCAGCGTTTGCGAGAAATCCAGAAACAAGAAGGCCAGTGGGGATGCTTCGAAAATCTTTCGAGTCTTTTTGTAACCCTATATGAGAAAGGTCATCATCATCCCAATCAGCCAAATCCAAAGGAAAATGACCTAATCCTTGCAGCAGACCGGCGGCGCTTTCCTTAAATGACTCAGGAAGACACGAGACAAGAGCCTCTATACATGAAGTTATTGATATCGATGGAAAAAACTTCTCAAGATCAATAGATGCCCAATAGACGTCGTTTCGCATCGTCGGATCAGCAGGCCTGGACCAATACTCTCCAAGGACATAAGGACAGCGATTAGCTCTCGAAAGTGAACGTTGAACATTTAATTCATCTAGATCATCTTGATCGAGGTTTTGTTGGTCAATACCGAACTTCGCAGTGGCAGCGGCTAGAGACAATGCAATGTGCCTTCTGAACAATGGCCATGCTTGTTGAAAAGGACGATAGATACGACCAGATGAATGCCTATAGGGCCCCGTTTTTCGGCTCTTCCCCATCTCGTCTTCGTCAATCCACGTTGAGCGAAACAAGCGATTACCGTAGCTCCAGACCGGCATTTTTGCATCGACATATGGGCCAACTATATTGACCACAGCAGTCCAAGCAACCTGATCTTTAATTGAGAAATTGAAATATTGCCGGACACGAGCCTTTCCATTTTCATCTGGATTTTTCGGAAAAGCCATCGGCCGCAAGGGCCTGATTTGATATCTCCCCTCTCTCAGGTCTTTCGCCAGGTGCTCCAGTTCTTCTCCCAAATGTAATTCAAAAGACGAAAGCTCCGCTTCGTTAATCCAAATATCTCCTGGCACAGACGCTCTTTTGACCTTTTCCCACGCCCACCTTAGATTGATCTGATCGCAAACTTGATCCAAGAAATTAAGCATCGTTTACCTTTGAAACTACATCACATGCATCTTCACCATCCGGCAACACAACAAATCGGATGCTTTTGCTGCGTGCATGAAATTCTTTAGTTAGACACTGACGAAATCTTTTTCCACCGTCGTCGCCATCCGGTACACCGACTAAGTCAAATGGGATAAGTACATCAACCCATTCGCGACGAAAGGAGTTTGCACCTAGTATCCCTATAGCTGCGAGACCTCGCCCCTCGAGAACTAACGTGTCCGGAATCCCTTCGCATATGTGCAGCGGTTGATTGCGAGGCATTTTATTGAGCCGCTCTGAGTTGTAAATTGGCTTTTCTATGCCGATAGGCCCAACAAATTTCATGTTCCCTTCGAGACATCTGATTTGTAGATATGTCACTTGAGAATCAGTTTTGAAAGGGAAAATTAGGCAATATCCACGCCATAAAAGAGAGCGGCCATTACTTGATAAACCACATTTCTTAATACGATCAGCTCCCCAATTGGACTTCAATGACGCATAGGCGCGAGTGGTATTTCTTAACTCTACGACGCCAAATGCCGCTGCGATGCTTTGAGGTATTCCGTGCGATTTAAGATACGCAAGTCCTCGCGGATCGGTAACTGGACCGCATCGGCTGACTAACCAGCTATAAATCTCTGGATCTCCCAACGTCCCTGAATTGGTGTCCGACGCTGATGAATGTATTGGGGGAGGTTTTTGAGCAGAAACACGTCTACTCTTTCCTCTTGCATACGGAGTGCCTATGCCGTATCGATCGCACAGCCAATCACAGGCGGCCTTAAAATCAAAACCGAGAATCTTTTCAACCAGAGCGATTGAGTCCCCATATTCTCCACATCCGTAGCATTTCCAAGAGATCTTATTTTTTCCAATGGTAAAACTCGGCGATTGCCGATCATGCCCATTGAAGCACATCGCTTTGTTCCCTCGAACCTTTATCCCCAAGGCAAGCGCAACGTCTGCCGTCGGCAAATTTCGAAGTGCGTCGAGTATTGTCCCATCGATGCGCCGCCGAGCTACTTGTCGATCCCTATCAAGTTTCCCCGCAGATGTCATCATATGCGACCTTGAAGTTAATTTCGGCACTGAAGTAGCCCCCTGCAGCAGCCTTTTTTGTAGATCTGTCCATAAAAAAAGGGGTTCCTAGATTTGCACGAGAAACGCTGGCCGGTTAGGACAGGCCGACTTCTTCCTCAACATCATCATCCCCCTCTTCTGGCAAGGCCTCGTCAACGATTCCATATCTCCCTCTTAACATTCTTAGGCGTTCTTCGTTCGCCCCATCCAACATTGCTTTCGATTTAATCGTTTCGATAAATGTGCCCTTCGCATCCTCTGAAGCGTTAGCCAAAAGAGCGTCAATTATTTCAAGATTTTGGTCGGAGAATGCTTGCGCCTGTGAATTTTCGCTAACAATCAACTTCGAAAATATCTGATTAAGAGAAACGTTCGGTTGCTCAATGAATTTCATGCGGGCAGCGATTTCACTATAGTTTCGAATGAATGAAAGCAAACCTTCCTCATTAACCACGATCGATGTGATTGCCAGCAGGACGTCTGCTGCCAATGTGCTCTGGCTACTGGCCCCCAAGCCATCGATCACAGTATGCCAATCACTTGGCGATAGTTCGACATGAACAAGTCCTTTGAGTAAGTAAGTCGCATGATCGAACAGTGCGGGCTTATATTCGCTGGTAGGGGGCATTAGCAAGACGTCTTTATGCCGGATTAGGTATAGCCGTAACAAATTATCCGACTCGTTAAAGGCACCTTTCCAATCCTCTTGCGTGGCCGAGGTAAGAACTTTATCTATCGCTTCAAGAATCACCATCAAGCTGGTATTCGCGCCGTGAGCTTGTATATCGGTGATAAGTTCGGAAGGCAAAGTCAACAAAAGGTCTTTGTTTTTTAAGAAACCGTCGAAATCTTTCTTCCATTCGGCCAATTTCAGTAGGAACTGGATCGCCGCTTCATCCTCGCTAAGGAAGGTTTTAATCTTGGAATACGCCGCCAGTGTCTTGAATACATTTAGCCGGTACATATTTCGTAAGCGAATGATGCTGGACAATACCTTTGCGTGCAGGATCGCTGGCACAGCGTCTTGGAGTCCACGATCAAGCCAATATCCGAAGGGAGACAGCTCCCGAGTAGCCTGTGCAATCAAGTTGGGAAATTCGTCATCCACGGCCCCATCGCTCGATAAGCTGTTGAACCATCTGATCGCTGTGGGCGCGGCGCTGCCCATATGAGGATGATCACCTGGCACGGCATAAGGCTTGGCCGCATCTTGCAATGCCATCAGTATGGCCACCATCTTTGCCGAACCGGACTTATCATTGGACTCTCCGGCGTTGAAAGCATGAACAGCAAGCGAGCCATCCACTGCCAAAGGCAATACAACATCCTTCCATGGCTCAAGCAAACCATCGCCAATCCTAGAGCAGAGACGATGTATTACCTGCAGTAGCGCAGCTCGTTTTTCAGCCTCATCTTCCGACGCGAGACGATCCGTGTGAATACTTTTTACAAGCGTCGTTAACAGGCCTTTGCACTTGTCGATCGTAAAGTATCCGATGATTTGATTTAGTACATCCACGGAAACTGAGGGACGATTGTCAAACGTCTCGATGAAGCTATGCTCAAGCTTGTTTATATCAACTTGTAACGGATGTACTGCGGACAGCTTATAGTCGCGTGCTTGGGCGCATTGGTGAGCGCAACCTATGATAGCTGCGGGAGAAAGTGATATTTTTGTTTTCTTCCGGAATTCAGCTAGCGCGTCTTCTGAGATAACCGGCTGCAAAGCGTCCTGAATAGTTATGGTTGCGTTGAACCAATCTACTCCATAATCAAAAGCATCCTTTTCTCCAATCTCAAGTTGACTGCCGCCTAAGAGGGACTGAAGTTTGTGCGCCAAGTCTGGAGCCGTTCGAGCATCTCTAATGCCTGGGATCACTAATGACAAGGATTTAAGGACGTTGGCGTTTGGATAAATACTCTCTTTCAGCCTCTTGATGTCACCTGCAACGTCACGCCAACAGACTCTGGCGCGAGCATCGTCCAAATCGAGACTCGCCAAGTTGATACATACATTATCCAGAACCCCGTTCGGTGAAAGTAGCCATTCACGGGTCGGATCTTGCAAAACGTCTTGAAGAACATCATCAAATCCTGGTATCGAGGCTAGTTTCTTCAAATCTTCAGGATTTGGACTAGTCAACGCTCTGGAAATCGGATCTTGCAAGAGCACTTGATTAGCAGCAGTCGGCTCTACGTTGAATGCAAGTGCAGCAATTTCCTTATTTATTTCAGTTACGTTTGCGATCTGGATATAGCGAGGATCAATTGTTTCCTCTTTGCGCAAGCTATCTGAACTCGCCTCGATTTCTTTGCGATTCAGGATGTAGATCGCACATGCTTCGAGCGATATGGTGCGCTGCCATTGCGCGTCCAATGCACCTAGCTCATTGATGAAATGGATAATTCGCCGCGGGCTAGCGTGAGTATCTGTCTTCTGAAAGCTGTACCTAAGTAGTCGGAAAAGGCGCTCATTTAATTCCGCATCATTGATGTCAGAAAAGCACTCTTTTAGTTTGGCCAGGAAGAATTTACGCCAATCGTGAGAAATCGGGGGCGCCACACGTAAAGTGCGGCTGAATGTTTTTTCAATAAAATCAGCTTCTTTGTCTAATCCCTTTTCTCCTATCGCGCTCATCACGAACTGTTTATCGTACGGCAGAATGACAAGAACGCTATCGTGGGATCTTCTAGCCGGCTCTCCTCTAATTGCAAACAAAGCGCGAATCTCAGACCACGTGCCGGCGACCGAGTCTTTATGAAGCCGGTCAATATTGTCTAACACATGGATGATTGTGACGCCACGTGATTGCGCTTCACTCAGAAGGTTTCGAAATATTCGATGGAACTCAATTGTGGTTGGGTCTGATTCTCGAATATTTTGCGTTGTCGTCTCACTTTCCACGTCTTTGGAAAACATCGAAACACAATTAGAGGCTGCATCTGCAAAACTTTTTCCTGATCGTGAAATGTATGGCCAAGAGATCACAAAGTAGAGATGGAAAAATCGGACGAAGACACTTAAATACAGAATCGCGACTAAAGAGGCAGCAAGATAAACCGTCCAATCCAGAGTTTGAGCCGGATTAGGGCCACTCGCGGGCTTAAGCGCTGATGGGCCGAGCCATGCGTATATAAAAGGAAGAAGCGGGAGGATGAGAATAAAGACAATTCCAAAGGCGTTGTACCTTTTGGAACTCTCAACCGTTACAGACTTAACGCGATCACGTATCTGATTGCGAGCGTTATCGAGCGTCCAAGAACTCAAAATATGCTGGCCCGAGAGCCATGCAACAAATGACTCAAGAAATGCTCTCCGAAAATCGTCAGACTGATGCGCCCATAGATCGAACGTGAATATCGAATGTTTGAGATCGTTGCGATCATGGGCAGCGAGCTTTTTCTCAGCAATTCTTATGACCGTCGACTTCCCTGCCCCCCAAGATCCTTCCAAACCGATTGCACCATCACGTCCTTCCATCTGACTAACGGCATCTACCAACGCATTCGCAGTTCGGTCATGGCCTTTCCCGCCAAACTCATCTACTTCAGCAGGTGCATCTTGAATAATTCTTGTCGTGCCTGGCATGAGCTTCCCCTTCCCTTTTTTTGTTGATTATCGAGCGAAATCGAGATTCATACGTTCGCTTCAATAACGCCGCCTGGCCACCATCATGATATCGATCCCATTGGGACGCCGGTACGATATAAAGCATATCCAAATCCGACACGCCATTGATCGCTGTCTAACGGCGCTACGCGCCATCCTGAAGATTGTTTGCGGTTTTACTATCTGGGTTCCCTAAACTCTTGATTTAACGCTGCCGTTATTTCACCTTACCGTAGCTCAATCTGAGCATCATTTTCAACTTTGATGTTCGCGAAAAACTGTTTGAATTTTTCGCCAATACCCAATTTCGCCCCCGCACTTTTTAGCGAATCAGTCGCTCGACCGAAAGTGCACCGATGGACCTCTAAAAGTCATCAGTGCGGACATGTTAAAACTTTAGCTATTGAACGTGCAGCTGCCCCATGTGGCCACACTTTCCGCGCTCTGATGCCGTGTCAGCTTATTGACAGCAAGTTAAGTATATTCTCAAACTCAGCAGTAAATGACATCGTTATAATTTGTTACGAAGTTGCCCATGGGCACCAAACATGGAGAGTGTCTTCTTGACGAGTCTTTTGCGTGAGACCTTTATGAGGGTCGGCCGAGATTCTGGAAATTTTTGCAGCAGCAGTTTATCTAAGCAATTGATTTAATTGATTATTTAAAAGATAAAGCGCCGGTCTTCTTGCGACCCAGCCGAAATAACGAAAAATTTCGGATATCAGTGTAAATGTAACTAAGCCGCCCTATGTATGTTGGGTACGGCGTCCCACTTGGGATTGGGTTTCAAAGGCATTGATCGTCGAATTACCACCCGAAGAGGACGTAGATCTTTCTTCGCAACAAATCGCTTTCGCCGGAATGCGCGTGGCCCCGTCATGCGGAAAATTTCTCGTTCTTCTCGAATGCGCTCACGTAGTGGATTCATGGAATTATAGTTTTCCGATTTGTATCAGGCTTTTCCCTTGTTGGCGCTTAACTTGCAGCATCAGCCCTGGTGCCTGTTTGCGTGGCCGACCAGCGCATGTGGTGAGCTTGCGAAACAATTAGCCAGCACCCTTTCGCCGCTTTTCCCAGGTCTCCAGTGCGAACAAGGTAATAGTGTGTGCAGCATGTATGGCGAGTCGAGCATGACGGGACTCAATGCGGTAAGACGTAACGCCAGCGCCATGCGCTGAGCTGGCATGAGTACGCAATGCTGCGATGCCCTCAACCGTGGCAAGCATACCAGTTAGTATAGTCTGCAGGTCGGTATCGGCAATGGCCGATGGATCGAATCCTAAGTGCTTGCGAACTACCGTCCAAAGTGGTTTCAGGTCTTGCTTGGCGGGCAGATCCAACGAGTTTTCTGCGATAAATACCTTGCAAAAAGACTCTAATATATTGCTCGCAGCCGAAACCGCTTCACGCGGTTCCGATTGAACGTTCTCCAACGCCCTAGAAAACTCTTCATCAATGGCTCGATAGTCGAAAGACTTAAGCAAGGTTTCGAGCGTGCGAGATGCGGCTGCGCTCATCTGCGCGGCTACGACTCTTCCGCCAGTTACATAACGTAATTTGCATTGCGCCAGGATCGCTTCAATTTTCTTTGCATCCGAACCATCATTCCAAGTTCCAATTGGCTGTTCCATATAGTTCTCGATCAGCCGTCCGAGCACTACTAACGGATCGACGGAGTGGTCCTTATTTGTACGACGGAGCCATTCAAGGGCTTTTACGTGCTTACTTCCATCGGGCGGCTCTCCTGGCGCGTCAGCGTAGGCAAAAAGACTGTCGAGAGATGCATGTGTCTCTCTGGCTGCGCAGGCATCTGCTACTACCGAAATTACTGGCGACGGAATAAGCTGCCTCATTGGGATTCATCCTTTCCATTTTGTTCTTATCTCATAGCTTCTGCTACTAGGATCCTCGTGATGCCATGGTGCCGTTCTTCAAGGGAAGGCTCGACAAGCGTATCACTTCATTGACTGGCGTTATCTAGCCCGAGAGGGTCACTCCATTTGGGCTCCAATGTAAGATTATGAGCTACATATGTGCCGTCACTTTTCGGCGAAATGCGTAGGTGGATCTTAGTTAGAAAATTAGATGATGTAGCTAACCATATCAGTACATCCACTTTCCCATCCTTGCCAGGGGGATCTTCGCCCGTGTCGTCGAAAAATCACCAGGTCATGAAGAATTCCCGCAGCCAGATCAGGTACGATCAACAAATCGTCCAGAAAACTCTTATCAGCTAACGACTTCGAAATACCAAGAATTTCAAAGCCATATACGTCCCCCTTGTGAAATATTCTTAGTCTTTTTTACAATGCCACGCTGCCTGATTCTCTCATCTAACGAGACCCTAATGATGAGGCGGTAAGCTTTCCCTGAGTTTTCGCAAGTTTTGGCGAACTTATTGAAAATTTAATACGATTGCGGAGAGATTAAGCCGCCGGAACATAGCTTCTGTTGTGCCGTTGCTTAGTTCCTAAAAAATATTCACTCATCTGGTGGCATTCTCAGGCCCAAAGTGAATTCCTAGCTGAGCCGTACTGTGACGCCAGGCTGGCGATATGTCGCCAGATGTGCGCTCTAGCTTGGGCATCGGCGGCCGTCTCCTCTACCGTCATAATGACAAGTTCAAGGGGTGTTTCATCCAGAAAGCACACGATATTTGAGGCATATTCGGGCGGACAGACCCCGCTGCGCAATACGCTGGATAGCAGGTCAGGCGGCATTTCATTCCGATAAGAGACACTCACGTTTTTCGCTGCCATCCAGAGGCCGCGCTTGGCGAGCCGCGCCGAGATGCTCAGGCTCCCGAAAGACAGGCTGAGGAGCTGCAGCAAGGCGGCCAACCGGTTATAGCCAATATCGGAAAGCGTCCCGTTTTCCAGTGCAGCGAGCGTGTGGGCGTGCATTCCGCTGAACGCGGCTAGTTGCTGCATCGACAGCCCCACCTCTTCCCGGCGCGTTTTGACAGCGGCGCCTATTTGTATCAAGGGTTCCCTGATCCAGCCGGCACCGCCGCCGTGCGAAAGACTCTCAAAGGTATCGGTCGTACCTATGGTCGCCCCAAAAAACAGGCCAAGGCCCTGCCTATCGAAGATCTTGAAAAAATCGTCTGTAAGCTGGCCAGCCTGAAAACCATCAAGGCAAAACGCGATATAGCCTTGCTGCAAATGGGGTTTTTTGGCGGATATCGCCGCAGCGAGCTGGCCGCGCTGCAGTTTGCTGATATTGCATGGGAGCCGGACGGTTTGGTCATCACATTGCAACGCTCTAAGACCGACCAACAAGGACAAGGCATCATCAAGGCTATTCCTTACGGCACCGGTACCTGCTGCCCGGCCACAGCACTGCGGACCTGGCTGGACGCAGCTAGCATCGACGGCGGCGCTGTTTTCCGGTCGATTAATAAACGGGAAATGGTCGGTGAGCGAGCCATCCACCCGGCGAGCATCAATACGATCCTGGCCGACTGTGCAGCATTGGCCGGGCTGGACTATGTCCCAGATCTTTCCAGTCACAGCCTGCGCCGTGGCATGGCGACTAGCGCCTATCGCGCCGGTGCGGATTTCCGAGACATTAAACGGCAAGGCGGCTGGCGACATGACGGCACTGTGCAGGGGTACATCGAGGAGGCCGGCCGTTTTGAAGAGAATGCTGCGCGACACCTACTTCGAAAGCCACCTGCTTGATCCCGTTTCTCGGAGATGCCCTGGAGGTACGACGTTGGCAATCAAGCCGTAAGCTTTCTGCAGACTAGTCTTCTCGTGAAATTCCCCGCAAATGAGCCGCGGCTAGGCGCCCTAGGACCGTGAGCACCGCCAAAAGATAGATGACTAGGCAGAATTTCCACGCGGAACGTTCGCTTAGTCCGAACCAGATAGAACAACAATTTTATTAATAGCTGTATTTGCATACAGTATAATTTCTGGTGTCCATATTCTCCTAGGAGATAGTAATGACACGCAGAACGTCGTTTGCTCAAATTAAGGTGCGATGCTTTGAGTCGGCTGATGAATTCCATGAGCTCAAAGGTTACCGTGAGGGCAACCCACTAACTCGGCAGTCATATCGCGCTCTAGTGGGTTACTACAATTTGGCCGAAAAGCAATTCTGTTGCCTTGAGAAAGAAAATGGAAACCGCTGCAGACATGAGCATAGTAAAGGATGGGTCGTAGAAAAGGACGACGGGACGCACACGCTCCTCGGCAAAGACTGCGCCAACGAAAAATTTGGTGCTGATCCAAGGCTGATCAAAGACATTCAAAATTATAAGAACGCGATCCGGCAACATGAGCGCCAGGAAAAGCTACTGAGTCACTTGGGCAAACGCACAGAGCGCACCATGGTTCTTAGAAAACTGAGAACTGATTTAGAAGCCATGCATATCCGTATCTCAGACTTCTTGATCAACTTAGGTCCCGGAATCTCTAAACGTCTACTAAATATGGCACGATCGCGAGTTGCGGATGTAGTCGTGACAGCTGTGCGATATCGTGAATACGTAGAGAATGGAAGAAAAAAGACTGAACGCAGTGCCTTTCAGCACAGATTGGGAATGCTGAATGCCTTGATGGTGGTGACTAAAGACTCTTACGTACCAACATTTATTTCCATCAACAACCTGTTAGGTGCATTTGATGCTGCAGCTAGATTAGGAGACCGCCCCAAACGGAACGAAATGGATGCTGTAGTTGCTCAGTTGGACGACTTCGATAGGGTTATGAAAGAAGGCAATTCATTACTGGGCGCTGAAGCTCAGTTCATGAGCAACAATATGGAGCTTCTATGCTATCTGGTGGATGACCGCGCCGAGCGATACAAATGCGCAAGAGTAGCGATGCGCCAGAGTGGCCTAGAAGGAGGGAAAGACCAGGCGAAAACATGGCTGAATAATCGCGAGGCTGAACTGAGGACCAAACTCGGAATTGACCAGCTAGAGATCTACTAATTGTTGAATTGCATTGGAATCTGACCCATCCATTCCTTTGTTATTCTTCAGGGCGCAAATTCCTCCTGCCGCGACTCACTCTCAGTTGGCTTCACTGTCGACTTTCGGGCCAATTGACCGTTCTCTAGGGACAGGAGCACATCAGCTTGGTCGAAGTATCGATCATCGTGCGTGATAACTAGCACAGCCTTCCCCTGCGCTTTCAGTTCCGGCAGAATTTCACGATAAAAGACGTCCTTGAAGAAGGGATCTTGATCGGCAGCCCACTCGTCGAAAACAATGAAGGGACGATCCTCCAATGCCGTAACTACCAGTGCCAGGCGCTTGCGCTGGCCCTGTGACAGGGCGCGCGTGGTAAATGCGCCCTCCTTGACCTGCACCACATGCTGCAGCTGCAACCGTTCCAGGAGGCGGTTGGCCTCCGTATCCAAGTCGGGGCGAACCCCTTCAAGCAATTGATCAAAGAGGTGAAAGTCCGAGAACACCGTCGAGAACAGTTGTCGATACGCATCGCGGTTGGCGTCGCCGACCACGATGCCATTCCAGAGGATCGCGCCATCCTGCGGCACATACAATCCCACCAGCAGCTTGGCTAGCGTGGTCTTGCCGCTGCCGTTGCCACCCACTAGAAAGCATAACTCGCCTGGACAGAAGCTCAGGTCGATCGGACCCAGCATGAACATCCCATCGCTACGCTCATGATAGTAACGGTGGGTTACGCCACGCAGGACCAAGCTGTCCAACTGGCTACACTGACCGGCCGGCGCGGGCGCCTCGCTGTTGGCCATTTCCTGCGTAACGGCATCGATGCGGGCGGCCGCCACGCGGGCCAGGTTGGCGCGCGGGATGTTCATCAGTAGCACTTCCAGCGGCGTGACAATGTAGACGAACACCAGCGCAAAACCGCTCACCACCGCGCGCTGTCCATGGGCATCGCCGACCAGCGCGAACAGCACCACGCCGATGAAGGCGAAGATCAGGAAATTGCCCCAGCCGGCTGAGGCGCTGAAGGTACACATGCCAAGGGTACGCAGGCGGCGCACGTTCTCGATGGCTGCGTGCAGCAAGCCGCGCTCGAACCGCTCACGCTTGTCGCGATGCAGGCGCAACTCCTTGGCCCCATGGGTCATGCCCTGGAAATGGCCAAACATCACATCCTGCTCGCGCGCCGCCTGCTCCAGGTAGCGGATGGCCTTCAGATGGGCCAGGTGATAGCCGACCGAACCCAGCGCCAGCACTACCAGCGCGCCTAGGAAAACCTGCCAGGACAGTAGCACCATGTAGATCAGACAGCCGATCACAACCACCGAATTGGTCAGGATGGCGGGCATGCCGACAAAGAATTCGGCGACCTTGGCGCTGTGCTCGGTCAGCGCCGACTGAATGCGCGGTGCGCCGATCTTTTCGATATGCCGGTAATCGGCGCGGATCACGCGCGCGGAGATGTAGCGTCGCAGATCGGCCTGGGCACGCTGGTTCAGCCGCTCGAACGAAGTATTGGAAAGCATGTGAAACACCATCAGCAACAGTACCGTCGCAGCGAATTGCCAGGCGGCTTGGGGACGGCTGGCCGCCTGGCCAGCGATGGCAGCATTGATCTGGACCACTGTGAGCACGCTGCAGATGCCACGCAGGACGCTGGCAGAAGCGGCTAACAGAAGCAGGCGCCAGGATTGGCGTATCAGGAAATTGAGCATGCGGTGACAGAGTTTGGTAGTCGGGTGAAGGGGGAATGCAAGTAAATTGTGAATGCAGAATTCATACTGAATTGACGATTCAGCCACCCCGCCATTTACCCCTGCTGGCTTATCGGGATAGCGACTTCCAATCTTCTTTCCCGCGCTGACGCGGCATTACGCCGCCTTGATCGTCGTTTATAAATAAAAATACTTCTCATTCGTCTAGATAAAGGTGAAGGATTTTTTGCGATCCGGGCATTCAAAAAGGTTGCCTTAAATCATTTTTGTTTGAGTATCGATCGCTGCTGCCTCGCCCTACTTCCTCTTGCCTACTGGGAGCCTTTGTTTATGCCGCAGTCCCCCTCCTCCGCCGTCACGCCTGTCTGCATCAGCGGCGAGTCCTTATTGGTGTCGTACCAGGCACAACAACTCGCCGTGACTGATCCCGATGGGCGCGTGCGGACGCGCTGGTCCTGGCAGCACAGTGCAAGCAGCCAAAGCTGGGCCATCGCCCACGAAGGCGGCGCCGTCTCCTACGCAGATCTGCTGGCCATCCTCCAAACGATCTTCCTCCATGTGCCGGAAGCGAAGATCGTCACTGTCGAACTGGCCCAGGAGCAGGCCACCACCATGTGCCGCGCCGGCCTGCTGCTGCGCCAAGGCGCACGCCATGTGGCGGCGGCGGAACTGATCTGGCAGCACGCCGCCGGCTGGATGCCGCGGGAACGCCCCGCCTTCCCGGTGCAGCAGGTGATGAGCGAGGGCAAGCGCCATCCACTGCGCCCCCCCAAGCCGGAGGGAGAAGTCTATCGTCGCTACCTGCCCTGGCTGGGCCAGACACTGTCGCTGCGCAGTCTGCACCTGGAACAGGATCTGCCGCTGTTCAACCGCTGGATGAATGATCCGGTGGTGGTGCAGTTCTGGGACGAAGCCGGTGACCTGGCGCGCCATCGCCGCTATCTCGACACCATCGCTGCCGATCCACACATGACCTCGCTGATCGCCAGTTTCGATGATCAGCCATTTGCCTATTTCGAAGTCTATTGGGCCAAGGAAAACCGCATCGCGCCCTTCTACGACTGTGGCGACTTCGACCGCGGCTGGCATGTGCTGGTGGGCGAGGAAGCCTTCCGTGGCAAGCAGTTCGCCGTGGCTTGGCTGACCTCAATCTCGCATTACCTCTTCCTCGACGATTGCCGAACCCAGACCGTGGTGGGCGAGCCGCGTGCGGACCACGACAAGCAGATTCGCAATCTGGACAAGAGCGGCTACGCCAAGCTCAAGGAGTTCGATTTCCCCCACAAGCGCGCCATGCTGGTGATGCTGTCGCGCGAACGCTATTTCGGGCAGGGCCTGTGGCAACCCCAGACCACGCTGGCGCCACTGGACCCGCCGTTTTTCCCCTGCTCCCCCTGAAAGGAGACCCGTCTTGAAGATCCATGACCTCATCGGCGTCGGCTTCGGCCCGTCCAACCTGGCGCTGGCCATCGCCCTGCAAGAAGGCCAGCCCCAGACCGGCGCAATCGATGCCCTGTTCCTGGAAAAGCAGCCACATTTCGCCTGGCACGGCGACATGATGCTCGATGGCACCCACATGCAGATTTCCTTTCTCAAGGATCTGGCCACGCTGCGCAATCCAGCCAGTCCTTATACCTTCATCAACTACCTGCACCAGAAGCAGCGGCTGTCGGACTTCATCAATCTCAAGACCTTCTACCCCAGCCGGGTTGAGTTCAACGATTACCTGGCCTGGGCCGCAGGGCACTTCGATCATCAATGCCGCTACGGCGAAGAAGTCATCGCCGTGCTGCCCGAGGTCAAGGGGAGCGAGGTGACACTGCTGCGGGTGGTCTCGCGCGATGCCCAGCATCGCACCCATGAGCGCCTCACGCGCAATCTGGTGATGGCCCTGGGTGGCGCACCCAATATCCCGGATTGCCTAGCGCATCTGCGCGATGAGCCACGGGTGTTCCATTCCAGCAGCTTCCGCAGCGCCTTCGCGCGGCTGCAGCAGCCACGCCGCGTGGCCGTCATCGGTGCCGGCCAGAGCGCCACCGAGATCTTCCTGGAACTGCAGGGCCATCCGCGCCTGTCGGTGGACCTGGTCACGCGCGCGCGTACCATCAAGCCTTCCGACGACAGTCCCTTCGTCAACGAGATCTTCAATCCCGACTATACCGATTACGTCTACAACACCCCGGCCGACAGCCGTGCGGCGCTGCTGGATGAATTCATGCAGACCAATTACGCCGCGCCCGACATGGCGCTGATCGAGCGCCTCTACGACGTCCTGTATCAGCAGAAAGTGCGGGGCGAGCAGCGCCATCGTTTCCTGCGCCGCCACGACACCGTCGAGGCCTGGAGCGATGACACCGGCGTGCACCTGGCCCTGAAGGACCTGGAAAGCGGAGCGGTGATTACCGAAACCTACGATGCGGTGATCCTGGGCACCGGCTACCAGCGTCAGCAACATCACGCCCTGCTGGGCGAGCTGCAGGTGTATTTGCCCAGCATGCGCGTGGATCGGCACTACCGTCTGGACAGTACACCCAACTTCCGCCCGGCGATCTTCCTGCAAGGTAGTTGCGAAGCCTCGCATGGCCTGTCCGACACGCTGCTGTCGATCACCGCGGTCCGTACCGACGAAATCCGCATGGCCCTCGCGCATACGCTGCACCAGGGCCATGCCGTACCCACAGCACTGCAAGCATCAGGGGATGTCCAGCGCCACGGCGCCTTGCAAGCCTGACCTCGGGGCAAGCCAGCCGCCGCCCGCATCGCCCCATGTTCAATTTCACGTCAACAACATCAACAACAACAGCAATCGAGGAACGCGTTTTACCATGACCACACGAAACTTCCGGATTCACCCTTCCCCACTGCGCCAGCGCCTGCTGGTCAGCTCCCTCCAGTGCGCCCTGCTCGGCATGTCGGTATCCGCCAACAGCATGGCCCAGAACGCCAGCACGGATGAGAAACTGCCTCAGGTCACCGTCACGGCTGCGGGCGAAGAAGAGAAAGCCACCGGCCCGGTGCATGGTTTCGTGGCCAAGCGCAGCGCCACCGCCACCAAGACCGACACCCCCATCACCGAAACGCCGACGTCGATCTCGGTGGTGACGGCCGACCAGATCGCCACCCAGCAGGCCCGTACCGTCTCCGAGGCGCTCAGCTACACCAGCGGCGTGCAGGTCTCCACCGGCGCCTTCGCCATCGTCGATACCGGCTCGCTGCTGCGCGGCTTCGCCCTCAACAACGGCGGCTCGTTCTATCGCGATGGCATGCTGACCTCCTCCAACGCCAGCTACAGCCGCTATGCGCCCGAGCCCTATGGTCTGGAACGCATCGAGTTGCTGCACGGCCCTGCCTCGGTGCTGTTTGGCCAGAATTCGCCGGGTGGCCTGATCAACGTGGTCTCCAAGAAGCCGACCAGCACGCCGCAGCACGAACTGCAGGTGCAGGTCGGCAGCTTCGACCGCAAGCAGATCGCCGGTGACTTCGGCGGAGCGCTCGATGATGCGGGTGTCTGGTCCTATCGCATTACCGCTCTGGCGCGAGAAGCCAGGACCCAGGTCGACAACACCGTCGACAATCGCCTGTTCCTGGCCCCGGCCATCACCTGGCGCCCCGACGACCGCACCGAATGGACCGGCCGTATCGAATTGCAACGCAGCGAAGGCCTGGCCAACAACCTGTTCCCGGCCGCCGGCACGGTCACCTACAACCCCAATGGCCGCATCCCCACCAGCACCGCGCTGGGCCGTTCGGCCGACAACAACGAGAAGTACGACAATGCGTCGATCAGCTCGCAGTTCTCGCACCAGTTCAACGATGTCTGGACCTTCCGTCAGAATCTGCGTTATACCAAGTACGATGGCACGCGCAATAACCTGCGCTTCGCCTCCTACTTCCCGACCACGCAGTTCGCCACCGCGGCCCTGCAGCGCTGGCGCCTGAAGACCAATTCCGACACCCTCACGGCGGATAACCAGTTGCAAGCCGACTTCAGCACCGGCCTGGTCAAGCACAAGGTGCTCATCGGCGTGGACTACCATCGCACCGCCGGCACCGTGACCGGCTACCTCAGTCCCAACACCCTGGCCGGCTACGTCCTCTCCAACATCTACACCAGCACCTATGCCAATCTGCCGGCGGTGGCGGACAACTACAACACAAAGACCGAAGACGAACAGGTCGGCGTGTATCTGCAGGACCAGCTCAAGATTGGCCAGCGCTGGATCGTCTCGGCGGGTATCCGTCACGACAATTCCGATCAGACCGTCAGCAACTACATCGCCAGAACCCAGACCAAGCGTAGCGACCAGGCCAATACCCGCAACCTGGGCACCGTGTATGAGCTCGATGGTGGCTGGTCACCCTATGCCAGCTACTCGGAATCCTTCACCCCGACCACCGGCACCAGCTTCGGCGGCGCCATGCTCACACCGGAAACGGCCAAGCAGTACGAAGCCGGTGTCAAGTACGCACCGGTCAACACGAATGCATTGTTCACCTTGGCCGTATTCGACCTGCGCCGTCAGAACGTCTCCACCGCCGACCTGGCCCACGCCGGTTACTTCCTGCAAACGGGCGAGGCCCGTTCGCGCGGCGTCGAATTGGAAGGTAAGATATCGCTGGCCGATGGGCTGAACCTGACCTCCAGCTACAGCTACACCAACACCAAGGTCACCAGCAACACCTCCAGCAGTTCCGCTACCAGCACGTTGGGCAAAGCCTTGCCGGGCGCCTCCAAGCACAATGCCGGCGTGCTGCTGGACTACGGCTTCCAGCGCGGCGCGCTCGCTGGGGCGCACGTCTCGGCTGGGGTGCGCTACATCGGCCGCGCCTATGGCAATGCGCTCAACACCTTCGAGACACCCTCGGTCACACTGCTGGACTTCGGCGCGCGCTTCGACCTGGGCCGCATTTCCAGTGACTGGCGCAGCTTCGAGCTAGCGCTCAAGCTCAACAACGTCACCGACCGTGTCTATGCCTTTTGCTCGGAACTGTGTGAATACGGTGCTCGGCGCACCGGTCTGATACAGGTGACCACACGATGGTAAAGCCCGCTCCGGCGCCCTCCGGGCGCGCTTGGAGGCCGTGGGTGCCAACTCGCCAGACCTTCGTCCTGCTGCATCGCTGGACCGGTCTGGCAATCGCATTTTTCTTGGTGGTGGCCAGCCTGACCGGCATCCTGCTCGCCTTCGAGGATGAGCTGGAGGTCTGGCTCGCGCCCGAGCTGCAACTGGCCCAGCCCGCACCGGGCCAGACGGCCACTGCCATGCTGGACCCGTACACCCTGCGTGAACGGGTCCAGCAGCAGCTGGGCGAGAAGGTCCGCATCAACCAGCTAATACTGCATCCGCAACCCGGCCGCACCGTCTCCTTCATGGCTGACCCCGCCACCGATCCGGCTACGGGCCGGCCCTACCGACTGGGCTATAACGAAATCCTGGTCAATCCCTACACCGGCAAGGTGCAAGGGGTGCGCGACCGCGACAAGATCAGCCTGCGCCCACAGAACCTGATGCCGCTGGTCTTCAATATCCACCATTCCATGGCCCTGCCGCGCGTTCCGGGCGCCTTGCTGATGGGGCTGGTCTCGACCTTCTGGACCATCGACTGCTTCGTCGGCGTCTATCTCACTTGGCCGCGCGGGCGGCCCTTCTGGTCCAAGTGGAAACCCACGTGGATGGTCAAGTGGCAGGCCGGCATCTACCGCGTCAACCTCGACCTGCATCGGGCCTTCGGACTGTGGTGCTGGCTGATGTTGCTGCTGTTCGCCTGGTCCAGCGTGATGTTCAACCTGCGTGATCAGATCTACATGCCGGTGATGTCGCGTATCCTGCCTTTCGATAACAGCTGGCGCGCGCAGCAACCGCTGCGCGAGCCGCTGACCGCGCCGCCGATGAGTTGGCAACAGGCGCACACGATGGCGCGCGAGGCGATGCAGCGCTTTGCCGCCGAACGGGGCATACGCACCGATTTCGAGGAAAGACTCAGCTTCGATCGCCGCCGCGGCCTGTATGCCTACATGGTGCACAGCACTGCCGACCTGCGCAGCAACGTCGGCAACACCGGCATCCTGATCGATGCCCGCACCGGGCAGTTACGCGGCCACTGGCTGCCCGAGGGCGATCGCAGCGGCAACACCTTCAGCAACTGGATAGGTGCGCTGCACATGGGGCATCTGTTCGGGCTGCCATGGCGCATCTTCATTTCCTTCATGGGAATGGTCATCACCCTGCTGTCGGTGACCGGCATCGTGATTTGGTGGAAAAAACGTAAGGGCCGCAAGCTCAACAAGGAGAAGTTGCGCCAGGCCTGAAGTCCGCCTTGCCACTCTCTTGCATCGACCTCTGAAACGGTCTCCCGGATGATTCCGGGAGACCGTTTTTGCATCTCCGCCCTGCCCGCTTCAGGCCAGCAGTGCGCGCACGCTGGCATGCCAGTGGCCATCGGTGAGCAGGGACAGGTGATCGGCCTGCGGTACCGTGTTCACCGAGATGAGCGTGGCGCCATGCTGCGCCCAGTCGGTCGGCGACTGCCCGGCATCGCGCCGCCCGGCCTGCCAGACGTGCAGCGGCGCCGGCACCGTTACCTGTGCCTGCAGGCCCAGCCGCAGACAACGAATGCGTTCCCACAGCGCCGCTTCCGCCCCGACTGCGCCCGGCGCATCCAGCGGCAGGCGCTCACCCAGCCGCCCTACGATCTCCATGAGGAAATACGCCCGCTGCGCGGCGCTCATCTGTCCCAGCACCGCATACCAGAGTGCGCGCCGCTGCGAACCCGCCAGCCAGCGATCCAGCGTGGCCTCATGGGCCAGCAGCACATCCGCTGGCGGCATGGGCATCTGCGCAAGCTGCTGACGCAGCCCGGCAAAGTCGGCACTGTCGGCCAGGCCGATCCATTCCACCTGCACCGTGTCATCGCCGCACGCCTGCAGCTGCCTCGCCGTTTCCAGCGCCAGCAGGCCACCCACTGACCAGCCCAGCAGGCGTAGACGACGGCCCGGCAGGGCTGCGCGCAGCGCAATGGCATATTGCGCCGCCAGCGCAGCGGCATCCATGCTGCTCCAGCGCCACTGCTCATGCGGCGGACACAGCAGCTGGTACACCGTGTGCTCGCTGCCGATGACCGCGGCCAACGCGTCGTACTCATGGGCATTACACATGTGCGCCGGGATGCACACCAGTGCCGCATCCTCCTGGCGCTCGTCCTGACCATCGCCGCGCGCGCGGCTGGACGGATGGCGCTGCAGTACCGGTGCAGTACCGGTACGGTCGGCTGTACACTTGCGCGCATCTCCCAGGCCACCCTGGCGCAGCAGGCCGGACAGTTTGTCCTGCCCCGGCAGCGCCAGTAGCAGTGCGATCAGCCGGCGCGCCAGCTGCGCTACCCGCGCCTGCTCCAGTCGTGCGCCGTCGTATTCGAGCTGGAAGCGCAACGCAGCGCCCGGCAACGCCACCACCGTCAACGGGAATTCGGTGGCGCCGCGGCTGCGGATGGCGTCGAAGGCTAGCGAGCGGCCAACGCCCTTCTTCAGCGATTCATCCACCGGGAAGTTCTCGAAGATCAGCAGGCTGTCGAACCAGTCGTCCTCATCGCGTGCCGCCCATTGCGAAATCGCCGCCAGATCCACATGCTCGCGCTGGCGCAGCGCCAGGTTGTGCGATTGCAGCCCGGCCAGCCACTGTGGCACACCCATGGCGCCGTCCAGATGCTGGATCAGCGGCAAGGTATTGATGCACATGCCCATGACCCGCTCGATGCCCGGGAAATCGGTGCTGCGCCCCGAGGCCGTGACACCGAAGACCACATCATCGGACCCGGTCGCTTCCTGCAACACCAGACTCCAGGCCGCCTGCACCAGGGTATTGAAGGTGACCTTGCTGCGGGCCGCAAAGGCTTGCAGCACCTGGGTCTGCGCGGTGGTGAGCTGCTCGCGCACAGTGCCATAGGCCGATGGCGCGCCACTGGCCTGGCCTTGCGGAAGCCGGGTGGGGACAGCGCACAGCAGCCCGGCCGGGAACTGCGGGCAGCGCGCGAACTGGGCACGCCAGAATGGCTCATCCTGCGGTCCGGCCTGCTGTTGCAGCCAGGCGATGTAGTGGCGGAAGTCCAGCGCCTGGTGCTGCAGCGGCTGTTCTTCCATCAGCGAGAAGACCTCGCCCAGCAGCTGCGACATGCTCCAGCCATCCAGCAGCACATGGTGCCAGGTCCAGAGCAGCCGATAACCGCCATCCTCCTGAGCAATGACGAAGCGCATCAACGGCGCCTGCTGCGGCGCGAAGCCGCGCTGGTGCTCGTACTGGCACAGCGCTTCCCATTGCTGCCGCACATTGCCCGCCGACTGGCCGCGCCAGTCCAGCACGGTCAGCGGCAGCTCGGCCTGGCGCAACACCACCTGCACCGGCTGCGCCTGCCCACCCCGGGCGAAGCCGGTGCGCAGGATGGGATGACGCAGCAGCACAGTGCGCCAGGCCTGGCCGAAGCGCGCCAAATCGATGTGGGGGCTGCTGGCATCGAGCTGCACGACGTTGGCCACCGAGTAGGGCGAGTCCTGCAGATGGCGCAACATATTGCGCTGCCAAGGGGTGGCCGGATAGATGTCCTCGATTAGGGCCGGCGGGCAAGCCATTTCGGCGACGATGGCGTCCAGCTGCGCCTGGTCGTGCTGCAGCAGCGGGAAGTCCGACGGCGTCACCCCGCCCGCGCTGCTGGTGCAATGGGCGATCAGCTCGTGCAAGGCGGTTTCCAATGCGCTGGCCAGGCGCTGCACGGTAACGTCCTCATAGCGTTGCCGGCTGTAGCTGATCTCCAACCGCAACTCGCCCCCGACCACCTGGCCATTGATGGACAGCTCGCAGCCCAGCGGTGCCGCCGGATCGCGCGAGGCGCCCGGTGATTCGATGGCTGGCTGCCAGCCGCCCTCTTCACGGAAATTGCCGTCGAACTGACCCAGATAGTTGAAGGCCAGCGCCGGCTTGGGCATGCGCTGCAAGGCTTGGCGTTGGGCATCGTCGCCCCATTGGCGCAACAGACCATAGCCGATGCCATTGTCCGGCAGGCTGCGCAGCAGGCCCTTGACGGCGCGGATCAGCGTGGGCCAATCGCCGGCCGTGGGCAAGGCGATCGGCATGACGCTGGTGAACCAGCCTATGGTGCGGGAGACGTCCAGCACCTCGCTGCCGCTCTCAAGCTGCTCGCGGCCATGCCCTTCCAGCGTGATCAGCAGTTGCGCCATGCCGCCCCACTGCCCCAGCGCACGCCCCAGTGCGGCCAGCAGCAGATCGTTGATGCGGGTGCGGTAGGCCGCCGCTGCCTGCTTGACCAGCGCCTGCGTGTGCGCTGTATCCAGGCGGCACGCCACGCGGGCCTGGTCGGCGGCCAGCCGCGGTGCGTCGGGATGATCGCACGGCAGGCTGGCAGGCAGCGCGGTGAGTGCCTGCCAGTAGCCGAACTCCTTGCCGCGCAGGGCGGCCTGGGCCTGCAACCAGTGGCCCCACTGGCGATAGGAGGCGGTGCGCGGCGGCAAGGCCGGTTCGGCATGGGCCAGCCGCTGGCGGTAGGCCAGCTGCAGGTCTTCCAGCAGGATGCGCCAGGACACCCCATCGACCACCAGATGGTGTACCACCAGCAGCAAGCGCCAGCTGCCGTCCTCCAGCGTCATGATGCCGGCGCGCAGCAAGGGGCCGCGCTCCAGCTGCAGGCTGCGCTGCACGCGCGCGCAGAAGGCATCCAGCTCGCCCGGCGTATGCACCTGCGCCTGCCACAGCAGCGACGCATCGGCATCGCGCTCGCGGCGCGGGCCATAGGCCTGCTGCCACTGGCCCTGCGCATCCTGGCGGAACACCATGCGCAAGGCGTCGTGATGGTTGACCACATCGACCAGGGCATGCTGCATCGCGCTGAAATCGATGGGCTGGCGGCTGTGCAGCAGGATGGCCTGATTCCAGTGATGACGCTGCGGGATGGCGCTGGCCAGGAAATCCGCCTGGATCGGCAGCAGCGGCACCGGGCCATCGCTGGCCTGATCCGGCTCGGTTCCGGCCTGTGCCCGCTGCGCCACCGGCTCGGCCGGACTGGCCGCCTGGGCCAGCGCCGCCACGGTCTGCTGCTCGAAGATCTGGCGTGGGGTCAGCGTCCAGCCCTGCTGGCGCAGGCGGGAGATGATCTGCAGGCTGAGGATGGAATCGCCGCCCAGCTCAAAGAAATTGTCATGACGGCCGACCCGTTGCACCCCCAGCACTTCGGCCCAAGTAGCCGCGATCAGGCTTTCCAGCGCGCCCTCGGGGGCCGCGCCGACATCGCTTTCGGGCAGGGCCGGCAGTTCCTGCGGCAGCGCCTTGCGGTCGATCTTGCCATTGGCATTGAGCGGCAGCGCCGGCAGCACGATGATGCGGCTGGGCAGCATGTACGCCGGCAGGCTTGCAGCCAGTGCACCCTGGATCGCCGCCAGATCGGGCGTGCTTCCCGCAGGCGCGCTGACGAAGGCCAGCAACCGGTCGACCCCGCCCACGGCACGCACCACCACCACGGCCTGACGGATGGCCGGATGGGCCAGCAGTGCCGCCTCGACCTCGCCCAGTTCGATGCGGAAACCCTTGATCTTGACCTGATGGTCGATACGCCCCAGGTAGGCGATCTGCCCATCCTCGCGCCAGCGCGCCAGGTCGCCGGTACGGTACATGCGCCGCCCTGCTGCGCCGAATGGATCGGCCAGGAAGGACGTCGCCGTCAAGCCCGGACGGTCCAGGTACCCGCGCGCCAGTCCGGTGCCGCCGATGTAGAGTTCGCCGGCCACGCCGCGCGGCAGCAACTGCAGCCGGTCATCCAGGATCATGGCGGTGCGCTGGCCGACAGGCCGTCCGATAGGCGCATACGGCACATCGCACGGCTGGGTCGCAGCGGCCTTCCAGACCAGGGGCGTGACCACCGTTTCGGTCGGGCCGTAGCCATTGATCAGGCGCTGCGGACGTAGCACGCGCTGCACCTGCTCGAAGGTCTCGCGCGGCATGGCTTCGCCGCCGAAGGAATACAGGAAGACCGGTGGCGGATTGCCGCTGCGTTCCACCCAGTCGGCCAGTTGCTTGAGATAGACCGGCGGGAACCCGGCATGGGTGATGCGGTACCGATGCAGCGCCGCTGCCGTCTGCTCCGGCGTCCACAGGTCGGGATCGCGCAGCACCAGCACGCCGCCCACGCAGAGAACCGTCATCCAGCGCTCATGGGCACCATCGAAACTGAAGGAGAGGAAATGCAGTTCGCGCGACTGCGGCCCCATCTCGTAGAGCCCGGCGGTGGCCTGGATGTGCATGGACAGCGGCCCGTGCGCCACCTCCACGCCCTTGGCTCGGCCGGTGGAGCCGGAGGTGTAGATGACGTAGGCCAGGCTTTCCGGGCTGGTATCGACGGCAGGCAGCCGCGCCGGACCATCTTCGAGATCGAGGCTGCCGATATCCAGCCAGTCGGGGCCGGTCTGCGTCGCCAGCGCCGGCCAGGGCTGGTCCTGCACGATCACCAGGCCGGCGCGGGAATCGCGCAGCATATAGGCCACGCGCTCCTGGGGCGCTTCCAGATCGATCATCACGTAGGCCGCTCCAGCCTTGAGAATGCCCAGCAACACCACGATCATCTCCGGCGAACGCGGCAGCGCCACGGCGATGCGCTGTTCCTCTGCGCCAGTGCCAGAAGGCAGGCCGCGCGCCAGCAGATGATGGGCGAAGCGATTGGAGCGCTCTTCGATCTGGCCATAGCTGAGGCTGCGCTCGCCCATCACCACCGCCTCGGCGTGCAGCTGACACTGCGCGATCTGCGAGAACATGACGTGCACCGGCAAGCGCTGAAGTTCGTCCGGTGCCGCCTGCCCCAACTGCAAGAGCGCCTGCTGCTCCTGCTGCGCCAGCAGCGTCACGTCGCCCACGGCGCGCGTCGCCGATTGTGTCAGTGCCAGCAATCCCTGCAGCAGATGGCGGCCGATCTGCTGCACGGTCTGCGCATCGAAGTGCTGGCGTTGATAGCGCAAGCCGATCTGCAAGCCGCTCTGCACGCCATCGCCCGGCGCCACGCCCACGGTCATCGGATAGTTGGTCTGCTCGCGGGTATGGGTACGGCAAAAGCGCGGGCCCTGCGCCTGGCCGCTGCGCAGCACGCTGTCGATGGGATAGTTCTCGAACACCAAGATGCTGTCGAACAGACTCTGGCCGAGATGGCTGTGCCAGCGCTGGATCTCGTAGAGCGGGGTGTGCTGGAAGGCGCGTGCGGCCAGGTTCTGGTCCTGCAGCGCTTGCAGCCACTTGCCGACCGGCTGCGCGTGGGCCGCCGCCACCAGCACGGGCAGGGTGTTGATGAACAGGCCCAGCCATTGTTGCACGCCCTCCAGTTCCTCGGGACGTCCGGCGACGGTGGCGCCGAAGCACACTGCCGCCTGCCCGGTATAGCGTTGCAGCAGCAGGCCCCAGGCAGCTTGCAGCAAGGTGTTCAGCGTCACCCGCTGCGCCCTTGCGAAGCCTTGCAATTGCTCGGTCTGCGCCACCGGGAGGAAGACCTTGTATTCACCATCGCCCATGGGTTCCTGATCCGGCTGCACCGGGGTGCAAGCCTGATGCAGATAGGTCGGTGCGGCCAGCGGCGCCAGGCTTTCCTGCCAATGGCGGCGGGCGGCCTCGCCATCCTGTTGCTGCAGCCACGCGATGTAATCGCGGTAGGCTCCCGGCACCGGCTCGGTGGCGGGCTGTCCATGGTAGTGGCGCACCACCTCGCCCAGCAGTTGCGAAGTGCTCCAGCCATCCAGCAGCAGGTGGTGCACAGTCCAGATGAAATGGTGGCGGGCTGCACCGGTACGCACCAGCATCAGGCGCTGCAGCGGTGGACGGGCGAGGTCGAAGCCGCGCCCCAGTTGTTCGGCGGCGATCGCTTCGAGCGCCGTCTCGGCATCGCTGCTGGCGCGCACGTCGGCTTGCTCGACGGACAGCACCAGCGTGCGCGCGACCCATTGCAGCGGCGGCGTATGCTCGGCCAGGAAGCCCGTGCGCAGCACCTCATGCCGGTCCTGCACCGCCTGCCATGCACGCTGCAGGCGTGCCACGTCCAGCTCGCCATCGATGTCGATACGCAACTGGTTGAGATAGGCCGCACTGCCGCTCTCGTAGACGCTGTGGAACAGCATCCCGGTCTGCATCGGCGAGAGCGGATAGAGGGCCAGCACCTGCTCGGACGGCACCGGCAAGGCAGGCATAGCGGCCGAGGCCAGCAGGCTGAGGTCGGGGCCGCTGGCGGCGGCCGCCACGGCCGTAGGGCGGACGGCCTGTTCGATGGGCTGCGCCACCTCGGCCAGTTGGGCGATGGTCTGTCGATCGAACATCTGGCGCGGCGTCAGCTTCCATCCGGCCTTGCGCAGGCGCGCGATGATCTGCAGGCTCAAGATGGAATCGCCGCCCAGCGCAAAGAAATTGTCCTGGCGGCCGACCTGCGGCAGGCCCAAGACCTCACACCAGATCGCCGCCAGCGCCTGCTCGATCTCGCCTTGCGGGGCACTGTAATTGCTCTGCTGGCTGATCTGCACGGCCGGCAAGGCCTTGCGGTCGATCTTGCCATTGGTGTTCAGCGGCAATGCCGGCAGCACCATGATGATGGCCGGCACCATGTACTCGGGCAGATGCTCGGCCAGTGCGCTCTTGAGCGCCGCCTCGTCATGGCTGGCGCCCTGATGCAGCGATACGTACGCCGCCAGCCGCTGCCCCTCTACCGCCACCACCACCGCTTCACGGATGGATGGCTGCGCCAGCAAGGCCGCCTCGATCTCGCCCAGTTCGATGCGCAGGCCGCGCAGCTTGACCTGATGATCCAAGCGGCCCAGGTACATCAACTGCCCGTCTTCGCGCCAGCGCACCAGGTCGCCGGTGCGATACAGGCGCTGGCCGTCGCTGGAGAACGGGTCGGCGACGAAACGCTCGGCCGTCAGGTCCGGCTTGTTCAGATAGGCGCGGGCCAGATTGACGCCGCCCAGGTACAGCTCCCCCGCTACCCCCGGCGGCACCAGCTGCATTGCCGCATCCAGCACATAGGTCCGGGTGGCGCTGATGGGGCGGCCGATGGGTACGCTGTGGCCTGCGTCGTCGGGCTGGCAAGTCCAGTGGGTGACGTCGATGGCGGCTTCGGTCGGGCCATACAGGTTGATCAGGGTCGCCTGTGGAAGCTGGCGCTGGGTCTGCTGCTGCAATTCCATCGGCAGCGCTTCGCCGCTGCAGATCACCCGGCGCAGGCTGGGGCAATCCGGGCCGTGGCCGTCGTTGACGAAGGCTTGCAGCATCGAGGGCACGAAGTGCAAGGTAGTGATGCCGGCTTGTTCGATCAGCGCCGCCAGCCGTGCCGGATCGCGGTGTTCACCGGGCGCGGCCATGACCAGTTCGGCACCGGTCATCAGCGGCCAGAAGAATTCCCACACCGAGACATCGAAACCGAAGGGCGTCTTCTGCAGCACCCGGTCATCGGGGCCCAGCCGATAGGCTGCCTGCATCCATGCCAGCCGATTGTGCAGGCTGCCATGGCGGTTCGCCGCCCCCTTGGGCTGGCCGGTGGAGCCGGAGGTGTAGATGACGTAGGCCAGTTGTTCCGGATGAATCGGCAGGCCGGGATTCCCGGCAGGCAGAAGACCGGACAGTAAGGCGACATCAACGATACGGCAACCGGACACTTCCGGTAACTGGCCCAGTACACTTGCGTGGGTCAGCAGCAGAGAGGTGCGGCTGTCTTCGATGAAGTAGCGCAAGCGCTGCGGCGGATGATCGGGGTCCATCGGGACGTAGGCGGCCCCGGCTTTCATGATGGCCAGCAGGGCCAGCACCATGTCCTCGGAACGCTCCATGCAGACGCCCACCCGCTGATCGCGGCTGACGCCCTGTGCGATCAGCCAGTGTGCCAGTGCATTGGCGCGGCCATTGAGCTGGCCGTAATCCAGCGCCTGTCCGGTATGCGGCACGCGCAAGGCCGGCCGGCCGGGGTGCGCCTGTGCCTGCGCCTCGATCAGCGCCAGTACGTCACCGGCCCCATGCGCTTGCGGATTGACGCTCCATGCCTGCAACATCGACTGTTCCTTGCCGCCGAGCAGGGCCAGTTCACCGAGGGGGGTGTCGGCGGCGCTGCTCAACTGTTCCAGTACGGTGAGATAGACCGCAGCGATACAGGCAATGCTGCTCTCCCGGAACAGGGCACGGCGGTATTCCAGCCGCAGTTTCACTTGTCCGCGGATGAGCTTGACGTCCAGCGCCAGATCGAACTTGGCCGCATGCAAGGCAATCTCCAGCGTACTGGACTGCAGTCCCGGCAGATCCAGCGTGCCGCTGCCGTCGATGACCTGCAGTCCGAACAGGGTCTGGAACAGCGGATGGCGCGGCAGGCCGCGTTCGGCGGGATAGCGCTCCAGCAGCAGTTCGAAGGGCAGCTCGGCATGCGCCATGGCGTCCAGCGTGTCGCTGCGCACCTGGCGGCAAAGCGCACGCAGGCTCATGCCGGGGTCCAGGCGCGCGCGCATCACCTGGGTGGTGACGAAAAAGCCGACCATCTCCTGCAGTTCAGGGCGGTTGCGACCGGCCTGGGGAATGCCGACCGCGAAATCATCCTGGCCGCAGCAATGGCGCAGCGTCACCTGCCAGGCCGCCAGCATGACCACGAAGGGCGTGCAGCGCTCCTGATGGCAGAACGGGCGCAGGCGCGCCGCCAGCGCATCATCCAGTACCAGGCTGTAGCCCGCGCCGTCTTCCTCGCTGGCGCTGCCGCCCTGCTCCACCGGCAGGTTCAGCGGCGGCACGTCCTGGCCGAGCCTGGCTTGCCAGTGATCCAGCTCCTGCCGCAGCCACTCCCCTTGGCAATGTGCACGCTGCCAGCGCGCGTGATCGGCGTATTGCAAGGCCAGCGGCGGCAGCGCCGGGGCCTGTCCGGCCAGGGCTTGCGCATAGGCTTGCTGCAGGTCGCGGGCGATCACGGGATTGGACCAGGCATCGGAAACGATATGATGCATGCCCATGACCAGCAGATGATCCTGCTCGCCTAGTTGCAGCAGCCGCACGAACATCAGCGGCGCCTGGCCCAGGTCGAAGACGTGGTGCGCGGCGGCGTCGATGGCCGCCGTGACCAGCGCTTCATGCGCCTCGGCCGGCTGCCCGCGCAGGTCGCTCAGTTGCAGCGGCAGCGCCACGGCCGGGAGGACTTCCTGGCAGGCTACGCCGTCGTGCTCGACAAAACGCGTGCGCAGGCTGGCATGGCGCGCGATGAGGGCATCGAAGGCGGCCTGCAGCGCGGCGCGGTCCAGCCGGCCCTGCAGGCGGAAGGCGCGGGTCAGGTTGTAAGCGGTCTGGTGCGGCGCCAGCTGATGCAGATACCACAGCTGCTGCTGGGAGAACGACAGCGGCGCCGGGCCCTCCTGAGGTGCAGCACCAGCGGCCTGCTCCTGTTCGCGTTGATCGGCCTGCAGCAGTGCCAGCAATTGATGATTTTTTTCGTTCATGAAAGCGTGATCCAAGAAAAGAGGCGGCGGCTAGGCCTGTTCCAGCAGGGCGTCGCGTTGCGCAGCGGGCATCTCCAGCAAAGTGCGGCGCAGGCCGGCCAGCTGCTCCAGGGCGGTCGCATCGGGCGCCTCTGCGCGCAGCGCGGCCGCCAGTGCGGCCGGGGTGGCATGGTCGAACACCAGGGCTGGGGCGATGTCGACCTGCAGCAGCTTGCGCAGCCGCGCCACCAGCTTGATGGCCAGCAGCGAATGACCACCCGCTTCGATGAAGTCGCTCTCGCGCCCCAGCACTGCACCGTCGGGCAGCAGTTGCTGCATGGTGTGCAGGACGATGAATTCGAGATCGTCGCGTAGCGCTTCGGCTTCACTCCCCTGCCCTGCGCGCGCCGTCTGTTCTGCCAGCCTAGCCAGCAAGGCACGCCGGTCGACCTTGCCATTGGCCAGCCGGGGGAAGGACGGCAGTACCACGATGCGGGCCGGCTGCATCGGTTCCGGCAGCAAGTCCTGCAAAGCGCTGCGCAGGCTGTCGGCGACAATGCCGTCGCCGGTCACCCAGGCCACCAGGTGCGCCGGCTCACCCTGTGCCGCCGGCGACATGACGCAAGCCTGGCGCACGCTAGGCTGCAGCAGCAGGGCGGCTTCGATCTCCGCCGGTTCGATGCGGAATCCCCGGATCTTGACCTGCTCGTCGGCCCGTCCCAGGATGCGCAAACCACCTTGCGGCAGATAGCAGGCCAGGTCGCCACTGCGGTACCAGCCCTGGCGGTCTTCCTCTGGACGGTTCAGGTAACCCCGGCTGCGCTGGGCGCCGGCGATGCAGAGCTGGCCGATGCCGCCCACTGGCACCGGGCGCAGATCGTCGTCCAGGATCGCCACGCGGCAATTGGCCATCACGCGGGTCAACGGTACCGCGCCGGCATCGTCGGCCGCATCGGCGGCGCAACACGGATGCCACATCACCCCCACGGTGGTCTCGGTGGGGCCATAGTGGTTGAAGATGCGGGCCTGCGGCCGGCACTGCCAGATCCGCCGCAACAAGGCAGCTGGCGTACTCTCGCCGCCCAATACCAGGGTCGCGGGCAAGACCGCCGATCCGCCATCGAGCAAGGCGTCCAGATGCGAGGGCACGATCTTGATCGCATCGACCTGATGGCGCTGCAGGAAGGCGGCGAAGTGCGCGCCATCCTGCATGTCGCTGGCGTCGGCAATGGCCAGTTCGGCGCCATGCAAGAGCGCGCCGAACAAGGCCGTATTGCCCAGGTCGGCCGCCACCGTGCTGGTCAGGCCCCAGCAGCGGCACTGTGCCAGCGCCATGCCTTGCGAGGCCGCCACCACATAGTTGAGCAATTGTTCATGCTCGATCAGCACGCCCTTGGGGGTGCCGGTGGACCCCGAGGTATAGAGCAGATAAGCCAGATTCTGCAGGCTCGGCTCGATGGCAGGCGCATGCGCGGGATAGCCCTGCAGATCCACGGGCAGCACGGCGTGGCGCCAGCCCGCTGCGGATGCGGCCTTGCCATCATGCAGCACCAGCGCCGGGGCAGCATCGGCCAGCACGGCGTGCTGGCGCGCCACAGGCCAGTCCGGATCGATGGGCACATAGGCTGCGCCGCAACGCCACACCGCCAGCAGCGCCAGCACCATGTCCGGCGAGCGCGGCAACACCAGTGCCACGTGTGCACCGCGCGCCACGCCCTGCGCCTGCAGCCAGTGCGCCAGCTGGTTCACGCGCTGCAGCAGTTGCGCATAGCTGATCCTGCTGCCGGCACTGGACAAGGCAATGGCCTCGGGGGTGGTGACGGCATGCGCGGCGATGTGCGTGAGCAGACTGTCACCGCTCAACGCCAGGGTCTGTGCCTGTGCCGGCAGCCGCTGGGGCCACACTGCGGCATCCTCCCATTGCCATTGCGTCCAGGCCGCATCGGGCCGGGCCAGCGCCTCGCCCAGCCAGGCTTCGTACTGGCGCAGCAGTCCCGCCATGGTAGCGGCATCGTAGCGGCGCGCGTCGTAGTGCAATTCCAGCGCGGGCGCTGACGGATCGGCCAGATCGACTTGCAGGGACAGTGCCAGTCGCGCATCGCGGCACGCCTGCCATTGCAGCTGCCAACGCAGCGCGCCATCCTGCCAGCCCCCCGCAGTGTGACGGGCGCTGAAGCCGATTTCCGGCAGTCTGGCCGCCAGATCATCGGGCAGGTATTCCTGTGCACCTACGTGCTGTTCACACTGGGCGGCCAGTTGCGCCGCCAGTTCGCCGAGCGTTGCTTGCGGCGCCAGGTTCAGGGTCAGCGGCAAGGTCTTGCCATAGAGGCCCAGCGCCTGGGCCATGGGTTCGTAGTCGTCGCGGCAATCGTGCTGCCACGCGCAGGCGACCTGGCCGACTTGCCCCAAGCGGGCCAGCAGCGCCAGCCAGGCCGCCTGCAGGACGGTGGCGGCGTCCAGTTGCCGGTTGGCCTGAAGCGCCTGCAGGCCAGTGGCCGGTACAGTACCGATACAGCTGCGCACGACAGCCGGTACAGCCGTACCAGACACTCCCTCGCGCCGATAGGACAAGCGCAGCGCCGGCACCTGGGCCAGTTGCTGGCCCAGGGTGGCCCAGTAAGCCTGGCCGATGCGGGCATCGTCATCCTCATCGAGAGACTGGCGCCATTGCACGTAATCGGCATATTGGAAGGCTTCCTGGGCGGGTGTTCCCTGATCGCGGTACTGGCGCCGCACTTCATCGGCCAGCAGCCACAGGCTGCGGTGATCGGCCACCAGTGGCGAGGCCGCCAGGAGCAGGCGGCCTCGCTGCGCCTCATCCTGGGCCAGCCAGGCCTGGATCACCTGCCCGCACGCCAGGTCGAAGCGAGCCGTTGGCATAGGGGTGCCGGGCGGCAACCTGTGCAAGCGCAGGTTCTGTGCCGGTGGCTGCGACAGCGGCGCCTGGCGCAGGCCGCGATAGCCTTCGGCCTGGCCGAAGGCATGGCGCAGGATGGCGTGGCGCGCCACCACCGTTTCCCAGGCAGCCTCCAGGCGGGAGAACTCCAGCGGACCTTGCCAGTCCAGTTGCAGGGTACGGGTGGCCTGTGGCTGCGCCTGCTGCAGGCGCTGTTCGGAACTGAGGGCGACAGTCTGGTCCAGTGGCATCATGCTGCACCCTCCGGCAGTTCAGTCGCCGCAGCCGAAGGGGTAGCGACCTCGGCACGTTCCACCATGGCCCCCATGGCCACGACGATCTTGCGCGGGCCCTCGTAGGGATCGCGGGCATGCGCGGCCAGCATGTTGTCCAGCATGACCACGTCGCCCTGCTGCCAGTCGAAGCGTACCGCGCACTGCTCGTAGAGCTCGCCGATCAAGGCCATGGTGGCATCGGGAATGCGCGTGCCATCGCCGAAGAGCACATTGCGCGGCAGGCGCTCCGGCCCGACCATGGCCAGCAGGTCTGCGCGCACTTCCGGCTCCAGGCAATACGGATGGTGCAGCTGCACCTGGTTGAAGAACACCTGGGCCCCGGTGACCGGATGCACGATCACGGCCGGGCACAGCGTGCTGGTCTGCAGGGTGTCGTCGTCGAGCCAGCGATAGCTGGTGCCGGCCGCTGCCAGCCTGCTTTCGACCACGGTGCGTTCCCCGGTGCCGAAGAAGGATTGCCAGCTCACATCCAGGCGCGGCGTGAAGGTGCGCACGTAGCGCAGCTGCTTCTGCTCGAACTCGCGCCGCAGCTCGGCCGGCAGGCGACGCAACATCTCGCGGCAATCGACGATGGGGGTGGCACCGCCGACCGGCGAGGGCAACTCGCAGAAGAACCATTGCTTGCGCGGCCAGCGTTCGATGTGGGCGCTCTCGTTGTGGTACAGGATCATCTGTTTCTCGGGATAGGGCGTGGAGCGGTAGGTCTTGTTGCCGCCCTCCTTCTTGGGCAGGTCGCCGTAGCTGCCATACAGTTCGGGCTCGATGGCTTCGGCAAAGCGCTCGAAGTCTTGCGGCGTGGCCAGGCCGAAGCGGCGGAACAGGATGCCGCCATGGCGTTCCAGCAGGCTGGCGATCAGTGGCTGGTTGGCGCGCGCCCAGGCGACCGTATCGAGGTCGGCACTGGTGGCTTCCACCAGCAGCGGGAAATCGGCGCCGGGACGCAAGGGGCTCATGCGCACGTGCGCCTTGGGAGCTGCAGCGCTCAGGCCCTTGAGCTTGCTCAGCTTGTCGAGCTTGCCCGGCGCCAGAGGCGCGGGGGCAGTGGAAATGGAAGCAGTGCTTGGCATGGTGACGGGTTCTTTCATGAGAGGGATTTCATACCGGGACAGCGGCCATTGCGGATGCGCCACGATCTGTTGCAGCAGCGCGGTCCAGGCCGCCGCCATGCGCTCGATGGTGCTGCCTTGGAAGACCTGGCTGGCATAGACCCAATCGGCCTGCAGCGCGCCCTCCACCGGAGTGACGAAGAGCGCGATGTCGAACTTGGCATGGGCATGGCGCGATGGCAGTGCCTGCACCTGCAAACCGGGCAAGTCAACGTCATGCACGGGCATGTTCTGCATCACGAACAGCAGTTGCACTAGCAGGTTCCAGCGGCGGTCGCGCCGGGCCGCAGCGAGTTCGGCGATGCGTTCGAACGGCGGCGAGCAATGGGCAAAGGCATCCAGCACGGCGGCGCGTGTGGTCGCCAGCCATTGCACGAAGCTCTGTTCGCCCTGATGGCGCGAGCGCAGCGGCAACACGTTGACGAAGAAACCGACCATCTCTTCCAGCGCCTCGTGCTCGCGCCCGGCCACGTCCGTGCCGATGAGCAGGTCTGCCTGGCCGCTCAGGCGGTGCACCAGCAACTGGAAGCTGCCCAGCAGCAGCATGAAGAGCGTGCAGTCGCTGTCGCGGGCCAGCGCTTGCAGCTGCTCCGTGAGAGCCTGGGGAATGCGCACCGACAGGCCCGCGCCGTCTGCGGACCACACTGCCGGACGTGGCAGGTCAGACGGTAAGGCCGGCTGCGCGGGCGCCCCTTGCAGCGTCTCCCGCCAGAATGCTTCGTCGGCGGCGCACACGCCCTGCTGCTGCTGCCAGGCCGCGTAATCGCCGTATTGCAGCGTCGGTACCGGTAGCCCAGGCGCCCGTCCTGTGTGAAGCGCACGGTAGATGGCCGAGAATTCGCGGATCAGCACGCCGACCGACCAGCCATCGGCAGCGATGTGATGCACGGCCAGCAGCAACACCTGGCGGGCGCGCCCATCGCTTGCCGGCGCCAATTGCACCAGCACGGCGCGCACGAGCGGTGCGGCGCCCAGATCGAAGGGACGCGCCGCTTCTTCACGCATCAATGCGTCCAGCCTCTGTTGCTGCGCGGCCGGCGCTTGCCCGCGCAGATCCTGTATCGCCAGCAGCGGCGCACTGTCTGCGGGCGCGGCGATGCGGGCGAACGGTTCGCCGTCGTCATCTTCGTGATAGCTGGTGCGCAGGATCTCGTGACGCTGCACCAGCAGCGCCAGCGTCTGCTCCAGCAAGGCCGGAGCGAGTGCGCCATCGAACTGCAGCGCTGCAGTCATGTTGTAGGCACCCGTACCCGGCCCGCTCTGCATGCGGTGCACCAGCCACAAACGTTGCTGCATCGGCGAGAGCGGCATGCGTGGTGTGCGCGCCACCGGCAGCAGCGCGGCCTGCACGCGTTGGGGTGCACTGGCGCGGGCGATCTCGGCAGCCAACTCCCTGAGCACGGGTGCCGCGAACAGGTCGCGCAGCGTCAGCGCGTGCTGGGGATGACGGGCGCGCCAACGCGTGACCACGCTGGTGGCCAGCAGCGAATGCCCGCCCAGGGCAAAGAAATGGTCATCGCGGCCGACCTGCGGCAAGCCCAAGACCTCACACCAGATCGCCGCCAGCGCCTGCTCGATCTCGCCTTGCGGGGCACTGTAATTGCTCTGCTGGCTGATCTGCACGGCCGGCAAGGCCTTGCGGTCGATCTTGCCATTGGTGTTCAGCGGCAATGCCGGCAGCACCATGATGATGGCCGGCACCATGTACTCGGGCAGATGCTCGGCCAGTGCGCTCTTGAGCGCCGCCTCGTCATGGCTGGCGCCCTGATGCAGCGATACGTACGCCGCCAGCCGCTGCCCCTCTACCGCCACCACCACCGCTTCACGGATGGATGGCTGCGCCAGCAAGGCCGCCTCGATCTCGCCCAGTTCGATGCGCAGGCCGCGCAGCTTGACCTGATGATCCAAGCGGCCCAGGTACATCAACTGCCCGTCTTCGCGCCAGCGCACCAGGTCGCCGGTGCGATACAGGCGCTGGCCGTCGCTGGAGAACGGGTCGGCGACGAAACGCTCGGCCGTCAGGTCCGGCTTGTTCAGATAGGCGCGGGCCAGATTGACGCCGCCCAGGTACAGCTCCCCCGCTACCCCCGGCGGCACCAGCTGCATTGCCGCATCCAGCACATAGGTCCGGGTGGCGCTGATGGGGCGGCCGATGGGTACGCTGTGGCCTGCGTCGTCGGGCTGGCAAGTCCAGTGGGTGACGTCGATGGCGGCTTCGGTCGGGCCATACAGGTTGATCAGGGTCGCCTGTGGAAGCTGGCGCTGGGTCTGCTGCTGCAATTCCATCGGCAGCGCTTCGCCGCTGCAGATCACCCGGCGCAGGCTGGGGCAATCCGGGCCGTGGCCGTCGTTGACGAAGGCTTGCAGCATCGAGGGCACGAAGTGCAAGGTAGTGATGCCGGCTTGTTCGATCAGCGCCGCCAGCCGTGCCGGATCGCGGTGTTCACCGGGCGCGGCCATGACCAGTTCGGCACCGGTCATCAGCGGCCAGAAGAATTCCCACACCGAGACATCGAAACCGAAGGGCGTCTTCTGCAGCACCCGGTCATCGGGGCCCAGCCGATAGGCTGCCTGCATCCATGCCAGCCGATTGTGCAGGCTGCCATGGCGGTTCGCCGCCCCCTTGGGCTGGCCGGTGGAGCCGGAGGTGTAGATGACGTAGGCCAGTTGTTCCGGATGAATCGGCAGGCCGGGATTCCCGGCAGGCAGAAGACCGGACAGTAAGGCGACATCAACGATACGGCAACCGGACACTTCCGGTAACTGGCCCAGTACACTTGCGTGGGTCAGCAGCAGAGAGGTGCGGCTGTCTTCGATGAAGTAGCGCAAGCGCTGCGGCGGATGATCGGGGTCCATCGGGACGTAGGCGGCCCCGGCTTTCATGATGGCCAGCAGGGCCAGCACCATGTCCTCGGAACGCTCCATGCAGACGCCCACCCGCTGATCGCGGCTGACGCCCTGTGCGATCAGCCAGTGTGCCAGTGCATTGGCGCGGCCATTGAGCTGGCCGTAATCCAGCGCCTGTCCGGTATGCGGCACGCGCAAGGCCGGCCGGCCGGGGTGCGCCTGTGCCTGCGCCTCGATCAGCGCCAGTACGTCACCGGCCTCATGCGTTTGCGGGTTGCACGACACGACTAGCGCTGCCGCTTGTTCAGCCGGGCTCTGATAAACCAGTTCCGCCAGCGGCCTGTGCAGATGGCTGCCCAGTTGCAGCAGCAGCGACTCGGTGAGCCGTTGCAACGCCTCGGCCGTGCCGGGCGCGATGAGCGCGGTGTCGTAGCGCCACTCCAGTTGCAGCCGTTCGGTCAGCGTGGCGATCAGGGTGAGCGGGTAATGGGTCTCTTCGCGGTTGTGCAGCACTTCCAGGCGCAGTCCCTGCTGCTGTTCGGCCTGCAGGGCCAGGTCTAGGGGATAGTTCTCGAACACCAGGATGCTGTCGAACAGTGATTGTCCGGGATGGCCGGCCCAGGACTGGATGTCATAGAGCGGCGTGCTGTCGAATTCGCCCACCGCCAGGTTGCTGGCCTGCAGGGTCTGCAGCAGCGCTTGTACCGTCATCTCCGGCTGCGTGCGCGTCACGATGGGCAGGGTGTTGATGAACAGGCCCAGCAGTTCGTCGGCCCCTTCCAGCTCGCTCGGACGGCCCGCGACGGTGGCCCCGAAGATTACCGTGGCTTGGCCGCAGTAGCGCTGCAGTACCAGGCACCAGGCGGCCTGCACCAGGGTATTGAGGGTGCATTGCTGTTCGCGCGCGAAGGTCTGCAGGCGCGCTGTGGTCAACAGGTCCAGCATGGCGATGCAACTGGCCTGACCCTTGCCCGGGCGCTGCAGTGGCGGCAGCGCGTTGACCAAGCTGGTCGGCCCGTCCACGCCGCCCAATTGGCCGCGCCAGAATCGTTCGGCCTTGCTGCGGTCCTGCTGCTGCAGCCAAGCGATGTAATCGCGGTAGCACAGCGCCGGCGATGCCAGTGTGGTGCCCCGGTAGACCCGCAAGACTTCGCCGATCAGTTGCTGGGTGCTCCAGCCGTCCAGCAGCAGGTGATGGCGGGTCCAGATCAGGTGATGCACCTGATCGGCCACCCGTACCAGGCTCAGGCGCATGAGCGGCGGATGCTGCAGATCGACGCCGCGCGCATGCTCAGTGGCGGCCAGGGCCTGCAGGGCCGGATCCTGGTCGAGACGCTCGCGCCAGTCATGTTCCTCGATGCTCAGGACGGCATGCCGCGCCACCCATTGCAGGGGGTGTTCGCTGTGCGCCAGGAAGCCGCTGCGCAGGATGTCGTGGCGTTCCAGCACGCTCTGCCAGGCCTGGCGGAAGCGCGCCACGTCCAGGCGATGCAGGCGCACCTGCAGCTGGTTCAGGTAGGCGCCACCCTGCGGGGCCAGCATGGCGTGGAACAGCAAACCGGCCTGCATGGGCGAGAGCGGATAGAGATCGGCGACGCGTTCAGCCGGCAGGCCCTGCATCAGGGTGTCGAGCTGGGACTGCTGCAGGCGCGCCAGCGGGAAGTCCGAAGGCGTCGCCAGGCCGCGCACCTCGGCGCAGTGGGCCAGCAGCGCGCGCAGGTTGTGCAGGAATTGCCGCAGCAGCGCGGCGATGGCGGGCTGCTGGTGCAAGGCGCTGCAATACAGGCACTCCAGATGCAGCTGACCATCGCTCACCATGGCCGTAAAGTCCAGCAGGCAGCGGCGCAGGCTGGCCGGATCGCGCTCCTGCTCGGCCAGTGCCGCCGTGCGAGGCAGCATCTGCCATCCCGAGGCCTCCGGCAGCGCATCGAAGCGGCCGAGGTAATTGAAACTGACCTGCGGTTGTACCCCGGTATGCCCGCTCTGGCTGCGCCAGAGTCCGTAGCCCAGACCCTGGCCCGGAACTTGGCGCAACTGCTCCTTGATCCCGGTCAGCAAGGCCGCCGGCGCGCTGCTGGCGACCGCCAGCTGGACCGGATAGAGCGCGGTGAACCAGCCCACAGTGCGACTCAGGTCCGGCGCATCGCCGCTCGCGCCGGGCAATTCCTCGCGGCCGTGGGCTTCTACCTCGATCAGGATACGCTCGCGCTGCGTCCATTCGCACAGCGTCTGTGCGGCGGCCGCCAGCAGGAGGTCGTTGCTGCGCGTGCGGTAGGCGGCATGGGCTTCACCGAGCAGGAAGGCAGTGCTCTCCCTGTCCAGCACCACCGCTTCGCGGGCACTGCGGGCGACGGTGTTGTCCTCGCGCTTGCCGACGCTGTGTGCCGGGGTGCAGGGGAGATCGTCGTTGGCCGTCTGGGCCAGCTGCTGCCAATGGACCTGTTCCGAGGTACCCAGGCGCGCTGCCGACACGGCGCTGGCCCAGGCGCTGAAGCCGCTGCTGCTCTGCGGTGGCACACCCCCTTGCAGCAGGCTCACCAGATCCTCCAGCAGGATGCGCCAGGACACTCCATCGACGGCCAGGTGATGCGCAATGAGCACCAGCACGCCGCGCGTCTGGCGCGGGCGGGTGAGCCACAGTACCCGCCAGAGCGGTCCGTGGGACAGATCCAGGCTGCGCTGTGCCCGTGCAATCGCGGTCTGTTGCGCAGCCTCGTCAGCGACTTGCCGGGCCTCGAAGCACTCGCCCGCGTGCGGCGCCACGGTCTGCCGCCAGATTCCGGCGTCATCCTGGCGGAAGCGCAGACGCAACGCCTCATGCAGTGCCCCCAGTCGCTGCACGGCATGATGCAACTGATCCACCGGCGTATCGGCCGGCCCCTCCAACAGCACGCTCTGGTTCCAGTGCGCAGGAGGCTGGGCATGATGCTGGAAGAACCATTGCTGGACCGGCGTGAGCGGCAACAGGTGCGGGTCGGGCTGCGCCGGCGCGGGGGTGGTCGCGGCGGGGACACTGCCCGGCCCTTCCAGCGGCACCGCCAGCGCGGCCACGGCGGCCAGATCCTGCGCCTGCATCAGCTGGCGCGGCGTGAGGCGCCAACCCGCCTTGCGCAGGCGCGCCACGATCTTCAGGGTCAGGATGGAATCGCCGCCAAGGGCGAAGAAATTATCACGGCGACCGATCTGGGCCACGCCCAACACGTCTTGCCAGATCGCCGCGATCACGCTTTCGGCGCCCTCTTGCGGGCTATCCTGCATGGGCAGTCCGGCATCGGTATCGCGGCTGTCCTGCGGCAGCGGCAAGGCCTTGCGATCGATCTTGCCATTGGCCGTCAGCGGCAATTGTGCCAGCACCACGAAGTGGGCCGGCACCATGTAGTCGGGCAGTCGCGCCGCCAGTGCCGTACGCAGGACCGCCGGATCGGCGGTGCCGACCAGGTAGGCGCACAATTGCACACGCTCCTCGGGGCCGGGCACGGCCAACACCTCGGCTGCGCTCACGCCCGGTTGGGCGCGCAGGACGGCCGCGATTTCCTGCGGTTCCACCCGATAGCCCCGGATCTTGACCTGGTCGTCGACGCGGCCGAGGAAGACCAGTCGGCCGGCGCGGTCCAGTTTCACCTTGTCGCCGCTGCGATAGAGGCGTGCGCCGCTGCCAGCAGGATCGGCAATGAAACGCTCGGCGGTGGCGCCCGGTTTGCCGTGATAGCCGCGTGCCAGGCAGGCGCCGCCGATGTAGAGCTCGCCGGCTGCCCCGCACGGCACCGGGTTCAGCTCGGCATCAAGAACCTGTAGCGACAACTGCGCCAGCGGCTGGCCCAGCGGCAGCGGCAAGGGTTCTTCGGCGCGTAGCACCTGGGTGAGCACGCCGACCGTGGTTTCGGTCGGGCCGTAGTGATTGACCACGCGGCAGTCCGGACGCAGCGCCAGGATCTGTTGCAACAAGGCCGGGCTGGTGCTCTCGCCGCCGACGACCAGGGTATGGCGCGGCAAGACTTGCGCGGCCTGTGCCGATTGCAGCAGCGCTTGCAGATGGCTGGGCACGATCTTGAGCACATCGACGGCGCGCGCCTGCATGAAGGCAGCGAACTGCGCCGGATCGAAGGCAGCCTCGGCCGGCAGCAACTGCAGCGCACGGCCGGAACAGAGTGCGCCGAAGAAGGTGGTGTGGCCCAGATCGGCCGCCACCGTCGAGGCCATGGCCATGCTGCGTACACTCTGCGGCAGCGCCAGTCGGGCCAGCAGCGCTTGCACGTAGTTGCCCAGCGCGCCACGACTCACCGCCACGCCCTTGGGACGGCCAGTGGAGCCGGAGGTGTAGATCAGATAGGCGACCTGCTGCGGCTGCGCCTCAGGCCAGTGCTCTTGCGCTGTCTGCGCCACTGTATTGGCAGTGGCAGGTGGAATGGCTAGGTACTGTGCTGGTGCACCCGGCAAAGTGTGCAGGCGCTCTCCTTCGGCAGTGGTCAGCAACAGGCAAGCGCCGCTGTCGGCCAGCTGATAGGTCAGTCGCTCATCCGGCAATTGCGGGTCCAGCGGGACATAACACGCGCCCACACGCAGGCAGGCCAGCACGGCGACGACGAACTCAACCTGACGGCTGCTGGCGATGGCCACCCGCGCTTCGGTGCTCACGCCCAGCGCACGCATCCGCTGCGCCAGGTGGTCGACCTGGGCACGCAACTGCTGTGCGTTCAGGCTGACGTGCTCATCGGCCACGGCCAGCGCCTGCGGCGCGCGTTCGGTGTGAGCCAGCCACAGCGCGATCACGTCTCCGGGACCCGCCGTGGCCTCGCATTCGGCCAGCGGCGCCACCAGCGGCGCCGGCGCTTGCGGCCACGTCAGGCCGGCCAGCGGCAATGTCGGGGCAGCGCAGACCTGTGCGGCGAACCCGGTGAGGGCGGTGGCCAGCTGGCTGATCTCTTGCGGCGTCCAGCGTGTGCTGGCATAGGCAAACAGGCAGCGCAGTTCTTCCCCCTCCAGGCTGAAATCCAAGCTCAGATCGAAGTGGGCCTGCCCTCCGCTCAATTCCTCCAGTTGCAGCGACAGTGCACCGGCCTGCCATACCGGCAAGACCTCGCGTTCGGTGCACTTGACCTGGCACAGCGGATGCACGTGCGGCTGGCGCGCTGGCTGCAGGGCTTGCACCAACATGTCGAAGGACACGTCCTGATGCTGGCGCGCCGCCAGCACCGTCTCGCGCACCTGGCGCAGCAAGGCGTCAAAGCCCAGGCGGCTGTCCAGGCGGGTGCGCAGCACTTGCAGATTGAGCAGATAGGCGATCATGGCGCGCGTCTGTGGATGGCTGCGCTCGGCCATGGGCGCGCCCACGCGCAGGTCGCTGCAACCGGTGGCGCGATAGAGCAGCAGATCCAGCAACGCCAGCATACCCATGAAGAGCGAGCAGCCTTGGGCCGCGCACAGTTCGCGCAGCGAGCGCGCAGTAGCGGGTGGCAAGGTGAAGGCATGACGCGCTTCGGGCAAGCCCTCTTCAGGGCTAGCCTGGCGGCGGCCGTCCGGCAGCGGCAAGGCTTCGTGCTCGCCGCCCAGCTGGCTGCGCCAATAGTCGAGCTGGCGTGCGATCTCGGCGCTGTCCAGCTGCTGGCGGTGCCAGAGGGCGTAATCGCTGAACTGCAGCGCAGGCTCAGCCGGCAAGGGCTGGCCCTGGCTATGGGCAGCATAGAGGGCGCACAGGTCCTGCAGCAGCACCGGCAGGGATTGGCCATCGGCGGCGATGTGATGCAGCGTGATGCCCAGCGCATGGCGCTGTTCATCGATGCGCACCAGGCAGGCGCGCAAGGGCCGCTCCCGGTCCAGCGCAAATGGCAGGTGTGCGCGCTGCTCCAGGCACGCGCGCGCCTTGGCCGGATCGGCGCACACTTCGTCCAACACCTCCAGTACACCTGGGCGGGCCGGCAGCGCTATCTGTACCGGTACACCGTCGGATTGCAACCGGTACACCGTGCGCAGGATGGCGTGGCGCGCGGCCAGATCATCGAGGCTGCGGCGCAGCGCTGCCACATCCAGCGCCCCCTGCAGATGCAGGATGCCCGGCATGTTGTAGGCCGCGCTGCCGGGGTCGAGCTGCCAGGTGGTCCACAGCGAATGCTGGGCCGGCGACAGCGGCAGGCCAGCTTGGCGCTGGGCTTCGCTCAGCGCCGCGATGGCGGCCAGCGGCTGGCGCGGCGCGCTCTGGCGCACTGCCTGCAATTGCTCGGCCAACTGCTCCAGTTGCGGATGTTCAAAGATCAGGCGCACTGGGAAATCGATCTGCCATTGCTCCCCGATGGCTGCGGCCAACTGCACCGCCTTGAGCGAATTGCCGCCCTGGCGGAAGAAATGCGACTGGCCGGCTGCTGCGGACGTATGCATGACGCGCTCCCACAGCATGCGCAGGATGGCAGTTTCCGGGCTGTAGTCGGCGGGCGCTGTGTCCGCGCAAGGCGCCGCTTCAGGTTCGCCCTGCAGGCGGCCAAAGGCGTGGATGGCATAGGCATCCAGGCTCTGCGTGCGCCAGCCTTCGCGACAGGCGCTGCGCTGCAACTTGCCGCTGGAGGTCTTGGGCAGGCCGCCCGGATTGAGCAGCACGATGACACTGGCGGCCTCGTTGCAGGCCTGCACGATGCATTCCTGCAGTGCCTCCACCAGTTGCTGCGGCGCCACCATCTTCTGTACGCTGCGTGAGATTTCCAGTGCCACCCCGATGCCTTCCACGCCCTGCGGATGCCATTCACGCGGGATGGCGAAGGCCGCCACACGACCCTTGCGGCTCAGGTCGAGCTCGCTCTCGATGGCGCGCTCGATATCCTGCGGATACAGGTTCTGGCCGCGCACGATGATCATGTCCTTGCTGCGGCCCGTGATGAACAAGGCGCCCGCCCGGCAGAAGCCGAGGTCGCCGGTGCGCAGCCAGTGCCGGCCATCCTGTTCGACGAAGGTGTGGGCGCTGTCGTCCGGACGGCGCCAGTAGCCACTGGCGATGCTGGGACCGGCGGCCCAGATCTCGCCGACCTGTCCCTCTGCCAGCGCGGTGCCCGTGGCCGGGTCGGCAATGCGCAGCGCATGGCCTTGGGGCGAGATGCCGCAGGCGACCAGATGGACCGCATCCTGCTCCTCGCCCGCGACCTCCGCGCGGCCCTGGCGCAAGCCCTCGGCATCAAAGGCAGCGACCTGCATCCCCTGGCCGCGCTGCCCGCCGGTAACCAGCAGCGTCGATTCGGCCAGGCCATAGCAGGGATAGACGGCATCGGCGCTAAAACCGCTCTTGCCGAAGCATTCGATGAAGTCTTGCAAGGTATCGTGGCGCACCGGTTCGGCGCCCGAGAAGGCCACCCGCCATGAGGACAGATCCAGCCCCGCCGCGCGTTCGCCACGGATGCGGTCCACGCACAGCCGATAGGCAAAATCGGGGCCGCCGCTGATGGTGCCGCGATGTCGGGCAATGGCTTCCAGCCAGCGCACCGGACGTTCCAGGAAGAAGGCCGGCGACATCAATACCACCGGAATGCCGCGGTACAGCGGTTGCAGCAGCCCGCCGATGAGACCCATGTCGTGATACAGCGGCAGCCAGCTGACGAACACGTCCTGGCTGCCCACGCCCAGGCGTTCCTCGATGGCGGCCTCGTTGGCCATCAGGTTGGCATGGGTGACCATGACGCCCTTGGGACGTGAGGTGGAGCCGGAGGTGTATTGCAGGAAGGCGACGTCGCCAGGGGCAATCATATGCTCATGGAAAACCCCCTCCCCGGCCCCCGTCTCATCCACGGCGAGCATGTCGGCCTGCCCCGCCAGCGGCGCCGCCGCGGCCTGCAATGCCTCGCGCACGGCGGCGGTGACCAGCCAGCAGGCCGCACCGGCGTCCTCGGCGATTCCGGCCAGGCGCTGCAGGTGCTGCTGGCGCATCGACTCCGGACGGTGCAGCGGCACCGCGATCAGGCCGGCCGCGAGGCAAGCCAGGAAGGCGGTGACGTAGTGATGGTCATTGTCCAGCAGCAGCAAGGCGCGCGCGCCGGGGGCATGGGCCTGTTGCAGGCGCGCGGCCAACGCACGCACAGCGGCGGCCAGTTCGGCGTAATCGAAGCTGCGCTCGCCCTCGGCGTTGACAGTGGTCAGGGCCAGGTCATGCGGGCGCGTCTGCGCCAGTTGGAACAGGCGCGCGACGATGTGGGCGGCGCGGTCGGAGGATTCGGCGGAAATCGTCATGGATGGCAATCCTGGGCAAAGAAGTCAGTCGAGATTGGTGTGGGAGCGCGACATGGCTACCACCACCTTGCGCGGGCCGGAGAACGGCGTTCTGGCGTGGGCCACCAGCATGTTGTCGAGCATGAGGACGTCACCCGGCTGCCAAGGGAAGATCACCGTCTCGGCGTCCAGCACTGCGCGCACCTGGTCGAGGATGGCATCGTCGATGGTGCTGCCATCGGCCCAGCAGACATTGCGCGGCAACTGATCCTCGCCGACCAGATCGATGAGCGATGCACGCACTTCCGGCGCCAGGTTGGAGGCATGGAACAGATGCGCCTGGTTGAACCAGACCATCTCACCGGTGACCGGATGGCGCTCCACGCCCTGGCAGCGCTGGCGCGTGCGCAGGCCATCGTCGTCCAGCCATTGCCATTCGATGCGTTGGCGGCGGCAGAAGGCTTCTACTTCGGCGCGCGTCTCCACGCCAAAGACCGCCTGCCAGGGCAGGTCGAAATCATGGCTGTAGTGGCGCACGTACAGCAGCCCCTGGGCGAAGCGATCGCGGATGGCCGGGGGCATGCTGCGATAGATCGCACGGCTGTCGGCGATCGGAGTCTCGCCACCCACTGGCGAGGCTGTCACACAGTGGAACCAGATGCGCATGGGCCATTCGCGCGTGTAGGCCTGTTCGTTGTGCAGCGGGATATGCTGGTGCGCCGGGTATTCGGTGGAGGTGTAGATGCCATTGGCCACCGATGAGCGCGGCGTGGAGGCGAATTCGTAGCGCAGCAGCGGATCGCCGAAGCTGGCCGCGAACTGCTGGAAGTCGGCCACGCTGGGCACCTCGAAACCCCGCAGCAAGACCCCGCCGACGCTGCGCAGATGCGCCTCGATCTGGTCGGCCAGATGGTCTCTGGCCTGGGCCAGCGTCTGGCCGGCGTGTGCGGGCTGCAGTAGCGCCGGCAAGGCCTGCATGCCCGCATCAGGCCGTGGATGGCGGCTGAAGGTCAACGATGGCGACGAGGTGGCGACGGGCGTATTGAGGGTGGCAATGGTCAAGGTGATTCTCCGGAATCAGGCGTCGATCCAGGCCAGCGCGGCGGCGTGGCCGGGCAAGGTGGACAAGGCGCGTGCATGCAGCCGCGCGGGGGCGGGCCAGTGCGGCTGCTGGTGGAAGATCTGGTAGCGCGGATGCGTCTCCAGGTGGATGTCGATGGACTGCAGGTGCTCGCCTATGCCTATGCCCAGTGCCTTGAGCACGGCTTCCTTGGCGACCCAGCGGTGCAGGAACTGCGCTCCATCCAAGGGGGCGGTCAAGGCAGCCCATTCGCGCGCGCTGAACACCTGACCGGCCATGCCCTGCAGCTCTTGCGCCTCGGCGGCGATTGCGCGTTCGACGTCGATGCCCAGTTCCAGTCCCGGCGCCAGGGCCAGCAAACCGATCCGTCCGGCATGCGCGAGATTGAAGGACAAGATGCCGGGCACAGCCAGTTGCGGCTTGCCATGCGCGTTGCGCACCAGCGGTACGGCTTGCGGCGCGCAGCCCAGCCGCTGGCTCAGCAGGCGGCGCAGCAGCGCGCGCATGCAGCGAAAACGCCGGGCATCGTCGCTGCGGCGATAGCGGCGCGCATGGGCGCGCTCCTCGGCGTTGAGCACCAGCTCATCTTCTGCGCCGTCCCCGCAGCCCAGGTCGAACAGGACCTGCCACAGTTCGATCTGGGCTGGGATGCCCTCAGGCGTGGGCAAGCGCTGCAGCATGATTGACGTACGCGGAGGAAGTGGGCTGCGCCTGCAGATGGCCCTGCAGGCGGGCCAGCAGCGCGTCCTGCTGGGCTTGCAGATAGAAGTGGCCGCCCTCGAACCAGTCCAGCGTCACGGGGCCGCGCGTTTCGCGCCGCCACGCCTCCAGCGCCGCTGCGCCAACGGAATCGCTGATGCCGCCATAGACGTGCACCGGCAGATCGAGCAAGGCGGCGGTTTCGATGGCCGGGCGCTGCGCCTGGAAACTGGTGCACACGCGATAATCGGCGCGCAGTACCGGCAGCGCCAGTTCCAGCAGCTCAGGGCAGTCGAAGACTTCATCGCGGGTACCGCCCTGGCGGCGCATGGCACTGATGAGGGCCGCATCGGAGTCGTCCGGCTCGATCCACTCCCGCGCCAGCGGCGCGGCGCAGGCCGACACCATCAGGGCTAGCGGCGCCGGCCAGCCGCGCTGCGGCAGCACCCGCGCCAGTCCTTGCGCCAGCAGTCCGCCCATGCTGTGACCGAACAACACATAACCACAGGAGGGTGCAGCAGCAGTGGCCAGCTCATCAGCCAACTGGCCGAGCAGCACGGCATAGTCTTGCAGCAGCGGCTCGCGGATGCGGCGGCCACGGCCGGGCAGCTCGACGGCCTGCAGCCGTGCCGCGCCTTGCAACGCAGACTGCCAGGGGAAGTACATGCTGGCACTGCCACCGGCGCAAGGCAGGCAGAACAGCGTGATCATGCCTGGCCCTGGCCTTGCATGAATTCGCGCAGGCTGCGCGGACGCATATCGGTCCACACCGTTTCAATATGTTGCAGGCAGGTCTGCTTGCTGCCGCTGACGCCAGTATCACGCCAGCCGCCGGGGGTGCTCTTGTAGTCGGGCCACAGGGAATACTGCTCTTCCTCGTTGACCAGTACACGAAATACGCCGTCTTCGCGATCAAAGCCCATCGTTCGCCTCATCTTTCATGATTCGCGGTGAACGTGCTGAAACTGTTCACCAGGTTTGTGGAATATTCATATTGCAATCTGCAAATACGAATCACTCTTATTTATTGAGACGAATCGCGACGGCATAAATTTATAGTTTCTTGGCGGTGGACAGGCACGGATAACCTGGCGTCTCAGATCACTTTCTTGAGACAGCAATGTGTCGCGTCGCGGATCATGAAGTTGACGAGCGTGGTGGAGACGCCGAGGTACTCAGCCACTTCGCGCTGGGTATAGCCATCCAGGCGGTGCAGCTCGAAGGCCCGCAGGGTGCGCTCCGGCAGTGTTGATAAGGCGCGGACGACGTTCCCTAGGGCCTGCCTTGAAATGCTTGCGCCCTCGGGAGTTGCCTGGGGGCATATGACGCCGGCGCCCTCCTCTTCCTCAGCGAACATAAAGGACTCAATCGCCATGCGGCGCTGACGATCGATCGCCAGATTGCGTACGATCTGGGACAGGAAGGCTTTCGGATGGCGGACGGAGAAAGCCTCAGGCAACTCGGCAATTTTGAACCAAGCGTCCTGCACGACGTCCTCCGCACGCTGGCGACATCCGAGAATGCGTGCAGCTGCATCACGCAACTGGACACGGCAAGCGATGAACTGCAGGCGCAACTCGATAGGATCGGTATGCTCAGACATAGCGCTTCTCCTTTACAAATACACGCGTGCCCCGTGCACTCCTTCGTTTTACCGGAAGCAGTTCAAGGGAAGTGACGAAGCGCGTCCTCAACTAACTATCCTCGGCGGTGGGATAGCAGCGGCACAGAGCGTGTTCTGACTGTTTGGATGGCTAACGACCGTCGATCGCGGCAGAGGGATCGAGGCAATGGCTGTCTGTTTGGTGGGGTATTTCTTAACTGCATTGTCACGACAGGCGGCGAATAGCACTACAGACGCTGGATACGTACGTCGCAATCTTGAATATCACTTACGTCGCAGATAATAACAAGAACTATTATCAATTGAAAGGACCTTCTGTAGTGTTTTTGAGGCGAACACTGTTGATTTGCTAGCAGAATTGACCCTCGCCAGTTGGCCCTTTTTCTACTGCCTTCCAAAGGCGGGCATGGGGCCGTAAGACCCTTCATATCCCAGCTCTTTTAGATCCAGGAACTCTGTTCCAGGGTTCTTCGTTGCTTGGGAGATTTGACGGATTCAGAACTCAGCCGAGCAGAGAGCCTGGGAGCGAACAGATCAAGAGCTAGGCGAATGCCTTGCGGGGTATGCTGGTTCGATCGCATCCGAACGGATATAACGGCGAACACTATTGCGGGAGATGCCCGGCCGGCGCGCGATTTTCCGGATAGAGATATGGTCTCTGATGTACCAGCGCCAAATAATTTCAAGTAGGGCCACGTCTATCACTCCGTTCTCCTGCTCGCTGTCATGAGCAGGATTGTGGTCTAAACATGGGTCAACTTAGGATACAAATTTCCTTAGAAATGGAGTGAACCCCTCGGGCTGGCAAACGACGCCTTCCAAATCTCTTGTGACAAGCCATATACAAAGCCAAGCTCATTGACATTGAAGGCTTCGCACCTTTCGTACGAGAAATCTAGTTCTTACGTGGTATTCGGCTACAGTTCCCTACCCTCAGATAGCCAGCTCGTTCTCAGAGCTCTGCAAGTATTCGCCTACAGATCAAGAACGCCCTGAATTTTGGTTAGCTTTTGCTGGGCTTGGGCCAGAAGACGCCGATTTATATCGGACTGCCGCAGTATCGTTGCCACCTTATGCCAATACAAACCACCTACATCGCCGCTTTCTTGCTCCAACTGGAGAAGTGTATCAAAAGCGATTTTGAGGTCAATCTCAGGATATATATCTACGTTGGGCATGGCATCACCACGTCTGATGGAGATGTTTTCAGTATAGGTTCAGAATGAGACTAAGCAAGGAACCATTCCCAGTGACAACAGCGTTCCCTGCGCAGCTCGTATTGCGCAGTACTAAAGACTTGAGCCAGCTCAAGTCACGTCTAGCCCAAGTTCGGCCAATCAGCTCGATAGCCCTCCCCCCTTTCGCTCCTCCTTAACCTGATTACCTTCTTTTGTTAGCCAACAGCTGATAACTACCTACTCGACCACTTCTAGGACAGGCGTGCCTACTTATCTATATGGAATCGCATCTCAGGTCTCCCAAGCGGGAGTTCCTGAGGGACTGCGGTTCCATATTGTTCGTGTTCCGCGGGCTCATCTTGTGAGTCCACAAAGAATCGTCAAGCGCGCATTGGCAGAACTCAAACCGCAGATCGCGCCGCTGATAAGCAGTCTGTTTTTGCAAAAGATGGTCGTGGCATCGATGGGCTGGGCGACTATGCTTCTATATTTTTAGCAGCAATGAACGAAGCCACGCAACAGGCCTTCGTGTGGTGGAACGGGGGGCGAGACGACGAAGAGCGCCCTCCATGTATTCGACACGCTCGCTGAGATTCGGGATTTTGCTACGCGCCGACCTGGGCCTACAATCACAATCGCCGAATATGGCCTTGGACGGCATCCCCAAAAAAAATCGCACTCGTCGCTTACTCCCTACTTCTGGAGCGCGTCAAAAATTGGGGAATTACCAATTTACATGAACTTGCAACTGATTGTTCACCATGAGGAGAAGAGAATGGGCAGACCAAAGGGATCGAAGAATAAGCCAAAGCAAAAAGTACCGGGTTTCATTTCGGAGCCCAGCGGCAGACTGAACGTCCGGGTAAGCTCAACGACGCGCGAAAGCCTGGTGCAATTGAAAGAAGACTTTGGTCTGAATACTCAAGAGGAAGTTTTGGAAAAAACTGTCTCAATCGTTATGGCGCTGCGCAAAGTCCTTACCGCTATATAAGAGCGGGTTGCTCGCCGGAATTGATCGCAATTGTCTCAGCGAGAAATGCTATCGAGTTGGTCACGCTCATCTCCCTTGCTCAGCGCAACATCAGTAAAACTGGAAGCTGCCTATATGCGATTTGAAAGCTGCGCTGACTCGACCTACTATTCAGGCAGGTGGACTTATCTTTATAAACGAGACCACCCCTCGCTTACACGAGAATTCTGACTCGCCCGAGCAGGTCAGAGGCCGTTGCGAAACTACATTTCATTTTTATCTCAAAAGTGCGCATACATATGGTCTCTGCCACTCTATTGGATGTACCCGACGACTTTCCCAGATCCCGCCAACTTTCTGCCATTGGGGGCGCTCAGCCTAAATTGCTGCTGCGGCAGGTCCAAGGCCGATACTGGGACGGCTGGACCGACTCCGAGCTAGTGGAAAGATTTGATGTGTGCCGCAGGTTTGTGGAGTACCTCACGCCCTACTGCACCGAGAAGCTTACTAGGCTACCTGGAACAACCGTCGAAACTCTTCTACCTACAGTTCGCACGAGAATAGCCGACAAAAGATGGGGCTACACCGAGGCAGAGTTGGACTGGATACTTGATCAGATTAAAATAAGATTGCAAGAATAATAATTTGGTCAGCACCTCTACACATTGGTCATGTGAGTTGCATCCAAAACTGCCCCACTTTCCCGGGAAACATGCATCCTAAGCTGACCCATGTTTAGACCACAATCCTGCTCATGACAGCGAGCGGGAGAACGGAGTGATAGACGTGGCCCTATTTGGAATTATTCGGCGCTGGCACTTCCGCGATCGCATCTCGATCAGGGAAATCTCCCGCCGGCTGGACATCTCTCGAAACACGGTTCGTCGCTATATCCGATCCGGAGCGATCGAGCCATCCTGCCCATCCACGCGATCATCCAACTCCCTCGATGGATTCGCGCCTCGACTTTCAGCTTGGCTCAGCGCCGAGGCGGTCAAATCGCGCAAGCAGAAACGAACCCTGAAACAGATGTTCCTGGACTTAAGGGAGCTGGGATATGAAGGTTCGTACGACCGTGTAGCAGCCTTCGGGAGGCAATGGAAGGTGGGGCAAACGGAAAGGATCAATTCTGCGAGCAAATCAACACACATCAGTACCAACCTCCAGCTACGGTCCGTCGAGCCCGGCTAGAATCGAATAGGATCGACAACCGACTCACTGCCTGACGGGCTACAAATTACCGACGCAGGTCAAGACGCCTATGATCATTCAACTGGACGATTCGCAAGTTCCTCCGAGTTTGAGAGGTCCCGCCCTAGTGGATTCCAACGGACTACCGCGATACTGGGCCACGGTCTGGTCGACCGTGACGGCTGGTGCACTAGCGGCCTCTACTCATTTGAAAAAACTGCGGTATCTCGACAGCCTCTATCAACATGCCGACGAACTCTGTGGTCTGGGGGCCCTGGACGATGCACTGACTTCATTAGATGATGAGGTGCTTGGGCAGATACTCGAGTCATGGTTCATTTCGATTCGAAACAAGCCACAAACCACTGGAGCTGACGAAATGCGTTGGCAAACCGGATTCAGTTTCGTCAGCTCCGTAGTATCTTGGCTTGCGAAAAGTCAGTCCGACCAGGTGATGCGACAGATTGAAGCCCGCCTTCACCAGCTATCAGTCCTATACAGCCAGTTTCACGTCAGGAAACGCAATGCACCGGAGCTGATTCGCTCGCTACCGGCTTCGACGGTCGAGGCTCTATATCACCTTGTTGACCCGGAGTCGCCAACTAATCCTTTCCCTTATATTCAAACTCGCTGGCGCGTATACGTTGCGTTCATTTTGATGTTGCACCAAGGCTTACGACGAGGTGAGGTTCTGCTTCTACCAATCGATGCCGTAAAAGGAGGCTATGACGCAAGGCTCGGGCGTGTCAGAAGTTGGATCAATATCCGCAAGAACGAATATGAGGATTCGGATCAGGATCCTCGCCACTCCAAGCCCGGTATTAAGACCCAAGCGTCGATACGGCAAATTCCGATAAGCGAAACCACTTCAAAGATTGTCCAACTATATGCAGAGAACTATCGAGGGCGTGCACAACATTCATTTTTGCTAAGTTCAAAGACGCGCGCGCCGTTCTCCACCGAAGCCCTTACGAAAGCATTTGTAACGATATCTTCAAAGCTTCCTCGAAGTGTGATCGTCGAGCTTGAATCCCGAACGGGAAAGACAACTATCACGCCCCACGACCTCCGGCATACCTGTGCAGTCGTACGCCTTCATCAACTTCTCTTGCAAGGAGATTCCATGGATGAAGCACTACAGAAAATGCGCACGTTCTTTGGGTGGTCGCGGCAGTCTGCGATGCCCACACGCTACGCACGTGCGGTATTTGAAGACCGCTTAGCAGGTGTCTGGAATAACGCTTTCGATGATCGGAGCGAAATATTGAGAGCTCTTCCGGGAGGTCATTGAAAATGCAGCCTGAGAACGTTATTCTCGCCGCCTCAACCGGAATGGACGCGCTTATGCAATTCTGCGCACAGCTTCAACCGCTTCCAACATTACTTCGGTACTACGACGAGTTCGACGATTCTACGCGATCAATAAGTTCGCCAGCAGAGGCACAGTTATTCGAACTATACGTCTACGGCAGAATTACGAAGATCGATTTCAAAAGGCGGCGGGAACATGGTGCGCAGATATTCAAGCATGTCTTTGCGATGATGTTGGAGAAAAACCTTTCACCGGCAAGTATTGCATCCAGCTTTGCCGGAATGCATGAGGTTACGGACGACGATCTTGAGATGCTACTCCGTACCGGGCCACTGGAGATTGGCCTGCTTTGGTCATCGTGGCGTGCTCGTGAATGGCAGCGAAACACGTATTCGTTGGCCAAACATGTGCTTTATCTATTGTGCATCTACAGATGGAATGGATGGTCAAATGAATATATATCCTTCTTAAAAACCACCCTTCCTCTGCCAGCGACGGATAAGTACTCGAGCGTTCGCTCTGGCGATTCGTTTCTGTCCGCTGACGAGGAGGCGCTCATCGTGAGACATCTCGATGGAATTGCGACGGGCATTCAGAGTGCAGCTTCTCTGCCCTATTCCTCGGTTGCCGACGCGGGCATGCTGATTTGTGCATACCAGTTCGCCATGCGTCCGGTTCAAATAGCTATGCTAGATTCCAAACATGTTCGAATTTGGCATGACGGGACTGACGCAGATCTCACCGTCCATTTGACCTTCCACATGGCTAAACAGCGTGGGAAGAAAACACGAATTTCTCTAACTCGGCGAGTAAAACGAGAGTGGGCCTGCATATTTGTGTACCTGCATACGTCCCTTAAAAGTTTTGAAGGGCCCGGTGACAGAAAATTCTTTCAGGCGCAGTGTGCACAAGAGGTAGGCCGGCGCATCGCTACTTTGGTCTATACGCTTATTGGCACAAAGGATTTAGGGAATGCAACTGACCTAAGGCACACTGCTGCGCAGCGCTTAGTGGATGCAGGCGCCAGCCACGAGGAATTGGCTGAATTTCTCGGCCATTCTCATACAGTCACCGGATTGGTCTATTTCGCCACGTCCGCTTCCCATGCAGAGAGAGTCAATCGCGCCTTGGGAGCATCAGACATCTATCGCCAGGTCGCGAAAATTTCCCATGATCGCTTTATATCTCCTAGCGAACTAGCTGCGCTCAAAGAAGATCAGCAAATCGCAGCGGTTCCACATGGAATGCCTATCGCCGGTATAGGCGGCTGTCGTTCTGGCCAGCCAGCATGTCCGTACAACCCTATCACATCCTGTTATGGCTGCCGAAAATTCATGCCAACAACGGATCTAAAACTTCATGGCCAGGTCCTTAGCGACATGCGCGAGGTAGTACTCTTTTTTGAACGTAGCTCGCGGGCTGATGTCAAGTCACCTGCATATATGCAGCTGCAGAGAACAATCTCCGAAATTCAGACGGTTATTGGTGAGCTAGAAGGGGAAGGGAAATGAATCCACACTTCGCTGCTTTCATTCGTTTAGGAAAATCCTTGTCCTCCGAAAAAAAACTGGACTGGAATTTTGTCGTGGATGGAGAGGGAATCGCAGCTGACAAAAAAGGCTGGGACTTAACGGCGTGCGTCGGCGATGTTCCCCCTCCGGCATTCTACCTTCGTGATCTCGGCACAGACGAGAACACGCTCAAAGTACTGAATACAGCGCTTGCAACTTTTGGAGATCGACCCATACCAATGCGCGCCCTTTCGCCAGCTTGGCAGGATCTGATTAAAGCGGCAGTCGCTGAGCAGCTACTGGTTAGGAGAACCTCAACTTCCTATGTATATCAAAGCATCGCACGGCCGCTTCGTGTGCTGGCGACGTGTGTAGACAAGGAGCCCTGGGCGTTGACGCTTGACGACTTCCGTTTTGCCGTACGCATTGCGAAGGGTGTTCAGCAATCCGGCAAGCTTGCGGATCTCGTGGTGGGCTTGGTCAAAGTACTTTTCGACACGTATCATTTATGCGACGCGGGCCAGATGTATGGTTTTCTGGACATTAAACGCATCAAGACGACGAACTCTAAGTCCCGGCAAACTCTTACTGAAGACGAGCTTCGCTCTCAACTTGAGGAGAGAAGGCGCGCCGAACGATTACCTACCCGCCGGGCTTTCTGGGAGCTTGTGCGCATTGTTATGACGGAGCGCCCTACTTCGTTCATGGATGAACTGAGATTCGCTGCGATTCGCATAATGATCATCACCGGATTGCGCTCGGGCGAAGCCACATTGCTTCCTCTCGACTGCAAAAGAGAAAGGTATTACGTTGATCGTAAAGGAGGTGATCCTGGCGCAATTGGAGGCTATAGCAGTGCTCTGATGCTTCGTCATTTCGCTGAGAAGCAGCAGGACGAGCAGTCGGACAGCCGCATTTTACGGGAGAGCATGCAACCAGTCCCCGAGATGTTTCGTGACGTGCTCACTGAAACGCTTGAACGCGTCGCGAGTATTACTAGCCCATTGAGAGTCACCCTGAAACTTCAATGCGAAACTAACCGGCTGCTACCATGGTTTGATGAAAAAGCGTTGATTCCATTTACCGAGCTATATAGCTATTGGAGCGGAAACCCTTTCTGGCTGGCCTGCGATCGAGGTAGCATAGTTAGTGAATACCGACAGCAGTTTGATCCCGATATCCTGCGGCGACTGCAAATGGTTCAGGCAGAACAATATGCAGCAGCGCGAACAAAGCTCGACACGGCGATCTATCAGTTCGGTAACAACCTGCGAAAGCAAATGCAAGCGAACCAAACAAACTTGCGATTCAGAACATCAAGTGGGAATCCCGTCGAACTTTCAGTGCCTATGTCATGGGGCGATACCTACCTAATCGTTGGGGAAGTCGAAGAGCATATTCGGAAGATGACACCTACGAAAATCTCGGACACATTGTCTATGACCGCCGACAGCGGCCCTGTTCCTCCCTGGGAATTGCTCTTCCTTCATCCTAAACGATCCCTTGCTGAAGAACGAAACGACGGTATTTGCGATGTCACACGATACTTTTCCGTCAGCCGTCCAGATCCGAGTTTAGTTAGCATTGGACTGGGGGAAAAAACGGATACTCCTTCCATTTTCAAACGATACGGTGCGACTGCGGCGGACCAAGAGTTACGTCTTGAATCCCACATGCTGCGTCACCTACAAAACACCGAACTCTTCCGTTTAGGCGTGGCGGATACGATTATTTCCAAGCGTTATAACCGTCGAAGTGTTACTCCGAGCTACGAGTATGACCACCGCAGCTTGGCCGAAGAACTGGAACAAATTTCGATTCCGGAAGAAGTGGAACTGGCCTTGGGAGAGAAGGCAACGACGGTCGCAAAGATGATCGAGGCGAAGAAGGCGTCGGGACCGGTAGTAGAAGCTTTTTTACGTATTCAAGCTAACGAAGGCGATATGGCTGCCTACGAGTACCTACGGGTCGAAGCCGACGGCTTTCATGCGACGCCATATGGACATTGCCTAAATTCATTCACGGTGGATCCCTGTCCGAAGCACCTCGAGTGCTTCGCGAATTGCAGGCATCTATCGGCTACCGACTTGCCAGAAAATCGTCAAAACTTAATCCGCCTTGAAGGAAAGTTCAAATCCGCCCTTGAAGCAATCAGAGCCCGCCCCTCTTCCAGCTTGGGCTGGAAGAACCAGCTTGAGCATGCGGAAACTCGTCTCGCAGGCATTCAGAAGCTTCTAGCTACGCCGCCAGGACAAGCACCCTTCCCTCTCGGTGCTGACCTATCTATACCAGAATCGCGAGGAGTTCTAGATGAACATTAAAACTGAAACTCCTGGACAGACCGAGCAGGAAATGTTAGGAGTGCTCGAACGCTTACTAGCCGAGGACGCGGAGATTACAGCCAGGGCTGTGGCACGCTTGCATCCGACTTTGAAGGCTGCTTCCTCCATCACCCGGAATACTGTCCGAAGCGCCCTTCTCTCCCAATTTCAGGCACGACAAGCAGAATTTCGACGCTGGCGAAGCCGTACCGCAAAGTTGTCTGCGTCGGACTCGGCGGCCACATTGGCCGCATTGGAACAGCAAGTTTCAAACCATGAAGCGACCATTCAACTTCTAACAGCATCGCATATTGCCATGTTGCGTACTGTAGGGGCGTTGGGGGGATTCGCCAAGTGGGCGCAGTTTTACGAATCCTATGCGGCCGTGCGGACTAAATTAGAAGCATTGGATAAAACAGGCATGTCGCCATAGTTGCTGCCGAGTTGTCTGCTCAACAATAGAGCAGCAGTGAGCTAACGTGCATCTTAGCAGCGCAGCATTTTGAAGACTAAATGGTTAGCCGCTCGGTCCGTTTCGATGATAGTGACCAGCAGTGTACGTGAGAGGATGAGCAGTAAAGGCAACAGAGGCTGACCTGCATCGGTAATTGGTAGCCAGTCAGGCAGTGAGTTGGTTGTCGAACATATTCGATTCCAGCCTGGCTCAACGGACCGTAGCTGGAGGTTGGTAGTTATGGGCGCTAAGCGGCCGGCGCTCGTTGTAGAACTGACGCCATCTTTCAATCAGCACTTTTGCCTCTGCCCGGCTGCGAAACCACTCTCGGTTAAGCAGTTCGTCACGCAGTTTGCCATTGAAGCTTTCTACGAATCCGTTCTGCCATGGACTGCCTGGCAATGAAGGCGGGGCCAACGGAGGCATCCCGCAGCCAGCGCATGACCTTGGCCGCTGTGAACTCGGCTCCGTTGTACGACCGGACGTAAGCTGGCTTTCCATGTAACCGCATCAATCGCGAGAGTGTCAGGATGACATCCTGGGAGCGCAACTGGCAGCAACTTCTATAGCCAGGCATTCCCTGGTGTTTTCATCGATCACGCACAGCATCTTCAATGAGCGTCCATCCACCATCTGGTCATGAACAAAGTCGTAGCTCCAGACCGAATCAGGCTTGGTTGCTCCAGGTAGCCGAATGTCGTTGCCGCATCGACGCCTGCGAAGCCGCTTTCGTGGAATGCCCAGTTTTAGAGCGTCCCAGAGCCGTCGCACTCGGGACTCGCCCAAGGCCAGCCAGGCAGACATACGCCGATAGCCGAAGCGAGGGACCTCTTGCGATGCCGCGATGAGCCGCTGCGTCAGGCTCCGATCCTTTCAGGTTGTAGCAACTGATAACCCGCTACCCGCTGGCTCAGTTCCAGATAACGACATGCCTTGCGTTGCGACAGCCCCCGGTGAGTATTCTCCGTAAAGGAGCCACCTCGGCGATTTAAGCGGAGCCAGCGATTCTCCGCTTCCGGCGCCACATTGCCGAAATAAATGGCGCCACCGAATGTATTTAAAGGGAACCACCTATTATTTATAAGCGGAGCCAGCCTTATTCACGGCGTTTCGATATCTCTCCTGCATCAGTGCTCCTTGTTCTGTAGGCGGCCCAACGTCCAGATCCGGAATCATCATCGGCACGATGTTTTTTCTTCCATTCTCCAGCGTTCCGCTGACCGCGGCCATGATGTAATACTCGATGGATCGCTTGCGCCCAGTCGTCAGTGCTCTCTCGCGTTCGGCCCATATGAGCGCACCAATTGCGGTCCGCTCAAATTGTAGAGTGCCCCAGGCACCCTGATACGCTCCTTTTTTTGGCTTGCTTGAAGAACTTCTCGGCATAAAGGGCATAGAGGTCGCCAGCAATGCCGTAAGCGATCAGCTCGGTCGATAGAAGGATGAGAAGACCAAAGATTGCATGGGCGCACCGTCACACTGCATCTTGATCGCCTGCATCCAAGTTGATCCGCAACAGGATGGTCAAACCAGCCAAGCTATCCCATTTTCCGACCTTGATCAGTTCCCTGAGGTAGATATCGCTGGCCTGGTCGCGCACGCGATGATCCTGTTTGATCATCAGGTTTTGAACCTTGGGGCTCAAGCGGACGATCCATTGCATCGCGACGTTAGCTACCGGGCCTTGGTGGCGCAACACACTCCACAACGTAAGATTGATGATCCCCATAGAGCTTGGAACCAACCAGTTCGCATGTTCGATGAGGGTCGCATTGGGCATGCGGATACCCAATTTGTAGTGGGAGAACTTGTCGTTCTTATCCGGCTCCCCGCTCGCGCTCAGCTGCGTCTTATTCGGCTCCAGCACTTATCTTACTTCGTTCGCCTGGCTTGTCCCGATCTGCACCCCGATCCAATGAAACCAGAAAATCGAACGAATCTTATCCACTTCGGGAACGCGACGCGGTTGTCTTTTTTCCGACATTTTAATCAGTACAGTATTAAAGCAATTATTGGAAAGTTCTTTTAAATACAGATAGATAGCGCAGGAAATGGGATTTCCACGTGCAGAAAAACGTCGCTGATGAAGCTTAAAACATCGGCTAGTAACCGACTAGGGGTGAAGATAGTATTGGGAGAGAATATTCAAATGAGGCGTGACTGAACGTGACTGACGCAGCCCAGAACAACGCATACGATGAGCCACCTGCGGCAAGCTTGCCGTGTCGGCGATGAAACCTGCCGCCATCACAAAAGCGAGTGTCGCCTGGGGTGAAAAACGAAGTGCCAGAAGCATGGCGATGACAATCGGCGTCAGGATCAGTGCAGCACCATCGTTGTCAAACAGGACCGATACAGCCGCGCCCAGCAGGATCAACAGCACGAACAGCGAGCGACCACGCCCGCCTCCCCAACGGGCTACATGTAAGGCAGCCCACTCAAAAAAGCTCGCCTTGTCTAGCAACAGACTGATGATGATGGCGATGAAAGTCCCCGTGGCGTTCCAGACGATGTGCCAGACAACCGGTATGTCAGAAAGATGAATGACGCCGGCAGTAAGAGCCACGGCGGCGCCGGTGCACGCACTCCAGCCAATGCCGAGCCCCTTGGGCTGCCAGATGACAAAAATCAGGGTGAGCAGGAAAATGACAAAAGCAGCCAGCACTTTCTGTCCTTAGTCGATAAGATGGGGGGGGGTAAACGCCTGATAGGTGCAGGCGATGGCTACTTGGCGGTGGTGGACGGTTCGCAGCAGGCGCTCACGGGCGAACAAGGATTTCCCCCGCAGCAGTTTTCCGTCAGGAAACTCAAAACATCATTCATCGCGCCATAGTTGGCAGCGTAGATGACGAAACGCCCATCTTGGCGTGAGCTCACAAGGCCAGCGTGCGACAGTTCTTTCATGTGGAAGGATACGGACGAAGGAGCAATGGCCAAGGTTTCTCCGATCTTGCTGGCGGCACAGCCCTCTGGTCCCACCTGGACCAGATGCCGGAAGATGGCCAGGCGCCATTCCTAGGCTAATGCAGCCATTGCGGTGATAACGGTCTTGGTTTCCATGAGTCTCTCACAAAACACAATATTTCAACTATTGTTGAAATATTTACTTAAAACAAGGGACGTGTCGGATTTTGTCACTACGTGGAGGATCAAGCTACGATGGCACTTGCTCGCGATTCAGCCTACGCAAGCGTGTCTTCGCGGTGTCGGGTTACTGTCGTGTCCCCAAGGAGGCCGGGCCACCATACTTCACGACATCGAGAAAGCCAATTGGAGCGACTAATGAACACTTCTGAACAAACCACTCAGTTCCGTATGCTGACCGCTGAAGAGCTAGCAATTTTTGTGAAGTTTTTCCGTGAACTCCGTCAATGGTCCCAGGAGCAGCTGGCTGAAATTTCTGGTCTGAGTGTGCGAACGGTCCAGCGCATCGAGCAAAGTGAGCCGAGTAGCATGGATAGCCGTCGCGCACTTGCACGAGCATTTGAGTTTGACGATATTGATGCCCTCAACAAGCTTTTTGCAATACCAAGCGCGGAGGAGCTGGCGGCCCAAAAAGAGAAGTTCGATAAAGAGCATGTCACTCTGAAAGCATCTCCGCTCACGACCGGAAAGCAATTGGCTCAGTTGGCAGAAAATTGCCCCATGGATCTCTTTGAAGCTGCCTATGACGTGCCTCGCGAACTAGATCAAACGCTTGCCAGCCTAGTAGATTATTTCCGAGAGTACCGCGACAGCTATGATCTCTACACTCAATCGGACAAACTCGATGTATATGACGAGATGCAGACACAGATTGATTCTTTGCGCTCGCTCGGCATGTCGTTACGGTACGCTAAGCGGCAGATGTCAGTGCGCTTTGGTGAGAGCGAAGGCAAGCCCATGCAGGTAGAAGTCGCATACATTGTAGGATTCCCGCTGGGAAAAGAACCGGAAACTTTCGCGACACCCAGAACCGGAGGGATCCGGATTGGCTAATCCAACAATCTCAATTTATTGACCTCGAAATCGCTTATTGGTAACCAATTACGTATTTACTTTCGGATATTTTTGGGGGGATCTATGCAGGCGGCGTTTGAACTTACAGATGGTCTAGCGAACCTTAAGTCTATTCTTGCTTCTTTTCCTGTTGACGCTCTCCATTGGAGTGAGGCGCAAAATCGTTTCCAGTTTATAGATAGATTGTTGGTCGAATGTTTGGGTTGGCAGCAGCCCAATATGGCGGTCGAGGAATATGATGATTTAGGCGGGCGGGCTGATTATTTGTTGGGTAATGGTATGCCTCCTAAGGCCGTCCTTGAAGCGAAAAAAGAATCGAAGCACTTTGATTTTCCACCTGTTTCCGGTGTGGCACCTGTTCGGAAGTTAAGGCCATTACTTGCAGCATCCAAAGAATTATCGGCCGCTGTAAATCAAGTCATACCTTATTGCGCGGTCCGAGGAGTATCAATCGCAATCGTTTGTAATGGACCACAGCTAGTGCTGTTTCAAGCTTACATTCCAAATCTTTCTCCTCTCGACGGTGAGTGTTACGTTTTTGATGGATTTGAGTCCTATGTAAATAATTTTCCTTTGTTGTGGAAATTGCTTTCCCCCGAAGGGGTGGCAGAAAACACAGCATATCGGGACTTGTCTCTCCATAGGAATCCCCGGATGCCGCAGAAGGCATCAACATCAATCGCTGAACCCAATAAACATCGATACCGGAGCGAGTTTCAAGAAAATCTTCGCTCATTGTCGTCTTTGCTATTGGAGGAAATTGAGGATAATCCGAAGTTAAAATCCTCGTTCTATAAAGAGTGCTACGTCCCTCTTGAGGCTAACAACCGCCATCTATTGCTTAGCAAAAAGCTGATCGAGTCACGTTATAAGAGAGTGGGTGAGAACAATATTGCTCCATCTGCCTTGGATTCAATTGCCGTTGTCGAAGGGCCAGGGAAATTGAAGTTCACTGATCCGACCGCCATCAGTGCCGGAAGCTCCAGGCCGGTTGTAGTGATAGGTGACGTAGGAGTTGGAAAGACATCATTTTTCGAGAATCTATACGAAAATTTGGAGGGAACGGAGAAGGCAAATACGTATTTTATCCATCTGGATCTCGGCATTAAGGCTACGCTAACCGTTGACATCAAAGCTTTTGTTTTGAGTGAAATCGCAACCGTATTGAAGAAAAAATATGGGGTTGACATTGAGTCAGAAGATTTTGCGAACGCCATTTACCATCATGATCTGCTTGATTTTGATAAAAGCGTTAAAGGCGCGCTTAAGAGGATTGACCCTGATGGTTATGAAAAAGAGCGGATTGGATTCTTGAATGAAAAGGTCAATCGTCGAGATCTTCATCTGCAGGCCTCTTTGGGCCATCTTGCTCATGGTCGCAACAAGCAAATTATTTTGATCCTTGATAATGCTGATCAGCGAAGCTTCGCTGTTCAGCAAGAGGCCTTCCTGATTGCGCAGGAGCTTGCTGCCACTAGGAACCTAATTGTGTTTGTTTCTTTGCGGCCAAGTACTTTCTATGTCTCCAAAACGACAGGCGCTCTTTCCGCATATCAAAATAAAATACTCACTATTTCACCTCCGCCTGCCGATGAAGTCATTCAGAAACGTCTGATTTTTGCCGTTCGAGTCGCGGAAGGAAAGGTTGAGCCAGCTGCGTTATCTGGAATTCGGATTAGACTCAGTAATGTGGTTTCGTTTTTAAACGCGACTTTGAGATCGGTGAGAACCAGTGAGCCAATAAGGCAATTTCTAAGCAATATTACCGGTGGAAATACTAGAGCCGTTATTGAGCTAATTACTGGATTCTTTGGCAGTCCGAATGTTGATTCTCCAAAGATTGTTCGTATCGAAGAAGAGAAGGGGGACTATAAAATCCCTCTGCATGAATTTACTAAGCATGCACTGCTAGGCGAATATGCCTACTTCAACGCTCATTCATCTTTAGTTGCCTGCAATCTTTTCGATATAAGTTCGGCTGATCCGCGTGAGCACTTTTTAGCGAGTTTAGTCGTAGCTTATTTGCATTCAAATGCGCCACTTCTAGACAACGACGGGTTCGTCGCCGGGCAGGCACTTATTTCGGAAATGCTTCGTCATGGCTTTTTCGAGGACCAAATACGCCATGCCATTAGAAAGCTTGCAACTAAAAGATTGATAGAAACTCCTCACGCTCATTATCGGGAGCTTTCCGTCGATGACCATGAGTTACCCGATCAATTTCATTACCGCGCCACATCCGTCGGTATTTATCATATCCGCTACTGGAGTGCTTCATTTGCGTTCTTAGATGCAGTCTCCACTGACACGCCCATTTTCGACGATGACGCCAGGGCAGAGGTAGTGAAATATGCAGCGTCTTTCGATATTGAGAAGCGATATCGAAAGGCTGAGCGGTTTCGCCAATATCTAGAAACACAATGGCATGCATTTTCTTTCAACGAGAATTACTACAATTTCGTCGAATTGCTGGCGGCCCAAGATCATACTTTTACAGCGGTAAAGACTGTTATTGATCGAGGGGCGCTTCAGCATCGCAAATAGCTTTGCGGATTAATACTGATGCAATTCGTCAAATTACGCCACTTATGTCGGTGCGCGTGGGAATCGATCCAACCAAAGCGCTGGCCAAGCTGGCGAATCACATTGCGAAGACAGAGCGCGAGTTTAAGGGCGTTGGCGACCGAGTGAGCATGTCGTCGTTTGCTCGTTTTCTTCCGATTACATCTAGCAAGAGTTTAGGCTTCGTGAACTCCTATGCGGGCTCTCTGGATGCATAAAGGTTTGCCCTAGCATCATTCAGGGAGTGGTGCTCAGGAAGCAAGTTTTTTTATGGTATTCGTACCGAAGTAACTCATTAATGCGATCTGCGACAAGACGACGCTTGCACCAGGAGGGGACATGGCCGTCCAAGGCGTCGTAAAAGAGATCCCAGTCTGTCTGGTAATCGTAGCAAATGTAGACCTCTTGATCCTTCGGCCTTACCGACCTGAGCCAGTTCGTCATCTGGACATAAAGATCGTCCATGGTCATTTCTGCATAAGGCGCATATCCCAAGAGCGGAAGGACGGCAGCTTTGACGAACTCGCTGCATTCACACACATCATAGGGAAGCTCGGCATAGAACTCCTCGCCGCTCTGTGCCACTAGACCAATACTGATCAAATGTGGGTCAATGAAATCGGTGAATTCGGTGTCGATAAAGACGTTGAACAGCATCAATTTCTCCGTCAGATTAGGACTGTGCTGGCTTATTGGCGTCCCGAAGAGAGGCTTGCCCAAACACCCAAGGCAGCAGCTTAGCAATATTGACCGCATCGTCTAGTCCGCGACGATGTTGCCCCTCCAACTCAAGGCCAGCCAGAGCATATGCCTTGGTCATGCCCACTTCTTTGCCGATGCGTTGTGCCTTCGCGAACAGCCGCTTGGCATTCTGATGAGGCATAGCCAGCGGCATTGCGACACCGTGGCGCTGAGCATCTCTTAGGGGTTGCTTGTGGTCGTAAGTGCCCCAACTCATCCAGATGGGAGGGATACCAAGTCATTGACGAAGGTCTGGAGCGCTCGTGCTGCGATTGGGAACGAGGGAGCTTGATCAACTTCCTCTTGCCTAATCCCGATCAACTGTTTGCAAAACGGCGTGAGAATTGGACGCACCAGCGGCCTTACCAGATGCTGAAATCGCTCCAGCACTTGACCGTCTCGGGTAGCCCAGCAGGCTCCAATTTCGATAATTTCCATTTCTTCTGCGCTGATGGAGCCATCATCTGAGCAGGTCGCTTCAAGTTCAACCACAAGAATTCGACTTGGCATCGTAAGTCATCTCTTTCTGGCAAACAGAAAGCATAACCCATCGCATCGGAATGTAGCGGCTGATAGGCTACAGTAGGGATAGAGAAGAGCAATTTTCCCCATGGGATAAAGAGTGGCTACGATAGCGCGAACCTGGCTCCATTTCGCGAGAATAGGTGGTGCCTTTTAAATTCCGAAGGTGGTGCCGCTTAAGAATATTGCCGTGTTCTTTTACGGAGAATATTCACCCGGCGAGTAAGGACTTCCAGCGCTTCGCGCCGGCCCGCGGAGGTCGTCATTTTTTCCGGCTTAACTCCTTCAAGCCATCAATCACCAGTAACTGTTCCGCCACCATGCGTTTGAGCTTGTCGTTCTCGGATTCAAGCTCTCTGAGCCGCCGGGCGTCCGAGACACCCATACCACCAAACTTGTTTCTCCAGCGGTAAAAGGTCTGCTCAGTAATGTTGTGACGTTTGCACAGATCTACCGTCGCAATCTCCTTGCTCTCTACGTCTCGCAAGATGCTGATGATCTGTTCGTCCGCAAATCGCTTCTTCATTGAGTTCTCCTTGGCGTTAGCATAAAGAACTCACTTATCCGGTGGCTACAAAATTCGTCTCGGGTCACGGCTACTACCAAGAATATCACTCTGACGGCAGGCTGTTGCGTGTCGTCTCAAAAGTTGCGCAACAAAACTGGGATCTATTTATTCGCAACAGTATTTTTTAAGATGAATGATTGTTCCCAATAAAATAAAGGAAGATAAGGCGCAACACCATCCCTAACTACCAAGGGTCGATATAAATACCCCTCGAATAAATACGAATAATAGCTATTCTCATTTGATACAATTCAAAGACACTTTGTTACATGAGGCAACAATATGCGTACTTTGAATCTCATCCAGGACCTAGGTGAACCCCAAGATGTCCATCTCAACCGAGCCTGGCATCAAGCCCGGCAGCGCAGTCTGCAACGCACCCTGCAAGCGCTGTTCCGCGAAAAGCTGCTGCAGCGGGAACACCTGATCTTTGATGGGCACTACGCCTGGCTGCCTTTGTGGAAAGCGCAAAGCATGCTGCGCATCGAGGGCCTGCACCTGGGTGTGGCGGACAACTGCCAGCTTCACGGTTCCATCGCACACTACAGTGTCGGAAACCCGGTCCCGCAAGCCTTGCTGAGCTCGTCCATGCTGTTGGCAAAGGTGGCTCGGGCGCATGAGGACATTTCCGAAGCCAGCCTGCAACGGCTGATCATGGAGCTCTCCAACAGCGCAGAAAATGACGCCCTTTGCCTGAATTACCGCCAACACTGGGGACTTCGATTGCGTGCTGATTTCGGGCAGCAGCAGACCAATTTTGTCTCTGCATTATTCCGTTCAGCGCACCCCAACCCGAGCCTGCTGCTGGAACAATGGGGCACGCTGGGCCATCCCTGGCACCCCAACTACAAGACCAAACTCGGCTTGAGCAGCGCCGAGGTCATGGCGCTCTCGCCCGAATTTGAAGCCACGATCACGCTCTCCCTGGCAGCAATGCACGTCGATGTCGCCTGCATCACCGGCGGCCAGGACCACGCCGAATACCGGCAATGGTTCGCTACCCACTACCCGCAAGCCTGGGAAACGTGGACAGCATCCTTGCAGCACCGAGGTGAAGACGTTTCACACTGGCTCCCCCTGCCCTTGCATCCCTACCAGCTGGATCGCGCCATCCCCGAACGCTTCGCTCAGGCATTGGAAAAGCGCCAGCTCCTGCTGCTGCCCGAAGCGAGCCTGCCAGCCCGGCCGACCATGTCCTTCCGCACCGTGGCCCCTGAAGGCTCGCCGACACAGCCGCACATGAAATTGCCCGTATCGCTGCGCCTGACCAGCGTCGAGCGTACCGTCTCGCCAAAGTCTGCCGTGATGGGCCCGCGCCTGACCAGGTTGCTGCGCGACATCATCGCCGGGGAAAACGGTTTCGGCGGACGACTGGCCATCCTCGGTGAAGAAGTCGGCCTGTATTACCGCGACCCGCAGGGCAATGACGATGTCTCCCGCCACCTGGCCCTGCTCTACCGCAGCAACCCCATGACGCAACGCTGCAAGGAGCGCATGCCGGTACCGGTGGGTGCCTTGTTTGCAGATTCCCCTCTGAGCGGGCGTCCGCTGGTCTGCGATCTGGTCAGCGCAGCGTGGGGAGACGACGCCGATGCTGCCGAACACTTCTTTGCTGCCTATCTGGACGTCGCTTTGCCGGCAGTGCTGGGAGCTTATCTGCGCTATGGCATCGCCTTTGAAGCCCATCAGCAGAACAGCTTCGTGATGGTGGATGCCCAACTTCGGCCCGTGCAGATGCTGTTGCGAGACTTTGGGGACCTGCGCATCCATGCCCCCGCCTTGCGCCACAGCAGACTGGCGCTGGAAACTTACAGCAGCAAGCACACCCTGTTCGAAGACAACGATTCCGTGCGCGACAAATTTCTGCACGCCTTCATGCTGTGCCACATCATCGAACTTGCCTTGCTGCTCTCACGCACCTATCAGAAGCCGGAAGCAGCATTCATGGCGGTACTGCGCGAGCGTCTCGAAGCCTGCTTCGCGGAACTCAAGCCAAACACCGAACCGCAGCGTTGGCAAACCGAGTATCGGGCACTGCTGCAGGATGACTGGCCGGCCAAGTCCTTCGTCCGCATGCGCCTGAGCGACACCTCCGAGGACGTCGTCCTGCGCATGCCCAATCCCCTGCTGGGCGCAGCATGAGCGTGTTGATGGGCCGCAGTCCGGCTGTGGCGTTGCGCTATCTGATGGCCATCCAGCTGCTCTCGATGGGCGCGATGGAAATGAGCGGCCCCTTCTGGCCTCTGCATTTGCGGGAGCTGGCTCCCATGTCGGCCGCCACGCTGGCTTGGGTCAGCATGGCGGTCTATGCCGGCCCCTTGCTGATGACCATGCTCACTGCCCCCTGGTGGGGCCGCCTGGGCGACCAGACGGGCCACAAGCCGATGGTGGTGCGGGCCTTGCTGGCGCTGGCGGTCAGCCAGCTGATGGCGGCCTGGACCGACAGCGTCACCGTAGTACTGCTGGCGCGCCTGATCCAGGGCGCGCTGGGCGGCTTCATCGCTACGGCGCAAGCCTATGGCGCGGGTCTGGCCACCCCGGCGCAGCGCAGCTCACTCATGGCACGATTGCAAGTGGCCACCGCCATGGGCTCAGCCCTGGGCCCATGGCTGGGCGGCCTCCTGTTTGACCTCTGGGGCTTCTGGATCGTCAACCTGACGACCGCGCTGGTGTGCGTGCTGTGCGCGCTGCTGGCTGCGGTGGCCCTGCCCTTCGTCAAGCCAGCCGCGCCGACTGATCGACAGCGCGCATCATCAAAGCCGGTTGCTCCAACGGCGGCAGAACGCCCTGCACTGCAGGCGTTTCAAGGCTTGTTGCTGGGCATCTTGCTGGTGCAGGCGGGCAAGATCATGCCGCAGGCTTTCTTTGCGGTGTATGCCGATCAGGTCCTGCATGCCAATGCCAGCTTCACCGGCCTTTGCTATGGCGCTACCGCACTGGGCCTGTGCATTGCGGCTCCGCTCTGGGCACGCGCCTTCGCTGCACTGGCACCGGAGCAAGTCCTGCAGCGGGTCAAGTGGATCACCCTGGCCTGCGCTGCCACGCTGGCCTTGCAGTCCATGAGTCATGTGCCGGCCTGGTTTGTCGCGGCACGCTTGCTGTGGGGCGTGTTCCTCGGCGCATTGCTGCCGGTGTTCTACACCCTGCTGTCACGCCAGGCCGATGGCCACCGCCAAGGCTGGGTGCTCGGCGCTGGCAACAGCGCCGCCAAGGCCGGTGCCCTGCTGGGAACAGCTGCCGGTGCCTTGGCCATGGGCTGGCTGCCGATCAGTGAAGTGTTCTGGCCCAACGCTGCCGTCTATCTGATCGTGGCCGCCGCCCTGCATGGTTTGCAGCGACGTTCCGACACCCGCGAGGCCGCCAGCTGAAACACCTCCCTTGCCGTCACAAGCTTTCCCTCCGCCAGCCTTCCGCCAGCCTCTGCAACAGAAGTTCGTCCATTCACAACGTAAAACAATATTGCTATGAACACCAAACTGTGTACCCTCAGTGCCCTGCTGGCCCTGGCCTTCGACAGCTACGCGCAACAAGTCCAAACCAATGCACTGCCGGAAGTGACCGTCAAGGCGACTGCAGATGACAACAGCGGCTACCGGCCCAAGAACTCCTCGGCGGCCACCAAGATCGACGTACCGCTGCGCGACGTGCCGCAAACCGTCAACACCGTCACCAAGCAGGTCATGCGCGATCAGAATGCCCTGTCGCTGCAGGATGCCCTGCAGAACGTGGCCGGTCTCAGTTTCAGTCTGGGCGACGCCCAGCGCGACCAGGTCATCATCCGCGGCTTCAGCGCCATCACCGATCAGTTCATCGATGGCGTGCGCGATGATGCGCTGTATTTCCGCGACCTCTCCAATGTGGAACGCGTGGAAGTGCTCAAGGGTCCGGCCTCCGTGCTGTACGGACGCGGCTCGGCGGGCGGCATCGTCAATCGTGTGACCAAGAAACCGAGCGACGATCCGGTCAGCGAGATCGGGCTCACCGTCGGCAGCGAAGGACAGAAGCGCACCGAATTCGACGTAGGCCGCAACAGCGCCGACGGCACGCTGCTGTTTCGCCTGACCGGCGCGGTGGAAGACTCCAGCAGTTTCCGCAACCAGTATTTCCTGGAACGCCAGGCACTCTCCCCTTCCCTGACCTACAAGCCGGATGCGCAGACCAGTTTCACGGCGCAATTCAATTATCTGCACGACAGGCGACTGGCCGACCAGGGCATCCCCAGTTACCGGGGCCGTCCCGCCGATGTGCCCATTGCCACCTATTACGGTGCGGCCAACGGGCGCGACAGGGCCTTCGTGCAATCCGAGGTGAAGGACGCCACCTTTACCCTCGACCACAAGTTCAGCGAAAGCCTGGCCTGGCGCTCGGTACTGCGCACCTATGATTTCGACCTCGACCGCAACTACACCACCATCAGCCGGGTCACCCAGACCGCCAATCCGACGGTGACGATCGCCCAGGCCCATCGCCAGCGTGCCGAGCGTGGCTTGTTCTGGCAAAACGAACTGACCCAGAAACTGCAACTGGCGGGCATGCACCACGAGCTGTTGTATGGCGTGGAATACAGCTGGCAAAACAAGACTGACTGGCAGGTCACGCGCAACAATGCGGCGACCTATTCCCTGTTCAATCCAGTGCTGGCCAACTTGTCGCCAATTGCAGCCAACGCCGTGCCGAACATCAATGCGGAGACCCGGATCAATACGCTGGCCACCTATGTCCAGGACCTGATCAGCCTGACGCCGCAATGGAAACTGCTGGCCGGTCTGCGCTATGAGCGCCTGTCCCAGGACCGCGATGACAAGGTCGCCAGATCCAGCCTCAATCGCGTCGACACCCCGCTGTCGCCCCGTGTGGGCCTGGTCTATCAGCCCGATGAGCGCACCTCGCTGTATGCCGGCTACAGCCGTTCCTTCCAGCCGCTGGCGGACTCCTTCGTCTTCTACGGCAACAGCGCCCAGCTGGAACCGACCAAGACCGAGAGCAAGGAGGTCGGCATCAAGTACGAGCTCAACGACAAGACCAGCCTGACGGCCGCACTGTTCGAGATGACGCAGAACAACATCCAGGTCGCCGACCCCAACCGGCCGGGCTTTGCCATCAACGTCGGCCAACAACGCACGCGCGGTGTGGAATTGTCCGCCAGCGGCGAGCTTGCGCCGCACTGGAATCTCATCGCCGGCTATGCCTACATGAATGGGCTCATCGTGCAATCCAGCGGGCTGACCTCCGCCGGCACGCCCTTCCAGGGCAACGTGTCTTCCCTTACGCCGCGTCACACCTTCAACCTGTGGCTCAAGCGCGATCTGCCTGATGGCTACTGGGTGGCGGCGGGCGCGCGGGCCGAATCGGCGCGTTTCGCTTCCTCTGACAACCTGACGGTATTGCCCGGTTATGCAGTCATCAATCTGGGCGCAGGTTATGTAGCCGAGAAGTTTGACGTCACGCTGTCTCTGAAGAATCTGCTGGATCGCCGCTACTTCATCTCCGCCCACAGTGCCGCCAACGATTACAACATGCCCGGCGAGCCGCGCAGCCTGCTGGTGAGTACGCGTTACCGGTTCTGATAGCGGAGCGGCCGCGTACGTGATTTGCGCCGCATCGGATCCTGTGATCTTCACGGCCCAGCAGTCGCTGGCCGATGCCCAGGCCTTCTACACCAGCCTCAAGTCGCGCATGGCGCGCCATGGCCGTGACCCGGACCAGCTCAAGATCATGCCGGGCGTGTTCCCGGTGGTCGGGCGCAGCCACAGCGAAGCGCAGGAAAAATATGAAGAACTGCAATCCCTGATCCATCCCAGTGTCGGGCTGTCGATGCTGCAGCAGCATCTGGGCGGCATCGACCTGTCCGGCTATCCGCTGGACGGACCGCTGCCGGAAGATTTGCGCGAGCCCAACGGGTCCAAGAGCCGTTTCCAGCTGGTCACGGGACTGGCGCGGCGCGAGGGACTGACGCTGCGCCAGCTTTACCTGCGCCTGGCGACGGCGCGCGGACATTGGTCGCTCTATGGCACACCGGAGAGCATCGTCGATGAGCTGGAGGCGTGGTTCACCCAAGGCGGTGCCGACGGCTTCAACATCATGCCGCCGACCTTGCCGGGCGGGCTGGACGATTTCATTGCGCTGGTGCTGCCGGAGTTGCGGCGGCGCGGTTTGTTCCGCACCGAATACGAGGGCCGGACCTTGCGCGAGAACCTTGGACTGGCCAGGCCCGCGCACCAACGGCCGAGCCGCCCGGATAGCGCGCTGACCAAGGTGGCGTAGCAAGGTTCGGAACAGGTTTGCGCGGGTATGCGCCGCCCGCGCAAGCTAAGAAGAATTTCGCAGTTTGGTCCGGCGCTGCATGACCCTATGATGTCCTCATCCTTGCCATCCGCTGCAAGGCCGATTCCCGGATCTCTTCAGACACGACCTCATGAGCACAATCTCTCCCGACCTCCTGCAACGCATCGCCGACGGCGCTGCCCAGCGCGACGCCCAGCGCGAACAACCCTTTGACGTCATCGCCGAGGTCAAGGCCACCGGCTTCGGTGCCGGCCGCCTCGACGCCGACTACGGCGGTGGCGGCGCGAGCTTCGTCGAGACCCTCGATACGGCCATCCAGCTGGGTGCGGCCGATCCCAACGTCGCCCACATCTGGCGCAATCACCACGTCGCCCTCGAACGCCTGCTCAATGCACCTCTGCAGCATGCGGGCGTGCAGCGCCTGCGCGAGCGCGTGCGGGCCGGAGATCTGGTCGGCGCTTCCCACACCGAACTGGGCCAGCCCCAGATTGGCGGTAACGCACCGCTGGCCACGCGCCTGGTGCGCCAGGGCGATCACTACGTACTCAACGGCCAGAAGTTTTACTCCACCGGCTCGCTCTTCGCCGACTGGCTGCACGTGACCGTGTCGGTGGAAGATGGCCGCCGCGCCGTCGTGCTGCTGCCGCGCCAGCGTGAAGGCGTGCAGACCGTCGACGACTGGTTCGGCATGGGCCAGCGCCTCACCGGCAGTGGTACGACCGTCTTCGAAAACGTGGTGGTGGCCGCCGATGAAGTAGTCCTGCCGGATCAGGTACCGGCGCGCCAGGCCGTCTTCGGCTCGACCATCGCCCAGCTCTTCCTGACCTCGGTGATCGCCGGCGTGGTCAGCGCCGTGGCCCGTGACGGCGCCGCCCTGCTGGGCAAGCGCAAGCGCAATTACTACTACGCTCCTACGCCCTCGGCTGCCCAGGATCCCATCCTCCTGACCGCCCTGGGCGAACGCGATGCCGATGCCTTCGCCACCCGCGCCGTGGTGCTGGCCGCGGCCGCTGAAGCCGACCGCGCCTATGCCGCCCTGAAGGCCAACGCGTCTGACGCCGATGATCGCCTGCAAGATGCGGCCGCTGCCGCCGCCCGCGCCAAGATCACGGTGGACCGCATCGCCCATCACGCCGCCACGGCGCTGTTCGATATCGCCGGGGCCTCGGCCACGCTCGCCCAGTTCAACCTGGATCGCCACTGGCGCAACATCCGCACCATCTCCACCCACAACCCGACCTCGCACAAGGCCTATGCGCTGGGCAACCTGAGCGTGAACCAGGTCCGGCTGCCCACGCAAGGCTTCTTCTGAGCCTGACCCTGCCCGTAATACCCTGCGCCCGCCAGGGTTTTCATTTGGTTAGTTGTCCTATAAAGTAGACAAAAAACCAAATCAGGGACAGGCGCGGGCAGCATGAATCAACCAGCACCCACTCTGGCTGCGACAGGGGAGAAACCGGCCAGCGGTCATCAAGGCAAGCCGTCCAGCGGCAACGCGTGGCGGCTTCGGCGTTCGTGGCCATGTCTGCTGAAACGGCTCGCACTGCTGGGCCTGTTGGCCGCTGGCAGCGTCTGCATGACTGCGCACGCCCAGCCGCCAGGCGCACCTGCCAAGCTGTTGACGGTCGGCGTCTATCAGAATCCCCCCAAGATCTTCTTCGACGGCGAAGGGACGGCCAGCGGCCTGCACATCGACCTGATCCGGCTCATTGCCGAACGCGAGCACTGGCAATTGCGCTTCGCCCCCTGTGAGTGGCATGCCTGTCTGAAGCAGCTTGAGGAGGGCCGGATCGACCTGCTGCCCGACGTGGCCTGGACCGAGCAGCGCGAAAAGGTATTCCAGTTCCCATCCGTACCGGCGCTCTACAGCTGGTCGATCCTCTATCGCAGCCGCTCGGTGGCGATCAATTCCGTCTTCGATCTCAAGGACAAGCGGATCGGCCTGCTCGAAAACTCGGTGCAGGCCAGTTATTTCCGCAACCTGATCGACAACTCCGGCATCAAGGTCCACCTGGTCATGCTGCACAACGTCGAGAGCGGTTTCCGGATGGCGGCGGCGGGCGAGCTCGATGGCATCGTTGCCAGCCAGCAAGCGGGCGACATGCTGGCCGATCGTTATCATCTGGCCGATACCAGCATCGTGTTCCAGCCGGTCAAGCTGTTCTTCGTCAGTGGCAAGCAAGAGGATCCGGAAGTGCTGGCCGCGATCGACCGCGCGCTCAGCCAATGGCAGGCCGATCCTGATTCCGTGTATTTCCAGATCCTGCGCAAGTGGGGGCGCGGCAATACCAGCCTGCCCGCCCATGTCTGGTGGCTGCTGTGCGGCGCGCTGGCCTTGCTGCTGTGTGCCCTGCTGATTGCCGCCTACCTGCGGCGCGAAGTGGCACGCCGTACGGCACGGCTGCAGCAGAGCGAGACCTCGCTGCGCATCGCGGCAGCGGCCTTTCATTCGTCCGAGGCGATCTGGGTGCTGGACGCCGGGCGCAACGTGCTCGATGCCAATGCCGCCTTCATCGCCCTGACCGGCTACCAGCTGCACGAGCTGCCTGCGGAGGGGATGCCGCCCTGCCAGCGCGAGCAAGACCAGGAGGATTTTCGCGCCCGGCTATGGACGCTGGTCCAGCGCAACGGCAAATGGCAGGGAGAGGTGCGGGTCTGGCGCAAGAACGGCGAAACCTTCTGCGCCATGCTGACCCTGACCGCCGTGGCCGATCCGGCCGGACACATCACGCACTACGTCGGCACCCAGATCGACATCAGCGACCAGAAGCGCCTGCAGGACGAAACCCGGCAACTGGCCTTCTATGATCCGCTCACCGGCCTGCCCAACCGCCGCCTGCTGCTCGACCAGATCGCCGCCGCCAGCTATCTCGGCCAGCCCTCAGCGCTGTTCTTCATCGACATCGACAATTTCAAGGATCTCAACGATGCCCTCGGGCATTCCATCGGCGACCGGCTGCTCTGCCAGATCGCCACACGCCTGCAGGAACTGGCTGGCGGGGCCCTGGTCGCCCGCCTGGGCGGTGATGAATTCGTGATCCTGCAGCAGCAGCCCCTGGCCTCGCCAGCCCTCATCGAAGAGAGCGCCTGCGGATTCGCACAGCGCATCGTGGCGGCCATGGAGCAGCGCTTCGACCTGGACGGACTCAGTCATTTCGCGACCTGCTCGGTCGGCATCGCCCTCATGCACGGACAAGGGGCCAGCGTCGAAGACCTGTTGCGCCAGGGCGACCTGGCGATGTATGCGGCCAAGCAGAAGGGGCGCAATACCAGCTGCCTGTTTGACCAGGCGATGGAACATGCGCTGCATTTCCGCACCGGTCTGGAAAGCGACCTGCGGCGCGCCATCGGCAGCAGCGAATTCCTGCTGCACTATCAGCCGCAGCGCGACCAGGCCGGCAACCTGATCGGCGTGGAAGCGCTGGCGCGCTGGAACAGTCCTTTCCGTGGCAGCGTCTCGCCGGCCATCTTCATTCCGGTGGCCGAAGCCTCGGGATTGATCCTGCCGCTGGGTCACTGGGTGTTCCAGCAGGCCTGCCGGCAGTCGGTGCGCTGGAACCGCGAAGGCCGGCGGGTACCGGTGGTCATTGCCGTCAACGTCAGCGCCGTACAGGTGCGCCAGCCGGACTTCGTGAAGTGCATCCTGGAGACCCTGCAAGCGACCGGAGCCGATCCCTGCCACCTCAAGCTGGAGCTGACCGAGTCCGCCATGGTCGAGGATGTGCAGGCCACCATCGAAAAGATGATGGAACTCAAGCAGCACGGCCTGGCCCTGTCGCTGGACGATTTCGGGACCGGATATTCGTCGCTGTCGCTGCTCAAGCGGCTGCCGATCGACCAGCTCAAGATCGATCAGTCCTTCGTGCGCGAATTGCTATTCGCGCCCAGCGACGTGGCCATCGCCAAGAGCATCATCACCCTGGCTGATGCGCTGGGGCTGGAAGTCATTGCCGAGGGCGTGGAAACCCGCGAGCAGCAGCAGTTCCTGGCGGCGCTGGGGTGTACGCGCTATCAGGGCTACCTGTTCGGCAGGCCGGTGCCTGCGGAACAGTTTGATGACGTGATATGAGGGATGGGTTGCCGGCTCGAATGAACGCTTGAATGAACGCCCGAATTCAAGCGCGAATTCAGGTGTGAATTCAGGCTTGATTTCACCCTTGAATTCGCGCGTGTTGCCTCATTCAATGGGTGGCGCGACGCTCCGCCATGGTCAGGTATTCCGCATGCAGGTGCGCTGCTTCCAGCACCTTGCGGCATTTGGCGCGCTCTGCCGGCAAGGCCGCCAGTTCATGCTGCAGCAGCTGTTCGATAATCTCGGCGGCCTCCATCGGTTCGGTCCCCGCCGTCTGCATGGCCAGCAGGCAGTTGCGGACCGTGGCGCGCACCAGCTCGGCGATCGGTTCATCCTGTTCCGACATCTCACACAGCCGCACGATGATGCCCAGATGACGCCGCGCGATGCTCATGGCATTGGTACACATGTCTCCCTCCTTGTTATGCAAACCAAGATAGGACGTGGCCATCCACACCGCCATCAGGCGTTTCCTGATTTCAACATCGACAAGCAGCGCGCATTCCCGGGCGATGAAAAGCCGGCCTTGCCCAATCTGCTGCCGTGATTTCTTCACCGTGCCGCCTGTCATCCTAAACAAGAACACGTCTCATTCGTCAACCAGAGAGCGGGCCCTTCGGTTCGTGCCAGCACCGCTGGCGATCCCTCTTTGCGACCACGCTCCTGACCATGACGACAAGAAAAACCTGCCGCACTTCCCCGCACGCCCGCGCTCTCCTGCCCTCTCCCGTGGTCCGTCCCCGCCTGATGGTGCAGGCGCTGCGCCTGGCCTTGCTGGGCCTGCCCGCCGCCGCCCCCGCCTGGGCGCAGACCACCACCGATGCCACGCTACCCCAGGTCACCGTCACCGCCGGCCAGGAAGAACAGGCCACCGGCCCGGTCCACGGTTTCGTCGCCAAGCGCAGCGCCACTGCGACCAAGACTGATACCCCCATCACCGAAACTCCGCAATCGATCTCGGTCGTCACGGCCGACCAGATCGCCACCCAGCAGGCGCGTTCCGTCTCGGAGGCACTGGGCTACAGCAGCGGCATCCAGGTCTCCAATGGTGCCTTCGCCATTTCCGAAACGGCCTCGCTGCTGCGCGGCTTCCCCATCAACAATGGTGGCTCGCTCTATCGCGACGGCACGCTCACCGCCTCCAACGCCAGCTACAGCCGCTACGCGCCGGAACCCTACGGACTGGAACGCATCGAGCTGCTGCATGGACCGGCTTCGGTGATGTTCGGACAGAATGCGCCGGGCGGACTGATCAACGTGGTCTCCAAGAAACCGACCACCACTACCCTGCGTGAACTGCAGCTGCAGGCCGGCAGTTTTGATCGCAAGCAGGTGGCCGGCGACTTCGGGGGTGCGCTCGATGAAGGCGGCGTCTGGTCCTATCGCATCACCGGGCTGGCACGTGACGCCGGCACCCAGGTCGATGGTACGGTCGATCGCCGCCTGTTCCTGGCCCCGGCCATCACCTGGCGTCCGTCCGACCGCACCGAATGGACCGGGCGCTTCGAATACCAGCGCAGCGAAGGCCTGTCCAACAACGTCTTCCCCGCCAGCGGCACGGTCACGGCCAATCCCAACGGGCAGATCCCGACCAGCACGGCAGTGGGCCGCAGCGCCGACAACAGCGAGCGCTACGAGAACTGGTCGCTCAGCTCGCAGTTCTCGCATCAGTTCAACGAGGTGTGGAGCTTCCGCCAGAACCTGCGCTATACGGATTACAACGGCACCCGCAACAGCATGCGCTTCGCCGCCTTCTATCCGGCCACGCAGTCGGCGACCGCCGCCCTGCAGCGCTGGCGACTGAGTACCGAGTCCGATACCTTCACCGCCGACAACCAGCTGCAGGCCGACTTCAGCACCGGTGCCGTGCAGCACAAGGTGTTGATGGGGGTGGACTTCCATCACACCGCAGGCACGGTACGCGGTTATGTCAGTCCCAATACGCTGGCCGGTTATGTGCTCTCCAATCTTTACACGACCAGCTACGGCAATCTGCCCGCCGTATCCGAGAACTACAATCTGCGCACCGTGGATGACCAACTGGGCTTCTATCTGCAGGACCAGCTGAAGATCGCCGAACGCTGGTTTGTCTCCGCCGGCATCCGCCACGACCGCTCGCAACAGACCGTCAGCAATGCCATCGCGCGCACCCGGACCGAGCGCAGCGACCGCGCCAACACGCGCAACCTGGGGCTGGTGCATGAGTTGGCCAATGGCGTCTCGCCCTACCTGAGCTACACCGAATCCTTCACGCCCACCACCGGCACCAGTTTCGGCGGCGACATGCTCAAGCCGGAACGCGCCAAGCAATATGAAGCCGGCGTGAAATACGCACCCGTCAATACCAATGCGCTTTTCACGCTGGCGGTATTCGACCTGCGTCGCCAGAACGTGGCGACCACCGACCTGGCCCATGCCGGCTACTCGGTGCAGACCGGTGCGGCCCGCTCCAAGGGCGTGGAGCTGGAAGGCAAGCTGTCCCTCACCGAGGGCCTGAGCCTGACCTCCAGCTACAGCTATACCAACGCCAAGGTCACCAGCAACAATGCCACCAGCAGCAGCACCAACACCGAGGGCAAGGCCTTGCCCGGCGCGGCCAGACACAATGCAGGCGTGCTGGCGGACTATGCCTTCCAGCGCGGCGCGCTGGCCGGTGCGCATGTGTCGGCAGGCGTGCGCTACATCGGGCGTTCCTACGGCAATGCGCTCAACACCTTCGAGGTGCCTTCGGTCACGCTGCTGGACTTCGGCGCGCGCCTGGACCTGGGCCGCATCAATGCGGACTGGCGCAACTTCGAGCTGGCCTTCAAGCTCAACAACGTGACTGATCGCGTCTACGCGTTCTGCTCGGAACTCTGCGAGTATGGCGCGCGCCGCACTGGTCTCGTGCAGTTGACCACGCGATGGTAAGCACGCTGTCCGCCTGGCTGTGTCGCCGTGCGCCACGCCGCCACCACCTGGTCCTGCTGCATCGCTGGACCGGGCTGGCCATCGCCTTCTTCCTGCTGGTGGCCTGCCTCACCGGCAGCCTCCTGAGTTTCGAAGAGGAGCTCGATACCTGGCTGGCACCCGAGCTGCACCTGGCGCAGCCGGCGCCGGGCCAGGCGGCCACTGCGATGCTCGATCCTTACCAGTTGCGCGCACGGGTGGAACGAGCGCTGGGACCGCAGGCACAGGTGAACCAGTTGATCCTGCATCCGCAACCGGGACGCACGGTTCGCTTCATCGCGGAACCGGCGCTGGATCCGGCCAGCGGCAAGCCCTATCGGCTCAGCTATGACGAGGTCTTCGCCAATCCCTACGATGGCACAGTCCAGGGCGTGCGGGACCGCAACGCGATCAGCCTGCGGCCCGCGCAACTGATGCCCTTCCTGTTCAAGGTGCATCATTCGATGGCCCTGCCGCGCGTGCCGGGCGCACTGCTGATGGGCATCGTGGCGCTGCTGTGGACCCTCGACTGCTTCGTCGGCATGATCCTCACCTGGCCGCGCGCGCGGCCCTTCCTGGTGAAATGGAAACCGGCCTGGCTCATCAAGTGGCAGGCCGGTTTCTATCGCGTCAATCTCGACCTGCATCGTGCCTGCGGCCTGTGGCTATGGGTGATGTTGTTGCTGATCGCATGGTCCAGCGTGATGTTCAACCTGCGCGACCAGATCTATCTGCCGGTGATGTCGCAGATCCTGCCCTTCGATACCAGCTGGCGCGGCCGCCCGTCACTGCCCAAGCCGCTGGCGCAGCCGCCGCTGGAATGGCCGCAGGCCCATGCCATGGCACGTGCGGCCATGGCGCGCTTCGCGCAGGAACGTGGCCTGAGCATCGACTTCGAAGAAAAACTGAGTATGGACCGTCGCAGGGGCTTGTATGCATACATGGTCCACAGCAATGCAGACATCCGCAGCGACGCCGGCAATACCGGCTTGCTGATTGACCCCGCCACCGGCGATATCCGTGGCCACTGGCTGCCGCAGGGCGACCGCAGCGGCAATACCTTCAGCAACTGGATCGGCGCACTGCACATGGGCCAGGTGTTCGGCCTGCCATGGCGCATCTTCCTGGCCGTGCTGGGCGTGCTGGTGAGCGTGCTCACCGTGACCGGTATCGTCATCTGGTGGAAGAAACGCGCGGCGCGCGCTCCACGTTCGGTCAGGGCGGCGGTGTCAGGGCGAGGCACTGGCGGCAGCTTGCCTGGGCATCGCGGATCAGGAAGTTGACCAGCGTGACCGAGATGCCCAGTTCGGCTGCGATCTCGCGCTGGCTCAGTCCGGTCAGGCGATACAGCTCGAAGGCCCGCCGGGTACGGGCAGGCAAGCCGTCCAGCGCCTGGCTCACCAGTGCCAGGGTCTGGCGGCCAATGGCGATGGCCTCGGGACCCTGCGCTTCTTCGTGGATGTCTTCGCCGGCTTCTTCCTCGGCAAAGACATCGCTCTCAAAGCGGCAGCGGCGATGACGATCGATCGCCAGGTTGCGCACGATGCGCATCAGGTAGGCCTGGGGCTGGCGGATGGCGCAGTTTTCCTGTTCCTGCACTTCACGGATCTTGAGATAGGCATCCTGCACCACGTCATCGGCGCGATGCGGACATCCCAGAATGCGCTGGGCCGCCTCGCGCAAGCGCTGGCGCTGGCCGATGAAGTGCTGTTGCAGGCCGGTGGGGGTGGCGGCGGTGGCGTGATGCATGCGTCCGGGTCTCCTCGTGAAGTGCTACCAGCGATAGCGGGCACTGAGCACGGCGGTGCGCTCCTCGGCCCAGAAACAGGTCAGCGTCGGTTCCGCCAGGCAGGACGTGCTGCGGCGATTGGCCAGGTTGCTGACGTTGAGGGCATAGCGCCAATGGCCCTGGTCAAGCCGCAACATCGCGTCGAGCAGCACCGTGGCGGCGTTGCGCACGCTGTTGTCGGCATTGGCGTAGCTGGCCCCCGTATAGCGTGCGCCCGCGCCCATGCCCAGGCCGGGCAAGGCTTCACCCGGCGTGTAGTCCAGCCACAGGCTGGCGGCATGGCGCGGCACCAGCATGGGCGTCTTGCCCACCAGCGACGCATCGGCATGGGCGGTATTGATGGCCTGCGTCCAGCTGTAGGCCGCCAGCAGGTTCAGTCCAGGTGACAGCGCACCGCGCGCTTCCAGTTCCAAGCCGCGCGAGCGTACCTGGCTCTGGTCGACCGAGAAATTGGCGTTCTGCGGATCGCTGGTGAGGACGTGATCCTTGGTGGTCTGGAACAGCGCAGCGGTGTAGAGCGCCCGCCCCGCCTCGGGCTGGAACTTGATGCCGGCTTCGATCTGACGTCCGTGGCTGGGGGAGAACGGCCGGCCCGCTACATCCTGCCCAGGCTGCGGCAGGAAGGACGTGCTCACGCTCAGATACGGCACCAGCGACGGCATCAGCTTCCACGACACACCGGCGCGATGACTGAGCGCATGGGCGCGCGTGTCGGTGCGCACTGCCGTGCTCAGGTTGCGGGTGGTGTCGGTGACGCGGTCGTAGCGGCTGCCCAGCGTCCAGACCAGTGCGCCGTCACGAATCTGGTCCTGCACGTAGAGCCCGGTCTGCTGCATGTCCTCCTGCAAGCGCGCGGCCAGTTGCGAGGCCATGGCGATGGGCAGGCCGTAGACCGGCGCATCCAGGTCCAGACTGGGTGCGCTGCCGCGATAACGCTGCTCGTCCTGATGCAGGCGAGTCAGGTCGAGGCCCAGCACCACCGTATGTTCGGCATCGCCCTGCTGCAACTGGCCTTGCAGGCGCGTATCGAGCTGGCTGCTTTCCAATTGCGTGTCGTAGCGTGCCGCCATGCGGGTGAGCACGCTGCCACTGAGGCTGACCGGATTGAGGACCGAATACTGCGACCGCAAGCCGGCCTGGCGGAAATCCTGCAGCAGCTGCCAGCGCTCATCCAGACGATGCGCCAGTTGCCAGCCCAGCGACCATTGCTCGCCGCGCTGGCGGTCGATGCCGGGATCGCCCACCAGCGTGTGGGTGAGGCTGCCGTCGGCATTCACGGCGGTCCAGCGGCTGCTGCCGTTGCGGTCCTTGAGGTAGTCGGCCAGCAAGATGAGGCTGGTGTCGCTGCTCAGGCGCAGCTTGAGCGAGGGGGCCAGATACAGGCGGTCGTTCTCCACGGCGCGGCCATTGCCGTAACGGAACTGGGTATCGCTCTCACGCACCAGTGCCACGAGACGCGCCTGCGCCTGTCCGTCTTCATCCAGCGTGCCGCTGAGGTCGGCGGCCAGCTGGTGCGCGTTGAAGGTCCCAGCTGACAGCACCAGTTCATCGGGCGACTCCGCGCCGGCCAGTTTGCTGATGCGGTTGACCACCCCGCCCGGATCGGCCTGGCCAATGGTGGCCGAGGCCGCACCGCGCAGCACTTCGACCCGCTCCAGTCCATAGGCTTCGGTGCGGAACATGCCGAAGCCCGCCACCAGCTGGCGCAGGCCGTTGAGGTAGTTGCTGGTGTTCTGGGCATTGATGAAGCCGCGCAGGTTGAAGTAGTCGTAGCCGCGTGGGTCCACGCCATGGGTCTGGGTGTTGGCCCCCGGCAGGTAGCGCAGCGCGTCCATGACGCTGGCGGCTCCGCGTGCGTCCATTTCCTCGCGCGTGACGACCGAGAGCGATTGCGGGATCTCCAGCAGCGGTGTGGCGGTGCGGGTTGCAGTCTGGCCGTGGGTGGCGGCGTAGTCTGGCTGCCCCTCGTGCATCGCCAGAGGGTCGGGACGGCCGATGATGACGACCTGTTTCAGGCGTTGGCCCTGCTCGGGGATGAGGTCATTGCCGGAGCGCGCCGGCCCCTGCCATTGCAGGCCATAGCCGCCGCCCGGGGTGCGCACGGCCCGCAGGCCGGATCCGGCCAGCAGCTGCGCGAGGGCCTCTTCCACCGCCAGATCGGCATCGAGGGCGGGGGCGGTTCGGCCCTGCACCATGTCCGGCGCATAGGAGAGCGTGATGCCAGCCAGACGCGCGAACCGGTTCAGGGCTTCGTCCAGCGGTCCGGCAGCGAGCTGGTAATGGCGATGCACTGCCCTCGCCTCCTGCGCCCAGGCGAATCCGCCGAAGCCCGGCACGGCACAGGCCAGCAGCAGCCCGAGCACGAGGCAGGGGCGGTGCAGACGGTCAGCGTGCAGTCGCGGCGGGATGAAGGCGGGCATGGAAAATGACAAGAACATTCACTGGTTTCATGAGGTATGCCGAAGCAGGCCCCCAAAACCCGCAATCCCTGCCAGAAAATTCTTATCGGCTGTTTAGCGCCGTCACCCGGACCCAGAAGCGGGTACGCTGTTCGATGCGTACCGGCAGCGCTTGCGCCAGCGACTCCAGCGCTGCATCGCCATCGCGCAGCTGGAACACGCCCGACACCTTCAAGGATGCCACGGCGTCCTCGCAAACCAGCCATCCGTGGCGATAGCGTGCCATCTCGGCCAGTACATCACCCAGGCGCATGTCGCGCGCCACCAGCGAGCCATCGAGCCAGGCCGTGGGGTCCATGGCGGCCGCCGGAATGGCCTGCCGCCGCAGCTCGCCGCGCGTATCGATCTCCACCGTTTCGCCGGGGACGATCACGGTGCGCGTGCCCTGCCCCGGGTCCACGGCCACCCGCCCTTCCAGCACGCTCAGGCGGGTCACGCCCTCTTGCTGGCGCACGGCGAAGCGCGTACCCAGCGCCTGCAGGCGGGCCTGGGCGGTCTGGACCAGGAAGGGGCGATGGCGGGGCGAGAGTGCATCGCGCCCGGTATCGATGAAGATTTCGCCGTGTTCCAGCGCGATCAGGCGCTGCTCCGCATCGAACTGCAGGCGCACGGCCGTCGCGGTATTGAGGGCCAGTTGCGTGCCGTCGCCCAGGGTCACGCGGCGCTGGTCGCCGGTCCGGGTGGCGTAGCGCTGGCCGGCGAGGTTATCGAACAGCCCGGCCTGACGCGCGGCCAGGCCGGCCAGGGCTACGCTGCCCAGTCCCAGCGCCACCCCGCCAAGCCAGCGACGGCGCGACTGGCGGCGGCTGCGCGAGCGGTTCAGCGCCGAGAGCGGTTGCTGCCATTGCGCGGGCGCGACCGGCAAGGCCACCAGCCGCTGGAATTGGGCTTCTGATGCCATCAGCTCGGACCACACGCTTTCATGACGGCCATCTGCCGCGCGCCAGGCATCGATGCGGGCCTGCAAGGCGGGATCCGGCGCCACACCGGAGGGCTGCGCCCGCAGCTGGACCAGCCAGGCGATGGCTTGCTCCAGGACCGGATCAGGTAAGGCCGAAGGCATTGGATTGGCAGACATCAGCGTGAAAGGATGTGCTTCAGCTGGCTTGCCAGGCTTGCCGCATCAGGTAGCAATGGCGGATGGCGGCCGCCATGTATTTTTCGACGCTGCTCAGCGAGACGCCCATGCGCCGGGCGATCTCGGCATAGCCCAGGTCGTCCAGCCGGGACATCAGGAAAGCCTCGCGCGGCTTGGCTCCCAGGCCTTCCAGCATGGCGTCGATGGTGGCCAGCGCCTCCACCAGCAGCATCCTGGCCTCGGGCGAGATCACTTCCGGTGCCGGCAGATGGGCGATGGCCTCCAGGCAGGCGCGTTCGACCTCGTCGCGCCGAACCTTGTCCACCACCAGGCCCTGCGCAATACGGGTCAGCCAGGCGCGCGGTTCGCGTACTTCAGCCAGCACTTGCGGCTTGCCCAGAACCCGCAGGAAGGTATCTTGGGCCAGGTCGGCCGCATCGCAGCTGCTGCCCAGCTTGCGCCGCAGCCACTGCTGCAGCCAGCCATGATGCTCGCGGTAGAGCGAGTCGATGCGCTGGGCGTCGGCGGGGTGCGGGACAGACATGAGGGAGCCGGCGGTCTCTAAATAATAATAATTCTCATTTTAACGGCGGATATGAAGTTTGACAACGGTGGGAAAGGTACGCTGCGTTGCGATGGATTTTTTAATGCTGTATAAATACATCATTATTCTCTGCATGATGCATTTATGCGCCATAAATCGGATTTCCTTACTGCGACAGTACACGACACGCTGACCCAGCTTGGACTGCGAATCCGGCGCGCGCGCAAAGCGCGCAAATTGTCGTTGTCGCAATTGGAACAGATCACCCGCATCCACCGCTCGACCTTGGGCAGACTGGAGTTGGGTGACCCGGGCGTTTCCATTGGCGGCTTCCTCGCCGTACTGGAAGCCTTGCAAGAGCTATCGGATGTTGAATTGCTGGTCAACCGCCCGGAAACTCCGCGGCACTTGCGCGATGCGCCGTCGCCAATAGTCGATCAGGACTTCTGACATGCGGCAAACAGCCTGCACTGTCTTCGATTGCTCCAATCCGGACGCGCCCCGCCCGGTGGCCGGTTTCGCGCTCGACGCCAACGGCGACGGCAGGCTGGGCTACGGCAAGCACTACGTTGCACACCCTGACGCGTTCTCGCTCGACCCGGTTCACTTACCGCTCCAGACTGACTTGCATACAGTGCGCCGACGCCGTGATGGCTCCTTCGGCGTGCTCTCCGATGCCGGACCAAACGCCTGGGGTGTGCGCCTGACCGCCAGCATCAATCGCCAGTACGGCCGCCCACAGCCCGAGACGCCGGTAGACTGGTTCATCCACTGCTGGCATTTCGGATCGGGCTGCCTGGGATTCTCCGAACACCATTCGGTGGTACCCGTGCCCGGTAACCGGCCCGAGCCGTTGTCGAGACTGGACGAGCGGCAGACCCATGCGATCGAGGCCCTGACGGGTGACCCGGATAGCGAATTGGATGAGGAAGCACTGCGCCTGTTCTTTCCCGGTGCCAGCCTTGGCGGTGTCCGGCCAAAGACCGTGGTGCTGCATGAAGGCCGGGAGGCCATCGCCAAGTTCAGCCGCCTCGACGATCGATTCGACGTTCCGACGGTTGAATATGCCACACTGCGTCTGGCGCTCCAGGCCGGCATCGACGTACCCGACTTTGAACTCGTGACATTGGGGAGCCGTTCTCTGCTTCTGCTGACCCGATTCGACCGCACGGACGATGGACGCCGTCTTCATTATCTCAGCGCCAACAGCCTCATCGACATCGACCAGGTAGACCCCGGGCTCCTTCGAACCCGTTACTCCTATGCCGGTATCGCCGAAGCCCTTCGTCCGCTGGACGATTATGCCGTGCGGGACGCTCACGCCTTGTTCCGCCGAATGGTCTTCAACATCCTGATCGGGAATGTTGATGACCACATGCGCAATCATGCTCTGCTGCGTGATACGCGTGGCCGCTATCGACTCTCTCCCGCCTTCGACCTGCTTCCGCATCTGGATGCCGCCTATCTGCCGCAATCCATCGGCGTGGGGGACCATGGTGCTGCCAGCACGACCATCAACGCCCTGTCGCAATCCCGCCGTTTCCTTCTCACGCCGGAAGAAGCACGGACGATCATCGAGGAGGTGCGATCTTGTGTTGCGGGCTGGCGCACGCTCTTCGCGGAGTGCGGGGTAAGCCGTACCGATCTTCAGCTGCTGGGGACCTGCATCGATGCCGGCCGTTGAACGCGTCCATGCTCTGCGCCGCGCGCTCCGGAACGTAAGGTCCGTGCCCTGACCAGTCCAAATGGACTAGTTTCATTCCCGGCAAGCCCCGTTAGAATGCCGCTGGTAGATGAGTCACCCTGGAGGGGGGAAAAGATCGGCCCGCATAGCGCGGCGTCGGCAGCTCGGGGGGGACTCATCTGCTTTCTTCTCGTGGCATCCTCTGCCGTGCCTGCCCCGTTGTTTCCCTGCCCGGCGCGCTTCTTCCGCCGCCCTCCCACAGACTGACCATCTTGCGGCTGCCCGACAAGGCATCCGCCACCTCGCCATGCTGCAGCGTGGCGGCCTCGTGATGAGAACGCGCAGGCGCGGATTCCCGGCCTGCGGAAGAGGCCGGGAGCGGCTGCTACAGCGTGCTGTAGCAGCCGTCCAGAAAAAAATTCTGTGCGGTTTGAGTGTCCCTTTTTGCATCAAGCTCCGGCACGCGCGCCCGTATTCTGGACCCACTGGCCCCCGCGCAGCCATTCGTGGCCAGGTCCCCCACTCTCATCGTCATTCCCTTTTTTCTGGAGCAAGACATGCCTCTGAAGGATTTCAAGGTACTCACGTTTGACGTCGTCGGCACTCTCATCGATTTCGAAGGCGGCATGCTCGCCTACCTGCGCAAAACCGTTCCCGACTGCAAGATCTCGGACGAGGATTTCCTGGCCGCCTATCGCGCCGCGCGCAGCGATGGCAACACCGGCTGGTATCCGGATGACCTCGAGCGCTGCTGGCATGTCATCGCCCCGGGCCTGGGTCTGCCTGACACCCCGGAACTGGCGCGCGGCCTGCGCGATTCGGTGGCCGACTGGCCGGCCTTTGCCGATTCGGTCGAGGCGCTGCAACGCCTGCGCAAGCATTACAAGCTGGTCACCATGACCAATGCGCAAACCTGGGCCCTGCAACACTTCGCCCGCACCCTTGGCGAACCGTTTGACCTGCTGCTGAGCTGCGACGACGCCCTCTGCGAGAAACCCGACCCGCAATATTTCGCCTACGCCCGCGGCCGCTTCGAAGGCGCATGGGGCTATCGCCAGGCCGACAACCTGCATGTGGCGCAAAGCCAGTATCACGACATCGGCGTCTCCAAGCGCCTGGGCATCACCACCTGCTGGATCGAGCGCCGTCACGGCAAGTCCAGCTCGGGCGGCACCATCGCCTCCGAGCACACCGTTCCCGATTACCACTTCCACACGCTGGCGCAACTGGCCGATGCGGTAGAAGCGGGGCAATAAGCTTCACCCTCACAGCGGACCGCCGACTCCGCGTTCACCGGCACGCAGCGCCGTGCCGGCTTGCATCAGTGCATCCGAGTCCAGGCGGGCCGCCATCGCCCCGCCGGTCTTCTCACGCCTCAACAACACAGGGAGCTGCACCATGGACCACAACAGCAAGAACAAACTCGACCTGCTCAGCGCCAGCGACACCGCTGGCCTGATGGATTGCCTCAAGCGCGGTGCCAGCCGACGCGACATTCTCAAAATGCTGCTGGCCGGGGGCATGCAAGCCACGCTGGCGGGCGGTCTTGCCACCAGCGCCGCCAGTGCCTACGCCCAGACCCCGCGTCGCGGCGGCAAGCTGCGCGTGGGCGGCGACACGGCTTCGGTGAGCGACACGCTCGATCCCGCCAAGCAATCCAACAAGACCGATTACTCGCGCGGCACCATGCTCTACAACGGCCTGACCTCGCTGGATGCCAGCCTCACGCCGCAACCTGCGCTGGCCGAATCCTTCATCAGCAAGGATGCCAGGGTGTGGGTGTTCAAGCTGCGCCGGGGTGTCAGCTTCCACGACGGCAAGGCGCTCACGCCGGCCGACGTGGTGTTCTCGCTGATGCGCCACAAGGATCCGGCCACCGCCTCCAAGGCCAAGACCCTGGCCGACCAGATCGAGAGCGTCAAGGAAACCGGCCCCAATGAAGTGACCGTCACCCTGACCGCGCCGAATGCCGACCTGCCGGTCATCGTCGGCACCTTCCACTTCCACATCGTGAAGGCCGGGACCACCGACTTCAGCACCGGCATCGGCACCGGTCCCTACAAGCTCAAGGAATTCACTCCCGGCATCCGCTCGGTGGTGGTGCGCAACGACAATTACTGGAAACCCGGCAAGCCCTATCTGGACGAGATCGAATTCGTCGGCATCGGGGACGAGAATGCGCGCGTCAACGCCCTGCTCTCGGGCGGTCTCGATCTGGTGGCCAACCTCAATCCGCGTTCCATCGAACGCGTCAAGGGGAGTGCCGGCTTTGCGGTGCTGGAAACGCCATCCGGAGCCTATACCGACCTGATCCTGCGCAAGGATGTGGGCCCCGGCAGCAACCCCGATTTCGTGCTGGCCATGAAGTACCTGATGGACCGTGAGGTCATGCGCAAGAACATCGCGCGCGGCCATGCGGTGCTGGGAAATGACCAGCCGATCGATCCGACCAACCCCTTTTACCTCGCCGGCCTGCCGCAGCGCCAGATGGATCTGGACAAGGCCAAATACCACCTGCAGAAGTCCGGCGTGACCGGCAAGATACCGCTGGTCTGTTCGGCGGCGGCCATGTATTCGGTGGACATCGCCACGGTGCTGCAGCAGACCGCACAGCGCGTCGGACTGGACCTGGAACTCAAGCGCATGCCACCGGAAGGCTACTGGTCCAACCAGTGGCTCAGCAATCCGGTCGGCTTCGGCAACGTCAACCCGCGCCCCAGTGCCGACGTGCTGCTCACCCAGTTCTTCCAGTCACAGGCGGCATGGAACGAGTCGCGCTTCAAGAGCGAGAAGTTCGACCAGCTGCTCACGGCCGCGCGGGCCGAGATCGATGTCGGCAAGCGCAAGCAGATGTATGGAGACATGCAAACCATCATCCATGAGGAAGCCGGGATCGGCATCCCCATGTTCCTCGCCCTGCTGGATGGCTACAGCAGCAAGGTCAAGGGCCTCTCGCCGATTCCGCTGGGCGGCATGATGGGCTACTCCTTTGCCGAGCATGTATGGCTCGATTCATGATTTGATCCATACAAGCTGGAGGGCTTGTCCGACGGCGGCCTGGCTCACTTTTCCGCAGTCACTCGCGCTTTTGCCTTAGACTCTGGCACCATCCGATGGCCGGATGCATTGAAGGAGGCATGGCAAGCGATGCGAATTCTGCTGGTGGAAGATGACGCCATGATTGGCGAGGAAGTCCGCGCGGCCCTGCGGGAGGCCAGCTACGCGGCGGACTGGGTGCGCGACGGCAACGCCGCGCATGCTGCCCTGGTCCAGCAGGACTACGACGCCGTCCTGCTGGATCTGGGCCTGCCCGGTGCCGATGGCTTGTCGGTACTGCGCCAGATGCGCCGGCACGCCACCACGCCGGTACTGATCCTGACCGCCCGCGATGGCGTGCAGGACCGCATCGACGGACTCGACAGCGGTGCCGACGACTATATCCTCAAGCCTTTTGCCATGGGCGAATTGCTGGCGCGGCTGCGCGCGGTGATGCGGCGCAAGTCGGGGGCGGCTACGGTGGTGCTGGACAATGGCGAACTGTCTCTGGATCTGGCCGACAAGACCGCCCGCTGGCAAGGCCAGGCGCCGGTGACGCTGTCGGCCCGCGAATTCGCGCTGTTGCAGGCACTCATGCATCGCCCTGGCGCGATCCTGTCGCGCAGCGAACTGGAAGAACGAATTTATGGCTGGGGCGAGGAAGTGGAAAGCAATGCGGTCGAATTCCTGATCCATGCATTGCGCAAGAAACTGGATCGTACGGCCATCAGGAATGTGCGTGGCATGGGCTGGATGGTGGCGCGCGGAGCAAGCGCGTCATGACACCCCTGCAACGCTCCCTGCAAGCGCGGCTGTCGCTGGCGCTGACGCTGGCCATACTGGCGGTGGCCCTGTGTGCCGGGGCCTTCGGCTTCCTCAGCGCCTATCGCGATTCGATCCGGCAGCAGGACGACCTGTTGCTGCAGGTGGGCACACTCATCGCCCGCCTGGGCGGCACGCTGCCCGAGGATGGCGCGGTGGGCAGCTACCCCGGTGCCGATCATGAATCGCGCATCAGCGTGCAATGGCTGCCCGAGCCGGGCCAGTCCCCATCGGCGGTTGCCGCCTTGCCGCTGCCCTCGGGCCTGCGGGACGGCTTCCAGACGGCCGTCATGTTTCATGAGAATTTCCGCGTCTATGTCCAGCCGCTTCCTTCCGGCCGCCGCATCGCGCTGGCGCAGGAAACTGATGTGCGCGATGGCATTGCATCGCGCAGTGCCTGGCGCGCAGTGATTCCCGTCCTGCTTCTGGTACCGGTGCTGCTGCTGGCACTCCGGCGCATCATGCGCACGCTCTTCGCGCCGCTGGCCCAACTGCGCCGTGAGATCGACCAGCGGCGCGATGATCAGCTCGATCCCTTGGCCACCCAAGGCCTGCCTACTGAAATCAGCCCCTTCGTTGACGCCATCAATCGACTGCTGGCGCGTGTACAAGGCGCGATGACGGCACAGCGCCGCTTCGTGGCCGATGCCGCGCACGAGTTGCGCACGCCCCTGGCCGCGCTCTCGCTGCAGGCCGAAGGGCTGCAGCGCAGCGAGCTCTCCGATACCGCCCGCGCACGCTTGCAGCGTCTGGAACAGGGTCTGGAGCGGGCGCGCACGCTGGTCACCCAATTGCTCGCCCTGGCGCGCGCCCAGGATCAGATGGCAGCCTCCCCTCGCACCCGGCTGGTGCTGCGCGAGGCCGTGCGGCCGGTGCTGGAGGACCTGCTGCCGCTGGCTCAGCAAAGGGACATCGACCTTGGCGTAGACGGACTGCTGGAGGTCGAGGTGGACAGCAATCCGGTAGAACTCGGCTTGCTGCTGGGCAACCTGATCGACAACGCGATCCGCTATACGCCGCCGGGTGGCTGCATCAGCCTGGCGCTGGCCGCAGCGGCTCAGACACCGCCGGGTCGCGTGCGTCTTGAGATCACCGACAATGGTCCCGGCATTCCGGCCAGCGAGCGCGAGCGCGTTTTCCAGCCCTTCCATCGACTCGATCCCGCAGCCGCTCCCGGTGCTGGCCTTGGGCTGGCCATCGTGCAGTCGGTGGCGGCGCGGCTGGATATCATGATCGGGCTGGAGGCATCGGACGAGAAATCACAGACCGGATTGCGCGTGATCCTGGATATTCCTGCGCCGGGCCAGGCCTGAGTCAGGTTTGGTCGGCAGTTTCTTGCGCCAGGCTAATGCTGAACTAAGTTTCCTGACTTACCATGCAGGCTCATTTTTCCAATGGGAACCCAGATGAACAAAACCAATAATGCCCTCGGGCAAGGCACCCGCTACCACCCCCTCTACGCCGCCCTGCACTGGCTGATGTTCATCCTGTTCGTGGTGGCGCTGGCCACCATCGAATACCGCGACGACATCCCCAAGGGCGACCCGCTGCGCGACCTGCTGCGCACGGTGCACATGCATGCCGGTCAACTGGTCCTGATCTTCGTCGTGGTACGCCTGATCGCCCGCAAGCTGCTGGGCGTGCCGCCCGAACTGCCGCTGCCGCGCCTGCAGCAGCTGGGCGCGAGCGCCGTGCACCTGCTGCTTTATGCCGTGATGATCGGCCTGCCCATCACCGGCATCCTGTTCACCCAGGCCGGTGGCCGTGATGTGGTGTTCTTCGGCATGACGCTGCCGGTGATTCTGGCCAAGGACATGGCCGTGCGAGGTCCCATCAAGGAAGTGCATGAATTCATGGGCAATGCGGTGTATTTCCTGGTCGGGCTGCATGTGCTGGGTGCGCTGTGGCACCAGTTGTTTGATCGCATGCCCATCCTGCAGCGCATGTCCTTGCGCTCGCCACGCAAGTAAGCGGATTTGCCACCCGCGCAGCGAATGCTGCGCCGCCTTCGTCGACCACGCCATCCGGACATTTCGGGTGGCGTTTTTTGTTGTGAAAGGCCGGTTTGTGAAATCCATCAAAAACCTGACAGAGGCCGCGCCAGCGGTCTTTGCGGAAGATCAAACGGCTTCCGATCAGCGCATCGATGTGGTCACAGTGCAAGGTTTAAATGGGGCAGGTTTCACTCTCGGAATAACGATCCGGACCCATCATGACAACACTTCACCGCCCCCTTCTTCCCCTGATTTTTCTCTTGCTCGCCACGCTGATGCTCTGCTCACCGCTGGCCAGTGCTGCACCGGCCGTCGCCAGGCCGACGAGCGCGGCCAACCTGAGCGACGATCTTCCTTCCGACTTCAGCGACGCGCTCGATGCCACTACCCGCGAGCAAATTCTGCGCGGCCGCTATGTCGCCCGGCTGGGCGACTGTGTGGCCTGCCATACGCAAGACAAGCGCAAGCCGATGGCTGGCGGCCTGGCGCTGGAGACGCCGTTCGGCAAGCTGTATTCCACCAACATCACGCCAGATCGCCAGACCGGAATCGGGCAATACAGCTTCGCCCAATTCGATCGCGTCATGCGTGAGGGCGTAACGGCGGACGGTCGCCATCTTTATCCCGCGATGCCCTACCCGTCCTACGCCAAGATGAGCGAAGAGGACATGCGCGCGCTCTATGTCTACCTGATGCAGGCGGTCAAGCCGCTGGCGCTACCCAACCGGCCGCTGGAGATGTCCTTCCCCTTCAACCAGCGCTGGGGGATGGCGCTATGGAACATGGCCTTCCTGCAAGCCGGTCCATTCCGGCCCGATCCTGCACAGTCGGCCCAATGGAATCGCGGAGCCTACATCGTGCAGGGGCCGGGGCACTGCGGGGCCTGCCATACACCGCGGGGTATCGGCATGCAGGAAAAAACCATGAGTGAATCCGGCAGCAATGGCCCGCTGTTCCTCTCCGGCGAGACGGTAGAGAATTGGCGCGCGCTCGACCTTCGCGGCCGCTGGCAGCCCGCGGATGTGGCCGGGCTGCTGCGCACCGGCAGCAACCGCTTCGGTACGGTGGCAGGCAACATGGTCGACGTGGTCCAGCACAGCACGCAATACATGAGCGACGAGGATCTGCTGGCCATCGGCACGTATCTGGCCAGCCTGCCCTCGCCGGCGCGCCAGCGCCCGCCGCAGGCCACCGCCGCACCCGTCGTCGCCGCCATCCCGGCCGACCTCTACCTCTCGCGCGGCGGGCTGGGTTACGTGCAGTTCTGTGCCACCTGTCATCGTAGCGACGGCAACGGGGTGCAGCGGCTGTTCCCGCCGCTGGCGGGCAATCCGACCCTGCAAAGCCATGAGCCCGCCTCGCTGATCCACATCATGCTCACCGGTTGGCGGGCGGCGCGCACCCATGCCCAGCCCAAGGCAATGAGCATGCCGGCGTTTTCCGCGTTGAGCGATGGCGAGATTGCCGAGATTCTCAACTTTGCGCGGACCAGCTGGGGCGGCCGTCAACAGGCGGATATCAGTGAGCGCCAAGTCGCACGGCTGCGTGCCGAACTGGGCGCGCAGCCGGCAAATACGGTGGGGCCGCGCTTCGAAGCGCCGCGCCTGGCTGACATGCTGAAAGAAAAAAATGCCGCACAGCTCATCCTTGGTGCCCGCCTCAATATCGAGACGGGACGCCTGCTGCCGCAGCACGTCGGCAACGGACTGAACTGCGCCAGCTGCCATCTCAATGCGGGCACCGTCGGTGGCGGGTCGCCCTATGTGGGCGTGTCGGCCGCCTTCCCGACTTATGCGGCACGGGCCGGGCGTGTCATCACGCTGGAAGATCGCATCAATGGCTGCTTCCCCCGCTCCATGAATGGCAAGCCACTGCCGCCGGGATCGCAGGACATGCAGGCCATGCTGGCCTACATCGAGTGGATGCGCCGTGACGCGCAGCCCGGTGAAAAAGTACCGGGACGCGGCATCGGCAAGATCGATCAGAAACTCAAGCCCGATCCGGTCAATGGCGAACGCATCTACCACGCCCAGTGTGCCGCCTGCCATGGCGCGCAGGGCGAAGGCATCCGCAGCCCGTCCGGCCAGTGGGTCTACCCGGCGCTGTGGGGCGCGCAGTCCTTCAACATCGGTGCCGGCATGGCGCGCACTTATACCGCTGCTGCCTTCGTCAAGCGCAACATGCCGATCGCCCTGCATGACCGTTTCCCGCTGGGCCAGGGCGGGCTGTCGGACCAAGAAGCGGTGGATGTGGCGGAGTTCTTCACGCATCAGCCGCGTCCCGACTTCGCACCCAAGACCAGGGACTGGCCGCGGGACAATAAACCGGCCGATGCGCGTTACTGAGGCGTCGCCGCGCGATCCGGGAAGTGCAGCCGACAGGCTGCCCCCATGCCATCGCCGCGATTGCTCAGGGTAATGCTGGCGCCATAGCCGTCCAGCACGGCACGCACGATGGCCAGTCCCAGTCCGGCGCCGCTGGTCTGCCCCTGCTGCGAGGCGCGACCGCGATAGAAGCGTTCGAACAGTTGCGGCTGGTCGCCACTGGCGATGCCGGGGCCGCGATCGAGCACTTCCAGCGTGGCCCCGCCACCCTCGGCAAACACGCGGATCTCCACCGCCGAATCAGGCGCGGAAAACTTGATGGCGTTGTCCAGCAGATTGTTCAACACCAGCAAGGCAGCGCGCTCGCCCACGCTGGCGTGGACCGCCTCCGGCGCGTGCAGCTCAAGCCGGATGCGGCGCGCAGCGGCAGTGGCTTGCCATTTGGCGATGGCCTCGCGCATCACCGCATCCAGCGCAATGCGCTCGGGTTGGCGGCTTTCCTGCCCGGCATCCAGGCGCGCCAGTTGCAACAGCTCTTCCACCATGCTGGTGAGACCGACCACTTCTTCCAGGCAGGATTGCAGGGTGACCACCTGCTCCTGCACCGAACGCGGCCGCCGCAGCGACAGCTCGATCTCGGTGCGCAGGCGCGACAGCGGCGAGCGGATCTCATGGGCGGCATTGGCGGTGAAGTTGCGCTGCAGTTCAAAGGCGCGCTGCAGCCGTGCCAGCATGGAATTGAGCGTGTCCACCAGATGCCCGATCTCGTCATCGCTTCCCGGATGCGCGAGCCGCTCGCCCAGGCTGGCATCGCTGATGCGGCGCGCCTGCGCGGCGATGCGCTCGACCGTGCCGAACAGGCGGCCGGTGAGAATCGCCCCCGCCGCCGTCAGCGCCAGCAGCAGCGCCACGGCCAGGCCGCCGAACAGCAAGGCGGCTGATTCGACGATATGGTCCGCATCGTCCAGCGACCCGGCCACCAGCACCGCAAACCTGCGCTCGCCCAGCCGGACCGGGACCGCCGCCATGCGCAAGGGTTCTTCGCTGGCCTTGGGCAGGGTTTCAAAGACGGTCTGTCCGCCCTCCAGGCGCTTGAGCAGGTCGGCCGAGACCGGCAGGGTTCCCGCACCCAGGTTGTTGCTGCGCGCGAGCACCTGGCCGTCGGCATCGATGATCTGCACCAGCCGGTCCAGCCGCACCAGCGAAGGCGGCGCCGTACCGGGGCGCGGTTCGTGGACGTGGATGGCATCGGGAGCACCTTCCGCCAGCAGGCCCGCCTCGGTCTCACCCAATGCCAGCAGCGCCGCATCGAGCTGGCCCAGCACGGATTGCGAGAGCAGCCACCAACCCGCTGCCGCCGCACACGTCACGATCAGCACCACGGCCAGCATATGCACCAGCAGCAGACGTTTGCGAAAACCCATGCTCATGGCTCACCGTCGCTGCGCATGCGAAAGCCCTGCCCGCGCAAGGTCTCGATCAGCGCCGGCCGGCCATCGGCTTCGATCTTGCGGCGCAGGTTCTTGATGTGGACGTCCATCAGGTTGTCGATGGCGATCAGGTCGGCATGCCAGACTTCCTCCGCCAGTTGCTGGCGGCTGACCACCTGGCCGCTGTGGCGCACCAGCAGCACCAGTACGGCGTATTCCTTCTGCGTCAGGTCCAGCCGCTGGCCGTCGCGCATCACCTCATGCGCCAGCAAGTCGATGCGCAGATCGGCCAGCTGCAAATGCAGCACCTGCAGCTGGCGCGGACGGCGCAGCAAGGCATGCAGGCGCGCCAGCAATTCCTCGAAGGCGAAGGGTTTGGCCAGGTAATCGTCGACCCCGGCATGCAGGCCCTCGACCTTCTCGCCCAGTGCATCGCGCGCGGTCAGCATGAGGATGGGCCACAGCACCTGCGACTGGCGCACGCGCCGGCACAGCGCCAGACCGTCCATGCCGGGCAGCATGCGGTCGAAGATGGCCACCTCGAAGGGACGATCCAGCAGCGCCAGCGCCTCTTCCGCACTGTGCGCCACCGTCACCGCGAAACCTTCTTCCTGCAAGCCCTGGGCCAGCAGTCGCGCGGCTTTCATGTCGTCTTCCACCAACAGGAGTTGCATACCTTTCCATTCACGTGCGTCATCGAGATCGGGATTAAACCATGGGCTGACGGCCCGTTTCCTGAAGAAACATTCAGAAACCCCGGAAACCAGGCCCCCTATCATAGCGACGTTTTCTGCAGCGCGGCCCACGGCGACGGCCCGGCGGCGCGGCTGCAAGACACAGCGGCGACTTCGCCACGCGGACACCCGTCCCTCCCCCCAACCGCACAGTCCACGGTGCCACCATGAAAACCAGAATCTCCACGCGCAGTGGTGTCCTCGCCCTGCTCGGCGCAGCCGCTTTGCTTGTCATCGCCGTACGCGGCACCCTGCCGCTCATGGCCGGCGAGCTCAAGCCGAATCCGGCCGCCAGTCCCACGCTGACCCATGAAGGCGAGGCCATCGTCGTTCCTGCCGGCTCGGCGCTGCGCAGTACCCTGAAAACCGCCACCATCGAGGCCCGTCCGATGGCCATCCCCTTCAGCCTGCCGGCCGTGGTGGAGGCTGATCCGGCCAAGCTGGCCAGGATCCTGCCGCCGACGACCGGGCGCATCGTGCTGCTGCACAAGCGCCTGGGCGATGCGGTCAAGGCCGGCGAAGTCTTGTTCGAAATCGATTCCTCCGACTTGGGCCAGGCCGTCAGCGATGCGCGCAAGGCGCAGGCAGCGGTGCAGCTCGCACGACGCAATCTGGAACGCCAGCGCAGCCTGGACCAGGCCAACATTTCCGCGCGGCGCGACCTGGAACAGGCGCAGAGCGACTATGAGCAGGCCGACAGCGAAGCCGCCCGCGCCCAGGCGCGCGTGGCCGCACTCGGCGGCACCGCAAGCAGCGGCAGTACAGCGCGGCTGGCGGTGCGCTCGCCCGTGAGTGGCCACGTGATCGAATTCAATGCCGCCGCCGGGAGCTTCTGGAACGACGCCACGGCCTCGGTGATGACGGTGGCCGATCTGTCCTCCGTCTACGTCACCGCCAGCGCCCAGGAGAAGGACCTGGCGCGCCTGCGCCCCGGCCAGGACGCCGATCTGACGCTGGACGCCTATCCGGGCCAGGTGCTGCCATCGAGGGTGCAATCGGTGGCCCAGGTACTGGACCCGGATACCCGCACCGTGAAGGTCCGCATGCGCGCCGCCAATTCCGATGAACGGCTCAAGCCGGGCATGTTCGCCCAGGCCACCCTGCACGAGCCGTCCCGGCCCGGTCTGCTGGTGCCGATGACGGCGGTGGTGCAAAGCGGCTTTGCCAATCGCGTCTTCGTGGAAGTGGCCCCGTGGAAATTCGCGGCCCGCAAGGTCAGCCTCGGCGCGCAGATCGGCGATGCGGTTGAAGTCACCGCCGGTCTGGCATCGGGCGACCGCGTCGTCACCCAGGATGGAGTGCTGCTCAATGATTGAACGTCTCGTCAACCTCTGCTTCCAGCGCCGTGGCATCGTCCGGCTGGTGTTCCTGCTGGCCGCCCTGTACGGCTGGTATTGCTGGAACCAGCTGCCGCTGGAAGCCTATCCCGACATCGCCGACGTCACCTCGCAGGTGGTCACTCAGGTCAACGGCCTGGCCGCCGAAGAGGTGGAACAGCAGATCACCATTCCGCTGGAGCGCCAGATCATGGGCACGCCGGGCATGCACGTGATGCGCTCGGAGAGCACCTTTGGCCTCTCGCTCATCACGGTGGTCTTCAATGATGGTGCCGAAGACTACTGGTCGCGCCAGCGCCTGCAAGAGCGCATCGCCGCCGTCAGCCTGCCCTATGGCGCGCAGCCGGGGCTGGATGCGCTGACCTCGCCCATCGGCGAGATCTACCGCTATACCCTGCAATCGAAGACGCGCGACCTGCGTGAACTCTCCGAGCTGCAGTTCTGGAAGGTGATTCCGCGCCTGAAGCAAGTCTCCGGCGTGGTGGATGTGTCCAATTTCGGCGGGCTCACGACGCAGTTCATGCTGCAGCTGGATCCGGCCAAACTGGTCAAGTACAACACCTCGCTGAGCCAGATCAGCCAGGCCATCTCGGCCAACAATGCCAATGCCGGCGGCAGTATCATGAAACGCGGCGAACAGGGCCTGGTCATTCGCGGCGTCGGACTCATCCGCAGCCTGGACGACCTGGGCAATATCGTGGTGTCGCAAAAGAATGGCGTGCCGGTGCTAGTCAAGGATCTGGGCCAGGTGGTGCTGGGCAACCAGGAGCGCCATGGCGTGCTGGGCATCGATGGCCAGTCCGATGCCATCGAAGGCATCACCCTGCTGTTGAAGAACGAGAATCCCTCGCGCGTGATGGAAGGCGTCCATGCGGCCGTGCAGGACCTCAACGAGCACATCCTGCCCAAGGACGTGAAGATCGTGCCCTACATCGACCGCAGCAAGCTGGTGGACGCCACCGTGCATACGGTCGGCAAGACGCTGGTGGAAGGCATGCTGCTGGTGTCGCTGGTGCTGCTGCTGTTCCTGGGCAGTGCGCGCGCAGCGGCCATCGTGGCCATGACCATTCCGCTGTCGCTGCTGACGGCCTTCATCCTGATGCATCATTTCAAGATCCCGGCCAACCTGCTGTCGCTGGGGGCGATTGACTTCGGCATCCTGGTCGATGGTGCCATCGTGCTGGTGGAAAGCGTGCTGCGCCTGCGCGAAGAACGTCCGCAAGGCGAGATTACCGGTGCCGACATCCAGCAGCTGATGCGCCAGCTGGCGCGGCCGATCTTCTTCGGCATGCTGGTCATCATCATTGCCTACCTGCCCCTGTTCGCCTTCCAGCGCATCGAGTACAAGCTGTTCGCGCCGATGGCCTTTGCGGTCGGCTTCGCCCTGCTGGGCGCGCTGCTGGTGGCCTTGCTGCTGACGCCCGGCCTGTCCTGGCTGGCCTATCGCAAACCGGTGAAGATCTTCCATAATCCGGTGCTGGCCTGGCTGGAGCCGCGTTACCGCCAGGTGCTGGGGCGGCTGGTCGGCAAGTCGCGCTTCGTGCTGGCCGCCACTGCGCTGACCCTGGCCGCCATCGGCGTGCTGGGAGCGACCATCGGTCGCGACTTCCTGCCGTATCTGGATGAGGGCTCGATCTGGCTGCAGGTGCAATTGCCGCCGGGCGTGTCGCTGGACAAGGCCAGCGAGCTGGCCGACCGGCTGCGTGCCGCGACCCGCGAGTTTCCCGAGGTCGAGCACATCGTGACCCAGGTGGGCCGCAATGACGATGGCACCGATCCGTTCACGCCCTCCCACATCGAGGCTGCGGTGACGCTGCATCCCTATTCCGAATGGGCCTCCGGCTGGACCAAGCAGGAACTGATCGCGCACATGGCCGAGCGCTACAAGAAGCTGGCCGGCATCGAGGTCGGTTTCACGCAGCCCATGATCGATGGCGTGCTGGACAAGCTTTCCGGCTCGCACAGCGACCTGGCCGTCAAGATCTACGGCAACGACTTCGGCGAGATGCGCGTGCTGGCCACGGCCGTGCAAGGCGTGCTGCAGGACGTGCCGGGCGCGGCCGACGTGGTCATCGACCAGGAGCCGCGCCTGCCCCAGGTGCGCGTGAATGTGGACCGTGCTGCCGCCGCCCGGCTGGGCATCAACGTGGCCGACATCATGGCGCTGATCCAGACCGGCATCGGCGGCAGTCCGGTGACCCAGGTCTTCATCGAGGAACGCAGCTACAACGTGGCCGCCGTCTTCAATGGCCGCGCCCGCTCCACCCCCGAGGCGCTGGGCAACCTGACGCTGGTGGCCGCCAACGGCGCGCACATCGCACTGTCGCAGGTGGCGCACATCAGCATGGAAGATGGCGAGACCACCATCACCCGCGAGATGAACCGCCGCCACCTGACGGTGCGCCTGAACCTGCGCGGCCGCGACCTGGCCTCCTTCCTGGATGACGCCAAGGCACGCATCGCGCAGCAGGTGCAATACGACCACGGCCGCTACCAGATCGCCTGGGGTGGCCAGTTCGAGAACCAGCAGCGGGCCCAGGCGCGCCTGGCGCTGATCCTGCCGATGGCGCTGGCCCTGATGTTCGTGCTGCTGTTTGCCGAGTTCAAGAACCTGCGCCAGCCTGCGCTCATTCTGCTGTGCGTTCCGCTGGCCACGCTGGGCGGACTGGTGGCGCTGCATCTGCGCGGGATGACGCTCAACGTGTCCTCGGCGGTGGGCTTCATTGCCCTGTTCGGGGTGGCCGTGCTCAACGCCATCATCATGATGTCGAACCTGAATCGCTGGGTTGCCCGGTCCGGCCTGCCGTTGCGCGAAGCCGTCATCAGCGCTGCGCTGGAACGCATGCGGCCGGTGCTCATGACCGCGACGGTCGCCGCGCTCGGCCTGGTCCCGGCCGCCATTGCCCACGGCCTGGGCAGCGACGTGCAGCGGCCGCTGGCCACGGTAGTGGTGGGCGGCCTGATGAGCGCCACCCTGCTGACCCTGGTCTTGCTGCCCGCCTTGTACTACCTGGTCGAATCGAAGCTGGCGCGGCCTGCGCAAGCGCCTTCCGATGACCCTGCCAACGCCCGATGAGGATGACTTCACCATGTTCCTGACTCCTGTCACTCCCCGCCTGCTGCGCTGGCCCTGCCTGGCCTGCAGCACCGCGCTCGCGCTGACCCTCGGCGGCTGCGCCGTCGGTCCTGACTTCAAACAACCCGCTGCCCCGGCGGTCAGCAGCTACACCGCCGAGAAGGTGGAAACCACAGCGTCTCTCGATGGCCAGCATTTCGTGGCCGGGCAGGATGTGCCGGCGCAGTGGTGGAAGGTCTTTGGCTCGCCGGCGCTGGATGCGCTGATCGACCAGGCCCTGGCCCACAATGCCGACCTGGACGCGGCGCAGGCCGCCCTGCGCGCGGCGCGCGAGACTGCCGCGGCCCAGGGCGGCGGGCTCTGGCCCAGCGTAGACCTGCATTTCATGCCGACGCGCCAGAAGGTCGCCGATACCCTGGCCAGTCCGTTGGCCGACAACAGCTACATCTACAACCTGCACACCGCACAGCTCAATATCGCCTATGCCCCTGACATCTTCGGCGGAACGCGCCGCCAGATCGAGGCGGGCCGGGCGCAGGCCGAGGTGCAGCGCTTCCAGCGCAATGCCACCTACCTGACGCTGGTGTCCAACGTGGTGCTGGCCGTGGTCAATGAAGCGGCGCTGCGTGAGCAGTTGCAGGCCGCTGAACAGGCCGCCGCTCTCGCCGCACGGCAGCTGGATCTGGTGCGCCAGCAACGCGCGCTGGGGGCGCTGGGGCTGGCTGACGTGGCGGCCCAGGAAAGCCTGCTGGCGCAGGCCCAGGCGGCCTTGCCGGCCCTGCGCAAGCAACTGGCCCAGCAGCGCGACCAGATCGCCGTGCTGGCAGGACGCTTCCCCGGGGAAGGCGGCAGCCCGCAACTGCCGCTGTCGGCCCTGACCCTGCCGGCCGAGCTGCCGCTGAGCCTGCCGTCGACGCTGGTGCAGCAACGCCCCGACGTGCGCGCCGCGCAGGCGCAACTGCAGGCGGCCTCGGCCCAGGTCGGCGTGGCCATCGCCAACCGGCTGCCCAGCTTCAACATCACCGGCACCATCGGCAGTTCGGCGCAGGAGTTCTCCAAACTGTTCACCTCGGGACCCGGCTTCTGGACCTTGGGGCTGGACCTGGCCACGCCCCTCTTCCATGGCGGCAGTCTGCAACATCAGCAGCGCGCGGCCGAGGCCGGGCTGGATCAGGCCGGCGCGCAGTACCGCAGTGTGGTGCTGGGCGCGTTCCAGAACGTGGCCGACACCTTGCATGCCATTGCTGCCGATGCCGACGGGCTGGCAGCTGCCACACGCGCCGAGAGCGCGGCCCAGCGCAGCTTCGATGCCGCGCAGGCGCAATGGAAGGCCGGCATCGCGGGCTATCCGCAGGTCCTGCTGGCACAGCAGAACCTGCTGACGGCCAGCCAGTCGAGGGTACAGGCGCAAGCCGCGCGCCTGGCCGATACCGTGGCGCTGTTCCAGGCACTGGGTGGCGGCTGGTGGCATCAGGACCTGTAAAAGCGCACACCACGACAATCTCACGGAGGGCGCGGCCAGCATGCCGCCGCTCTCCGTCATCCGGAGACCCCATCATGAAACTGCCCCCGACCCCTTTGCTCTTGCTGCTGAGCGCGCTGGCCCTGACGGCCTGTGCCTGGACGCCATCACCTCCGGCCCACCGAGCCAGCAACACGCCCGGTGTGGTGGAAGGCTTCATCGATCCGGACACGCCGGCCGACCAGTTGCCACCCTGCGTGGCAAGACAACTGGCCAAGCTGCGTGGCGGCACGCGCTTTGCCGCCATCGGCTATCGCCACTGGGCCAGCCATTTCCATGGCACCGCCTACACCGCGCTGGCCGACGGCACCGCTTTGCAACTGCATCAGAAGGTGCTGATTGTTCCCGGAGACTGCAATCGCGGCGACCTGGCGCAACTACTGGAACCGACATGGATTCCCGTCATGAACAACGCCCCCCCGTAATGCTCAGAACCAGTGATTGGCCTGCTTCAGATCGCTGCGCAGCTCGCGGAAGCAGTGATCGGTCCAGTGGCTGCGGCTGACCTCATTGCGCCGCATGAGAACGATCTTTCGTTTCAGGGTCGGCTGCCGCAGCGGGGCCACGTGCAGGCTGTCATCGCGCAGATAGGTGGTGTAGAGGCTGGGCATGATGCCGATGGCAATCCCCGAGCGCACCACCCCATAGAGTGATTCGCTGTGCACGACTTGATAGCGCCGCGAGGATGCCAGCCCGTGCTGCATCAGCGCTGCGGAAGCAAATTCCCACACGCTGCCCTGGGTGAACAGCACGATCTCTTCCCCCGCCATCTGCCGCCACTGCACCTCCTTGGCCCCCGACAGGGGATGGCGGCGCGAGACGATCAGCACCAGTTCATCTTCGAACAGCGTTACCGTCTCCAGCGTCTGCGAGGACAGCGAATCGGGCGGCTTGATGCCCACGCAGAAATCCAGCTTCCCCGAATGCAGCGCGTCCAGCAGGGCATCATTGGGCATGTCCTGTAGCAGAATTTCCACATGTTCGTCATGCGCCTGGTTGTAGCGCGCGATCACCGCCGCCGTCAGCGTCACCGCCGAGGGAATCGCACCGACCCGGATGCGATGGCGTCCGGTGCCGATGGCGTGCTCGATGTCGTCGAAGATGTTGCTGGCCGTATTGAGCAGATGGCGCGCGTATTCCAGCACAACGCTGCCCTGCGCGGTCAGGCTGATCTGGTGCGTGGTGCGGTCGAAAAGCCGCGTGCCGAGCTGGTTTTCGAGCTGCTTGATGGAAGCCGACAGGGCCGGCTGGGTCACCGCCAGGGCATCCGCAGCACGGCTGAAGCTGTTGGTGTCGGCCAGTGTGACCAGCGCCTGCAGATGGCGCAGGGTGACTTTCTGATTCAGTTTGATCATGGCAAGCCCGCAAAACAAGTTGGCAATCCCCCAGTCCATGCAGAATCAGCTGACGGGAAACGCGGCATCGTTATAAATTGAATTTATGAAATTATAAATATAAACAAATTATATTATTTAACGTCTTGTCCTATCCTCCACACCGTTCGCAGCGAATTCCAACAATGAACGGTCGCAAGGCCATCTTCAACACCACAGGGGCAGGCATGAAAAAACACTGGATGATAGGCGCGCTGGCCATTCCGGCAGCGCTGGCAGGCGCACAGGCACAGGCGCAGAGCAAGGTCGAGATCTACGGTCTCATCTCGGGCGGCGTGGGGTATCTCACCAACCAGGGCGGTCCGCACAACTTCGAGGCGCTCTCGGGCACCAACCAGAATCCGCGCATCGGCTTCCGCGGCCAGGAAGACCTGGGCGGCGGCACCCGCGCCATCTTCACGCTGGAAAACGGCTTCAACATGATGACCGGCGCGGCCTCGCAGAGCGGCCGCCTGTTCGGCCGCCAGTCCTGGGTCGGCCTGGCCTCCAACAGCATGGGTACCGTGACCCTGGGCCGCCAGTACGAAGCGGTCAAGGACTACCTGGGTCCGGTGGTCATCGCCAGCAACGGCGTGCACATCGGCGACAACGACAACGGCTACAACAACCTGCGCGTGCAGAACTCGGTCAAGTATGTCAGCCCGATGTTCAACGACTTCAACGTCACCGCCTTGTATGGATTTGGCGAAGCCGCCGGTGATGCATCGGTCAACCGCGTCATGAGCATCGGCTCCGGCTACAAGGGCGGCAACTTCCGCTGGGCCGTGGCCTTCACCCAGATGGACCAGCCCAACAGCACCAAGAGCCCCGATGGCGCCATGGGCAACGACTACGCCAGCTCGCTGCTGATCTTCAACAAGAGCGCGGTCAACAGCTCGGCCGGCGTACGCCGCCAGCGCATCGCCGGTACCGGCGGTTTCTATACCGTCGGCAAGACCGACTTCGGTGCCATGTACAGCAACGTCAAGTACGAATACCTGGACAACACCAAGCTGACACTGCAGAACTTCGACATCAACCTGGTGCACCACTACACGCCGGCCCTGAACCTGGGCGCGTCCTACTTCTATACCACCGGCAAGTACGACACCATCAACAAGAACCCGAAGTGGCACCAGATCAACCTGCAGGCGGATTACTTCCTGTCCAAGCGCACCGACGTGGCCATTACCTACAGCTACCAGCTGGCGGCAGGTGATGCGACCAAGGCCACCATCTTCGGTTTCCCCTCGTCCAGCGACAAGAAGCAGGCCGTGCTGATGCTGGGCATGCGTCACGTGTTCTAAGTTTCATCTGCTCTCCCCCGGCCTGGCCAGTGGCTCCCGCGCTGGCCGGGCCTACAATATGCAGTCTTTTCACCGGTATCAAGGATCGCCATGTTCAAGCCCGCTCGTTGCTCTCGTCCCCTCGCCGCCCTGGCCATGACCGGCCTCGGCCTGTCCCTGCTGGCGGCCCCGGCCCACGCGGAAAAGCGCACGCTGGTGCTGTCGGCGTATCCGATTTCCCAGCCGCTGTTCAACAAGCTGGTCTATGCGCCCTTCAAGGAAAAATGCGGCTGCGAAATCGTGGTGGAAACCGGCAACAATGCCGACCGCATCGCCAAGCTCGACGCCCGCCGCAACAATCCGGTGGTGGACCTGGTGCTGCTGTCGGACTTCGGCATGCTAGAAGCCGCCCGCAAGGGCTTGGTGCAGCCGCTGGACTATGCCAAGCTGAAGAATTACAGCCAGATCTATCCCTTCGCCCGCAATCCCATCGGCGGCAATTACGCGGTCGGCTACACCATCTATTCGGTCGGCCTGGTGTACCGCAGCGACAAGACGCGTGCCCCGCAATCCTGGAAAGACTTGTGGAGTCCCGAACTGAAGGGCCGCCTGGCGCTGCCCGACGTGAGCACCACGCAAGGCCCGCTGGCCCTGCAGATGGCCGACCTGGCCTGGGGTGGCAAGGGCGGCGACTATGCCGCCGGCATGCAGAAGATCCTCTCGATCAAGAACAACGTGGTGACCTTCACCAAGAACAGCGCGCAGTTGTCGTCGCTGTTCGCCCAGGACGAGATCTGGGTGGCACCGGTAGCACGCTTCACCTGGTCGCAACTGATGAAGACCGGCATGCCGCTGAAATGGGCCATCCCCGCCGAGGGCCAGGCCGCCGGCATGAACGTGATGGGCATCGTCGCCAAATCGAAGAATGCCGACCTGGCCTACCAGCTGATGGACTTCTGGCTCTCCAAGGAGGTGCAGACGGCGCTGGCCATGGAACTGGTGGATTCGCCGGTCAATACCCAAGTCGTGCTGCCCAAGGACAAGGCCGAATTCAATACCTATGGCGGTGAACACATTGCCTCGCTCAAGTTCGTCAAGCCGGAAGACCTGCTGAAGTACCGCTCGGGCTGGCTGGAACAGTGGAACAAGGGCATCAGCAAATAAGCGAAATCCTTCATGTCGCGGCGACGCCTGCCAGGTGCAGTGCGCCGCCCTTTTCTTTCCGGACCCCGTTAGCGCCCCATGCTCGCCTCTTCCAAATCACGCCTCGGACTGATGCTGGTCACGCCTGCGCTGATCTTCACATCGGTCTGTTTCCTGCTGCCGGTGGCCGCCTTGCTGCTGGATGCCTTCCGCATCGGCGGCCCCGACAGCCTCGACGGCGGCCCGCTGCAGTGGAGCCTGGCCCGCTTCGCCGACTTCTTTGCCGAGCCGCTGCACCTGCAGGTGCTGTGGCGCACCCTGCGCATTGCCGCCCTGGTGACGCTCTGTTCGGCCCTGCTCTGCTATCCCGCCGCCCAGGCCATCGTGCGCGTGCATGCGCGCTGGCGCGGGCTGGTGCTGGGCATGATGATCCTGCCGCTGATGGTCTCGCCGATTGCGCGCACCTATGCCTGGATCGTGCTGTTCGGACGCAATGGCGCGGTCAACGCGGTGCTGTTGCATCTCGGGCTGGCCGATGAGCCGCAACGCCTGCTCTTCACCGAAATGGCGGTCTTCGTGGGCCTGCTGCAATTGCTGTTGCCGCTGATGCTGATGTCGCTGGTCAGCGCCATGGAAAACATTTCCGCCGACCTGGCGCTGGCTGCCTCCACGCTGGGTGCCAATGCCTGGCAGGTGTTCACCCGCGTGACCCTGCCGCTGACGCAGGAAGGCTTGATCGTCGGCGGCACCCTGGTCTTTACCGGCAGCGTCACCGCCTACGTCACCCCGGCCCTGCTGGGCGGACCGAAGGTCCTGATGCTGGAAACCCTGCTTTACCAGAAGGTCAGCGTGGAAAGTGATTTCGGCACCGCCAACGTGATTGCGGTGATCCTGGTGGCGATGACGCTGGCCGTCAACGCCGGTCTCAAACGTATTGCCGCTCCCCGGAGGACGACATGAAACAAGGACTCTTCCCGCGCGTGGTGCTGTGGGCCGTGATGCTGTTCCTGCTGGGCCCCTTCATCATCGTCTTCCTGGCCGGGTTCAGCGGTGGCGAAACACTGGCCTTCCCGCCGCCCTCGTATTCGCTGCGCTGGATCGTCTCGGTGCTGCAGGCCGAGGAGTTCCGCCAGGCCTTCGGCACCAGCCTGCAGATCGGCCTGCTGGCGACCGTGATCGCGCTGCTGCTGGGCGTGCCGGTGGCTTATGCCATGTCGCGCATGCCGCCGCCGGGCATGGCGGTGATCAAGCAGGTGCTGACTTCACCGCTGATCATCCCGGCCATGCTGGTCGGCCTGGGCCTGTTGCGCCACTTCGTGCTGCTGGTCGATGCGCCGGTGTTCCTGGGCCTGCTGATCGGCCACGTCGGGCTGCTCACGCCCTATGCCGTGCGGGTGGTCTATTCCAGCCTGGCCAACCTGCGGGTCGATATCGAGGAAGCCGCCATCACGCTGGGGGCCACGCGCATCCAGACCTTCCGGCTGGTGGTGCTGCCCAATATCCGGGGCGCGGTGATTGCGGCCTTCTTCCTGGCCTTCGTGACCTCCTTCAACCAGGTGCCGGTGTCGCTGTTCCTCACCGGCCCGGGCATCAGCACCCTGCCCATCGAGATGCTGGGCCACATGGAAAACAGTTTCGATCCCTCCATTGCGGCGCTGTCCACGCTGCTGGTGCTGTTCACCATGGCCTTCGTGCTGGTCACCGAGAAGGTGCTGGGCATTTCCAAATACATGTGATGTGAGAACCTGATGAGTTACCTGAATCTGCAGCAAGTGGCGCTGGGCTACGGCAACGCCAGGACCGCCGTGGAAGGCCTGGACCTGGCCGTGCAACGTGGCGAACTGATTTCGCTGCTGGGCCCCAGCGGCTGCGGCAAGACCACCACCATGCGCGCCATCGCCGGCCTGATCGACCTGCGCGCCGGGCGCATCACGCTCGATGGCCGCGACATCAGCCGTCTGCCGCCCAACAAGCGCGACATCGGTCTGGTGTTCCAGTCCTATGCACTGTTCCCGCACCTGAACGTGTTCGACAACGTGGCCTTCGGCCTGCGTCTGCGCAAGGTGCCGGCCGCCGAACTGCGCCAGCGCGTTGAGAAGGTCATCGCAGCGGTCGGCCTCAGCGGTTTTGAAGCGCGCCTGCCGGCGCAGATGTCGGGCGGCCAGCAACAGCGGGTGGCGCTGGCACGCGCCATCGTGATCGAACCCAAGCTGCTGTTGCTGGATGAACCGCTGTCCAACCTCGATGCCAAGCTGCGCGTGCAGATGCGCGCCGAGCTGCGCCGCATCCAGCGCGAACTGGGCATCACCATGCTCTACGTCACGCACGATCAGGATGAGGCGCTGGCCATGTCGGACCGTATCGTGGTCATGAACAGCGGCAAGATCGAGCAGCTCGATACGCCCGAGCAGCTCTTCAATGCGCCACGCACGCGCTTCGTGGCCAACTTCATGGGCTTCGAGAACCTGTTCGATTATCGCGACGGCCAGTTGCACGGTGCGGCGGGACAACTGCCGCTCCCCGGCCTGCCCGCCAACACCGCCTGCGCCGGCTGGCGAGTACAGCAGGTGCAGGTCGGCAGCGGTCCGTATGAGGGCCGCGTGCTCTCGCGCGGCTTCCTCGGCGAGCATGTCGAATACCTGCTGCAGACCGCCCTGGGCGAGGTGCGCGGCATGGCCCCGGCGGCGCAGGCATCGGCACGTGAAGGCGACACCGTCCGCTTCGACCTGCCGGCGCAGGACGCGCTGGCGCTGGCCGCCTGAGCCTTTCCCCTGGACCTTTGAAGAAGAAGACAAACATGCACAAGATCTGGCTCGATACCGACCCCGGCTTTGACGACTGGCTGGCCATGCTGATGCTGTCGGCCAACCTGGAAGTGAACTGGCTGGGCGTCTCCGTGGTGGCAGGCAATGCCCCGCTGGTCACCACCTACGACAATGCGCTGCGCATCAAGCAGCATTACCAGCTCGACGTGCCCGTCTATGCGGGCTGCGAGCGGCCGCTGGCCGGCGCCGTGGAAACCGCACAAGGCATCCTCGGCGAATCCGGCATGGCCACCACCGGCGAGGCCCTGCCCCAGGTCGACATCGCCGACCTCGAGGCACGCCAGTCGCGGCAACTGCAACGCGACCCGCTGCCGCATGCGGTGGATGCCATGATCGAGGCGATCCGCCTGCATGCGGGCGAGATCACGCTCATGTGCATCGCCCCGCTGACCAATGTGGCCGTGGCCCTGCAGCGTGCGCCCGAGATCGCGGGCATGGTCAAGGAAATCATTCTCATGGGCGGCTCGGCCGACCAGGGCAATCACACCGCTGCCGCTGAATTCAATATCTATGCCGATCCGGAAGCGGCCGATGTGGTGTTCCGCTCCGGCATCCCGCTGCGCATGTTCGGCCTGAACCTGTGCCGCCAGCTGCTGGTGACCGCCGCTGAAGTGCAGCAGGTGCGCGCCTTGGGCACGCCGCGCGCGAAGTGGCTGGCGGGCTACTTCGATGCCTACCTGCGCATCCGCAGTCCCGACGGCTCGGTGCCGATGCCGATGTATGACCCGGCGGTGGCCATCTGGCTCAAGCGTCCGGAATTGTTCAGCTTCCAGCCGGCACGGGTGGACATCGAATTGCAGGGCCGTCTCACGCGTGGCATGACCGTCTGCGAATTCCGCGTGCCGCGCCGCGCCCCGGCCAACACCGAGGTCGCCATGACGGTCGATGGCCCGCGCGCCATGCAATGCATGATGCAGGAATTGCTGGGCAGCCTCTCCTGAAGATGGCGCCCTCCCAGCACACCGGCCCCGGCCCTCTCCACTGATTTGCGTTTCATGACCTTCGACAACCAACACCAAGACGACACAGGCCCGCTCACGCTCGAACAATTCGTGCGCGCGCTGCCCAAGGTCGAACTGCATTGCCACCTGTTCGGCGCGGTGCGCCGCGAGACCTTCAGCGATCTCTCCGCCCGCGCCGGTCATCCGGTCTCGCCGGAAGAGATCGAAGCCTTCTATACCCGTGGTGAAAAACCGGTGGGCGTACTGCGCGTACTGCGCGCGCTGGATGCCGAGCTGATCCGACAGCCTGGCGATCTCTACCGCATCACCTACGAATACCTGGAGGATGCCCACGCCCATGGCGTGGCCTGGAGCGAATTCTTCTGGAATCCGACCGGTACGGTGCGCGTGTCCGGCATCCCCTATGCCGATGCGCAGGACGCCATCGTGCGCGCCATCGTCGATGCCGAACGCGAGATCGGCATCATCGGCCGCCTAATCCCCAGCATTGACCGCGAGGCCAGTCCGGAAGAAGCCGTCGCCATGGTGCAGTGGATGCTGGCCGCCCGCGTCCCGCAGGTGCCGGGCATCGGCATGGATTACCGCGAGAACGACCGCCCGCCGGAACTGTTCGAAGCCGCCTACCGCCTGGCGCGCGAAGCCGGCCTGAAGACCACCGCCCATGCGGGTGAATTCGGCATGCCCTGGCACAACGTGGCCACGGCCATCGACCTGCTGCAGGTGGACCGCATCGACCACGGCTACACCATCGTCGACAATCCCGATCTGATGCAGCGCTGCATCGGCCGCGGGCTGGTCTTCACGGTGGTGCCGACCAATTCCTACTACCTGCGCACGTTGCCCCCGCAGCGCTGGGCGCAGGATCACCCGATTCGCCAGATGCTGGCGGCCGGGCTGCGCCTCCATCCCAACACCGACGATCCGACCTTGCATCTGGTGACCCCGACCGGGGCCTGGATGATGATGCTGCAGCTCGGGGCCACGGTGGAGGACTTCCGGGACTTCATGCGCAATGGGCTGGATGCGGCCTGGATGGATGAGGCCTTGCGCAGCCAATGGCAGCAGGCCTGGAGCGAGCGCTATGATCAATTGCGCGGACGGCTGCAGACCTGATCGCCAGAGGCATCAACGGGACATGTCGATGACCAGCTCGCCCTCGCCGGTACCCTCACCCGTCTCCAGGCGGAAGCGGGCCATCAGTGCGGCCATGCGTTCGGTCGCCAGGCGCATGGCTTCTGCGGCCGCGGACGATTGCTGCACCAGTAGCACGTTGCGCTGCGTAGCCTGATCGATGGCGCTGACCGACTGGCTGATGCGGCGCACCCCGGCCGATTGCTGGCTGCTGGCGCTGGCCACCTCGCCGATGAGCTGATTGAGCCGTCCCACCTGCGCCACCACTTCCTGCATGCTGCGACCGGCCGTTTGCGCGCGCCGGCTTCCTTGATTGATGCGCGCCATCGCATCGTTCAGCAAGACCCTGATCTCCTGCGCCGCATCGGCGCTGCGGCGGGCCAGCTGCCGCACTTCATCTGCCACCACTGAAAAAGCCTGGCCATGGGTGCCGGCATGGGCCGCCTCGACGGCTGCATTCAGCGCAAGCAGATTGGTCTGGGAAGAAAGGCCATCGAGTTTGGCCACGATCTCTTCGATACGCCCGGCCGCCAGGTGCACCGCGTGCATGTTGCCGACCATCTCGCTGACCGCCACGCCGCCCTCCAGCGCCGCTTGCGCCGCCGACCGGGTCAGGCTGCAGGCTTGCTGCGCGCGGTCGGCGCTCTGCTGCACGGCCTGATTCAACTGTTCCATGGCGATAGCCGCCTGCTGCAGGGAACCGGCCTGCTGGGTGGCCCGTGTGGTCAGATTGAGCGCCCCCTCGGCGATCTCCCCGGCGGAACCCCGCATGACCCGCGCCCCGTGCCTGACCTCCCGCACCAGATGGCTCAAGCCCTGGCGCATGTCCTGCAGGGACGACAGCAGTTGGCCGGTTTCGCCCTGGAAGCCCCCATCGATGCGTCCGCACAGATCGCCCTTGGCCACCCGCGAGGCCACCTGGGCCGCCTGCGACAGCGGACCGGTCACCAGCCGGTACAGACTGGCCACACTCACTATCATCACCAGCAGCAGCAAGCCGCCCACTGCGGCCACCACGGTATCGAGCCGCTCCCTGGCCTGACGCGCCCCCAGGATGTCCGCCCGGGTGCGGGTGTCCAGCATGGCCTGCAGTGCTTCCAGCGGGCGCATCATGGCGGCCCGCGCCGTTTCGTAGCGCGGTTCGTGGAGCAGTCGGCGGGCCTGTTCGAGCGGGTCTTCGCGCAGGGCCGCATCGATCAGGACGCGGTCCCGCGTATGCCGCCGCACCAGTTCCATGGCGCGCAACTCGATGGCCAGCACCGCACCGGACCGGCTGCGCACTTCCTCCACCTTCGCCATCTCATCGCGGCTGAAGCCGGCCTGCTGCATCAGCTCGCCAAGCGGCACGATGACCGCGCTGTCCGGACGCGGCGGCCGGCCATCCGCATCCACCAGGTCCCAGTAGATGCGCTCGTAGTGTTCCGGGCGGGGACGGCGGCCGTCACGGATTTCCGCAACGGCCTGATATTGGCGTTCGGCCTGGTATTCACCGGTGGCCACGAAGCTGCGCGCCAGGCGGCTGAGGTCGTCGGCACCCTGGCGCAGCTCGGCCACCAGCCGCTGTGCCTGTTCGCGCCGCTCACTGGCGATAGCCACGCGGTCTTCGGCTTCCGACGCTGCCACTGACAGGGCAATGAGCAGCGCCAACAGCAAGGCGACCACCACGCTCAAGGCGGACACGATCTGCCGCATGGAAAAATATTTGTAGATGGACATGCTCCCCTCGCTGATTCGACTGAAGATGCCGGGCCCGGGCCTGCGCGCCTGGCGGCGGCGTCTCGGCGGGAACGGCAAGCGGACGATACGTGGGGAGCCCGTCCTTGTGCGCGAGGGGCTAGATATGCTGAACGAATCTCGAATTACTTCGTTTTTTATCTCGAAATTATTTGAATTTCTCTCTAAAACTATCCGTTTACTTGCCAAATTATTCGGCTCTTTTTTCTACTATCGGAGACAGTCTTCCAACGAAAGAGCGAGCGCCAGCAGAAAAACGCACCAAGGTTCACAATAGCGGTCTTTGCCATGCAGCATCCGCTCTCCATGAACCCTGTCAGTTCCGCCACACGGCCTGTGCCGCGCCATCCGCCGAATCACCCTAAGTTCCTGCTGTTCCTGATCTGTGCCTTTGCCTCGGCGGGCCAGCTGGCCATCGACTTGTACGTGCCGGCCCTGCCGCAGATGGCGATCGACTACGGCACCTCGGCCCAGGCCATCCAGACCAGCGTGACCGGCTACCTGATCGCCTACGCCTTCGGCCAGCTGGCGTTCGGGCCGCTGGCCGATGCCTGGGGCCGCAAGCGCGTCCTGATGCTGGGGCTGGGCCTGTTCACGCTGGGATGCGTGCTGACGCTGCTGGCCCCCAACCTGGAAACCTTCGTCGCGGCGCGGGTACTGCAGGGCTTCGGCATTGCCGCCACCAATTTGCTGGCCAAGGCCATCATCACCGATTCCTTCGTCGGCCAAACCCTGGTGCATGCCTACACCTACATGGCCATTGCCTGGGGCCTGGCACCGATCATTGCACCGGTGATCGGGGCGCACTTGCAGGAAGCCTTCGGCTGGCGTTCCTGCCTGGTGTTCCTGCTGCTGTATTCGTTCGCGATGTGGGCCATCCTGTGGCGCTATCGGGAAACTTTGGCCGAGCCGGTGCACCTGCATCCGGCGACCCTGCTCAAGAATGCGCGCATGGTGTTGGCCAGCCCGGTGTTCCAGAGCTGTTTCCTGGCCCAGGGGCTGTGCTACAGCATCCTGCTGGTGTTCAACATCGTCGGTCCCTTCATGGTGCAGAACACGCTGCGCCAGCCGCCGACCTTCTTCGGCTACCTGGCGCTGGCGATCGGGATGATGTATTTCCTGGGCGGCATCTCCAACCGCATCCACCATCGCTGCCTGCCCTCGGCCGAACAGCGGCTGCGCATCGGGGCGCGGGTGATGACGGCGGCGGCCTTTGCCATGCTGGCCCTGGCCTTGCTGGTGGGGCTGACGGTGTGGACCCTCATCACGCCGGTGCTGGTGATGGCGTTCTGCGCCGGGGCCATGTATCCCACGCTGATGGCCAAGGGCAATTCGATCTTTCCGCACATTGCCGGACTGACCAGCGCCATCCTGGGCTTTGCGCTGCTGCTGGTGTCCTCGGGCATGATGGGGCTGGCCGGGTTCGTCTCCATCAACAGCCTGACGCCGCTGGCGGTGTTCTTCTGCATCGTCGGCCTGACCGTGATTGCCATGGTGGGCAAGCTGCTGCAGCACCTGCAGGTACCGGCGGCTGCGGCGACGTTGCAAGTCAGACCATCAGAAAAACCCTGATATCCGCCGCCTCCCGGCAGGCATACGATGTGGCCATCGACACTGATTCATTCCCGGGAGGACCCCATGGCCATCATCCAGACCTTGCTGCACTACGGTAGCTATCTCGCCGCGTTCTACGCCGTCTATCTGGTGGCGGGCAGCCTGGCGTTCGGGCTGGTGCTCTGGCAGAAGGTCTACGGCAAGGCGCAGCGCCAGCCGGTGCCGGTGCGCGTGCGCGTGCATTCCGAGCGGATGGACGGACGCGAACGCGATTCGTATTACCGCTGAAGCGTGAATGCAGTGATGCGTCGAACGTAGACAATCGCTGTTCGCCTGCAGGTCAGCCAAGGGCTGGATTCGTGGAATCCGGCCCTTTGTCTTTGGCACCCAGGCAAGCCCCGTCCGCCCTTCCTCACCGGGAATCCGCCCATCCGGTTGAGCTGCATATACAATGCACTTTCCTCAACAACCGGAACCGACGAGTGGTTCCTTCCCGATGGACATACTCATCATCCTTGGATTGGTCATGCTCAACGGCGTATTTGCCATGTCAGAGCTATCCATCGTCTCATCCAAACGCGTCCGTCTGGAGACGCTCAGCAAGAACGGCAGCCGTGGCGCACGAGCTGCGCTGGAGCTGGCTGACAACCCGAGCCGCTTCTTGTCGACGGTTCAGGTAGGCATTACGCTCATCGGCATTTTTACCGGTGCCTTCGGCGAAGCCTCGCTGGTGACTCAACTGATGCCGCATGTCAGCAGCCTCCCTGCCTTGGCCCCCTATGCCCGGGAAATTTCTCTGGTCATCATCGTGATGGGCATTACCTATGCCTCTATCGTGCTGGGCGAACTGGTTCCCAAGCGTATCGCGATGCAGTACCCGGAAGCGGTCGCCACGCTGATTGCTCCCATGATGCGGGGTCTTTCCCGGGCGGTAGCACCTTTCGTCAAGATACTTTCCGTGACGACCGATGCCATCATGCGGCTGCTCAGATTGCAGGTGGCCAGGGAAAACCGTCTCACCGAAGAGGAGATCGCTGGGCTGATCAAGGAAGGCGCGCATGCTGGCGTCATCGAGCAAACCGAGCATGACATCGTGGCGCGCGCCATGAGGCTTGACGATCAGCGCCTGGGCGGGCTGATGACGCCACGCAATGATCTGGAATTTCTTGATCTGGATGCTCCGCTCGCCACTACCCTGGCCAGAATTGCCGACAGCCGGTTCACCCGCTTCCCCGTGTTCAAGGGCAAGCGGAACAATGTCGTAGGCCTGCTCCACTGCGGCGATCTGTTCGAGCAAGCCATCCGCGCCAACACCTTGTCAGGCATCGATCTCGAACGCGCGCTCAAGCCGGTACATTACGTCCCTGAATCAATCAGCGCCATGGACCTGCTGGAGGTGCTGAAAAAGGACAGGATGGAACTGGCGCTGGTCGTGGATGAGTATGGAGAGATCGAGGGCATGGTCACCCTGAACGACTTGATGGCCGCGCTCGTCGGTGATGTCTCCCTCATGGATGATGGCATCGAGGCCGATGCCAATCAGCGTGAAGATGGATCGTGGCTGATGGATGGCGGCGTCTCGCTGGACCGTTTCCGCGAGCTGATGCAGACCGAAACGCGCTTTCCAGGTGAAGCGTCCGGCAGCTTCCATACCTTGGCAGGGTTCGTCCTGAACCACTTGGGCCGCCTCCCCCAGGCATCGGACTACTTCGTATGGGACCGCTTTCGCATCGAGGTCGTCGATATGGATCGCCAACGCATCGACCGCTTGCTGGTGTCCGTGGCCGAACCTTTGCCGACGGGCGCGTAACGATAGAAGACGATAGCGTGCGTATCCCATTGCCGGAGGGCGGCACCCTGATGAGCGCATCAGGGATACCGCTTCAGAACAACTCCTGCTGCGGCGAGGTCACCGCCGCAAAACTGTCGCCCACGAAGACCAGGATGGCATCGGCCACCGGGGCCAGCTGGCGTTCGAGGTAATGGCCGTAGTCGATGGCGGCGCGGCGTTTTTCCAGGGGTTCCGGTCCGGCCGTGGTCATGACGTAGTTGATCCAGCCGCCTTGCTGGTATTGCAGCGGACGCCCGCCTTCCTCGTTGACCTGGTCGGCCATGCGCGCAGCGCGCACGTGGGGCGGGACGTTCTTTTCGTAATGGTCGAGCTGGCGGCGCAGGCGCTTGCGATATACCAGCAGATCATCCAGCCGCCCGGCCAGCAGGTCAGCCACGTAGCCGGTGATGAAGTCGCGGTAAGGCTCCCCCCGGAAGATGCGCAGATACAGTGCCTGCTGGAAGCGCTGCGCCAGCGGCGACCAGTCGGTGCGCACCGTTTCCAGTCCCTTGTAGGTGACCTTGTCCTCGCCTTCGCCGGTTCGCACGTAACCGGCGTAGCGCTTCTTGCTGCCGGTCTCGGCCCCGCGCACATGCGGCATCAGGAAACGCTGGTAATGCACCTCGAACTGCAGTTCCAGCGCGCTTTCCAGCTGATACTGCCCGGCCAGATGGCGACGCCACCAGTCATTGATGCGCGCGGTCAGCTGCAGACCGATCTGGCGCGCCTCGTCATCGCCATGCGGCCGGCGCAGCCAGACGAAAGTGGAATCGGTATCGCCATAGATGACTTCGTAACCCGCCTCCTCGATCAGCTCGCGCGTGCGATGCATGATCTCGTGCCCGCGCCGGGTGATGGACGAGGCCAGGCGCGAATCGAAGAAGCGGCAGCCGGTCGACCCCAGCACGCCGTAAAAGGAATTCATGATGATCTTCAGCGCCTGCTGCAACGGCTTGTTGCCCTGGGCCTTGGCGGCCTCGCGACCCTGCCAGATCTGCTCGATGATGGCCGGCAGGCTGTGGCTGCGGCGTGAAAAGCGCGCGCCATTATAGCCGGGCACGGTCTCGCTCTCCGGCTCATTCAGGGTGCCATCGACCAGCCCGACCGGATCGATCAGGAAGCTGCGGATGATGCTGGGATACAGGCTCTTGTAGTCCAGCACGATCACCGAGTCATACAGCCCCGCGCGCGAATCCATCACGAAACCACCCGGACTGGCCAGTGCCTCGGCATCCCCGAGATTGGGGGCGACGTAGCCCTTGCGATGCATGTGCGGCAGATACAGATGCGTGAACGCCGCCACCGAACCGCCGCTGCGGTCGGCCTGCAGGCCGGTCACGCTGGCGCGTTCCAGCAGGAAGGAGAGAATGTCGGTCTTGGCGAAGATGCGCGTGACCAGTTCGCAGTCCTTGAGGTTGTAGGTGGCCAGCGCTGCCTTGTCTTCGTTGAACATGCGATCGATCTCATCCATGCGCTGATACGGCGTGGCAATGGCCTTGCCTTCGCCCAGCAGCGATTGCGCCACGTTCTCCAGACTGAAGGACGGGAAATTCCAGAACGCCCCGCGCAGGCTTTCAATGCCGTCGATCACCAGCCGGCCCGCTGCGTTGACCAGCAGGTGATTGGCGCGCATGCCATGTTCGCGCCATTCCAGTGCCCGTCCGGCGCGGCCCAGTCGCAACGTGGTGTGGTATTTCTGTGCCTGCTTCTGCAGCACGTTGAGGTCGAACTGCACCAGGTTCCAGCCAATCAGCGCATCCGGATTGTGGCGTGCCACCCAGTCATTGAGGCTGTCGATCAGTTCCTTGCGGCTCTGGCAGAACTGCAGTGCGAAATCCACCGACGCCACCGCACCACTGGGCGGCCCCAGCGCATAGACGCTGCGCTGGCCGCAGCCTTCGATGGCGATGCTGTAGAGCTCGCCCTCCCAGCTGGTTTCGATATCCAGCGACGCCAGCCTGAGCGGCGGACGATAGCCCGGCAAGGCACGAATGCGCGCTTCTGCCAGCACCCCGTGCCCATCGTCCACGCCCTGAAAGGCCAGCGGCGCATTGATGAAACGCTCCATCAGATAACGTTCGGGCGGACGGATATCGGCTTCATAGACACTGATGCCAGCGGCGATCAGGGACTTCTCCATCTTCAGCAGCTTGCGGTACTGGCGCGCATACAAGCCCAGCACCGGGCGCTGGCTGACATCCTTGAGATGTTCCAGCGCACGCAGTTCCATACCGGGTTCGCGGGCGATCAAGGCCTGCACGCGTTCGGCCTCGGCTTGCGGCACGAAGGCCACCGCTGTCTGCGGCGGCAGGCGCAGGCATTGCGGACCGTCATCAGTGGCCACCCACAGCTCGATCTCCACCCCGGCCGGGGTATCGCGCCAGTGCCGGGACAACAGGAAGCCTGCGCGTTCGCCGGGGCGCAAGGCGGTGGAGGAAAGAGGAGCGGCTGAGTCGGTCACCGTCAATAGCGGGCTGGTGCGGATGGAGACGGGATTGTAGAACTCATTTCATCAATAGGCGAGAGTGCGAGCGAGTCCCGTTTGGGATGAAGTGCAAGGCGCGAATTTGGGTCAAGACTGGGCGCCTTGACCCAAATTCGTAACGCAGCAATTCGCCCAAACGGGCCGCTCCCTACGGGTTCTGCCCAGAAAGGGCGCTGGCCGCGTTGCGCTCCTTGCGTGTGGCACCGCCACACGACGCGTCGCGCGCCTTGCCAGCGCCCTTTCTGGGCAGAACGCATCTCACGCCTATTGATGAAATGAGTTCTACTTGGATGTAGGCGAGCTTGCGCGACTGCGCACGGGCAATTGTGAAGAACGGCCAACATGCTTTTTCAGCTGCAAAGATTTTAAAAAAATTCCGTTTCTTCTCCGCGTTTTGGGCAGCCAATGGCAGTGCGATGCTGGCGCCCATCACGTCCCCGCAATACGGAGAGTCTCGCCATGAAAACCCTGCCCCTCATCCTCCTGCTCAGCAGCGCCAGCCTGTTGGGTGCGCTGGAACTTCCGTCGGCGCGTGCCGCCAGCTTCGACTGCAGCAAGGCCGGTTCGGCCAATGAAAAGACCATCTGCCGGGATGCCGAGCTGTCCGCGCTGGACGATCAACTGGGCCACGCCTACCGCCGCGCGCGCCAGGCCGCAGCCGATCAACGTGCCTTCCGCACCGCCAGCGATGCGCAATGGCGCTGGCGCGAAGACAACTGCCGCGACCGCGCCTGCCTGCTGGCCTGGTATCAGCGTCGCCAGACCGAACTGGAGGCACAAGCCGCGCCGGCCATCGCAGCGGCCCTGCTCACCGCCAAAGGAAATGCGACTTCACCTGCGCCCGCCCTGGTCGCAGTGCCCCCTGCCCAGGCCCCGCTTGCGGCACCGGCCGCCCCGGGCTTGCGGCTTGGCCTGGACGCGCGCCAGATCGACCACCTGGCGCCGGCAGGCAGCACGCCCTGGCCGCATTACGCGCGGGCCGAACGCGGCCAGTATTTCTATCGCGACCCCGAGGCCGGCGAGACCCAGCCGCTCGTGGCCGTGCGCTATTACGGCATCGAAAACGGCCAGTACATCCTGGAAGCGGTGCGCGGCCAGACCGTGCTGCGCTACACCTGCAGCGCCGACTGCCGCTACATCGCACAGCTGGCCCTGCCGGGCGACGTGGAAAAGGATACGGTGATCGTCAGCAATGACCGCGCCTCCCTTCCTGGACTGATCGTGAGCGATGCGGTCAACGGCTTGCTGGCGCCGGTGCAATCGCGCTAGGCGGCGCACGGATGAGATTGCGTTCTTGTCCTACATGCCTTTGCGAGGGCGGATGACAGGCAGGAGAACACGCCAGCGGCATACTGCGCAACATCGAGCATGGTGCGCATGCTCCCCTTGCCCTGGCGAGAAGCTCCTATGAAGAAAATCGAATTCGACGGTTACCTGCTGGTCTATCAGGCCGATGATAGCGAAGGCCGCTGGAAAGGCTCCTACGCGATCCTGAAGGATCGTGCAGAAATCACCCGGGGCTCCCTGCCCCTGTCCGCCCATTCGGAAGACGAAGCCGTCGGCGAGATTCTGGCAGCCGCGCGCCGCCAGACCAGTCTTGCCCTCGCGGCCTAGGGCCTGTTCACACCACCTACACTACTGTTTCGCGCAGGCTGCGGCGATGGGCCAGTTCCATCAGCCGCCGCAAGGCGTGGACCAGTTCAAAGCGGCTGCGCGAACGCCCCAGCGAGAGGCGAATGTGCGGCGCACCGCTGCGCGCGGGTTCGCCGTCACCGGCCTGGAAACTGTCCTGCGCAACCACGTTGAGCCCAGCCTCCCTGGCCTTGCGGACGAAGTCCTGCCCCTTCCAGTGTTCCGGCAAGGCCTTCCAGAGATGGATGCCGCCGCTATCGGCCGGCCCTTCCTCGCCCAGCGTACGCAAGGCCAGCGCCTGGCGCGCCCAGGCTTCCTGGCGGATGCCTTCGGCCAGCATGGCGGCGGTGCCATCGTGGATCCACTGCGTCGACAGCGCCGTGGTCAGCGGCGTGGACATCAATACGAAAGACCGCAGTGCAGCCAGCACTTCGTCCTGTGCCTGCCCCTCCGGGGTGAGCACATAGGCGGTCCGCAATCCGGGGAGCAGGCACTTGGCCAGCGTGGACACGTAAAACACATGCCGCGGTGCATAGTGCGCCAGCGGCCTGGGCGCATGGGCCGCAAAGCGCCAGTAGGGATCATCTTCGATGATGCGCAGATCGAGCCGGGTGGCGACGGAAGCGATCTCGGCGCGGCGCGTGGCCGGCATGGTGCGGGTGGTCGGATTCTGCAGCGTGGGATTGAGATAGACCAGCCGCGCGCCATGCTTGCGCACCATGGTCGTGAGCAGATCCGGGCGCATGCCTTCGTGATCCACGCCGACCGCGACCACGCGGCGCCCGAGCTGGGCTGCCGCCGCCAGCAGCCCAGGATAGGCCAGCGGTTCGGCCAGCACGGTTTCACCCGGCCGGGTCTGCGACAGCAGCAAGGCGGCCAGGGCCGACTGCGCCCCCGGACAGGCCAGCACCCGGTCATCATCCACCGGGCCCAGCATGTCCTGCAGCCACATCGCACCGGCGGCGCGGTCGGCACTGCTGCCACCGCCCAGGTGATACGTCATCAGCAGATCGACATCGCTGTGCATCAGCACCTGCGACACGCCCTGGCGCAGCAGGTCATCCAGATCGATACCGGCCGGCGGCGGCGGGATGTTCATCGACAGGTCGATCACCTGGCTCAGGTCCACCTTGGGCGCGGCCACGAAACTCCCGGCGGCGCCGCGTCCTTCCAGCAACTGGCGGCGGCGCGCCTCGCCATAGGCGCGGGTGACGGTGGTGAGATCGACATCGAGGCGATCAGCCAGCATCCGCTGCGGCGGCAGGCGATCGCCGGGCTTGAGGCGTTCGTCGGCGATGGCCTGCTCCAAAAAGCCCACGATCTGCAGATAACGTGGACCGCCATGAGCCGTGAAGCGGCTGATCCAGTCCAGGGAGGGATCTGCAGTGTGTGAAGGGTTCGGTCGGGCCATGGAAAATCCTGGTGAAGGGCTGCCTGCCGGCAGGTGTACAGGCAGACATCTAGTATGGATGCACCAACAACAAAAATCCATACATCCCCACTGCCCCTTGTGCCAAGGTTTTCCGGGCTGCTGGCGTTTATGCGGAGGCCGTGCGCATCCATTCCACCGCATCTTCTCCTGCGGCGATGCGCATCGGCGCTCCTGCCTCGGTCGCCGCACGCCAGACCGCTTCGGCTACATCGCTGGCGTGGGTGATCTGGCTGTGATCCTGGAAATTGTTGAACACTTGCGCTGCGAGCGCGCCGTAAGCATCCGGGATCGCCCCTTCCATGCGCGGCCGGGCATTCTCGGCGAAGCGGGTCTGCGGTGCGCGCCCCGGCAGGAGCAGACGCGCCTGCACGCCGACGCTGGCCAGTTCGAGGGCGACGGATTCGGTGAAGGCATTCACGGCAGCCTTGCTGGCCGTGTAGACCGCCAGCAGCGGCAAGGAGCGCAAGGTCACCGAGGAGGTGACATTGACGATCACGCCCGCGCCGCGCTGGCGCATCTGCGGGATGACCGCCTGCGTCATGGCGATGCTGCCGAGGGTGTTGGTGTCGAAGATCTCGCGCACCTGCTCCATGGGCTGGGCTTCGACGGCGGCAAGCGCGCCGATACCGGCATTGTTGACCAGCACGTCAATCGGGCCGGCCTCTGCGATGGCAGCGGCGATGCTGGTAGCGCTGGTCACATCCAGCGGCAGGATGCGCAGCCGGGGCGAGTCGGGCAGCAAGTCGCTGCGCGGTGTACGCATGGTGGCGATGACCTGCCAGTCGCGTTGCAGGAAGTACGAGGCGATTTCGAGGCCGAAGCCGGACGAACAGCCGGTGATGAGGACGGTTTTCATGCTGGATTCCTTGTGAGGTGAAAGAGAACAAGGCGAAGAATAGGCGCTCGCGGCCGGACTTGCTACAATCCAGAGTCCATCATTCATTGGCAATCATCCAGCCATGTCCGAACCATCACTCACCGATCCCCTGGCCGAAGTGGTCAGTCTGCTGCAGCCGGCCGCCCGCTACACCAAGTACGTCCAGGGTGCCGGTGGCTGGCGGGTGCAGCGTTCACGGCCGGAGCTGGCCTTCTATTGCGCGGTGCTGGAGGGCAGTTGCCGCATCCTGCGTGCAGACGCCGGCGCAATGACCGAGGAGACCTGCATCGTGCTGCACGCCGGTGATTTTTTCCTGGCCCCGGCCTTGCAGGGTTTTACCCTGGCCAGCATGGACGATTGCGATGACGCCCTGCTCGATGAAGACAATCCGCCGCCGCGTCTGTCCGATGGCCGCTATCACCTGGGGACGCTGGGCTTGCCGCCGCAGGTGCAACTGGTGGTCGGCCATTGCGTCTTCGCCTCGCCCGATACGCCGCTGCTGCTCTCGCTGCTGCCCAGCCTGGTTGTGGTGCGCGCCCATGCGCGTCTGCATACGCTTGTGCAACTGGTGGGCGACGAATATCGCGCCGAGCGTCCGGCGCGCGACGTCGTGCTGGCGCGTCTGCTGGAGGTGCTGCTCATCGAAGCCCTGCGCTCCGGCACCGACACCGGAGCGGCCGCCACACCCGGCTTGCTGCGGGGTCTGGGCGATGTACGGCTCGCTGCGGCGCTGCGATCCATACATGCGCGGCCCGCCGACCACTGGAACGTGCTGCGGCTGGCGCGGGCTGCTGCGCTGTCGCGCTCCTCCTTCTTTGAACGCTTCCGCCGTGAAGTCGGACTGGCTCCGATGGAATACCTGCTGGCCTGGCGCATGGCGCTGGCCAAGCGCCTGCTGCTGGGCGAGGCGGCCTCCATGGCGACGGTGGCTCAGCAGGTAGGCTACAGCTCGGCTTCCACCTTCAGCGTGGCCTTCAGCCGGCATGTCGGCGTGCCGCCGTCGCAGTTCGCCCAGCAGGGCAAGGCCTAAGCCGCCACGAAGCCAACCCGTTCCATGGTCCCGATATGCATGCTCAGCAGCTGCACGGCACGGTCGGTCTTCTTGTCACGCAGGGCGTCGATGATGAGGCGGTGATCGTGATCCGAGCGCGGCTGCCAGCCGCGCTTGAAGCCGGTCGAGAACAGGTAGCGTGAATTGGTCAGCTGCAGTTGCTTCAACACCGCCAGCAGGCGCGGCATGCCGCATTCGCTGGAGAGGATGTCGTGAAACAGGTTGTTGGCGGCATCCCATTCAATCAGCGATGCGGCCTGGGCACAGGCCTCCTGGGCGGCTTCCAGCCGGGCGATGTGCTCGGGGCCGAACTTGCGGATGCTGTGGCGCAGGGCCAGGATTTCCAGCGAGCCGCGCATCTCGGCATTTTCCTTGACCGCCGCCCGGTCCACCTGCGTGACCCGCACCCCGCGACGGGGCAATGTGAGCACCAATCCCTCGGCTTCCAACTGGCGAAACGCTTCCCGTACCGGCACGTGGCTGGACTGGAATTCCTGCGCCACGTGATCCTGCCGAAGCGCCGCCCCGCCTGCGATTTCACCGCGGATGATGCGCGTGCGCAGGACCTCCGCGATGCGTTCCACGGTGCTCGGATGCTCGGAATGAAGCGCCATATTTTTATAGATAATCTATGAAAAAAGAAATTGTTGAACGAATTTGAGCGAAGTTAGAATCCGCCGAAGCTGAATTCTAAGCCTTTTCACTCACGGACCGGATTTTATCGATGAGCCAGTGCCCTTCCCCCGCCGCTGCCCAAGCCAGCGCTCCCCTGCATTTCCACCGCCCTTTGGCCGCCATCGACAGCAGCGCGGCCGAGCAGCTGTTTGAACTGCCCTTCCTCGATCTGCTGTACCGCGCACAGACCGTGCATCGCCAGCACCACCGCGCCAACGAAGTCCAGCTGTCCAGCCTGCTGTCGATCAAGACCGGGGGCTGCGCGGAAGACTGCGGCTATTGCTCGCAGTCGGCGCATCACAAGGAAGCGGGCGTGCCGGCCGGCAAGCTGATGGGCGTGGACGAGGTAGTGCAGGCCGCACAGGCCGCGCGCGACCAGGGCGCGACGCGCTTTTGCATGGGTGCGGCGTGGCGCAATCCCAAGCAACGTGACATGGCCGCGCTCACCGAGATGGTCAGCCAGGTGCGCGCACTCGGGCTGGAAACCTGCATGACCCTCGGCATGCTGGAGCAAGCCCAGGCCGAGGCGCTCAAGCAGGCCGGACTGGACTACTACAACCACAACCTCGATACCGCGCCCGATTTCTATGGCCAGGTCATCACCACTCGCAGCTACCAGGATCGCCTGGACACCCTGCAACGCGTGCAGGAAGCCGGCCTCAACGTGTGCTGCGGCGGCATCATCGGCATGGGCGAGACGCGCGCCCAGCGTGCCGGCCTGATTGCCCAGCTGGCCAGCCTGCCGGTGCCGCCGCAATCAGTGCCGATCAATCACCTGGTGCCGATCGCGGGCACGCCGCTGCAGGATGTGGCACCGCTGGACGAATTCGAATTCGTGCGCACCGTGGCGGTGGCCCGCATCGCCCTGCCGCACGCGGTGATCCGCCTGTCCGCCGGGCGCGAGAGCATGAGCGAGGCGACTCAGGCCCTGTGCTTTGCAGCGGGCGCGAACTCCATCTTCCTCGGGGCCAAGCTGCTGACCACGGCCAATGCGCCGGTCTCGGCCGACCTCGACCTGCTGCAGCGCCTGGGCCTGCAAGCGGCAGCTGCGGCCGCCTGATGCCGCTGCACTGGAGCACCGCCCACTGCGGCGGAGCCTGGGTCATCACCGGTTACGAGGAGGTGGCCGCTGCCTTGCGCGATCCGCGCTTCTCCGTAAGGCGTGCAGCGCGCTGGATCAACAGCGGGCTCGGCGATACCGGTAATGAGCAGCAGGACGAAGCGCAGCGTCAGTTCAAGCGCCTGTTCTCGCGATCCTTGCTGTTCCTGGACGGCCGCGCCCATCGCCGCCTGCGCGGCGTACTCAATCCGGGATTCAAACCGGCTGACCTGCAAGCCCGGCGTGGCGACATCACCGCACTGGCGCAGCGGCTGGCCGATGACATCGTGACCGATCCGCAGGCAGCACGCGGCTTCGATTTCATCGCGCGCTTTGCACGTCCCTTGCCCGCCCTGGTGATTGCGCAACTGCTGGGATTGCCCGACCGCGTACCGGCGGAATTCATCGACTGGGCGGCCGATCTGGCGGCCTTCATCGGCAGTCCGACGCCGGACGCCACGCAGACCCTCGCGGCGCAACAGGCCATGCGCAGTCTGTGTGATTTCTTCAGCCAGGCGCTGGCGCGAGCGGACCAGCTGCCCGAGGCTTGTCTTCTGCGCGGCCTGCTGCAAGCCCATGCAAGCGGACAACTGAATCGCAACGAACTGCTGGCCCAGTGCAGTACCCTGCTCTTCGCCGGCTACGAGACCACCCGCAATCTGCTGGGCAATGGCGTGCTCGCGCTGCTGCAAGATCCCGCGCAATGGGCAGCGCTCAAGGCCCGCCAAGCGGACCCCGCCGCCCTGCGGCTGGCCGTGCGGGAGATGCTGCGCCATGACAGCCCGGTGCAGTACACCGGCCGCCGCCTGTTGCAGGAGGTGTCGCTGGCCGGTCAACGCCTGCGGCGCGGCCAGCTGGCGATCTTGCATTTCGGGCAGGCCAATCACGATGCGCGCCGCTTCCGTGATCCGCAGCGCTTCGACATCCGGCGTGACGAAGGCATGCACCTGTCCTTTGGCCAGGGGCCGCACGTCTGCCTGGGTGCGGCGCTGACGCAGCTGGAAGCCGAAATCGCCTTCAGCGTGCTGATGCAGCGCCTGCCCACGCTGTCCCTCGCTGACGAAACACCGGTGTGGCAAGGCAATGCCGCCTATCGGGCGCTGGATCGCTTGTCCGTTTTTTTCTGAAAGCCCCTCCATGCAAGATTTCACCCGTGAGCTGGACGCCCTCGCCAGCCAGAGCCTGCTGCGCACGCGGCGTGTGGTCGACGGTCCGCAGGGACCGCTGCTGCAGGTCGATGGACACGACGAATTGTCCTTCTGCAGCAATGATTACCTGGGCCTGGCCAACCATCCGCAGCTCATCGCCGCGGCCGCCGAGGCCTTGCAGCGCTATGGCGTGGGTGCAGCGGCCTCGCCTCTGATCAGCGGCCACAGCCGCGCTCATGAAACGCTGGAAGCCGAACTGGCGGCCTTTGTCGGCATGCCTTCGGCGCTGGTGTTCGGCAATGGCTACATGGCCAACCTGGGGGTCGCCGCTGCGCTGGCCGGCAAAGGAGACACCGTCGTCGTCGACCGCCTGGCCCATGCCTCGCTGATCGATGGCGCACGCTTGTCCGGGGCCAGCCTGAAGGTATTTCCGCACAACGATGTGAGCCGTCTGGAGCAGGTGCTCTCCCGCTGCAGCAGCCCTCGCAAGCTGGTGCTCACCGATGCTGTCTTCAGCATGGATGGCGACCTGGCCCCGCTGGCCGAACTGGCGGCAGTGTGCGCCCGGCATGGGGCCTGGCTGCTGGTGGATGACGCCCATGGCCTGGGCGTACTTGGCCCGCAAGGACGAGGCAGCCTGGCCCTGGCGGGCGTGCAGGCGCCGCACGTGCTGCTGATGGGCACACTGGGCAAGGCGGCCGGGGTGGCCGGCGCTTTCGTCGCCGGTGACGCCGGCGTGCTTGCATGGATCCTGCAGCGCGCCCGTACCTACATGTTCAGCACGGCGCATCCCCCCGCGCTGGCCGCCGCCACCTCGGCCAGCCTGCGCCTGATCGCCCGCGAAGAGTGGCGGCGCGCGCATCTGCAGGTACTGGCCAAGCAATTGCGCCGCGGACTGGCGGGGCTGCCGTGGACACTGCTGCCCTCCCCGACCGCCATCCAGCCGCTGATCGTGGGCGACAATGCGGCCGCCCGCGCCCTCTCGGCGGCTCTGCGCGTCAGGGGCATCTGGGTGCCGGCGATCTGCCCGCCCACGGTCCCCAAGGGGACAGCCCGGCTGCGCATCAGCCTGTCAGCCCTGCATACCCCGGCCGATGTGGCGCGCCTGGTGGCGGCACTGAGATCACTGGCCCAAGGAGAATCCGCATGACCATGGCAAGCCCGCTGGCCGCCCGCAGCCTGCGCAGCGTGTGGCATCCCTGCACCCAGATGCGCCAGCACGAGCGCACGCCTCCCATCGCGCTGGCCCGTGCGCACGGTGCATGGCTGGTCGATACCGAGGGACGGCGCTATCTGGATGCCATCAGTTCCTGGTGGGTCAATCTGTTCGGACATACCAATGCGCGCATCAATGCGGCCCTGATCGACCAGTTGGGCCAGCTGGAGCACGCCATGCTGGCAGGCTTCACGCATGAGCCGGTGGTGCAGCTCTCCGAGCGGCTGGCGGCGCTGACGGAGCATGCGCTGGGCCATTGCTTCTATGCCTCGGACGGTGCCTCGGCGGTGGAGATCGCGCTGAAAATGAGCGTGCATGCATGGCGCAATGCCGGGCATGCAGACAAGAATGAATTCATCTGCATCGCCGGCGGCTATCACGGCGAGACCGTGGGGGCGCTCGGCGTGACCGACACGCCGCTCTTTCGCAGTGCCTATGAATCCCTGCTGCGTCCGGCACATATCGCTGCCTCGCCCGATGCGCGCCAGGCGGGACCGGGCGAGACGGCCGCCGATGTCAGCCGCCGCGCGCTGGCCGATGTGGAAAGGCTGCTGCAGGAACGCAGGGGACGCATTGCCGCCCTCATCGTCGAACCGCTGGTGCAATGCGCTGCGGGCATGGCCATGCATGATCCACAGTATGTGCGCGGACTGCGCGGGCTGTGCGATGCCTACGGCGCGCACCTCATCGCGGACGAGATCGCGGTCGGCTGCGGGCGTACCGGCCGCTTCTTCGCCTGTGAGCAGGCGGGCGTGTGGCCGGATCTGCTGTGCCTGTCCAAGGGCATCAGCGGTGGCTACCTGCCGCTGTCGCTGGTGATGGCCAGCGAGGCCATCTATGCCGCTTTTTACGATGACGATGTGCGGCGCGGCTTCCTGCATTCGCACTCCTATACCGGCAATGCACTGGCGTGCCGTGCTGCGCTGGCGACGCTGGACATCTTCGCGCAGGAACAGGTGCTGGACCGCAATGCCCGGTTCGCCCCGGTGCTGGCCCGGGCCCTGCAGCCGCTGGCGCAGGATGCGCGGGTGCGGCACGTGCGACAGTGCGGCATGATCTGGGCTTGTGATGCGCGCATCAATGATGCGTCCGTAGCGGCAGGGTTTGCGCGCCGGCTCGCCGACGAGGCCGCGCAACGCGAACTGCTGGTGCGTCCGATCGGCAAGACGCTTTACGTGATGCCGCCCTACATCCTCGATGCGGCCCAGGCGCAATGGATGGGCGAGCGTCTGCATGCGGCCTTCGATGCGGCGATGCGCGCGGAGCCTCGCCCATGAGCGGCCGCAGCTATTTCGTCACCGGTACCGATACCGGCGTGGGCAAGACGCTGGTGGCGTCCGCGCTCATCCACCTGCACGCCGCGCGAGGCGTGCGTGCCGGCGGCATGAAGCCGGTGGCATCCGGGGCTTTCCTGCAGGACGGCGTCTGGTGCAACGAGGATGTGCAGGCCTTGCAGGCCGCGGCCAATGTGGATTTGCCGCTGCACCTGGTGAATCCCTACCTGCTGCGGCAGGCCACGGCACCGCACATTGCGGCGGCGGAGGAAGGCGTGCAGATTGCACTCGATCATCTGGCGCTATGCCATGCGCAATTGCAGTCGGCGTGTGACGTACTGATTGTGGAAGGTGCGGGTGGCTTCATGGTACCGCTCGATGCGGACCACAACAGCGACGATCTGGTGGCCCGGCTGGGCTTGCCCGTGATCCTCGTGGTCGGCATCCGCCTTGGCTGCATCAATCATGCCTTGCTGAGTGCGCTGGCCATCCGCGCGCGCGGGCTGCGCCTGGCTGGCTGGGTGGCCAATCATGTCGACGCCCGAGAGACGCAGGCCGGCGCCATGGTGAACACGCTGGCGCAGCGGCTGCAAGCGCCGCTGCTGGGACGTCTGCCCTGGTCACCTGAAATGACGGCGGCGCAAGTGGCTGCTCTTCTTACTTGGCCAGATCCATCTTGACGACGTTGGACGTGCCACTGCGCACGGCCGTGATGTGCTTGTCGTGAATCGTGCGATAGCTGGCCAGTCCCAGTTCTGCCATGGAGTTGGACAATTCCACCAGGTCGGTGACGGCCTCTTCGGAATACATGGCATCGACCTCGTTGGCATCGAGCCAGTGACGGATGCGGCGCTCGCCGGAGAAGACGAAATCGCTCAGCCGCACCCAGTGGCCACCAAGGATGGCAGCCTCCTGGCCGTCGCGGCCGGCCAGCACGCTGTCAACCTGCGTGACCAGCTGGCGCATGCTCTTGCCGCTGCCGTCGACCAGGAACCGTGTGAGCTCCTCTTCGCTGGCGCAGTACCACAGCCACAGGGCATTGAAGGCGGCCTCGATCTGGTGCCCGATGAGGGCAAAGGCCGAGGCGTGGACCGGCATGTCATCACGCAGCAGCAGGATGATGCCGCAGTGATGTTGCTGGGCCACAGTGAGACAACCAATGGCGGCGCAGGCGCGCCGGTCATCGGGCAAAGGCTGGCCGTTGAATTCGGCCGAAATGCGATAGGCAAGGGACTGCGCCCTGGCCAACAGGTGATCCAATTGCATGGGACGACTCCCCTTCGTGTGAGGGCACGTGTACGGACGACTTGTTGTTATTCTTTTCAGCTCACGCCAGTGGCGCCGTCGAGGACAATGCGGATCTTGCGGGCCAGCTCATCGTGGCGGTAAGGTTTGTCGAGGACGGGAAATTCGCCATCGGCACCATGCCGCTCTATCGATTCACTGGCATAACCGGTAGTTAATAAAATTTTGATGGAAGGTATCATGCGCCGGGCCTCTCGCGCCAGTACCACGCCATTCATGCTGCCCGGCATGATGAGGTCGGTGAAAAGCAGATCTACCTTCGGTTCAGAACGCAGCACCTGCAAGGCTTCCGTCGGTGAATTCACCATGCTGACGCGATAGCCCAGGCTTTCCAGCATCGCCTGGGCCAGCTCGGCGACCTCGATTCTATCGTCAACCACCAGAATGTGCTCGTGACCGCCTTGGGTATGCGTGCGGTTGTCATACTCGAAGGCCCCCCCGACCTGGTCCTGCGTGGCCGGGAAGTAGATCGAGACGGTCGTGCCGCGCTCTGCGCTGGAGACGATGCGCACGGATCCGCCGGACTGCTTGACGAAGCCATACACCATCGACAAACCAAGGCCGGTGCCCTTGCCTTCGTCCTTGGTGGTGAAAAACGGGTCCATCACGCGCGGGAGGATGTCCGCAGGAATGCCGGGGCCGTTGTCCGTGACCGCGATGCAGACATAAAGACCGGGTTTTACGCCCAGCTGGATGGCACGATCTTCCGAGCTCAGGTCTTCATTGCTTGTATGGATTTTTACCGTTCCCTTGCCGGACATCGCATCGCGCGCATTGATGAGCACGTTCAGCAATGCCACTTCCATCTGGGTCGGATCGAGACGGCAATTCCACAGGCCCGAGGCCAGCTCGGTTTGGACCTCGATATCGCCACCGAGCGTGCGTTGCACGAGATCGGTGAAACCTTCCGTGAGCGAATTCAGGTTGATGGTGCGCCCCTCCAGCCGCTGCTTGCGGGCGAAGGCCAGCAATTGCTGGGTCAGCATGGCCGCCTTGCCGGAAGCCTTGCGAATGCTGTCGGCGCTGCGCGAGACACGCCCGAGGTCGGGCGTATCGCTGCGCAGCGCAAGATTGATGATGTCCAGGTAACCGCTGATGACCTGCAGCAAGTTGTTGAAGTCATGCGCAATGCCGCCGGTGAGCTGGCCCAGCGCTTCCATCTTGCGCGCCTGGCCCAGGGCCTGTTCGGCGTCGCGGCGGCGGCTGATGTCCAGTTGCGAGCTGAAGAAGTATTTCAGTTCGCCATGCTGGTCATAGACCGGTGAAATGAAGAGCGCATTCCAGAACGTCGAGCCATTCTTGCGGTAGTTCAGCAGCTCGGTGGCGAGCTCGCGTTTTTCCGCCACGGCCTGGCGCACTTGTGCGACCACTGCGCGGTCGGTCTCCGGGCCTTGCAGGAACCGGCAGTTCTTGCCCACGACCTCGGCCCGGCTGTAGCCGGTCATGTTCATGAAGGCGTTGTTGACGAAGATGATCGGATTGTCCGGCTTGTTGGGATCGGACACGATCATCGGCATGCGCGTCATTTCGACGGCTGCGAAGAAGATATCGTTGGCGTCATCGCCTACCGCGACCTTGGCGTGGTCGTTGCGCATTCCTGCATCATTGAAGTCGTCGGCAGGCCAATGCACCGTGGGGTGCTTGGCGGTGTTGGGCATTGTATTTTTCTCCAGTGGGCTGGGCTCGGTTGCAGTGAGGCAACGGGAAGCGAGCTGCTTTCAGGAGTTTGGACACGGACGACCTCAACGGTTCCCGGCCCAATTGCAACAAGAATGCGAGTGTCCTGTTACATGTTGAGATGCATTTTGCGCAGCCCTTGCTGCAGGCCGGATTGCCATGCATGAGCTTGCCGGGATGGCGTGCTGTCCTACGGCAACATGCGGCCCTGATCCAGTGTGTAACTGCGGTCGCTGACCAGGCCGGCGAAGTGCGTATTCTGTTCGCAGAGGAGGATGGACATGCCGCGCCGTTTCAATTGCAGGATCATGTTCGCCATCTGCTCCACAATCACCGGGGCCACGCCTTCGGAAGGCTCATCCAGCAACAGCAGGTGCGGATTGCCCATGAGCGTGCGGGCAATGGTCAGCATCTGCTGTTCGCCGCCGCTCATGCGCCCGCCGGGGCGATGCGGCATCGCGCCCAGGTTGGGGAAGAGCGCGAAGAGCGCCTGCGGCGTCCATGCCGGCTCGCCCGCGCGCGCAGGCTGCCGACCGGTTTCCAGATTCTGCAGCACGCTCAGTTCGGTGAAGATGCGCCGGTCCTCGGGCACGAAACCGAGTCCCAGGCGGGCGCGCTGGAAAGGGGCCAGGCGCGTGATGTCGCGGCCCTCCAGCGTGACCTGGCCCTGCGTGCCTTCCAGCAAGCCCATCAGCGCCTTGAGCGTAGTGGATTTTCCCGCGCCGTTGCGCCCGGTGAGCGCGACCACTTCGCCGCGCCCCACTTCCAGCGAGAGATCGAACAGGATATGCGCCTGCCCATAGAAGGCATGCAGTCCCTCGACCCGCAACAATGGCCCACTCATGCCGGGCTCCCGAAGCTGGCACCCGAGCCGAAGTAGACCTCGCGTACCCGCGCGTCCTGGCGCACTTCCTCGGGTGCGCCTTGCGCGATCAACTGGCCGCGCGCGAGCACGATGATGCGGTCGGCAAACGCGAACACCACATCCATGCTGTGCTCGGTGAAGAGTACCGACAAGCCGCGTTCGCTGACCAGACGGCGCGTGAGGGCCATCAGTTCCTGACGCTCGCGCGGGGCCATGCCGGCCGTCGGCTCATCCATCAACAGCAGACGCGGCGCATTGGACAGCGCCATGGCCAGCTCGACGCGCTTGATGTCGCCATAGGCCAGCACGCCGCAGGCCCGTCCGGCCTGATCAGCCATGCCGACCTGCGCCAACAGGGCCATCGCTTCCTCGCGCAGACAAGCTGCAGCGGGACGCCACAGCTGCCACAGCCGGCGACGATGCGAGAGCAAGGCGGCCTGGACGTTTTCAAGCACGGTCAGCGATGCAAAGGCGGCCGACACCTGGAAAGTCCGCCCCACGCCGCGCCGCCAGATGCGGCGTGCATCAAGACCGGAAATGTCCTCGCCATCGAGGAGCACGCGCCCGGCATCCGGACGCAACTGGCCGTTGATGAGATTGAAGCAGGTGGACTTGCCGGCACCGTTCGGTCCGATCAGCGCCAGCATCTCGCCGGCCGGCAGCGTAAAGGAAACGTCATCCAGCGCGGCGACACCGCCGAAGGATTTGCGCAGGCCATCGATCTGCAGCAGGCTCATGCGCCCTCCTCCCGCTTCAACGGCGCACGCAGGCGGCTGAACGCGCCTGCCATGCCGCCGGGGAACAGCAACACCAGCAGCAGAATCACGCCGCCCAGCAAGGCACGCCAATAATCGGTCTCGCGCGCCACCAGGTCTTGCAGCCAGGTGAACAGCGCTGCGCCCAGCAGCGGACCGAGCAGGCTCTGCACGCCGCCCAGCAAGACCATCACCAGGCCATCCACCGAGCGCCCCACGCTGGCCACCTCGGGCGAGATGCTGCCCTTGGAGAAGGCGAACAATACACCGGCCAATCCGCAGAACAGCCCGGCGATGGCGAAGCCGCCCCATTGCAGGCGGCGCACATCCATGCCCAGCGACTCGGCGCGCACGGCCGCGTCGCGGGCGGCGCGCAAGGCCAGTCCGAATGGCGCATGGATCACGCGCCGCAGGAGAATGACGCCAAGCGCGGCACAGCCCAGGGCCAGGTAGTAGTAAGCCAGCGGCGAGGCCAGCGCTTCAGCGGGACGAATGCCGACCAGCCCGTTGCTGCCTCCGGTCAGGTCATCCCACTGGAAAAAGGTGGCCCAGGCAATCTGGGCGAAGGCCAGCGTCAGCATGGCCAGATACACGCCCGACAGCCGCACGCAGAACCAGCCGAACAGGATCGCGCCAGCCATGGCCGCGAGCGCGCCGGCGAGCATGGCCAGCGGCATCGGCCACTGCAGTTTGAGCGTGACCAGTGCGGCGGCATAGGCCCCCAATCCGAAATAGGCGGCGTGACCGAAGGACACCATGCCGCCCGGCCCCATCAGAAAATGCAGGCTGGCGGCGAAGAGGACGGCGATCAGGATTTCCACCATCAGCACCGGCAGATAAGGGAAGCGGCTCGCCAGCAAGGGCAGCGCCAGCAAAGCCAGCAGCGCGGTCCATCCCGCCAGGCGTGCCTTGCGCCCGTGTGTGCGCAACGGCGCGTCATGGCCGGCACCGCTGCGCACCAGCGTCAGCGGCTTGCCGAACAGACCCCACGGGCGCATCACCAGGATGGCCGCCATCACCAGAAATTCCACCACCAGCGTGAGCCGCGAGAGCGAGACCTCGATGCCGAACAAGGAGACATTGCCCAACGCAATGCACAGCGCCTTGACCTCGGCGATCAGCAAGGCAGCGGCGAAGGCACCGCCGAGCGAGCCCATGCCACCGACCACCACCACCACGAAGGCGTTGCCGATGGTATCGAGATCCAGTGCCAGGTTGGCCGGCATGCGTGGCCCTTGCAGCGCGCCGCCCAATCCGGCCAGGAAGCAGCCCAGCGCGAAGACGGCCGTGAACAGCCAGGCCTGATTGACGCCCAGCGCACCGAGCATCTCGCGATCCTGCGTCGCGGCGCGGATGAGCGTGCCCCAGCGCGTGCGGTTGAGCAGCAGCCACAGCAGCCCGAACACCAGCGGACCGATGACGATGAGCAGCAGATCGTATTGCGGCAGCCGACGCCCCAGCAGATGTACGGCGCCGGAGAGCCCTGGCGCACGCGGGCCGAACAGGTCTTCCGGCCCCCAGATCCAGAGGGCGGCATCCTTGATGATGAGGACGAGGGCGAAGGTGGCAAGGAGTTGAAACAGTTCCGGCGCACGATAGATGCGACGCAAGACCACCACTTCCACCACGGCACCCAGCGCGGCCACGGTGAGCGCGGCCAGCAGCAGTGCGCCCCAGAAACCGAGCGCCGTGCTGCCCAGCCGCTCCACCAGGCTGTAGGCCACATACAGCCCCAGCATGTAGAACGAGCCATGCGCAAAATTGACGATCCGTGTAACGCCGAAGATCAGCGACAGGCCTGCCGCCACCAAAAACATCGCGGAAGCATCGGCCAGGCCATTGAGCAGCTGGACGGTGAGGCTGGCAAGCGTCATGGCATCAGCAACGGCCGCATTGGAACGTGAGCAAGATCAGCGTGGCAGGTCAATCCGCCGGACGCAACTTCTTGACCTCGGCATCCGGCAACTGCAGGCTGGCACCGTCGACATAGCTGAAGCTGGTCATGATGCCCTTGCCGTCCTTGATGCCGGTACGGCCGACGAAAGCGCCCAGCGTGGACTGGTGATCCTGCGGGCGATAGACGATGGAGGCCACCGGCGTCTCCACCTTCAGGCCCGAGAAGGCCGCAGCGAGCTTGTCGGCATCGGTGCTGCCGGCTTTCTTGATGCCGGCGGCAATGGACATCAACGCGCTGTAGCCGACCAGCGAACCATTGCGCGGGTAGTCGTTGAATTTCTTGCGATAGGCGTCCACGAATTTCTTGTGTTCGGGGGTGTTGATGGCGTACCAGGGATAGCCGGTGACGATCCAGTTCTGCGGGGCTTCGTTCTTCAGCGGATCGAGGTATTCAGGTTCGCCGGTCAGCAGCGACACCACCTCCACCTGATCGAACAGACCACGCGTGTTGCCTTCACGCACGAACTTGCCCAGATCGGCGGCGAAGAGTGCATTGAAGATGGCATCCGGCTTGGCATCGGCCAGCGCCTGCGTGACCGCGCCCGCATCGATCTTGCCCAGCGGCGGTGCTTGTTCGGCGACGAATTCCACATCCGGCTGGGCTTGCTTGAGCAGGGTCTTGAAGCTGGCGACGGCGGACTGGCCGTATTCATAGTTGGGATAGACGATGGCCCAGCGTTTCTTCTTCAGCTTGGCGGCTTCTTTCACCACCGACGCCACCAGCATGTAGGTGGACGGACGCAGGCGGTAGGTGTACTTGTTGCCGTTCTGCCAGACGATCTTGTCGGTCAGCGGCTCGGCCGCCAGGAAGAAGACCTTGTGCTGCTTGGCGTAATCGGTGAGCGCCAGGCCGGTATTGGAGAGGAAGCCGCCAAAGAGCAGCGCCACGCGTTCACGCGCCATCAGTTCTTCGGCCACGCGTACCGAATCGCCGGGGTTGCCATTGTCGTCGCGGGCGATCACTTCCAGCTTCTTGCCCAGCACGCCACCGGCGGCATTGACTTCATCCAGGGCCATCTCCCAGCCCCGGCGGTACGGTTCCAGGAAGGCAGGCTGCGCCTTGTAGCTGTTGATCTCGCCGATCTTGATGGTCTCCTGGGCCTGGGCTGCGCCTGCAGAAAGATTCACGATGGTCGCGGCGCACGCCCACAGCAGGCCGCGCTGGAAGTTGAAATGGTTCACGTCATTCCCTTCTGGTGAGAGTGCCCCGGCCGTTGCGGCGCGCGGGGCGGGCGTAATGATAACCGCTGGCGCGGCCGTGTGCAGATTACTTCACACGCTGTTTTTCCAGCTTGCGCGCCAGGGTACGGCGGTGCATACCGAGGCGGCGCGCGGTTTCGGAGATGTTGAAATCGGTTTCCACCAGCACCTCGTGGATGCGTTCCCATTCCAGGGTCTTGATGGAGGTGGCGCGCGCGGGCAGTTCGACGTCGGAGGCACCGGCCACGTGGCCGAAGGCGGCTTCGATGTCGTCGGTATTGGAGGGTTTGGCGAGGTACTGGCAGGCGCCCAGCTTGATGGCTTCCACCGCCGTGGTGATGCTGGCGAAGCCGGTCAGCACGACGATGAGCATGGCTTCATCGTGGGCATGCAGCATCTGCACGCAAGCCAGGCCGGAGGCGTTGCCGCCCAGTTTCAGGTCGACCACGGCATAGCCGGGACTGTGTTCTTTCAGGTGGGCCGCCGCTTCCTCCTGGCTGGCGGCCAGCAGGACGGTGTAGCCGCGACGCTCGAAGGAGCGTCCCAAGGTGCGTGCGAAGGCGGCGTCGTCCTCGATGATCAGAAGCAGGCGATCAGCCGGCATGTGCATTTCCTATTTTTCTACTTTGCCAAAGCCGGTATTGTAAGGCGAGACGGCGCCGGACATCGCCAGCACATGAAGAAAAAGGAAATGATCACGGTCAATGCCGCGTCAGGCGCGGCTTGCGGCACATCAAGCGCCCATCGGATAGTCCGGTGGTTCGCTGCCAGGCGCCGTTTCGGTCAGCGGGGCCAGGCTGATGGCCGACAGCGGCAGCTCAAGCGCCACGCGCGCACCACCCGCGGCACGATTGCTGGCCCAGACCCGTCCGCCCAGCTTGCGCGCGACGTTGACCACAAAGAACAGGCCCAGGCCACGGCCCGGCTTGCCCTTGGTGGACTGGTAGGGCTTGCCGATCTGGTTGATCATCCAGTCGGGGAAGCCGGGGCCGCGATCGCTCACTTCCATGAGCAGCAGATCCCCTTCCCGCCTCACCTCCAGCGCCAGCCATTGCGGCGAGACCTCGAAGGCATTGTCCAGCACATTGCCCAGCATCTGCTTGATGGCCGAGTCGAAGGCGACCGGCACATCCTGCGCGATCAGGTTGCGGTATTCGAAGATCTCCACCGGCCGCGTCTTGCGCCAGTCTTCGGCGACGCTGTCGAGGAAGGTGTTGATCGTGGTCTTGATGGACGATTCGCCGCGCGCCTCGCCGGCCGACAGCAACACGCCGCTGACGATGGATTTGCAGCGCTGCAGCTGGGCTTCCATCTCGGCGATGTCTTCCAGCATGTCGGCGCGCTGGCTGATTTCGGGCATGCGCTTCCAGTCACCCAAGATCACGGAGACGGTCGCCAGCGGCGTGCCCAGCTCGTGCGCCGCACCGGAAGCCAGCAGGCCCATGCGCACGATATGGTCCTCTTCAGCGGCACGCTGGCGCAGGTCTGCCAGCAAGGCATCACCGGCGCGCAGGTTGCTGCTGATGCGGGTGATGAAGAACACCATCAGCCCGGCATTGAGCAGGAAGCAGATCAGCGTACCCTCCACATACAGGCTCAGCAAGCCTGCGTTGTGGTCCGGCGGCAGCGCCAGCGGCTCGGAAAACAGTGCCAGTCCCGCCAGGCAGGCCATGGTCACGGCGACGATGGCCCAGCTCGACCAGGGCTTCAGGAGCACGGCCGAGAGGATGATCTGCATCAGGTACAGGAACGCGAAGGGATTGGTGATACCGCCGCTCAGGTAAAGCTGGAAGGTCAGCACCGCCACATCCACCAGCAAGGCCAGGAACAGTTCGGCATTGGTGGCGATGCGCCGCTCATGCCAGCGCAGGTGGCTGGCAATGTTGAAGGCGATCAGGCAGGACAACACCTCCAGCATGTGCGGCAGCGGCAGATGCAGGTCGAACACCAGCACCACGAAGGCAATCGTGGAGACCTGCCCCAGCACCGCCAGCCAGCGCAGCTGGATCAGCAGCAGCATGTTCTGGTGGCCGGCTGGGTTCTGCTCGCCCTGGCGCAGGCGCTGCCAGCGCTCGCGCAGGGTCTTGCGCTTGGCGACGGTGTCGGAGGCAGTCATCGCTCAGCCCTTGGCTTGCGCATCCTGGATGCGCTGGCGCCAGCGGCGTTCGTCGCGGATCACCCAATAGCCCGCACCCAGCGACATGAGCGCCAGAGCGTACCAGGTCAGGGCATAGACCAGGTGGCTGTTGTGGAAGGCGATCACGGTCAGGCCACCGACGGGTTTCTGCGCATCAGGAGCGCTGGCGGCATTGGCTTCCGACGACGCCTTGTCGGCATCGACGAAATACGGTGCCACCTGCCCCGCTGGCAGATGTCGGGCTTGTGCAATTACCTTCACATCGCGCGAATACCAGCGATTCTGCGCGGCGTCATTGCTGCGCAGGAAACCGCCGCCCTGCTCGCTCATGCGCAGCAATCCAGTCACTTCGTTCAGTTGGCCTGCAGGCGCATCCGCCAGCTGGGAGTCAGCCAGTTTGAGCGGCGAGACCGGCACGAACCCGCGATTGATCAGCACTACGCTGCCATCGGCCATCTGCAAGGGCGTCAGCAGCCAGGCACCGCTGCCCAGGTCGGTACTGGCCTGTACGGCCACCGTCTTGCTGTACAGGTAGCGGCCGCTCAAGGCCACGCGCTTGTATTCATCGCGCTCGGCACTCACGTTCGGCCAGTCCTGCGCAGCGGGTGGCGCCACCGGCGCAGCGTGCACCCGGGCGTCGACCTTGGCGATCAGGTCCAGCTTCCATTGCAGGCGATAGACCTGCCAGGTTCCAAGCGCAGCGAAGACCAGAAAGAAAAATCCCGCCAAAAGCGTCAGCAGCAACAAGCTGGCCTTTGTGCGGGATACCGGGGCGGCTTGCGCCGCCCCGCTTTCTTTGCCTTGCGTCACGCCATCAGTTGGCGTCGGGCTCATTTCGATGGGGCTGCGCCGTGTTGCATGCCCTGCATGCCCTGCATCGACTGCGGCACGGTTTCGGTAGGCATGTTTTCAGGCGACATGGTCGGCATCATGTTGTGGTTCAGGTGATACATCACCCACAGCGAACCGGACAGCGTGATGACCACGATGACGATGGTGAAGATCATCGCCAGCATGTTCCAGCCGCCTTCGGACTTGCCGTTCATGTGCAGGAAGTAGCGGATGTGCACCACGATCTGCACGGCCGCCAGGGCCAGCAGCACGATGCCCAGGGTCGCCGAATTGGCGATGGTCTTGTTCATGACCATCCAGAACGGGACCGCGGTCAGGATCACGGCCAGCACGAAGCCGGTGACGTAATCCTTCATCGTGCCGTGGGCGGCGTGGTCGCCATGACCATGGCCGTGACCATGGTCATGGTCGTCGTGATGGCCCATCGGTCGGGCCGGGTGTTCTTGGTGGCCGCGGCTCATGGCAGGACTCCCATCAGATAGACAAAGGTGAAGACGCCGATCCAGACCACGTCCAGGAAGTGCCAGAACATCGACAGGCACATCAGGCGGCGGCCGTTGGCTTCGGTCAGGCCGTGCTTGTTGATCTGGAACAGCAGCACGATCAGCCAGATGATGCCGAACGTCACGTGCAGGCCGTGGGTTCCGACCAGCGCGAAGAACGAGGTCAGGAAGCCGCTGCGGGACGGGCCCGCGCCTTCGTGGATCAGGTGCAGGAACTCATACAGTTCGAAGTAGATGAAGCCGGCACCCAGCAGACCCGTGATGATCAGCCAGATGATGGTGTTCTGCTGCTTCTTGGCCTGCATGGCCAGCATGGCGAAACCGTAGGTGATCGACGACAGCAGCAGCAGCGCGGTGTTCAGCGCCACCAGCGGCAGGTCGAACAGCTCGGCACCGGTCGGACCGCCTGCATAGTTGCGGCCCAGGACGGCGTAGCACGCAAACAGGCAGGCGAAGATCAGGCAATCGCTCATCAGGTAGATCCAGAAGCCCAGCAAAGTGCCGTTCTCCGGATGGTGATGGCGGACGAAGTAGCGCGAGCTAGGCGTCGCGTCGGCCGTGTGGTTGATTGCTTCAGACATGGCTATTCAACAGACGTGTGCGCTCTGCTTCGACACGGACGACTTCGTCGGCCGGGATGTAGTAGTCGCGGTTGTAATTAAAGGTGTGGATGATGGTGGCGGCAACCAGAACAACGAAGATTGCCACGGCCGGCAGCCACATGTGCCAGATCAGGGTGAAGCCCAGCGCTGCCGACAGCGCAGCGATGATGAAGCCGGCACCGGTGTTCTTGGGCATGTGGATTTCCACGAAATCACCCAGCGGACGCTGATACTTGTTCTTCTTCATGTCAGCCCAGGCGTCGTTGTCATGCACGACCGGGGTGAAGGCGAAGTTGTAGGCCGGCGGCGGCGAGGAAGTCGACCATTCCAGGGTACGGCCGTTCCACGGGTCGCCGGTCACATCGGCCAGCTTCTTGCGGTCGCGGATCGAGACGGCGATCTGGATGATGAAGGAACCGATGCCCAGGGCGATCAGGCCAGCACCAACGGCAGCGGTAACGAACCAGATCTGCAGCGACGGATCATCGAAGTGGCTCATGCGGCGGGTCACGCCCATCAGGCCCAGTACATACAGCGGCATGAAGGCCAGGTAGAAGCCGACCAGCCAGAACCAGAACGAGCACTTGCCCCAGAATTCGTTCAGCTTGAAGCCGAAGGCCTTCGGGAACCAGAAGTTGATGCCGGCGAACATGCCGAACACCACGCCGCCGATGATGACGTTGTGGAAGTGGGCGATCAGGAACAGCGAGTTGTGCAGCACGAAGTCAGCCGGGGGAACGGCCAGCAGCACGCCGGTCATGCCACCGATGACGAAGGTGACCATGAAGCCGATGGTCCACAGCATCGGGACTTCGAAGCGGATGCGGCCACGGTACATCGTGAAGAGCCAGTTGAAGATCTTGGCACCGGTCGGGATCGAGATGATCATCGTGGTGATGCCGAAGAACGAGTTCACGCTGGCACCCGAACCCATGGTGAAGAAGTGGTGCAGCCACACCAGGTAGGACAGGATGGTGATCACCACGGTCGCGTAGACCATGGAGGTGTAGCCGAACAGGCGCTTGCCGCTGAAGGTCGAGACGATTTCAGAGAAGATGCCGAAGGCCGGCAGCACCAGGATGTAGACCTCGGGGTGGCCCCAGATCCAGATCAGGTTCACGTACATCATGGCGTTGCCGCCCATGTCGTTGGTGAAGAAGTTGGTGCCGAAGACGCGATCCAGGGACAGCATGGCCAGCACGGCGGTCAGCACCGGGAAGGCAGCCACGATCAGGACGTTGGTACACAGCGAGGTCCAGGTGAAGACCGGCATCTTCATCATGTTCATGCCCGGGGCGCGCATCTTGACGATGGTCACCACCAGGTTGATGCCTGAGAGCAGTGTCCCTACCCCGGCCACCTGCAAGGCCCAGATGTAGTAATCCACCCCCACGTCAGGGCTGTACAGGATGCCCGACAGCGGCGGGTAAGCCAGCCAGCCGGTGCGGGCGAATTCGCCCACGAACAGCGAGGCCATCACCAGCAGTGCGCCGAAGGTGGTCATCCAGAAGCTGAAGTTGTTCAGGAAGGGGAAGGCCACGTCACGTGCACCGATCTGCAGGGGCACGACGTAGTTCATCAGACCGGTCACCAGGGGCATGGCCACGAAGAAAATCATGATCACGCCGTGGGCGGTGAACACCTGGTCATAGTGGTGCGGCGGCAGGAAGCCGGCATTGTCGCCAAAGGCGATGGCTTGCTGCGCACGCATCATCAGCGCATCGGCAAAGCCGCGCAGCAGCATGACGATGGCCAGCACGATGTACATGATGCCGATGCGCTTGTGGTCGATACTGGTGAACCAGTCGCGCCACAGCATGCCCCACAGGCGATATTTGGTGAGCAGGCCGAGTACTACTATGCCGCCCAGCGCCACCATGGCGAAGGTACCGATCAGGATCGGCTCATGGTATGGAATCGCTTCCAGACTGAGACGACCGAAGATCAGCTTTATCAGGTCAAAATTGTCAGACATCTTTACTTCCCGGGGAAAAAGGAAATGGGGGCGCAGCGGTGTTCTGCTGCGCTGATACGGCTACCAGGCAAGGAAATCATTCGGCCTTTTGCTGGCCCGGTTTCACGTTCAGGTCGGTGGCCATGAGCTTGTCCATGCAAACCGTATTGGCAGCAACGCAGCGGTTCACGATGGCGTGGAACAATTCGGGCTCGACGCTGCCGATCAGGCGGGCAGGTTCACGTTCGCTCGGCTGTTCCAGCTTCAGGTATTCGGCACGGTCCAGCTTGCCCGCGCCCGCCTTGGCCTTCTGCACCCAGGCGTCAAAGCCGGCCTGGTCCAGGCCATGGAACTTGAAGCGCATGTGCGAGAAGCCGGCACCACTGTAGTTGGCGGAGAAACCGTCATATTCGCCGGCCTTGTTGATCACGGCGTGCAGCTTGGTTTCCATGCTCGGCATCGCGTAGATCTGGCCTGCCAGTGCCGGGATGTAGAACGAGTTCATCACGTTGGAGGCAGTAATCTTGAACTGGATGGGAACATCCACGGGCGCAGCCAACTCATTGACAGTAGCGATGCCTTGTTCCGGATAGATGAACAGCCACTTCCAGTCCAGCGCCACGACTTCCACCACCAGCGGCTTGACCTGGGGAGACAGCGGACGCTCGGCGTCGATGCGCGAAAGCGGACGGTACGGATCCAGGGTGTGGGTGGTGATCCAGGTCAACAGGCCCAGGGCGATGATGATCAGCAGGGGTGCGCCCCAGATGACCAGTTCCAGGCGGGTCGAGTGATCCCAGTCCGGCTCGTAGGGAGCGGAAGTGTTGCTCTTGCGATAACGCCATGCGAACAGCAGCGTCAGGATGATCACCGGGACGATGATGAGCAGCATCAACGCGGTCGAGATGACGATCAGGCGTGCTTGCTGGTTAGCGATGTCGCCGGAAGGATTCATCACGACGGTGTTGCACCCAGCCAACAGAAGCGCAGGAAGCAGGAGCAATCCGCGACGGAGGATTTGAGAAACCATGAAGGAAAATTCCAGTCGTATGTATCAGAGCGTGGTAATGTAACGCCAATAAAGTGTGTTGGCGATTGGACGTTTTGTCCCACCCTGTCACTTGCCACCTGCCAGGTTGGGATTTGTAGCACGTACTGCGACTAAACCTCTAACAGTGGGAGACAAAGCCATGGCAAGCACCAGCATCCACAATGGTGAAGGTTCCGGTCAACTCCGGCCTCAATCCAGCAATCCTTCCACTCACCACGAACACGGCACGATCGAACCCGGTGAGATCGCGGTGGGCGTGGTGATTGGACGCGCGTCCGAATACTTCGACTTCTTCGTTTATGCACTGGCTTCAGTGCTGGTGTTCCCGGCGGTCTTCTTTCCCAACGAACCAAAACTGGAAGGCACGCTCTACGCCTTCGTGATCTTTGCCTTCGCCTTCCTGGCCCGCCCCATCGGGACCACGATCTTCATGGCGATTCAAAAGCACTACGGCCGAGAGGTGAAACTGACGCTGGCGTTGTTCATGCTCGGCTTTTCGACTGCGGGCATTGCGTTATTGCCAACTTACGAACACATTGGTGTGTGGGCCATCATCTTGCTCTCGCTCTTGCGTGTCGGTCAAGGGGTAGCGCTGGGCGGTGCGTGGGACGGCCTGCCTTCGCTGCTGGCGATGAACGCCCCGCCGAACAAGCGCGGCTGGTATGCCGCACTGGGCCAGCTGGGCGCGCCGCTGGGCTTCGTGATCGCCGCCAGCCTGTTTGCCTACATGCTGGCCACGCTGACCACGGCGGACTTCCTTGACTGGGGCTGGCGCTTCCCCTTCTATGTGGCCTTTGCCATCAACGTGGTGGCCCTGTTCTCGCGCCTGCGCCTGGTGTCGGCGCCGGAATACGCCAAGCTGCTCGATGAACGCGAACTGGAGCCGGCCGGCGTGGTTGAGCTGGCCACCACCCAAGGCCGCAACATCATCATCGGCGCCCTCGCCGCCCTGGCCAGCTATGCGCTGTTCCACCTGGTGACGGTATTCCCGCTGTCGTGGATCAAACTGTATTCGCTGCGTGAAGCCTCGGCTTTCCTGGTGATCCAGATCTGGGGCGGTGTGATCATGGCAGCTGGCATCGTGGTCTCGGGCCTGATTGCGGATCGCTTCGGGCGCCGCAATACCCTGGGTTCGATGGCATTGCTGATCGCTATCCTGTCGGCCTTCGTCCCGAGCTTGATGAATGGCGGCGAATCCGGCCAGAACACCTTCATCCTGATCGGCTTTGCGCTTCTGGGCTTGTCTTACGGCCAGGCTGCCGGCGCCGTGACGGCCAACTTCAAGACCCGCTATCGCTACACCGGCGCGGCCCTGACGTCAGACCTGGCCTGGCTGGTCGGTGCCGGTTTCGCACCGCTGGTCGCACTGGGCTTGTCAGCGCACTTCGGCATGGCCTACGTAAGCTTCTACCTGCTGTCGGGCGCTGTGGGTTCGCTGGCGGCGTTGAGCTTGAACCGGGCGCTCGAAGGGCGTGATGACTGAATCCTGCTGAGCGCCTCATGATTAAAAACCCGGAAGGAAACTTCCGGGTTTTTTAATGGGCGACGCACATGTGAGTGAACAATCCTGCGAGCCTCAAGCAGGCGCGCCGCCATTGACCACCTCATGCACGAAGCGCAATTTCTGCAGCACCGGCGTAGACAAGGTGAAGGGATAGGAATCCGGCATCCCAATGCTGCGATTGAGGCTGTTGAGCACATAGGTCAGCGCAAACCACTCGCGGGCCAGTTCGTCAAAGGAACCGGCCGCCACCGGCGGCGCCTTGATGACCAGCTTCTGCTCGCCCTCATGGCGCGGCCGCAACTGCACGCCGCAGGCATAGGCAGTCTCCAGCGTATCGAACATATGAAGATAATGGGCCCAGGTCTCCGCCCAGTCTTCCCAGGGGTGGCTGCTGGCGTAGGCACTGACGAAGTTTTCTTCCCAGTCCGGGCGCGGGCCATTCTCGTAATGAGCCTTGAGCGCTTCGCCATAGTCCTGGCGCTCGTCACCGAACATCTCCCGGAACCGTGTGATCCAGTCGGTTGGCGCCACCAGCCGGTCGAAATAGTAATGGCCGCTCTCATGCCGGAAATGCCCCAGCAGCGTGCGATACGGCTCGGCCATCTGCTCGCGCGCCTGTTCGCGGTAGGCGGGATCGGCTTCGGCAATGTTGATGGTGATGACGCCATCGGCATGCCCGGTCAGCACCCGCTCGCCATGCGGAAGGTCTTGCAGGAATTCGAAGGCCAGGCCGGCTTCTTCATCTTCCATCTTCGGTACCGGCTGCAATTGCAAGGTCCAGAGAGAATGCAGCAGGCGCCGCTTGGCCGTCTCCAGGCGGCTCCACAGCACCCGGTTGTTGCCTTCGTCGAGATTGGGAATGACGCGCGTGAGGCGGCAGGAGGCACACAGTTCGTGCGGCTCGCGCTCATCGAGCATCCAGTTGCAGATGTTTTCGCGCCAGTAGTTGACGCACTGCTTGAACACCAGACCCTCATTCTGCGGCTTGACGCTGCGCCAGCGTCCCGGCCCGGCTTCAGGGACGACGGCGTTGGCGTCCGGCGCCGGTGCGGCTGCCGGCTCCAGCGGCGAAAAGCTGGCAATGGCCTGCAATTGTGGCTGATAACCCAGCATCCAGCCGCAATTGCCACATACGGTGTTTTCGAAGAAGACTTGCGCGCTGCAATTGTCGCAGTGAAAGGTTTTCATGGGCTCCCCCGTTGTTTATCGTCATTGCCAACGAAGCATTGTCGTCGGCATCTGGCGTTTGAAGGGGAAAACCGAGATACGTTCCTGCATGCAGGAACGCAAAAAAGTGAAGCCTGGTGCAAGTTACTGCGCCAGGCCGATGCAAGGGTGAGGCCGGCCGTTCAGCCGGTCAGCCAATCACGCGCAAGGAAAAATCGGTCGCCTGGATATCCTTGGTGAGGCTGCCAATCGAGATGCGATCCACGCCGGTCTCGGCAATGGCGCGCACGGTCTGCATGTTGATGCCGCCGGACGCTTCAAGCAAGGCGCGCCCCGCATTGACGGCTACGGCCTCGCGCATCATGTCCAGGGAAAAGTTGTCCAGCAGAATCGATTCGGCACCAGCCTGCAGGGCTTCATTGAGCTCGGCAATGCTTTCCACCTCGACCTGGATGGTCACACCTGCGTTGAGCTTCAAGGCGGCAGCCACAGCCGCAGTGATGCCGCCGGCGGCCGCGATGTGGTTTTCCTTGATGAGGATGCCGTCATACAGCGCCAGGCGCTGGTTGGCACCGCCGCCCACCCGCACCGCGTATTTCTGCGCCAGGCGCAGACCGGGCAAGGTCTTGCGGGTATCGAGGATGGCCGCGCGCGTACCCTGCACTACTTCCACGTAACGACGGGTAGCGCTGGCCACGCCCGAAAGCAGCTGCAGGAAATTGAGTGCGCCGCGCTCGGCGGTCAGCAAGGCACGAGCCGGGCCTTCGATGGTGCAGACCTCGCTGTCGGCGGCCATCAGGTCGCCTTCGGCATAGCTCCAGCTGACCTGCAGGCGCGGGTCGAGCCGGGTCATGACGGCCTCGAACCAGGGCGCTCCGCACAGCACGGCAGCTTCGCGCACGATGACACGGGCCTTCACGAATTCGTTTTCCGGTACCAGGAGACCCGTGTAGTCGCAGTCGCCCACATCCTCGGCGATGGCCTGGTTGACGTTGGCGTCGAAAGCTGCATGCAGCGCGGCATCGAAAGGACCGAAGGGATTGCGCAGATTGCTGGCCGCGATGGTCGAGGCAGTCTTGAGGGCGTGGAGCGTCATGCGGGGCCGATTCCTGCAAACAGTTGCTGTTCGTCTTCAAGGCGCGCCGAGGGGCGGACCTTGGCCTTGCGCTGGGCGGCGAAGTCCAGCATGCGGTCGATGCAGACCACGGCCTGCTTGCCGATCGCCGGATCGACGTGGATTTCATTGGCGCCGGTTTCCAGCACGTGCAGCAGGTTCTGCAAGCCATTCATGGCCATCCACGGGCAGTGCGCGCAGCTCTTGCAGGTGGCGCTGTTGCCGGCGGTGGGGGCATCGATGAAACGCTTGCCAGGAGCCGCTGCGCGCATCTTGTGCAGGATGCCATTGTCAGTAGCGACGATGAAAGCCGGCGCATCGGACGATTGCACCGCCGCGATCAGCTGCGAGGTTGACCCGATCACATCGGCCTGCGCCACCACGGCTTCAGGCGACTCGGGGTGCACCAGCACCAGCGCGTCCGGGTGTTCGGCACGCATCAGTTCCAGCTCGATGCCCTTGAATTCGTCATGCACGAGACAGGAACCCTGCCACAGCAGCATGTCGGCGCCGGTCTGCTTCTGGATGTAGCTGCCGAGGTGCTTGTCCGGTGCCCACAGGATCTTCTTGCCCTGGGCGTGCAGGTGCTGGACGATCTCAAGACCGATGCCGGAGGTCACCATCCAGTCGGCACGGGCCTTCACGGCCGCGCTGGTATTGGCATACACCACCACGGTGCGGTCCGGATGCTGGTCGCAGAAGGCGGCGAACTCGTCGGCCGGGCAACCCAGGTCCAGCGAGCAGGTCGCGTCCAGGTCGGGCATCAGGATGCGCTTTTCGGGACTGAGGATCTTGGCGGTCTCGCCCATGAAGCGCACGCCGGCCACGACCAGGGTCCGGGCGGCATGGTCACGGCCGAAACGCGCCATCTCCAGCGAATCCGAGACGCAGCCGCCGGTTTCCTCGGCCAGGTCCTGCAGGTCGCCATCGACGTAGTAGTGCGCCACCAGCACCGCCTGCTTTTCCTTGAGCAGCTGGCGGATGCGCGCTTTCAATTGCGCGCGTTCCTCGGGGCTGGGCGTGGCCGGTACCTTGGCCCACGCATTGGCGGTACAACTGCCGCCGGTCTCCATTTCCGGTCGCTCGAATTCGACGACCTTGGTTGCTGTTGCTTGCATGGCGGTCAACAATGCTGTGCTGATGCGGTTGGGGGAATTATTCGATGCCCTGGCTGGCCAGGTAGTCTTCGTAGCCGCCCTGGAAGTCGATCACCTGGCCGTCCTTCACTTCGAGGATGCGGGTGGCCAGCGAGGACACGAATTCACGGTCGTGCGAGACGAAGATCAGCGTGCCGGCGTACTTTTCCAGCGCGATGTTGAGCGACTCGATGGATTCCATATCCATGTGGTTGGTCGGTTCATCCATCAGCAGCACGTTGTGGCGGCCCAGCATCAGCTTGCCGTACATCATGCGGCCCTTTTCGCCACCGGAGAGCACCTTCACCGACTTCTTCACATCGTCGCCCGAGAACAGCAGGCGGCCCAGAATGCCGCGCACGGCCTGGTCATCGTCGCCTTCCTGGGTCCACTTGCCCATCCAGTCGGTCAGGGTCTCGCCACCGGCGAATTCCTCGGTCGGATCCTGGGGCATATAGCCGACGTTGGCGTTTTCCGCCCATTTCACCTCGCCCGAATCCGGATGCAGGCCGGTCACGTCGCCGCCGATGCTGCGCAGCAGAGTGGTTTTACCCGCGCCGTTGGCACCGATGATGGCGATCTTCTCGCCGGCTTCGACCATGATGCTGAAGTTCTTGAAGATGTCGCGGTCGTAGGTCTTGGTGATGCTTTGGGTTTCCACGGCCAGGCGGTGCAGCTTCTTTTCGCCTTCGAAGCGCACGAACGGGTTCACGCGGGAAGACGGCTTGATGTCCTCGACCTTGATCTTGTCGATCTGCTTGGCGCGCGAAGTCGCCTGGCGGGCCTTGGACTTGTTGGCCGAGAAGCGGCGCACGAAGTCCTGCAGTTCGGCCACTTTTTCCTTGGCCTTGGCGTTGACGGCCAACTGCTGCGCTCGCGCTTGCGATGACGCCAGCATGTAGTCGTCATAGTTGCCGGGATAGATCTTCAGCGTGCCGTAATCCATGTCGGCCATGTGGGTACAGACCTGGTTCAGGAAGTGGCGATCGTGGGAAATGATGATCATGGTGGAATTGCGCTCGTTGAGCACTTCTTCCAGCCAGCGGATGGTGTCGATGTCCAGGTTGTTGGTCGGTTCGTCCAGCAGCAGGATGTCCGGGTTGGAGAACAGGGCCTGGGCCAGCAGCACGCGCAGCTTCCAGCCGGGTGCGACATTGCTCATCGGGCCGGTGTGCTGTTCGATGGGCACGCCCACGCCCAGCAGCAGCTCGCCGGCACGCGCTTCGGCGGTGTAGCCGTCGTATTCGGCGAACTTGGCTTCCAGGTCGGCGGCCTTCATGTAGTCGTCGTCAGTGGCATCCGGATTGGCGTAGATCGCATCGCGCTCGGACATGGCCGCCCACATTTCCACGTGGCCCATCATGACCACATCCAGCACGCGCATTTCTTCATACGCGAACTGATCCTGGCGCAGCTTGCCCAGGCGCTCGTTCACGTCCAGGCTGACGTTGCCGCCCGACGGCTCCAGGTCGCCGCCCAGAATCTTCATGAAGGTGGATTTGCCGCAGCCATTGGCGCCGATCAGGCCGTAGCGATTGCCATCGCCGAACTTGACGGAAATGTTCTCGAACAACGGCTTGGCGCCGAACTGCATGGTGATGTTTGCGGTGGATAGCACTGCGAAAACCTTTTCAAAAATGTAACTTGCGTACGCCGGTCAACAACGAACCCTTGGCGCGCGAAACCCGGCATTTTACCACTGCACGCCTGATGCGGCTTGTATTGCGGTGGCGGCGCACTGCCAAAACCTTGCCAAATTTCAATGTTTGCGCTGTTCATCCGCAGCGCTGGCTTACAATTCCCGGGATTTTTACGCGCCCGGGCGCGCTCTGACCCATTTTGTCACTCTGGAAACCGCAAGCATGAAGCGAGCCATCCTCTCCGCCACCGCCCTCCTCGCCGTATCCACGCTGCCCCTGCTGCCGGCGCACGCAGCCGATACCGGGTACAACATCTGGACCAATGAATACACCGTCTCCAGACAGCAACTGCAGACGGCCATCGCCCCGCAATTCCCGCGCAAGATGCGCTACATGGACATCTTCGACGTGACCTTCAGCAACCCGCGCCTGGGCATGCTGCCGTCCGAAAACCGCATGAATACCGTGGTCGACGCCCAGATTGCCAATCCCCTGCTCCTGCAGCGCCCGGTCAACGCGGTGCTGACCCTGAGCAGCGCATTCAAGTACGATCCGGCCACGCGCTCGCTGCGATTGGATGCCCCGAAGGTGGACAAGGTCGACAGCACCGACCTGCCGCCGCAATATGCCCAGCAGTTGACCACCCTTGGCAATGCCGCCGCCGACCAGTTCCTGCGCGACTACGCGCTCTATACCTTCAAGCCGGAGCAGTTGCAGATGAACGGCAAGACCTTCGAGCCCGGCAAGATCACGGTCGAACAGGACGCGGTCAAGGTGGAAATCAAGGAAAAGTGACGATTCCTTCACTGAGCACGCAAGCAGCACGCCGGGCCGCGTGCAGTCTCAGCGACGGGCCAGGGTCGGATAATCCGAGAGAGTCAAGGTGAAGCCTTCTGCGCCGCGGGCATCCAGCTCCGCGTGCGCGCCCAGCGGCAGGGTCACCAGATCGCGCACATGGCCGAAAGGCAGGCCGGTCACGATGGGGGTGGCGATGCGCTGGCGCAGGAAGGCCAGCATTTCAGTGAAATCGTAGCCGTTGTCGATCTCGGCCAGGCGGTAGGCCGAGAAGTCGCCCAGCAGGATGGCCTTCTGCCTGGCCAGCACGCCAGCCTGCTCCAGCTGCAGGATCATCCGTTCCACCCGGAACGGATGTTCATTCACATCCTCCAGGAACAGAATCCCGCCGTCGATCGCGGGAAACTGCGGATGGCCAACCATATGCGCCATCATCGCCAGATTGCCGCCCCACAGCTTGCCCGAGCACTGCAGCACCGGACTGAGCGGATCGGTACGGCGGTCGCCATTGGCGGCCCGATCTGCACCGGCCTGGCCGTCATAGTTGTGGACCACCACCTGCGATGAAGTCAGCGTGCGCCACAAGGTCGCCAGCGCTGCCCAATTGGGGGATTCGGCACCAAAGTCACCGGAGAGCATCGGCCCCTGGAAACCGGCGTAGCCGGATTGCGCCAGCAGGCAGCACTGCAGGGCCGTGAAATCGCTGTAGCCCACCAGCAGCTTGCCACTGGCAGCGAGCGCAGGAATATCCAGCGCTGGCAGGATACGGCTCATGCCGTAGGAGCCACGCAGCCCCATGATGACCTCGATTTCCGGGTCGGCCGCCGCTTCCATCAGTTGCGCCGCGCGCTGCTCATCGGTGGCGCCGAAGCGCTGGTAGCGCCGGGCATGGTCGTAGAAATTGCGCACCCGGCAGCCCAGCGATTCCAGCAAGGCTACGCCACGCTGCACGCCGGCCGGGTCCAGCCCGGCATGCCCACACGGTGCCACAATGGCCACCCCCGTTCCCGGCGGGACCAGTCCTTCCAGCAGTTCACGGCCAGCAGTTGCGATCGTCATGTTGGTTCACCTGATGCTTGTGCATCGCCTTGCGCGGCGGCGTCCAGCAGGCGTTGCTGCTTCACTTGTTCGCGTCGCATGGCGAAGAATTCTTTCAGTAACTGGCCACATTCCTCGGCCATCACGCCGCCCAGCAGTTCGGTGTGATGGTTCAGCTTGTCCTGTTCAAACAGGTTCACCACCGAGCCGCACGCACCGGTCTTTGGATCGGCCGCGCCATAGACCACGCGCGCCAGGCGGGCGTGCATCATGGCGCCGGAGCACATCACGCAGGGTTCCAGCGTGACGTAGAGTTCACATCCGGGCAGGCGATAGTTGCCCAGCTTCTCGGCCGCCCGGCGCAGCGCCATGATCTCCGCATGGGCGGTCGGATCGTGCTTGCCGATGGGCTGGTTGAAGCCGGTGGCGATCACCACGCCATCCTTCACCACCACCGCACCCACCGGCACCTCGCCCAGCGCCCAGGCATTGTTGGCCTGGTCGAGCGCGGCGCGCATGTGGCGCAGGTCGGCCTCGGTGATGGCTTGCGGGAGGACAGCGCCGTCCATCAGTCGGCCGTGATCTCGGCCCAGCAATTGGGCGTTTCGTGCAGCACCAGCTTCTGCAGGTGCAGGCCGGTGCCGTAGCGGTCCTTGTAGGCTGCCTTGAGGATGGCGAAGGCTTCGCGGGCCAGGTTTTCGACCGTCGGGATGCTGCCGATGATGACCGTCTTGTGGCCCGGGAGGCTGGCCAGGAAGTCGCGGACCGGCGCGTCCTTTTCATAGACCAGGAAGGCATGGTCCCAGACATCGACCAGGTGTTCCTTGGCCAGGGACTTGATGTCGGAGAAGTCCATGATCATGCCGTTGTCGGAATTGCCCTCGATATCGATGACCGCACCGGTCAGGGTGATTTCCAGCGTATAGCGGTGGCCGTGCAGGTTGCGGCACTGGCTCTTGTGGTCCGGAATGCGGTGGCCGGCGTCGAATTCGAGTTTGCGGGTAATGGTGAGCATGAATGTTTCTTCGAGGATGGCCGCCGCACAAGCCGTGCAGCAGGCCGGGTAAAGCCATTGTAATCACGCGGCGCAGCGCCGCATGAAGAAAAAAGCAAAAAATCGGTCAGGGGATATTGAGCAGCTTGTGGGTCTGGATGCTCAGTTTCCACTTGGGGTTGTTCTTGACCATCTCGATGGCCAGCCGGGTATTGGCGGCCGCCTGCAGGCCATCCATGGGTTGCAGCAGGAAGTGCTGGAAATCCAGCTTTTCATATTCGTCCAGCGGCTGGCCGGGCTGCGGCACCACCACTTTCAGTTCGCTGCCGCGTTTGACCTTCAGTTCCGAACCCATCTTGGGGCTCACGCAGATCCAGTCCACGCCCTGCGGCACCTCGATGGTGCCATTCGTCTCAATGGCGATCTCAAAGCCGACCGCATGCATGGCCTCGATCAGGGCCGTATCCAGTTGCAGCAGGGGCTCGCCGCCGGTGAAGACGACGTATTTGCTGGCCGGGTGGCGGGCCGGCCAGAAGCTGTTGATCTTGTCGGCCAGCTCAGCCGCCGACTTGAACTTGCCGCCGTTCTCGCCATCGGTGCCGACGAAATCGGTATCGCAGAACTGGCAGATGGCGCGGGCGCGGTCTTCCTCGCGGCCTGTCCAGAGGTTGCAGCCCGAAAAGCGGCAGAACACCGCCGGACGGCCGGCGTGCGCGCCCTCGCCTTGCAAGGTATAGAAGATTTCTTTGATGCTGTAAGTCACGATATGAAGGCGAAAGGCAGGCGCAAGGCCGCACTGGGATGAATTCACGCGGCGGGCTTCAGCAATTCAGCAAACTTCACTAAGTCACTGATATTGCAGCCCATTTTGTCCGCATCAGGGGCGATATTATAGCCGCTCCTCGCGCCAGTTCACCTCATTGATCCTCATCGAGCATGCGGCCGGGAGGCGGCAAGTCCAGCTTCAGGCCCAGGCGTTCAATCAGGCGGCGCGCATCAAAGGGGGCCTTGACCTTCACATCGTTATCAAAATAACAGTAAATGTCGCGACTGGCCCGCTTGCGCGGCGCGCTCCCCGAGATGCGCGGCCCGTCTTCCGGCTGACCGCCGCGGGCCCAGGCCCGGATGCGCTCGGCCCAGGCGTCGATGGCTTCATCGCTGTAGCCGCTCTGGTACAGGCGCTTGTCGCCATGCAGGCGCAGGTACATGAAATCAGCCGTCACGTCCTCCTGATAGGGCCATTTCTTGGGCGCATCCGCGACGACCAGCGCGACCTTGTATTTGCGCAGCAGCTTGATGAAGGATTCATCCACGAAGCTGTCATGACGAATTTCCATGGCGTGGCGCAGCTTGCGCTTGCGGTCGATGTCCAGCGCCACCCTGCCCTCCATGCGCGGCTCATGGCCACGCGCCAGCCGCTGCGCCGCCTCGGTATCGTGCGGCAGCAAGCTCAGGAAGTGTTCCAGCGGCTCCGGGTCATAGCGGAAGCTGGGCGGGAATTGCCACAGGAAGGGGCCGAGCTTTTCTTTCAGGTTCAGTACGCCGGAGGCGAAGACATTGGCCAGCGCACCATCAATATCCTGCAGCCGGCGCGTGTGCGTGATGAAGCGATTGCCCTTGTGGCTGAAGAGGAAGCCGGGCGGCGTTGCTTCATACCAGCGCTGGTAGCTTTCCGGGCGCTGCAGGGCGTAGAAGGAACCGTTGAGTTCGATGCTCGGCAGCACCCGCGAGGCGTAGTGCAGTTCGCCGTCCTGACGCAACCCCTCGGGATAGAAACTGCCGCGCCACGGCGCATAGCGCCAGCCGGAAATGCCGATCCAGATCTTGCCCATGATGCTCTCCTCGTTCAGATTCTCCTATCCGGATGTGACCAAAGGCATCCAGCTTGGTGCCAGCCAGCGCGACTGTAGCGGGCCCGCTGCTGTTACACTGCTGGCCTCGCCGTTGACCATGCCTGTCCACTTCTTCACCATGTCCGCCACCCCTGCCATCACCCAGTTCCGCCTGAATTCCCCTGCACCCGAATATGACCACCCACGCGAAGACCGCCGGCTGGAGGGCAATCCGCTGCGCACCACGTGGAATCACTTCACCAATGCCAGCGGAGAAATGAACGCCGGCATCTGGGCCTGCGAAAAGGGCAGCTGGCGCATCGCCTTCGCCCCCAACAAAGATGAATATTTCTGCGTCCTCGAAGGCCGCTGCCGCGTCATCGACGAACAGGGCCATGCAGCCGAAGCGGGTCCGGGCGATGCGATGGTGATTCCGGCGGGATTCAAGGGCGTCTTTGAAGTGCTGGAACCGGTGCGCAAGCATTACGTCATCGTCGAACGCACCGCTGGCTGAGCAACCACCTGCCCGCGCCATGTCCGCCTCGCCAGCCGCTCCCGACCAGATCATGGGCGACGCCCTGCAGCACTACAATGCCGGACGTGCCGCAGAAGCCGAACAAGCCTGCCACGCCTTGCTGGCGCTGGTGCCGCAGCATCCGGCGGCCCATCAGCTGCTGGCCATGCTGGCGCTGGACCGGCAGGCGCTGGCGCAGGCGCGGCAACATATCCTGCTGAGCCTGGCACCTCGGCCGCAGCATGTGCCCTCGTTGCTCATGGCCGGCCGAATTGCGCTGGCCGAAGGCGATCCCGCCACGGCGGTCCACTATTTCCAAGCAGTTGCGCGACATCAGCCTGAACTGAGCCAGGCGCATTTCCGCCTCGGCACCAGTTTGTCGGCAGTGGGGCGGCATGCGGAGGCCGTAGCGGCTTTGCGCCAGGCCGTCGCGCTGGCGCCGCAAGCCATGGAAGCCGTCCTCAACCTGGGGAGCGCCCTGCGCGAACTGGGCGAGCTGCCCGCCGCCCGTGAGGCCTTTGAACAAGCGTGCCGGCTGCGTCCCGAGGTAGCCGAGACCTGGTTCAACCTCGGTCTGACGCTGCAGGATATGAAGGAAGGTGCCGCCGCCGTCGACGCCTTTGCCCGCGCGCTGCAACTGCGTCCCGGCTATGCCGATGCCGCGCTCAACCTGGGTGTGGCCCTGCAAGAGATACATCGCATGGACGATGCCCTGCAGGCCTTCCGCACGGCGCTGCGGCTGCAACCGCAGTGGTTCGGCCGCATCGCCCACGCCCTGACGGCGGGCAAAAGCGGCCGGCTATGGCTGCACGTGCGTGACCTGGAAGCGGCCCTGCGTGGATGATTGACCTATGCACTGTCTGCAACAGACAACGCGCCGTTGTCGATGAGCTTCAATCTTGCTACTATCGGGGTCAAGGAGATGGCATTCCTCCTCCAACCGCCACCAACGTCCTGTTGGGGCTGATGATGCCTACAGTGACCTGGCAATCCGGGGCTGTAGGCGTTCGCCTTTCTGCTTCGCGCGCTCCTTACCCGGTGTGCCAGGATGTTCATTCAGCACTCTGGTCACATGAAAAATCAAAAACTCCCCGAACAGTTGCACCTGCTGCCTTACATCGTCAAATGGTGTCTGATCGCCAGCCTGATCGCCGCCCTTGCCGGATCGGCCTCGGCCTTCTTCCTCTTCGCGCTGGACTACGCCACGCACTGGCGTGAAACCCATCCGTGGATCATCTGGCTGCTGCCGCTGGGCGGTTTTGCGGTCGGCTGGCTGTACCTGAAGACCGGCAAGCCGGTGGAAGCCGGCAACAATCTGCTGATCGATGAAATCCACGATCCGAAAAAGGTGATCCCGCTGCGGATGGCGCCGCTGGTGTTGTTTGGCACCGTGATGTCGCATCTGTTCGGCGCCTCCGTGGGCCGTGAAGGCACGGCCGTGCAGATGGGCGGCGCGCTCGCCGATCAGCTGACCACGGTGCTGCGGTTGCGCACGGAAGACCGGCGCATTCTCCTGATGGCCGGCATCAGCGCCGGGTTTGCGTCGGTCTTCGGCACGCCGATGGCAGGTGCATTGTTCGGACTGGAAGTGCTGGCCATCGGCCGCATGCGCTATGACGCCATCCTGCCCTGCTTCGTGGCGGCCATCGCGGCCGATCAGGTCGGGCTGGCCTGGGGCGTGCATCACACCCACTACCACATGGGCAGCGTGGTACCGGTCGCGCTGTGGAGCGTGGCGGCGGTGATCGCAGCCGGTGTGGTCTTCGGGCTGGTCGGTATGGTGTTTGCCAACAGCACGCACCGGCTGTCGGCCTTCATGAAGCGCCACGTCAGCTATGCGCCGCTGCGGCCCTTCATCGGCGGTGCCATCGTTGCGGTAGCCGTGTGGGCGCTGGGTACGCAACGCTACATCGGTCTCGGCATCCCGGTGATCGTGGAAGCCTTTCAGCAGCCGCTGGCCCCTTGGGATTTCCTGGGCAAGATGGTGTTCACGGTGACCTCGCTGGGCACCGGTTTCAAGGGCGGCGAAGTCACACCGCTCTTCTATATCGGCGCGACAGTGGGCAATGCGCTGGCCCCCCTGCTGCATCTGCCGTTTTCGATGCTGGCCGGGATCGGCTTCGTGGCGGTCTTTGCGGGCGCGGCCAATACGCCGATTGCCTCCACCATCATGGCCGTCGAATTGTTCGGGCCGGAGATCGGTCCGTTTGCGGCGCTGGCTTGCGTGGTGGCCTATCTGTTCTCCGGACATACCGGCATCTATCATGCGCAACGCGTGGGACAGGGGAAGTATCTGTCGCTGCCGGAAGGCTTGAAGATCGGCGAGATTGGCGCCTACAGGGCGCGGCGCCAGGCGGAGCGGGAGCAGGAGAGTATCGGCGAGAAGTGACGTGAGGCCGGGCCGGTACCCTGTCTCGTGCAGCGGGAGGCGGACAGCATAACTGTACAGTGCGCTGTATCGGGACTGTAATGGTCATTTCCTCCATCTGTACTGCTGATCGAGCCAGAGGTGTCCGCAGAAGTGTCAGCACTCATTGTGAGTGACCATATGCAGTTGCAAACTTCATCTGCGTGCTGACGGATTAAAAACATTCACCGGCACCCCGCCACCGAACGCGCGATAATCCCCGAACTCAACCAGCCCCGACGGCCCCTCAAAGCCGCACCCCCTGCAGCCCAGCTGCCAAGGAGACCGCATGACAGCCGCACCCGCCTTCGCCCGCACCGTCCGCCACCCCGGCCCGCGCGACCCGCAGCGCATCGTTACCCTGTCCGGTCCGGCGATGCATCTCGATTTCACCCTCGAAGCCGGCATGAACCTGCGTGACGCCATCAGCATTCCGCTGGCACGCGCGGGCCTGGATGGCGGTACCGTGCGCTTCGCCAACCTCCCTGTCTCTCCCCTTCACTTCCTCATGCCTGCACTGGCGGTGGATGACCAACACGCCGCTTTCTACAGCGCGCCACAGGCGATGGAAGAAGGAACGGTGATCGAATACGCCTGCGCGACCGTCGGACGCAAGGATGGTGAGCCTTTCGTGCACTGTCACGCCATCTGGCGCGGACGCGATGGCCAGCGCCAGGGTGGTCACCTGATGATGGAAAAAACCGTGGTCGGTGCCAGTACGCCCGCGCAAGCCTGGGGTCTGCACGACGCCACCATGGCGACTCGCTACGATCCGGAGACCAATTTCACCCTGTTCTACCCTACCCGGCTGAGCGGCCAGCCCCTCTCAGCGAGTGGAAAACGCTTGGTACTGGCACGCATCCGCCCCGACCAGGATCTCACCATCGCCGTCGAACAGGCCTGCGCGGAGCACGGCATGCGCAATGCCATCGTGCGCGGCAGCGTGGGCAGCATCATCGGGGCAGATTTTGAAGACGGACGCGTGCTGGAAGACCGTGCCACTGAAATCCTGGTCCGCTCGGGCGAAGTGCGCGATGGAATCGGGCGCCTGGACATCGGCCTCATCAATCCCCAAGGTCAGGTCCGTGAAGGAGTGCTCAAGCGCGGCAGTAATCCGGTGCTGATCTGTTTCGAACTGGTGCTGGAAGAGAAGTGATTCGAGCCAGCTTGTGCTGCGCCAGCCACTCCTGCAGATCTGCCACGTCCGCGCGCCGGACGCATCGCTGCGAACTGCTCCGCCGTGAGAAGCTGCGTGTCCGGGTCGGCCAGAGCAGCCTTTGTGAGGGCGGCGTTTTCGCGGCGGCCGGGCAGAATCGTTCCTTGCTTGAGTTTCGGCATATCGCTCGGTTTGAAACGGATTGGATCATGAACGGACGATCATTGTAGCCACGTCAAATCACCCAGGACAGTAGTAACGCCGGAAATGAAAACGGCTCGCAAAGAAGCGAGCCGATCAAGAATCCTGCTGCAGGATAATGAGTTCTCTTTAGCTATCTTATCGACTCAAACACCCACCAGCTTCTTGAACGTCGGCAACACTGCCTCCCCCTTGAAGGGCTTGACGATCCAACCCTTGATCCCGGCCGCCTTGCCTCGTTCCTTCATGATGGGCGAGTTCTCGGTGGTCAGCATGATGATGTTCACAGTGGCATTGCCCAGTTCGCTGCGGATCTTCTCGGCCATGGTCAGGCCATCCATGTTGGGCATGTTCACGTCGGAGACCACCAGTTTGATGGCCGGGTCGCCCTTGAGCTTGGCCAGGCCATCGCGGCCATCCACGGCCAGGGCCACGTCCAGGCCATTTTTCTTGAGGAAGTCACCGACTTCGGCGCGCACGGTGCTCGAATCGTCCACTACCAGGATTTGTGCCATCTTGAATTCTCTCTTTGCTTGATTTGCGTAATTGCTTGAGGGGAAGGTAAATCAATGCCGGGGTGCTGCCCCGGCCTCAGAACAGTTCCAGCTCGCCGGATTCGAACAGCTCTTCCACCGAAGTCTGGTTCTCGGTGAAATCCTCCGGCGACCATGACAGGTTGAAGATGAAGCGCTGCAACAGCACCAGCGGCGCAGCGCCGTCATTCCGGCGCAGCAAGTACTTGAAGCACAGCTGCGCATCCTCCGAACCGAAGGAAATGTATCGATGCTGGTGATTGATGATGATCGGCACCTGGCTCAGTTGATGAATGGGCTGGCTCTGGTTGATGAAGCGGTTCTTGAACCAGCCCCAGATCAGGTTGGTCAGTTCGCCCAGCGCATTGTTGAGATGGCGGAAATCGCCCGATTCGTCCGGTGCCAGCGCCTGCAGCGTCTTCTGTTCCGCCTGCAGCATCATGTAGCCACGGCACCAGCTGCTCTCCAGCGGAATGAGCGTGAACACTTCCCCGAAGATGATGCGGTCGCGCACCAGATAAGGCTGCTCGATCTCGACCTGCATGCCGGGGAACTGGCTCTCCAGCACCATGCGGCTGATCTCGGCAATGCCGCGCACCAGTGCATTGGGGTATTGCTGGCTGAAAATCGACGAGGCCACCGCTGGTGCCAGCGCATCGATGTGCTCGATGCGATAGACGGCGCTGAAAAGTTCGCTATCGCGTTCGGACAATTCGACATCAGCAGCTTCCCGGCGGCGGCGCAGGAGGATCGGCAATTCCGGACGCACCTCGCGGATGCGGCGCGCCAGGCCCCGCCCGCCCTCGCCCAGTCCGGCCAGGCTTTCCGAGAGCATGATGCCGCCCAGGTCGACGTTGCTGCGCAAGACCGCCATCACATGTTCTTCATGCGCCTTCAGCCCGACCAGGTTGTGGCGCTCGCAAAAGGATTTGATGGTGTCGTAGCAGTCGGCGTCGCGGTCCAGGACCAGCATCTTGCTGGTGATGGCGTTGTCGAGGCTGGCAGTGGCTTCCATGGTGATGAGATTCCCCCGAATCATTGGATGGTCAGAACAGTTCCAGCTCGCCCGTGGTATCGGCCTCTTCGCCCGGTGCCACGGCAAAGTCCAGCCGGTCGTAAGTGGAAAGAGCCAGCGAGACATGCAGGCGCGGCGTGTCTGCCATGTCGATGGCGAAATGCCGCACGTGCGCGCAGTTGAGTTTTTGCAGGTAGGCCACGCACTGCGTATCGATCACGTTGGGCGTGGACATGCCCAGGTGCGGGAAGAAGCGCCCCAGTTCGCGGTTGAAGATGCCGCAGCAAAGATTGCCGCATTCGGCAATCGCATCCATCAAGGCCTGCTCGCCCATCTCCCCTGCAGACACCCGCGTCAGGCGCGCAAAGTGGCCGCGAGTGGCGGCGTCCGGCGTGAAGTGGAACATCACCATCAGGCGGAACAGATAAGACGAGATGGTCAGCACCACCATCTTCTTCCCGGTGAGGGCGGCGGTGTCTTCCACCACCGAGATCTCCGCACTGGCGTCCGACGGCACCAGGCTGCTACGCAGCGCCTGCTGCAGGAGCGTATCGAAACCGTCGCGCGCGCTGGCGCTGATGCGCTCGTCGGCCACGACCTCGGCTACTGCCTGCAGCTCGTCCATGTCGTTGGCGCTCATGCCGCTTCGGCCAGGGCTTGCCGGGTCTTCTTGTTGATCAGGTCGAGGCCGATGACGGCACCCATGATCATCTTGCCGCCGGCCTGCAGGTCCTGGAAGGTGGTGGTGGTGATCAGGTCGTTCTGGTACAGGTTGGCGCGATAGCTCTTGGAAAGCTTCTCGGCCCGCTGCGCCAGATCGCGCACTTCCTGCGCCACCACGGCAAAGCCACGGCCATGCACACCGGCACGCGCGGCTTCGATGGACGCATTCAGGGCCACGATGATGACCTGATTCACGATCAGCGCGAACTCGTCGTTCTTGCGATGCATCTCGCGGTTGTGCGCGATCAGCTCGTTCATGTCGTCATGCCAGCGCTCGAAGGTGCGCACCAGTCCCAGCAGCTTGCTGATGGTGTCCTGCGACTCGTCGCAACTCTGGCGCACGCGCGACACGTGATCGGACTGCTCGCTGGACAGGCGCGCCAGCATGGCCTCGCTCTCTCGGCGCATCTCGGCCATATGCTGCTGCGCGGCCAGCCGATCCTGTTCCAGCTGTTGCTGGTGCGCGCTCCATTGCTGCTGTTGCTCGGCGAGTGCGGCCTGTGCCTGGTCACGCACGCGTTCCAGCTGACCGGCATCGATCAGCTGGCGCGCGCGGCGCTTCTGGCGCAGCCACAGCGCGGCCATCGGCAGGCCGGCCAGGGCAGCGCCCAGCGCCACCAGAAGAAGTGATTGAAACATGGCGTGCTATTCCTGCTGTCTTGATGAGATTGCGTGATCGCGTCAGGTGAATCAGGCGACCTGTGCATCGCCGCCCGGCGGCAGCACCGCCGGTGCAGCGATTTCCTGTCCCGCCACCGGATACGGCACGTCGATGCCATCGACTTCCACCGCCACGGTTTCCGGCAGCATCACGATGATCTGGAAGGCACGGAAGGCAGCCCCCTCTTCGCTATCCATGAAGCGGATCTCGATCTTGCCGTGTTCACGGGTGACGAAGTCCAGCACTGCATCCATGCCCACGCCGCGTCCCGATACCTCGGTCACTTCGCTGCGGGTGGAGAAGCCCGGTTGCAGGATCAGGCGCGCGATCTCGGCATCGGTGAGTACCTGGTCCACGCTGATGAGCTGCTTCTCGATAGCGATCTGGCGCACCTTGTGCAGCGCCAGGCCACGGCCATCGTCGGACAGGGCCATCTGGAACATGTCTTCCATCACGCCCATTTCCAGCTTGATGGTACCGGCTTCGGGCTTGCCTTTGGCCAGTCGCTCTTCGCCCGATTCCAGACCGTGATCCATCGCATTGCGGATCAGGTGCATGAATACGTTCTGCAGCAGAGGCGAAGCAAAACTGTGGACCACGTAGCCGTTGTCGTCGATCTGCACCACCGGGGCCGACTTGCCGAGGTCGCTGGCCAGCGCCGGCAGCGAATCGATGACCGGGGCCAGTACTTCCTCGATGGTCTCGGTGCCCAGCAGGCGCAGGGTACGGCGCACGTCGTTGCGCACGGCCACCAGCTCGTGCAGGTTGGTGGTATTGACGTTCTCCAGACGCAGCAGGCTTTCCTGGATGTGCTTGCGGTCGATGGTCAGGACATGGCGTTCGTAGCCCGGCAGCACCTGCTCGCCACCACTACCGGCGCTGGTACCACGGCCCAGCGTGACGTCGTTGATGCGGGCGTAGCGGTCGATGATCTCGCGCACCTGGGCCAGTTGCAGCAGCAGCTCTTCCTGGTTCCAGACGGCGCCGCTGGCCGGATGGCGCAGGTCGTCATAATGCTGCTCGGTGTGGTGGACCACGTTGGCCAGGTGCAGCAGGCCGTAGGTGCGGCCGTTGCCCTTGATGGTGTGCATGTTGCGGAACAGCTTGGCGATGGCGAAGGCCGTCGCCTGCGGGTTCTGGTGCACGATCTGCTCGTTCTCGTCCAGGAAGCGGCGGGCACTGACGATGAATTCGGCAAACTTGGCCGGGGCCACGGCGAGGATTTCGCCGATCATTTCCAGTTCGCGCTTCTGCTCGTTGGCTTCGGCAGCCAGGTGGCGCAGCTCGGTCACATCGCGCACGCACAGCATCAGGCGGATCACCATGTCCTGCTCATCAGTGATGGGCGACCACGAGAGATCGAGGATCTTCACGCTGCCATCGGCCATGGTCTTTTCGATTTCGCCGACCATCAGGTGTTCGTTGAAGCTGAAGTTCATCACGTCTTCGCCGATGCAGGCGCCGCCGATGGCTTCGATCTGCGAGAGCGTGTCGGCGCCGAGATTGGTGTTGGAGAAGACCAGTTCCATCACGTCGCGGCCGGCGATGTCGGTGGTGTCGAACACCGTTTCCAGGAAGGCCGAATACTCCGGATGCACCTTGTTGCCATCGACGATGGTGAGAATGCCCTGAGGAATGTTCTGCAGCATGGCCTGCATGTCGGCGGTCTTCTGGCGCACCTGGGCCGAGGCTTCCTCGATCTTCTCGACCATGCCATTGAAGGCGACGATGGAATGGCCCACTTCGTCCATGCGCTGCACCGGCAGGCGGCGGGTGAAGTCCTGGCTGGTGGCGATTTCACCCATCATGGCGGCCATGCGGCTGATCGGACCGGTGATCTGGCGATACAGCAGGAAGCCCAGGCCACCCAGCAGCAATACTGCCACCACGGTGACGATGCTGATGGTGGTAGTGGTCTGCGCCAGCTTGCCGTTCAGCGAGGCAATGGCGTTGTCCTTGAAGCGGTTCTTCTCGATGCGCAGGGTGTTGACGATGCCTTCCAGCTCGGTCTGGTACTGCATCACGCCGCCGAAGAACTGCGCTTGCGCGATCTCGTTCTTGCCGGCCAGCTTGAACTTGGCGGTGGTATCGATGGCACCGAAGTAGTTGTCCAGGCTTTCCTTGGCCTGCTCGATCAGCCCGCGCTGCGCTACGCCCTCAGCCTGCTGCGCCTGCAGGGCCAGAGCCTTTTCCAGCACGGCCTTCTTCTCGGCCAGCTTGTCGTTTTCCTGCGCGACCAGTTGATTGTCGGTCTCGTTGACCATCACCATGGCGGCCAGCTGCACATCCTTCAACTGCCCCATCAGATCGGCCGAGGCCAGCACGCTGGGCATCACGCCCTCGGTCACCGAACGCACCTCCACGGCGCTGCTGCGGGATTGCATCATCGCGTAGCCGCCGATACCGGCGATCGCGACAAAGGTAAGTATCACCAATAGCGTGATACGCATGCGGATGGTCATGGAATTCCCCTTGAGGTGGCGGTGAACCGGCGCAGGTTTGGTCATTTGCTTCAGCTTCTTCCCTGGAAACTGAACGAATGAACAGCCGGTCTGGATGCGGGGCGCATTGTTGCACTGAAGTATTACTGCTCCATGACAACAAAAAATTACACTTTTGCGTTTATCGGAGACTCGCATTTGCCCTCCCGAGGGCGATCTGCGACAGCATCTTCCTACATCAGCTTGGGGAGCTGTCCGATGGGCTGCCGCCGAGGAAGGGCCTAATGTGAAGCTTTTGGCGGCATGGCCCCATGCGCCCTGCTGCCATCACGCTTACCCATTTGCTTTATCCGTTGAACAGGAGCCCGCATGCCCAGCCTCAATCCCTCCCAATTGCAACGTTTCAAGGACAAGGTCGTCATCGTCACCGGGGCCGCCTCCGGCATCGGCGAAGCGACTGCGCGCCGCTTTTCGGACGAAGGCGCGAAGGTATTGCTTGCCGACCGCAATGCTGCCGCACTGACCAAGGTCTTCGATTCCCTGCCGCCCGAGCGCAGCGCCGCGCGTGAAACCGATGTGTCGCACCATGAAGACGTGCGCCAGATGGTGGATTTCGCCATCGAACGCTTTGGCCGCATCGACGTCCTGGTCAGCGACGCCGGCATTTTTGCCGAAGGCGACATCACCCAGGTCAGCCCGGAAGACTGGCACCACGTCCAGGCCACCAATGTCAACGGCGTGTTCTACGGGGCGCGCGAGGCCATGCCCCATCTGGAGAAGACGCGCGGCTGCATCGTCAACGTGGCCTCGGTCTCGGGACTGGGGGCCGACTGGAATCTGGCGGCCTACAACACCTCCAAGGGTGCCGTCGTCAACCTCACCCGCGCCATGGCCCTGGATTTCGGCCGCAAGGGCGTGCGCGTGAATGCAGTCTGCCCCAGCCTTACCTTCACCGGCATGACCGCCGATGTGGCTGAGGATCAGGAACAGCTGGCCAAGTTTGCCGAACGCATTCCGCTCGGCCGCGGTGCCGACCCGGTGGAGATTGCTTCCGTGATCGCCTTCCTGGCCAGCCCTGATGCCGGCTTCGTGACCGGTGTGAACCTGCCGGTCGACGGTGGCGTCACCGCCTCCAACGGCCAGCCGCCGCAATGAACCACAAGTGATTGAAAGTGAAGAGGAGCCCATCGTGAGCGACAAGATTCCCCTGCCCGAAGAAACCACGGAATCCACCGAGACCGGCATGGACCAGCGCAAGCCCAAGCCTCTGCCGCACCAAGCGGTGCAAGAGCGCAGCAAAGGCGCGACGGATGCGTCCCGGCAATCGAGCGACACGGATGAACATCCGATGTCTGTTGGCAAGCCCTGATCCCATTCACACCACAACGATCACAAAAGTCACGTGTCTCCGGAGGCCATGATGTCGTCCACCCCTGTCCAGGAATCCCCCGCAGCGGGGCTGCTGCAGCCCGGCCGCAATTGCTGGCGGGTGGAACATGCGCAGCGTTTCAAGCTGCTCATCGACGCCGCCGATTATTTCCGCGCCTTGCGCATGGCCCTGATCAACGCCCGGCGCAGCGTCTTCATTCTCGGCTGGGATATCGACAGCCGTACCGTCCTGGTACCCGATATCACTGACACCGACGACGGCCTGCCGCCGCAGCTGGGTGACCTGCTGCATGCGCTGGTCGAGCGCCAGCCCGATCTGCACATCCGCGTGCTGAATTGGGACTACGCCATGCTCTACGCGCTCGAACGTGAATGGATGATTGCCCGCAAGCCGGGCCGTGCGCGTAACAAGCGTCTGCATTTCCGGACCGATGCGCGCCATCCGGTCGGCGCTTCGCATCATCAGAAGATCGTGGTGATCGATGACAAGCTGGCGTTCGTGGGCGGCCTTGACCTGACCCGCTGCCGCTGGGATACGCCGGAACATCTCCCAGAGAACCCGCTGCGGCGCGATCCCGACGACAAGCCTTACGCCCCTTTCCATGACGTGCAGGCCATGGTCGACGGCGATGTCGCCCGTGCCTTGGGCGAACTGGCGCGTCGGCGCTGGAGCCTAGCCGGCTATGCCGAACGCCGTACCGCGTTGATGCAGGCCACCAGCTTGCCTGCCGATGATCCATGGCCCCAGGGATTCGAGCCCGATCTGTGCGATCTGCGGGTCGGCATCTCGCGCACCGAACCTGCCTACGAAGATCGTCCAGGGGTGTTTGAAGTACGCGAACTCTATCTTGATGCCATCGCCGGTGCGCAGCATCACCTGTTCTTCGAAAACCAGTACTTCACCTCGAACGTGCTGTCCGAAGCGATTGGCGCGCGCCTGCGCGAACCGCAAGGCCCCGAAGTGGCCGTCATCTCTCCGCAGACCCAGAGCGGCTGGCTGGAGCAGGCCACCATGGGCGCGCTGCGCGCCCGCATCCATCACCGTCTCAAAAGCGCCCTGGAAAACCAGGGCGAGCAGGCCGCTACGCGCTACCAGATGTATTGCCCGCACCTGCCCGGCCTGGAGGATGGCTGCTGCCTGAACGTCCACAGCAAGGTCTTCAGCATGGATGACCGGCTGTTCTCGGTCGGCTCGGCCAACATGAGCAATCGCTCCATGGCCTTCGACACCGAATGCAACCTGACCATCGAATTGCAGGGCGATGCCGCCAAGCAGGACGAAGTCCGCGCGGCCATCGCGCTCATGCGCAACCGCCTGCTGGCCGAGCATCTGGGCGTCGCAGCTGCCGATGTGCAAGCCGCCCTTGAGCAGGACCAGAGCCTGCATGGCGCCATCGCCCGCTTGCGCAAGGCGGAACGGCGCGAACTGCGCCCCATGGATCCGCGCCTCATCCCGGAGCTGGATGCCTTGACCCAGGACAATGCCGTCTTCGATCCGGAACGCCCCATCAGTCCCGATGAAATCGTCGATGCCTATGTGCCGCACAGCGCCAGAAAGCCGGTGCCGCGCCGCATGATCGGCCTGGGCGTGCTGGCCGTGGCACTGGTGGTCTTTGCATTGGCCTGGCGCTTCACGCCGCTGCGCGAATGGATCAATCTGAGCTCGCTGATTGCGCTGGCGCGCAGCGTCGACCAGATGCCCTTCACGCCGGCCATCGTGATTGCGGCCTTCGTGGTGGCGGGCATGCTGATGGTACCCATCACGGTGCTGATCGCGGTCGCGGGGGTGGTGTTCGGGCCGGTGAATGGCGGCCTGTATGCCACGGCGGGCGTGGGCTTGAGCGCCCTGCTCGGCTTCGGCTTGGGCCATTGGCTGGGGCATGACGCGCTACGCGACATGCTGGGTCCACGCATCAACAACCTGAGCCGACGCTTTGCCCAGCGCGGCATCGCTGCCATGGCCGTGGTGCGGCTGCTGCCGATTGCGCCCTTCACGGTCGTCAACGTGGTGGCGGGCGCGTCGCACCTTGGCTTGCGCGATTACCTGCTGGGCACCCTGATCGGCATGGCCCCGGGTATCGCGTTGACGGTGGTGTTCTCGCACAATCTGGCCGAAGCCATTCGCCATCCGAGTTTGCAGACTGTGCTGATTCTGGTCGGCGTGACTGCCGCGCTGATGTTGATGGCGTTTGGCTTGCAGAAGCTGCTCAAGCCGCGCGTCGGGAAGAAATCGAAATCGTCCGCACCGTCCGCCCGCAAGAGCCCTGCGCCGCACACTCCGGGCGATGAGGACATGGCGCGCGTCAGCGCCGAGCATGGCGTGGAGGCGAGGCAGGCCTGATGCGCTCCGGTAGCCTGTCCCATCGTGCCGCCGAGTACCAGCCGGCATCGACGGCGGAGGCGCGTTCCGATACGGAACTCGTCCTCACCGGCGATGTGCCCTTGCGCGACCTCGACCCATGGCCGCTCACCGTGGCGACTTACAACATCCATGGGGCGATCGGCACCGATGGCGTATTCTCCCCGCAGCGCATTGCCCAGGTGCTCAAGGAAATCAATGCGGATGTGGTGGCCCTGCAGGAAGTGCCCCTGGGCGGCTCCTCGCAGCCGGATGTGCTGTCCTTGCTGAGGAAAGAGACTGGATTTTTCGCGGCCGAGGGACCGACCATGGAGAGTGCCGAACGCCGTTATGGCAATGCCGTCCTGAGCCGCTACCCCATTCTGGCCAAACAGAGCATCGACTTGTCCTTCGGCAGCCGCGAGCCGCGTGGCGCACTGGATGCGGATATCGATTGCCACGGCCACATGCTGCGCGTGATCGCCACCCATCTGGGGCTCAAGCCCGCTGAGCGGCGTGCCCAGATCAAACGGCTGCTGCAGGCCTTCGATACCGATCAAGCGCCGGTGATCCTCATGGGAGACGTCAATGAATGGTTCATGTGGGGGCGTGCCCTGCGCTGGCTGGTTTCCCACTTCGAGGCCGCACCCGCGCCGCGCACGTTCCCATCACGCTGGCCGCTGTTTGCGCTGGACCGCATCTGGATCAGCCCGCGTCAACGCCTGCTGCAGGTGCAGGTCCACCGCACCGCCCTGTCACGCGTGGCCTCTGACCATTTGCCGCTGGTGGCCCATATCGATGGCTGACCAGCTGATGACGCGGAGGATCAGCCTGCGCTGCGCTTGCCGCTCCACAGCTTGACTGCCAACGCGATCCAGATCAGCAGGAACAGCATGTTGCCCGGCAGCCAGATCATCTGCGTCCATACATAATCGCGTACCCACATCGAGACTGCCTCACGGCAATCGCAGACGTGATCGGCATAGAACAATTCGCCGCCGCTGCGCGCGGCGACGAACTGCAGCCAGAGAAATCCCAGCAAAAACGGAATGCCGACGAAGCCGGTGAGACACCAGCGCCGCATCTTGCGATAGCGGCGGCAGAATTCCTGGCCATCGCCGGAAGCATCACCGCCCCGGCATGACTGCATAGCGTTGCTGTGCATATTTCCCCCTTGCACTGGCATATGTTGCATGTGTGGTCTGCCCCTGGGTTGCCCACGCGCCGTCGTGACGACGCCCAAATGCGCGGGGGCAACCATGCGCCAGTCTCCCTTGAGGGATGCTGGCAATGTCTGTTCGGATCAACGTCGTCTGGAATTGCGCCGGCCTGCACCGGTGCATGGGAAGAAGCAGGTCACCCGCTGAACAGGTGGCTCGCATTTCCCGAGGGCTGTCCTCCGCGCCCTCTGCGGAGGAAGAGATGGATTCTTGTCGTCGAAAGCCGCCGTCTGCTGGCGCTTTCAGCGTATCCCGGTGGCCCGGAATCGCTGATTTTTGACGCAAAAGTTCACTTGCCCAGAACCAATACGATACGTTTCGTCTCGGATTCTAGGTGCAATCGGGGTACTGCTCAATAAAATTTACGTTTGTTGGCTCGAAATTTTACTTTGCGTCAAAAGGGGTTGGGACAGCGCAATGCTGCCCAGGACCAGTTTCAGTTGGGACTGGATCTGGCGTTCATCGATGTCGGCGCTGCCGGTCAGCAGACGCTGCAGTACGGGGGCGTACAGCAGGTCGAAGACCAGGTTGAGGTCGGCATCCTCCCGGAATTCGCCGCGCTGGGCGCCACGGCGCAGCACGTTGACCAGCGCCAGGCGGCGCGGCTCCAGGTAGTTGTCGTTGAAAATGCGGCGGCTCTCGGGCTCGAACTGAGCCAGCGCGATCATCTCGCGCACCACCCGGCCGGACTTGCCACGCAACAGTTGGGACAGTTGCAGCATGTGCTGTTCGATGTCGTCGCGGGCCGAACCGCTGTCGCCCAGCGGCGGCAAGGGTTCGACCGCGCGCAGCAGGGCTTCCATGGCCAGTGCGCTCTTGTTGGGCCACCAGCGGTAGATGGTGGCCTTGCCTACGCCGGCGCGCGCCGCCACGCCCTCCAGGGAGAGCTTGTCGAAACCGATCTCCTCGAGCATCACATAAGTGGCATCGAGGATGGCGTCATGACTGACGGCATTCCTGCGGCGACCGGTGGCCGGATCGGAGATGAAGGTGAGAGAAATGATGTGCTCCAGATGACAAAGGCATGTTTTCCGTCATTGATAACGGCATGCTTTTGGACAACTTGAGCGATTGACAGCAAAAAAACGAAGATTTTTGTGACAAAAATCCCGGAAATCTCATTACTGCATCGTCACCGCGTCCAAGGGACGGCCGAAACGCTCCAGACGCGGCTTGTAGAACTGGTCGGCATCCAGGGAGAAGGCGATGCGGCGGGTGCGCCCCATCAGCTCGCTGCGGGCGAAGAAGCCGAAGTAGCGCGAATCCATGCTGTTGTCCCGATTGTCGCCCAGCATCATGTAATGATCGGCCGGCACCACCACCGGGCCGAAGCTGCTGTGCAGGCTGGGATGGGCCTCCGACAGGCGCACCAGGTGATTCATCCCGTCCAGCTTTTCATCGCGGTAGCGCGCCTGGTCGACGCCATCTCCGCTTTCGGGACGCGCGTGCGCCGGGCCGTAGCTGGCGGGCTGCCCATTGATGAAGAGCACGTTGTCACGCAGCTCCACCACATCGCCCGGCAGCCCGATGATGCGCTTGAGCAGCAGTTCGCCGGCCTGCCGCGAATCGATGGTGACGATATCGCCACGCTGCGGTTCACCCAGGCGCAGCAGGCTGATGTGGGTGAGCGGCAGGCGCAGGTCATAGGCCAGCTTGTCGACCAGGATGCGGTCGCCCACCATCACGGTCGGCATCATGGAGCCGCTGGGCACCACGTTGTAGTCGGCGATGGCGCTGCGAAACACCACCATCAGCGCGATGAAGGCCAGCAGGCCCTTGTTGGCTGCTGCCAGTTGTTTGAGGGGGAAGCTCATGTTGCCGTCTCGTTGTTTGTTTTCACGAAGACCACCATGCTAAATGAAATCAGCTCCATGCAGGCTGGACGCTGCGCAAGGGCGAGGCCGGCCGGTCCCACGCCATCTCGGCCGCCCCCACGCTGAGCGGGCCTCGCAGGCGCCGGGCCGGGCCCCAGACGGTCATTTCCAGATGCGGATGCACGTCGGCCATCGTTTCGGGGGCCAGCGGCGATTGGCCTGAGGCGGCCGGATAATCGGCCAGCAGGCGGGCAGTACGGGCCAGCGACAAGCGGTATTGGCTGCCGCCACCGGTCTGGCGCCGGGTGAGCCCGCGCACGGCGGCCGCCGCCATGAGATAACCGGTCGCATGGTCCAGCGCCTGCACCGGCAGCGGTACCGGCTTGTCGCTGCCGGCGGCGCGCATGCCGGCCTCGGCAATGCCGCTGCTCATCTGCACCAGGCTGTCGAAGCCGCGCCGCGACGACCACGGACCGCTCCAGCCGTAGGCATTGAGGGCCACATCGACCAGCCCGGGGTTCAGTTCGCGCCGCCGAGGCGCACCCAGCCCCAGGTGCTCCAGGGCATCGGCACGATACCCGTGCACCATCACGTCGGCCTGCCGCACCAGCGCTTCCAGCACGGCGCGCCCGACTGGCTGGCGCAGGTCCAGTCCGGCGCAACGCTTGCCGAGCGTCATGTCGGGAACCACGCCGGGCTCCTCCCACGAGGCCGGGTCGATGCGCAGCACATCGGCGCCGAAAGCGGCGAGCAAACGCGTGGCAGTCGGGCCGGCCAGCACCCGCGTCAGATCCAGTACCCGCACCCCGGCCAGTGGCCGCACCGGGTCCACCGGGCGCGGCGCGGCCGCAGCCGCATCGAAGTAACGGCAGGCCACCAGCGGCTCGGCCGCTACGGCCGCGCCTTGCGGATGGCTTGCCCATTGCACCTGGCTGCGCATTTCGGCGGCGCAGCCACCGTGGGCTACCACGGCGCTTTCCAGTTCGCTGGCGCGCCAGCCCGAGACGGCACGACCCACGTCCTCGCGCGTGGCCTGCCCTGCATCCAGCCCCAGCGCTGCCAGGGCTGCAGCACGGTGATGGCTGGCGTTGGTGTGCAGGCGGATCCAGCCATCGGCGGCGCGGTAATCGCCCGCTACCGCATCCCACAAAGGCGGCGGCGCCCAGCCCTCGGGCCGCAGGCTGCTGCTGAACCACATTGCTGCAAGGCGGCGATCGCAGTTCACTTCGGGGAAGGCCCCGCCGGCACCGCTGACCAGCCCGGCCAGCGCGAGTCCGGCTGCCGCCACCGATGCCTGGGCCAGGTCGGTGGTGGCAAACACCGACGGCAAACCGCCCTCGCCCGTCAGGCCCACGGCGGCAAGAGCGTCAGGATCGCCGTCGAGGGCGTTCCACATCGTGGCAAGCATGGCTTGCGAGGGGGAAAGGGATGTCATGGCAATCCTCGGAATGAAAGGGCGATGACTGCAGGATACTAGCCTTGAATTAATCGTCAATATTGATTAATTTAATCAACTTGTCTGTCTTTCCGGGCCCCCATGAGCCGCTATCTTTCCTCCTCCGAGGCCGCCACCTTGCTCGGCGTATCCCGCCAGACGCTCTACGCCTACGTCAGCCGCGGCCTGCTGCACGCCCATCCCGGCGGGCAGGCCCGCGACCGCCGCTACCTGGCCGCCGAGGTCGAGCGGCTGGCCGCCAGCCGTTCCCGTGGACGCAAGCCGCGCGAGGTGGCGCGGGCGGCACTGGACTGGGGCTTGCCGGTGCTGGAATCGGCGCTCACGCTGATCGAAGACGGCCGGCTCCATTACCGGGGCCATGATGCCGTGACCCTGAGCGCCGAGGCCAGCGTCGAAGAAGTCGCCGCCCTGCTCTGGGATTGCGCGGTGGAGGATGCCTTCGGCCCGGTGCCGCCGGCCCGGCCGCCGCGGCTGGAGAGCGTCCAGTCCGAGTGGAGCGCAGGCCGCGCCGAGCAAACCTTGCTGCCGCTGTTTGCCCTGGCCTGCGCTGAAGACATCGGCGCCCAATGGCACCTGCCGCTGCCGCGCCAGCTGGCCAGCTGCGGCTTGCTGGTACGCCGCCTGGCGGCCTGCCTGCTCGGAACGGCGCCTTCCATCGCGCCCCTGCACCAGCAATGTGCCAGCGCCTGGGGACTGGATGCGGCCGGTGCGCAGCTGGTACGCCGTGCCCTGGTGCTGTGCGCCGACCACGAACTCAATGCCTCGGGTTTTACTGCCCGATGCATCGCCTCGACCGGCGCCAACCTGCAGGCGGCCGTCGTCGGCGGGCTGGCCGCGCTGTCCGGGCCGCTGCATGGCGGCACCACGGCGCGTGTCGAAGCCCTGCTCGAGACGCTGGATGAACAGGACGATCCCGCCGCCAGCCTGCGTCAACGGCTGGCACGCGGCGAAGAGCTGCCCGGCTTTGGCCACCATCTCTATCCGCAAGGTGACGTGCGCGCTTCCGCCCTGCTGGCGCCGCTGCTGCCGGTCCATCCGTGCTGGCAGCAAACCATCGAGGTAGTCCGCGAACTGACCGGCCATCCCCCCTCGGTGGACTTTGCCCTGGCCGCCGTGCGGCGCCATCTGCACCTGCCGCCCGGCAGTGCCTTCGGCCTGTTTGCGCTGGGCCGTTCGCTGGGCTGGATCGCCCATGCGCTGGAACAGGGCCGCAGCGGCAGCCTGATCCGGCCGCGGGCTGCCTATGTCGGTGTACGTCCTGGCTGACAAAATTGTCATGTTGATGTCAGCCTCGCGTTGAGCGGCCGAGCTTACATTAGCGTCGTAAGCAGGGGTCGGCCTCGGGTGCTGAGGGGTGCCGCGTTGCCGGCCAGTCCTTCATCCGCAAGCCATCATCGTGAGCCCTATGGTCGTCCCGTTTCGCCGCGTCGCAGCCAGCGCCCGTCTTCGTCATTTCACTCATCCCCCACAACACTCCCCCTTCCGCGCCAAGAAGGGAATGACGGTACTGGTGCTGGCCGCGCTGCTGGGCGGCTGCGCGGTCGGGCCTGATTACGTGCGCCCGGCCATGGATCTGCCCCAGGCCTACAAGGAACAAGGCCCCTGGAAAGTGGCCGCGCCGCGCCAGGCCGATGACCATCAACGCTGGTGGGAAGCCTATGGCGATCCCATCCTCAACGACCTGGTCAATCAGGCCAACGCCGCCAACCAAACCATCCAGCAAGCCGCTGCCCAGTATCGCCAGGCCCAGGCCACAGCCGCCGTGGCGCGCGCCAGCCTGTGGCCGACCGTCGGCGCGCAGGCCGGTGCGGCCCGGGCGCAGACCAATACCAACGGCGTGCAACGCCTGGGCGACAGCTACACCGTGGGCCTGAATGCCTCGTGGGAAGCGGACGTCTGGGGCCGCATCCGGCGCGGTGCCGAGGCCGGCGATGCCAGCGCCCAGGCCAGCGCCGCCAGCCTGGCCGCGGCCCGCCTGGCGATCCAGGCCACGCTGGCGCAGAACTACCTGCAACTGCGCGTGACGGACCTGCAAAAGGATTTGTACCGCCGCACGGTCGAGGCCTATACCCGCTCGCTGCAACTGACCACCCATCAATACGAAGCCGGTACCGCCCTGCGTTCCGACGTCGCCCAGGCGGAGACGCAGCTGCGCTCGGCCCAGGCCCAACTGATCGACCTGGACGCCACCCGCAACCAGCTGGAACACGCCATCGCCATGCTGATCGGCAAGGCACCGGCGGCCTTCAGCCTGGCTCCCCTGCCAGCGGCGGCGGCCACCGACAGCGGCATGGATGCCAATGCCCTGCGCCTGCAGGCCAGCCTGCCGCAGATTCCGGCAGGTTTGCCCTCCGACCTGCTGGAGCGCCGCCCCGACATCGCCAATGCCGAACGCCTGGCCGCTGCCGCCAACGCCAATATCGGCGTGGCCCGTGCGGCTTACTTCCCGACCCTGACCCTGTCGACCACCGGCGGCTACAACAGCGCCTCGTTCGCCGACCTGTTCAACACGCCCAGCCGCGTCTGGTCGCTGGGTGCAGCGCTGGCCGAGACGCTCTTCGATGGCGGCGCGCGCACTGCCCGCAACGACGCAGCGATGGCCGCCTATGACGCTGCCGCTGCGCAATACAAGCAGACCGTCCTGGCCGGCTTGCAGGACGTGGAAGACAACCTCTCCACCCTGCGCGTGCTGGATCAGGAAAGCGCGGCCCAGGCCCAGGCCGTCAGATCGGCGCAGCTGGCCGAACGGCTGGCCATGAGCCAGTACCAGGCCGGCATCGTGACGTATCTGTCGGTTGTCACCACCCAGGCCACCTCCCTGACCAACCAGCGCAGCGCAGTCACCCTGCTGGGCCGCCAGTTGGTCGCCAGCGTGGCGCTGATCAAGGCCACCGGCGGCGGCTGGCAGGTCGGACAGACCGATCCGGCCAGCGTGCAGGCACCGATGGCAGCGCGCTGATGTGCGCGGCCCATCTTCCGAATCCCATGTGCATTTTCCAGGACGAGTTTCAGGCATGACCACCTCACCCAACTCCCCCAAGACTTCCCCGACTCCGCAACGCTCCCCGCTGGCCATCGTCGTGGCGACGGCCCTGATCCTGGCCGCCGGCATCGGCAGCTGGAGCGCCATGCAACGCGCCACCGCGGCCGATCAGCCTGCCACCAAGGCACTACCCCCGGTATCGGTCTCGGTGGCCCGCGTGCAGGAGCGCGATCTGCCGCTGTATCTGGCCGGCGTCGGCACGGTCACCGCCAATGCCAGCGTGGTCGTCAAGACCCGCATAGACGGCCAGCTGGACAAGGTCGGCTTCGAGGAAGGCCAGGAGGTCAAGAAGGGACAACTGCTGGCGCAGATCGACCCGCGTGCGCTGCAGGCGCAACTGGCGCAGGCCGAGGCGCAACGGGCCAAGGATGCGGCCACCCTCATGAATGCGCGCCTGGACCTGCAGCGCTACACCACCCTGCGCAGCCAGGATGCGGCCACCCAGCAGCAGCTGGATACGCAGAAGGCGCTGGTGGCGCAGCTGGAGGCAGCGGTCAAGACCGATGAGGCGCAGGTGGCCTATGCCAAGGTGCAACTGAGCTACACCACCATCAATGCGCCACTCTCGGGTCGTGTCGGTGCGCGCCTGGTCGATCCGGGCAATATCGTGCATGCGGCCGATGCCAATGGCCTGGTGGTCATCAACCAGATCGATCCGATCACGCTGGTCTTCACCCTGCCGGAAGAAGCCGTGGTCGGCATCAACCGGGCCCAGCGCAACAGCCAGCAGCCGCTGAAGGTGGTCGCCTATGCGCGCGACTCTCAGGAAGTACTGGCCACCGGCAAGCTGATCCTGCTGGACAACCAGATCAACACCACCAACGGCACTGTGCAGTTGAAGGCACGCTTCGACAATGCCGAACACAAGCTGTGGCCGGGCCAGTACGTCAATGCCCGCCTGCAGATGAACAGCCACGGCAACGCCCTGACCGTGCCCGCTGCCGCCATCCAGCGCAACCAGCAAGGCACTTATGTCTATGCCATCGACCAGGACGACAAGGCCAACATGCAGCCGGTCAAGGTCGACCGCATCCAGGACGGCGTCGCCGTCCTGGCCGCCGACAGCGGCCTGACGGCAGACCGGCGCGTCGTCATCGACGGCCAGTACAAGCTCAAGCCGGGCAGCCGCATCGTGGAAAGCAAGCCGCAGCCGGCCAAGGGCGCTGTTGCTGCTGCGCCTGCCGCCAACGCTGACGCGAAAGGAAGCACCAAGTGAGCGTCTCCGCCGCCTTCATCAAGCGCCCCATCGGCACCACGCTGCTGGCCATCGCCATCCTGCTGGTGGGCATCGCGGTGTGGCCGCTGTTGCCGGTCGCGCCCTTGCCTCAGGTCGATTTCCCGACCATCCAGGTGACCGCGCAATTGCCGGGGGGCAGTCCCGAGACCATGGCCTCCAACGTGGCACAGCCGCTGGAACGCCAGTTTTCGCTGATCGCGGGTCTCTCGCAGATGACCTCGCAGAGCACCCTGGGCAGTACCCAGATCACCCTGCAGTTCGACCTCAACCGCAACATCGATGCCGCCGCGCTGGACGTGCAGGCCGCCATCAACGCCTCCACCGGCCAGTTGCCGGCCAACCTGCCCAATCCGCCGACCTTCCGCAAGATCAATCCGGCCGATTCGCCCATCATGATCATGTCGGTGCAGTCCGATGCGCTGCCGCTGACGGTGGTCAACGACTATGCCGACAACATCCTGGCCCAGCAGATCTCGCAGATCTCGGGCGTGGGCCTGGTGAGCGTGAACGGCCAGCAGAAACCGGCCGTGCGCATCCAGGTCGATCCGGCCAAGATCGCTACGCTGGGCATCAGCCTGGAAGACATTCGCGGCGTCATCGCCACCACCACGGTGAACCAGCCCAAGGGCACGGTCGATGGCGCGCGCCAGGCCTTCACCGTCTATACCAACGACCAGCTGCTCAAGGCCGAGCAGTGGAACGACATGGTCCTGGCCTGGCGCAATGGCGCGCCGATCCGCGTCAAGGACATCGGCATCGCCATCGACGGCCCGGAGAACAACAAGATCGCCGCCTGGGCCTTCGCCGGTGCGGCCAATACGGCCGATCACACCATCAGCAATGGCCGCTCCATCGTGCTGGCCATCACCAAGCAGCCCGGTGCCAACGTGATCGAGACCGTGGGCCGCATCAAGGCCGCCATGCCACGCCTGCGCGCGGCCATCCCGGCGGCGATCAACGTCAACACCCTGATCGACCGCACCCAGACCATCCGCGCCTCCGTGGAGGATGTGGAATTCACCCTGGTGCTCACCATCGCGCTGGTGGTGATGGTGATCTTCGTGTTCCTGCGCAATGTGGCGGCCACGCTGATCCCGTCGGTCACGGTGCCGCTGGCCATCATGGGCACGGCCGGGGTCATGTACGTGGTCGGCTACAGCCTCGACAACCTCTCGCTGATGGCGCTGACCATTGCGGTCGGTTTCGTGGTGGATGACGCCATCGTCATGCTGGAAAACATCTACCGCTACGTCGAGGAGGGCATGTCGCCGCTGGAAGCGGCCCTCAAGGGCGCGGGCGAGATCGGCTTCACCATCATCTCGATCTCGGTGTCGCTGGTGGCGGTGTTCATTCCGCTGCTGCTGATGGGTGGCATCGTCGGGCGGCTGTTCCGCGAATTTGCGGTGACGGTCACGCTGACCATTGCGGTCTCGGTCATCATCTCGCTCACGCTCACACCCATGCTGTGCTCGCGCTTCCTCAAGAACGAGCATGGCCGTCAGCACGGCAAGCTATATCAATGGTTCGAACGCTGCTTCGATGCCATGCTCAATGGCTACAAGCGCGGGCTCGACGTGGTGATGAAGCACCAGTTCATCACGCTGATGAGCTTCATCGCCACGGTGGCCCTGACGGTGGTGCTGTTCATCTTCATCCCCAAGGGTTTCTTCCCGCAGCAGGACAATGGCGTCATCGTCGGCTTTGCCGAGTCGGCCCAGGATACGTCTTCGGCGGCCATGCAGGAACGGCTGCTGAAGGTGGCTGAGGTGGTGCGCAAGGATCCGGACGTGATCGGCTTTGCCATGAGCGCCGGTTCCACCACCTTCAATACCGGACAATTCTTCATCGCACTGAAACCCAAGGATGAAGGCCGCACCACCAATGCCGATGAAGTTATCGCGCGCCTGCGTCCGCAGGTGGCCAAGGTGCAGGGCGTGAACCTGTTCATGCAGGCCAGCCAGGACATCAACGTCGGTGGCCGCCTCTCGCGCACCCAGTACCAGTACACCATCACCGATACCGACCTCGATGAACTGAACGTGTGGGCACCGCGCATGCTGGATCGCTTCCGCCAATTGCCGCAGCTGACCGACGTGGCCTCCGACCAGCAGAACCAGGCAGCAGCAGCGGTCATCACCATCGACCGCGCACGCGCCTCCAGCTTCGGCATTTCGCCTTCGCTCATCGATGCCACCATCTATGACGCCATCGGCCAGCGCCAAGTGGCGCAATACTTCACGCAGATCAACAGCTACCGCGTGATTCTGGAGGTGACGCCACAGTTGCAGAAGGATCCTGCACTCTTCGACAAACTCTACCTGACCTCGCCCCTGACCGGCCAGCAGGTGCCGCTGTCGACCTTCGTGAAGGTCGATACCACCAAGACCTCTTACCTGTCGATCAGCCACCAGAGCCAGTTCCCGGCGGTGACGATTTCCTTCAACCTGGCCAAGGGCGTCTCGCTGGGCGAGGCGGTAGACATCATCCAGAAAACCAAGGACGAGATGGGCGTGCCGCAGACCCTGGTGGGCAACTTCCAGGGAACGGCCAAGGCCTTCGGTGATTCGCTGGCCTCGCAGCCTTATCTCATCGCGGCCGCCCTGATCGCGGTCTACATCGTGCTGGGCCTGCTATACGAGAGCTACATCCATCCGCTGACCATTCTCTCCACGCTTCCCTCGGCCGGCGTGGGGGCACTGCTGATTCTGATGATCGGCGGTTACGACCTGTCGGTGATCGCCCTGATCGGCATCATCCTGCTGATCGGCATCGTCAAGAAGAACGGCATCATGATGATCGACTTCGCCCTCACCGCCGAGCGCACCCAGGGCATGAAGCCGGAAGAAGCGATCTACCAGGCCTGCCTGCTGCGCTTCCGTCCCATCATGATGACCACCATGTGCGCCCTGCTCTCGGGCCTGCCGCTCATGCTCGGCCATGGTGCCGGCTCCGAGCTGCGCCGTCCGCTGGGTTATGCCATGGTCGGCGGCCTGGTGCTGTCGCAGGCGCTCACGCTCTTCACCACGCCGGTGGTCTACCTTTACCTGGACCGCGCGCACTACTGGTACGAACGCAAGAAGAAGGCAAGGCAGGAACGCAAGGCCGCGCGCCTGGCGCAGGAACATTGACTCCGTAGCCTGTTCATCAACAAGGGGAGCCGGGAAGGTAGAATCCGGCATGGGCCGGCGCCGGGGAATGTTCCCGGCGCGGCCAGTGGAGACCGAATGAAGATCCTGATAGTCGAAGACGAGCAAAAGATGTCCGAATACCTCTGCAAGGGCCTCACCGAGCAGGGATGCGCGGTGGATGTGGCCAGCAACGGCATCGACGGGCAGCACCTGGCGATCCAGCATGACTACGACGTCATCGTGCTGGACGTGATGCTGCCGGGCCTGGATGGCTTTGCCGTGCTGCGTTCGCTGCGTACCGTCAAGCAGACGCCGGTCATCATGCTGACCGCGCGCGACAGCGTGGAAGACCGCATCAAGGGCTTGCATGACGGCGCCGATGATTACCTCATCAAGCCGTTCTCCTTCCTGGAACTGCTGGCCCGCCTGCAGGCCCTGACCCGCCGTGGCCGCGTGCAGGAAGCGCCGCAGCTGCGCATCGGCGACCTGCAGATCGACCTGATCTCGCGCAAGGCCTTCCGGGGCGGGCTGCGCATCGACCTCACCGCCAAGGAGTTCGCCCTGCTGGCCGTGATGGCACGCAGACAGGGCGAGATCCTCTCCAAGACCGCCATCGCCGAACTGGTCTGGGACATGAATTTCGACAGCAATACCAACGTGGTGGAAGTCGCCATCAAGCGCCTGCGCGCCAAGATCGACGCGCCCTTCGAGCAGAAGCTGCTGCATACCGTGCGCGGCATGGGCTACGTGCTGGAGCCGCGCGCCACCTCCGATGCCGGCGATGAGTGAGACCGCTGCCGCGCCGGCAAAGAAGCGCCGCCTGCCGCCGCGCCAATCCATCACCGCGCGGCTGGTGCTGATGTCGGCGGCGTCGGCCCTGTTGATCTTCGCAGTGGCCGGCGTGGTGCTCTACACCGTCCTGAAGGGGGAACTGCTGCGCCACGAACGCGATGCCCTCTTCACCACCCTCAACGACATCAGCTACCAGATCGAGCGCGCCGGCAATACCGAGCGCTGGGCCCGCGTACAGTTGAAACTGTCGACGCTCTCGCAGGCCGACCAGCACGTGTTCTTCTGGATCGCCAGCGATGATCCCCGCTACACCTATGGCGACCTGACGCGGCTCGCGCCCTCGGCCATCAATCACGCCGACGGCAAACAGGTCGGCCGCCTGCACCTGCCGGGACGCGCCTATCCACTGCACATCATGACGCGCACCCTGCCGGCCTTCGAGGATCGTCCTGAAGTGCGCGTGACGGTCGGTGTCGATGGCGCTCCCTACTTCGAGATGCGCCGCACCTTCCTGCTGGCCACCAGCATTTCTTCGCTGCTGGGCATCGTGCTGGCGGTCATCTCCAGCTACTGGATCGCTCGAGCGGGGCTGGCCCCGCTGCGGCGCATGTCGGCGCGCGCGCAAAGCTTTTCGCCACGCAAACTGTCAGCTCGCATGCCGGTGGAAGCCTTGCCGGAAGAGTTGTCGGTGCTGGCCGATGCCTTCAATGGCGCGCTGGAACGCATCGAGCAGGCCTATACCCAGCTCGAGGCCTTCAATGCGGATGTGGCCCATGAGTTGCGCACGCCGCTGGCCAACCTGATCGGAGAAACCCAGGTAGCGCTGGCGCGCGAACGCAGTGCGGGGGAATTCAAGGACGTGCTGCAATCGAACCTGGAAGAGCTGGACCGCATCCGTTCCATCGTCAACGACATGCTGTTCCTGGCGCGCTCCGACCAGGGCGAAGCGGCCACTGCCCGGGTACCGGTGCGGGTCGCCGAAGCGGTGCAGAAGACCGTGGATTTCTTCGAGTTCGTGCTGGACGACACCGGCATGTCCATCACCGTGGCGGGCGATCTGGAGGCCACGGCCACCATGGAAACGGCGCTCTTCAAACGCGCCCTCACCAACCTGATCCAGAACGCCATCCAGCATTCGCCGCAGGGCGCGCAATTGCGCATCGACATTTCCGGTGGCGAAGAGATGGTGCGCGTGGCCGTGACCAATCCCGGCCCGGCCATCGACGAGCAACACCTGCCACGCCTGTTCGACCGCTTCTACCGCGTCGACAGCGCGCGCCAGGACATCAACGGCAGCCACGGCCACGGCCTGGGACTGGCCATCGTCAAGGCAGTGGCCCGCATGCATGGCGGGCGCGCTTTTGCCAGCAGCAGCGGCGGGCACAATACCATCGGCTTTACCATCGCGCGCCAGTGAGCGCGCCGGTTGTGCTCAATGGCGCAATGACTCAACGGCTCAATAACCGCGCTTGAGATCGACATTGGCAGCGATCTCGCCGGTGTTGCGATAGCGGCGGATATTGGCGGCCACGATGGCTGAAGCGGTGCCCGAATCGGTCGGTGCCGAACAATGCGGCAGCACCGTCACTGCAGGATGCGACCAGGGCCACGCCTCCGGCGGCAAGGGCTCGGTGGCGAACACGTCCAGCACCGCATGGCGCAACCTGCCCGCATCCAGCGCCTCGCGCAGCGCCTCATCATTGATGATCGGCCCGCGTGCGAAATTGATGAGCTGTGCCTGAGGAGGTAGCAGTGCCAGCCGCACTGCATCCAGCAGTCCGCGCGTTTCGGCCGTCAGCGGTAGCAGGCAGACCAGAATGTCGGTCTGTGCCAGCATCTCCGCCAGTCCGTCCATGCCGCTGTAGGTCCGCACGTCCGGCACGTTGCGCGCACTGCGGCTCCAGCCCAGCACCGGGAAACGCGCCTGGCGCAATGCCACGGCTGCCGCTTCACCCAACGCGCCCAGGCCGAGGATGCCGACGCGGCGCTGCTCCGGCAGCACATAGTCCAACGGCCTCCATTGCCGCGCCTGTTGCTGGCGCGCGTAATGCGGCATGTCGCGATGCAGATAGAGCGTCCAGGCCAGCACGGCTTCGGCCATGGTGGCGGCCAGGCGCGGATCGACCAGGCGCGTGATCTGCAAGTCGCTCTGTCCGAGATCGGCCACCAGCCGCTCGACTCCGGCCCAGACGCTATGCACCCACTGCAGTTGCGGCAGCAATGTCAGCTGCGCCGGATCAGGATTGGCGACGATGGCCACGCGGCATTGCGCGCGTTGGTCTTCGTCCAGCTCGCTGAAGGCGATGATCTCTTCCTCCGGCATGGCCGCGCGCAAAGCTTGCAACCACGACGCTACCGCAGCGGGATCACTCTGGCTGACGAAGGGGATCGGCATGGGCGCGCTCATTTGGCGTACACCGTCGCCAGATCGCGGAAGCCCTTGACTTCAATGGGGTTGCCCGAGGGATCGAGGAAGAACATCGTCGCCTGCTCGCCCGGTTCGCCCGCAAAGCGGATCTGCGGGGCCAGCACGAATTGCACCTCGCCGCTGGCGCTGAGGCGATCCGCCAGTTGCTGCCATTCATCCAGTTGCAGGATCACCCCCAGGTGCGGCATCGGCACCAGATGATGGCCGACATGGCCGGTATTGCTCACGGCAAACGGTTCACCCAGGTGCAGCGAAAGTTGATGGCCGAAGAAATCGATGTCGACCCAGGTTTCGGTGCTGCGCCCTTCGGCGCAACCCAGCAGGTCGCAATAGAAGTGGCGCGACTGGTCGAGGTCGCGCACGTGGTAGGCCAGGTGGAAGATGGATGGCATGGACAGTCCCGGATCGGCAGGCAGGTTGCGAAAGCCGACAAGCATACCGCAACCGTCATGCTTGTATGGAAACAAGCCAATAATGCTTCCCTACAAGAGCCACGGGGCAGGATTGACATGCGTCAAGCAGTTCGGGATTTGCGCTGGACGCATGGAGGTGCCCGGCCTAATCTGCCTGCATGGCATCCCGCCCCGGATGTCTTCCCCCACGAATTTCCGAGGAGCCACCATGAGCTACAAGTCCATCCTGGTCCACGTCGACCAGTCGCGCCACGCCGCCCAGCGCATCCGCATTGCCGCCGAGCTGGCCCGCGCACAGCAGGCGCACCTGATCGGCAGCGCCGTCAGCGGCATCTCCAGCTTCATCACCATGGAAGGCGCGGCCTACATCGCGGCGCAGATGGATGGTTTCCGCGACCGCGCGCTGGCCGCGCTGGAAAATTTCGACAAGATCGCCAACAGCGTCGGCGTGCCCTCCTGCGAAAAACGTTTCGTCGATGACGACGCCGAGGGTGGACTGGCCCTGCAGGCGCGCTATGCCGACCTGGTCGTGGTGAGCCAGGCCGACCTGGACGATGCCGATGACAGTTTCCTCACCGACCTGCCCGAGTACGTCATGCTCAATTCACCGCGCCCGGTGCTCATCATCCCCAGCGCCGGTGAATTCAAGCAGGTAGGCAAGAATGCCCTGATCGCCTGGGATGGCAGCATGGAATCGACCCGCGCCATCACGGCCGCCCTGCCCCTGCTGCGCCAGGCCGACAACGTGACGGTGGTGCTGTTCAACTCCGACAAGCGCCTGGGCACCCACGGTGAACAGCCCGGTGCCGACATCGCGCTCTATCTGGCGCGCCATGGCGTGAAGGTGGAAGTGGCACAGGAACAGACCACGCTCGATATCGGCAATGCCCTCCTCTCGCTGGCTGCCGACAAGGGCTCCGACCTGCTGGTCATGGGCGGCTACGGACACACCCGCTTCCGCGAAGTGCTGCTGGGCGGCGTGACGCTGACCATCCTCAAGACCATGACCCTGCCGGTGCTGATGGCGCATTGACACCGTCATCAAGTCTCAAGTCTGGCGCTCACTCAGCGCGCCTCCACGACCGGCCCCTCGCGGGCCGGTGCCTTTTGGGCGGCCAGGCGCTCGCGCTGCTGCAGGCGGGCACGGCGCTTGCGCACCCAGATGATCACCCCGGTGACCGACAGCATCGCCACCAGCACGCCCATCAGCGAGATCAGCACGCGTCCGGTCAGCCCGAGGATGCGGCCGGAATGCAGCGGGAATTGCGCCTGCAGGAAGATATCGCCTGCACTGCCGCGTCCCGGAATCTTGCCGCCTTCATAGGCGCCGCTCATGGCATCGAAATACAGCCAGGCATTGCCGAGGCCCACATCGCCATGGTCATTGCCAGGCTGGAAGAAGCCCACGCCATAGACCCCGAACATGCCCGAGTAGAAGACCCCGCCGACCGGCTCCGTCAGGCCCAGCTTCTCGCCTTGCGCGCGTCCCAGCGCCACCGCTTCCTCGCGTGAAATACGCGGTTCCGGCACCTTCTCGGGCGCAATCGGCGTACGCGTGTCGAAGGGGCCCGCAGTCAGGGTGGAAACGCTTTGCAGAATCGGACGCATGACCTGCCGCTCCAGATTCATCGACACCGACGTCACCGCCAACACCAGCAGCAAGCCCCAGATCCAGACGCCGCCCGAGCGGTGCAGGTCGAAGTTGAGCTTGTGCCCGCCCTCGCGCCAGCGGAAGACCAGCGACTTGCGCCAGCTGCGCCAGTTGGGGAAGGACAGATAGAGCGCAATGAAGCAATCCAGCGCCCACACGATCCCGATGATGCCCATCAGCCAGATGCCGGTCTCGATCCCGCCCATGTCCGGCAGGTGCATCGTGTAATGCAGTTTGTAGAGGAAAGGCAGCAGGTTTTCACGCGCCAGCGAAATCGCGCCCCACATGCGGCGGCCCTGTATTTCACCGGTCACCGGATCCACCGCGATCTGGTTGTAATCCAGGACCGGCAGCTTGCCGGTCACTGCATCCAGGCGCGGTTCGACCATCATGCTGATGGTGTGGCCGGGCTCGGCTTCGGTGAGCACATAGGTCACGCGCAGCTTGGGCTCGGCCGCTTCAACGCGCCGCGCCAGTTCCAGCCCGGGCAAGGGCTGCCCGGCGTCCGGACGGTCCGCGCTGCGGGCATGGAACAGTTGCGGATTGAGCCAGGCATCCAGTTCGTGATCCCAGGAGATCAGCGCGCCGGTCACGCCGGCGATGAACAGGAACACGGCCACGGCCAGGCCGAACCAGCGATGGAGGAGGACGAGAAGTGCGCGCATGGGCTGGATTACCTGGCTAATTGGCGGAGTGATTCAGGGACTGCCGGGAGGGCGACCATGACCAGATCAGAAATCGACCTTGGCCGACACGCTGAAGGTACGCGGGTCACCCGGCTTGATGTAGTTCTCGTACTGGTATTGCCAGTAACGCTTGTCCAGCAGGTTGTTCACCGAGGCCCGGAAAGTCGTGTCGTGCTGGCCAATGCGCGTGGTGTAGCTGGCACCGAGGTTGAACAGCGTATAGCTGGCCAGCTCGATGTCGTTGGCCGCGCGCGCCATGGTGCTGCCGGTGAACTTGGCATCGGCCGAGAGCTTCAGGCCAGCGACTTGCGGCACCAGATAGGCGACCGATGCGGTCGCCATGTTGCGCGGCGCACCAGCCACGCGATTGCCATTGTAGGTATTGCCCTTGTCGTACTTGGCATCCAGCAGCATGAGGCTGCCGGCCACTTGCCACTGCGCCGTCGGACGATAGGCTGCGCCCAGTTCCAGCCCATGGTAGTTGGACTGGCCATCCTGCACCAGCGCCCCGTTGAGCGTGTATTCCGAGGCGCGTTCGATACGGAACAGCGCAGCGGTGGCACTCCAGTTCTGCTGATCGGTCTTGGCCCCGACCTCGTACTGCTTGCTCTTGAGCGGCTTCAGCTGGCTGCCGTAGTTGGTGTTGGTCACGCCCGGTACGCCGCCCTGCTCCAGCGATTCCACATAGCTGGTGTAGACGGTGGTATTGCGCTCAGGCTTGAACATCAAGGCTACCGTAGGCGTCAAGGCCGACTTGTCGTAGCGCGAACTGAGGGTGCCGCTGGTGCTGAAATTATCCTGGCGGAACTGGTTGTAGCGGCCACCGGCCAGCAGCGACCAGCGCTCCGAGAAGTTCAGCGTATCGCTGGCGAAGACCGCCTGCTGGGTGATGATGGCGTTGTGATAGGTCTGCAGCTCGGTGCTGCTGTAATACGCATTGGTGTTCTGCGTATAGAGATTGCCGGTACCGATCTGCTTGTACACCGAGCTGATCGAGTAATCATTGACCTGCTTCTGCCACGAGGCCCCCAGCACCAGCTGATGATCGATGCTGCCGGTGCGGGCATTGCCTTCCAGCATGGCCTGCCACTGGTCGAAGGTATGGCCTTCGCGGCTGTCCGAGCGCCAGTCGGTGTAGTTGCCGGCGGCATCCGAGAGCATCGCGATGTCCTCGTTGCGGAAGCGCTTGGAGGTGCTGTGGCTGTAGCTGAGGTTGGCCTTCCAGTCCGGGTTGATGCGATAGGTCAGCCCGGTCTGGTAGAGCTGGAAGTTGGTATCGAGATGCTGGCCCGGACCGACCAGGGTCTTGTCGGCCCCGCTGACCACCGACGGCAGGCGGCTGCCCGCCAGGCTGCTGGTGACGACCGACGGCGTCTGGTCGGTGGAATTGCTGTTCTGCCAGATGGCCTGGAAATCCCAGGTCAGGTCGCGCGTGAGGCGTCCGTCCAGCGCCAGCGAAGCAGAATTGCGGCGGATGTGGCCTTCATTGAAGGTCTCGCCCTGGTCATGCGTGACGTTGAGGCGATAGCCGAACATGTTGTCGTTGCCGAAGCGCCCGCCGAGGTCGACGTGCTCGCTCCAGATGCTGTTGCTGGTATAGCCCACCGAGACGCTGCGCACCGGGGTGTCGGTCGGCTTCTTGGTGACGTAGTTGAGCACCCCGCCCGGAGAGCCGAAGCCATACATGAAACCGGCCGAGCCCTTGAGCAGGTCGACGCGCTCGAAGTGATCGTAGGGCAGCGTGATGCCATAGCCGAGGAAGGGCTTGCCATCGATGCGGAAGGAATTCTGCCAGTCCGCCGGCAAGCCGCGAATGGTGATGTACGAAGCCCAGGCGCTGTAGCCTCCGCTGTTGTCGCTGACCGAGGCCTCGTTGTAGAACAGATCGCCGAGCTTGTTGACCTGCTTGTCGGCCAGATCCGCAGACGTGATGCTGGTGACGGAAAACGGCGTATCCAGCAGCGAACGCGATCCGAGCGCACCGGCGCTGGACTGGCTTTGCAGGTGCTGCGTTCCCTCGCCTGCAGCAGGGGCCGAGACGGTCACGGTCGGCAATTGGCCGGCGCTACTGTCATTGGCGGCAGCGGCCGCGCTGTCGGTGGCGGACTGCGCCAGCACCAGCGCAGGAGAGCCGGCCAACGCCATGCTGATGAACACCGGACGGAGAGCACGGGACATGGCGCTGGGGCGGGCGCGCAGGGACGACTGGAGCAAGGGATTCCTCTTCATATTCATTTTATTTAATACGAACGATAATAGTTCTTATTTATTTTATGGAATATGACAGAAAAAGGAAACCTTCCTTACAAAGTTTCTGAAGTCCCTGCCCTGACTTCTCGAAATGATTCGACGCAGTGCTGCAAAAATTACTGATTGTGATTGATCTCTTGCCGCCTATGCGCCACAGGCTGAGCGATGGCTTTATCTTCCCTGCTTTTCCTCCTGTGAAAGAGAGTGCATATGACCAGGGCCATCATCCGCCTCGACGATCCGACCTCGCATGGCGGCGTTGTCCAGCAAGGATTTGACAATGTGAAGCTGTACGGCAAGCCCATGGCCGGGGTGGGCCATCGCGGCTACTGTCCGAAATGCCGATGTGAATTCATCATCCTGCCAGGTGAAGAAAACTACGAATACCTGGGCCGACGGGTGGCCGTGGAAGGGATGAAAACTTCATGTGGTGCCCTGCTCATCGCGACCCAGCAGTTGGCCAGGATCGCGCCAACCAAAGACGACGAATGATCGCCACGAAAAAATGGCCCGCTCACCGGGATGAGCAGGCCATGTTCTGCGCGCGGCAGCAGGAAGGAACCGGCCCTGCCCCACGCGCTCTCACCGGGCATCACGCTGCAGGCATCACGCGGTCGCGATCTTCTTGAGTATCTCCTGCAGCTGGTCGATATCGTAGGGCTTGGGCAGCGCATGCGAGGCGAAGCCGACATTGCGCGCCACCATCGCGCCATAACCGGAGGCGAAGATCACCGCCATTTCCGGGAAGCGCTCCAGCGCGCTCCTGGCCAGGTCCACGCCGGACATACCGGGCAGATTGACGTCGGTGAAGAGCACATCGAAACTCTGCTCGCCCAGCGCCTGCTGCGCATCCTCCGCGCTGATCACGCCGCGTGCCTGGTGGCCCAGCGTTTCCAGCAATTCGCACACCAGTTGCTGGGAGTCGATGTTGTCTTCCACCACCAGCAGGCGCAGGCCGCTTGCTGACGCGGAGACGGATTCTGCCTCCGGCACCGTCACTACGCTGGCCCCGCTGCCTGCCTGGTCGAAATGCGCATCCTGACCGTCAGCCTGGCGATGGCTGCCGCCCACCGGAAGGACATGGAGCATGGCATTGGCGTCTGCACTGGCATTGGCCTGGTCGCGCTCGCGCGTCATCTGTGCCAGTTCGATGCGATGCGCCCGGCCCGACAGCATCTGCCGGATGCGCTGCGCCAGCTGGTTGATGCGATACGGCTTGGACAGCAGCTCCACGCCCGCATCCAGCCGCCCTTCATGGACGATGGCGTCGCGCGGATAGCCGGAGGTGAACAGGATCTCGATCTCCGGCAACAACTGCCGTGCCTGGCGCGCCAGTTCAGTCACCGGCACGCTGCCGGGCATGACCACATCGGTGAACATCAGGTCGACCGGTATGCCGCTCTGCAGGATGGCCAGCGCGCGTTCGCCATTGTCCGCCTTGAGCACACGGTAGCCCAGCGAGGACAGGGTATCGATCACCGTCAGTTGCAGGTTGGGATCGTCTTCCACCACCAGGATGGTTTCGTCACCGCCGCGCACTTCCATGTCGCGGTTGTCGTCGATCACCACTTCCTGATCGATGCAGCGGGGGAAGTAGATGCGGATCGTGGTGCCCTTGCCCGCTTCGCTGTGCAGGCTGATGTGGCCCTTGCTCTGCTTGACGAAACCGTAGGCCATGGACAGACCCAGACCCGTGCCCTCACCTTCGCGCTTGGTCGTGAAGAAGGGCTCGAAGGCACGTTCGCGCACCTCGGGCGACATGCCGGCCCCGTTGTCGGAGATCTGCAGTTCCACGTAATCGCCCGGCGGCAGGTCGGCCTGCGAGAGGAAGGCCGGATCGCTCAGTTGCACGTTGTCGATCTGCAGCGTGAGCCGTCCGCCATTGGGCATCGCATCGCGGGAATTGATGGCGGTGTTGATGATGAGGTTCTCGACCTGATTGGGGTCGAGCATGGTATTCCAGAGATCATGCGTGATGACGGTGGAGATTTCGATGTTCTCGCCCACGGCCCGGCGCAGCAGGTCATCCATGTTCAGCACCACGCGTTCCAGATTGATGCTGCGCGGCTGCAGCGGCTGGCGGCGGGCAAAGGCCAGCAACTGCGAGGACAGCTTGGCACCGCGATCGACCGCGCCAATGGCGATGCGCACGCGCTGGCGGCTGCGGTCATCCAGGCGCGGATCGGTCTGCAGCAACTGCAGGTTGCCGCCGATGATCTGCAGCACGTTGTTGAAGTCGTGCGCCACGCCACCGGTCAGTTGGCCCACGGCTTCCATCTTCTGCATCTGGCGCAGCGCCGCTTCGGCGCGGCTGCGTTCAAGGATCTCCTCGACCACGCGCTGCTCCAGCGTGTCATTGAGTTCGCGCAGGGCGTCTTCGGCGCGACGCCGTTCGGTGATGTCGGTAGAGACCGCGATCATGGCCTGTGGCCTGCCCTCGCCGTCGACGATGCGGCTGATGTCGCTGGAGACCCAGAACGCGCTGCCATCAGGACGCAGGTAGCGCTTTTCCAGCGTGAAGGAACTGCCGTCGGCAATGCAACGCTTGAACAGCGTCATGTTCATCGGCACGTCATCAGGATGGGTGACGTCGGCCAGGGTCATCTGCAGCATCTCGGCCTCGGTGCGGCCCAGCATGCGGCACAGCGCCTGGTTCACGCGCAGATAGCGGCCCTCCAGGTCCAGTTCGGAGAAGCACACCGAGGCCTGGTTGAAGATGGCGGTCAGGCGATTCTCGCTCCACGACAGCGCCTGCATGCCGCGCCGCCGTTCGGTCAGATCGATGAAGGTGCACAACGCACCTTGCAGCTCACCATCCTGCCAGACCGGATGGGCCTGGTATTGCACCGGGAAACTGCTGCCATCAACGCGCAGGAAATCTTCGCTCTCCACGTGCGTGGTCACGCCGTCACGGGCGGCCTTGAGCACGGCACATTCGCCGCGCGCGCCGCTGCCATCGTCGGCTGAGGTCAGGATCACCTCGTGGATCGAGCGGCCCAGCACATCCTTCTCGCCGGCATAGCCGAGCAATTTCAGGAAGGCCGCATTGCACAGCGTGACGATGCCCTCGCGGTCGATCGAGAAGAAGCCCTGGTCGGTGGAATCCAGCAGTTGGCGCACGAAGGCATTGTTGGCCCGCACGCTGGCTTCGGAAGCGGCCAGTGCCTGCTCCATCAGCTTGCGCGAGGTGACGTCGAACACCACCCCTACATAACGCGAACCGGCACGCGGATCGTCTTGCACCACCTCGCCTTTGCGCGCCAGCCAGCGCTGTTCGCCGTCGGGGCGGGTGATGTGGTATTCGGTATATTCCAGCGGATTGCGCGGACCGCCTTCCTTGATGCGCGAGGTGCCCAGGTTCGGGTGGAATTCTTCATCGATCATGTCCACCAGTTGCTGCGAGGTGACCTCGCCTTCGGCCGGCAGACCCCACAAGCGGCGGAATCGATCCGAGACCGCCAGCTTGCCGGAGACCGGGAACCATTCAAAGATGCCGATCCCGCCCGCGCGGTCGACGATGCGCAGGCGCTCTTCGGCCACGAAGCGTTCGGTGACGTCATTGCCCTCGATGAAGATCCCGGCCACCTGGCCATCGGCCCCCTTGATGGGCTGGAACACGAAGTCCAGCACGGCCCCCTCGAAACCGGTCTCATGCGCGCGCCGCAGGAACAGGCGCGCACCGCGTTCGGTATAGGTCTGCCCGGTCTGGTAGACGCGGTCCAGCAATTCGTAGAGATTTTCGTCCAGCAGTTCGGGCAGCGCTTCCCGCGCCGGCAGGCCCAACACCGGCCGGTCACCGAAGAGCTTGAAGTAGGCCCCATTGACGCGTTCGAATACGTGCTGCGGACCGCGCACCACGGCCTTGAAACTGGGCGACTGCTCCATCAGGTCGCGCAGCATGTCGGTGTGCGCCAGCGCGGCATCCAGACCGGTAGAGCGCACCAGCGTGCAGAGCACGCCGGCCACTTGCGCGGGCTGATCATCGGCCGCGTCTTCCCACACCGGTACGCAAGTCAGGTCCCATTGATCGGGTGTGCCCGCTGCTGCCGCGGTATCGGGAAACAGCGATACCCGGCCCAGTTGCTGTTGCTGGCCCTTGAAGGCCGCACCGATTGCCGCTTCGCAGAGGCGCGCGGCACCCCGCCACAGCGCGGACTCGCTCAGGCGCGCACCGAAGGCCGCCGGATGGGCCGTACCGATACAGGCCGCGAAGGCATCGTTGTAAAGCATCTGGCGTGCTGTGCCCCAGACCAGCAGACTCGGCAGGGGTGAATGCAGTGCGATGTTGAGAGAGGTGCGCAGGGTCGGCGACCATTGCGCCGGCGCACCCAGGGGACTTGTGGTCCAGTCGGTTGCCGTGACGATCTGCGCGGCCAGGCCTGTGCCGCGCAACCAAGAAATGTCTGCCATGTCGTGAAACTTACCTTTAAGCCTAGCTTTGAGCACCGAGGTCGGTCTCGCGAGAGACGAGGCTTGCGCCGTCATGCTCCCGCGGGTCCCTTCATTGTTGTTCGCATCCGCTTGGAGCAGGCCCGTGAAGACGGGCGCAGGCACCCGGCGCGCCTGCCGCGTGCCGCCGATGATTATACGGGAAGCCGGTGCCGCTTCCGGGGCCGCTCTCAGCCCACGGAAAAACATCCACCGGCCGCAACAGCGCATGGCACAGGCATCTGCGCAGTCTTCCTGTTTTCCTACATGAAATTGCGCCGCGCACCTACGCGCAACCCTCCCGCACGACGGCGCGCGAAGGGAATATTCAACTGATGCAATTGGCGCAAGGCGCGCTCAGCTTTCGGGCTGGCTTTTCTTTTTCAACGCCCGCTCCTCACGCAGCAGGCGGTTGAGTTCGGCCAGTTCCTGTACCGCTTCCTGGGTCAGGATCACGGGCTCGTTGGGCCGGTAGGCACGGCCGCCGAGACGGCCGTTCATGCCGATGTAAGCCCGCGCACAGCGCCGCCGGTAGGCGAGGATATCTTCCTCGCCGTGCAGTGGCTGTCCGGCGGTGTCCTGCGCCGGTTCGGGGTAAGCCGGCATCGCCAGTGGTTCCGGCTCGGCATCCGCCGCGGCGTGGCCCTGCGAGGCGATATGGTTGCGGTAGGCCGTCCAGTCGCCTTGGGCAATGGCGATCAGCGGATCATAAGGATGGGTGGAATCAGACTTGTCCATGAGGCTACCCTGCTCAAAGATCCGGCGCTGACCACTTGCGCCGGGCTGGTTGCAACGTCAGCTTGTCCTGTGCGGCATCGCGAAGGACCTGCGCATGCAGGCGCTCGCGCTGCCACTGATCGACCAGTCGTGTCGTCTGGCCGACACTGCGATCGATTTTTTCCCTGTGTTTCATCGACAGCATGGGGTGTTCGCTCCCTGATGGTTCACCGGCTGCCCTGCTGCCTCCCGCTTCCGATGACAATTCATTTTAGCCGCGTCCGCCCAAACTGGAAGAGGCTGATGCAGCCGTTGTCCACGAATTGTCACTGCAAAAGTGGTCACAGCGCAGGACCGGAATTTTCTTTTCCCATGTGGCATCAATCGGATCCGCTCATCCTGCAGGAAGACCGACCGTGCCGCGTTGTTTCTGCGAGTTTTGAGGATCTTAGAACCTCGCACGGATGAGTCCTATCGGACTGCGCCCGATTGATTTGTAGGACAAAGTGGAAGAACCCCCTTGACGGCGATACTGCCCGGATCGTCACTTGTCGCGCGGTGGAATTAAATGTTGTTCAGCCTGTACGCAACTTTGCGATGACGCCTATAATTGGCATTTCCCGAAGCCAAGAATGCGCATCATTTGCCATCGCAGCCACTGGTCATGAGCCAGCATCTGCCGGACGTGAGACCGGGGTCTCCCGGATGCCCTTGCTTTCGCCCCCCACCTTGCCGGCGCGCGCGCATCGGCAGTTCGACGTCCTGCAGTGCAGGCATCGAGAAAGTAGTGAATGAGCAATCCGTATCACGCAAGCCGCCGGCGACCGGTCGACCTGAGCAATTGTGATCAGGAGCCGATCCACATCCCCGGATCCATCCAGAATCATGGTGCCCTCCTGTGCTTTACGCCCGAGGGCAAGCTTGCCACGCGCAGCGCCAATGCCGCTGCCTTGCTGGGCGACTTGCCGGAGGTGGGACAGCCTCTGGAGGAGGCCCATCTCAACGCTGCGTCCCGCGCCGTGATCCAGGCGGCACTGGAAGACCGCCATGGCTACGTCGACTCGCGCATGATCGCGCTGGCCTCCGGTGCCTTCGACCTGGTCACGCACAAATCCGAAGGCGTGCTCATCGCCGAATTTGAACAGCGTCCCGCCGATGCCCTGTCGCTGGAGTCGTTCGCCCTGGCCGCGCATCAGGCCATCCAGCGCATCCAGCGCCAGCCCGGCGTGGAAGACCTGCTGACGCTGGCGGTCGACGAGATCGCCCGCATCACCGGCTTCGACCGCGTGATGGCCTATCGCTTCCTGCATGACGACAGCGGCGAAGTGATCGCCGAGCACAAGCGCGAGGACCTCGAACCTTTCCTCGGCCAGCGTTATCCGGCCAGCGATATCCCGGCGCAGGCACGCCGCCTGTACGTCATCAATCCGATCCGCCTGATCGCCGATGTGACAGCCTCCACCGTGGCGCTGGAACCGGATCACAATCCGCTCACCGGCCGTCCGCTGGACCTCAGCCACAGCATGCTGCGCAGCGTCTCGCCGGTGCACATCGAATACCTCAGCAACATGGGCGTGGGTGCCTCCATGAGCCTGTCGATCGTGATCGGCGAACGCCTGTGGGGCCTCATCGCCTGCCATCACATGAGCGCGCACCTCGTGCCGCATGCGGTGCGCATGTCATGCCAGCTGCTCTCGCAATTCGTGAGTGCCCTGGTGGAACGCAATCTCAACGGCGAGCGCGCCCGTGCACTGGAGTACAGCGCCGACCTGCGCCGCAAGATCGTGGCCCAGGTCACCGACCGGGAAGACATCGTGCTGGCCCTGGCGGCTGACCATGAGGGCTTCCTGCGGCTGATGAATGCGCACGGTGGCGCCATCTCCATGGAGCGCAAGACCCAGGTCTTCGGGAAGGCTCCCTCGCGCGAAGGCGTCAACGCGCTCATCAACTGGCTCAACGAAAACGAACCGGGCGACTTCTTCTCCACCAGTGCGCTGGGGGCCGATGTGCCGGCACTCAAGGCAGCGCTGGGTGATATCTGCGGCGTGCTGGCCGTGCGTTTCTATCGCGAACAGGATGGCTACGCCTTCTGGTTCCGCACCGAGCAGGTGGAAGACGTCCGCTGGGGCGGCAATCCGGAAAAGAAATACAGCATCGGGCCGCTCGGTCCGCGACTGACCCCGCGCGGCTCCTTCGCGGTCTGGAAGGAAACGGTACGCGGCAAGAGCCTGCCGTGGGCCAAGACCGAAACCGAAATCGCCAACCAGTTGCGTATGGACTTCCAGGAAGTGGCGCTGTCCAACGAGAACATGGTCAAGCGCGCCCGCGAAACCCTGCTGGCGACGCTGGGCCATGACCTGCGCGATCCGCTGCAGGCCATCATGATGGCCGCGCGCATGATCGAGGTGCGCGAGCATTCGCCGTCCAGCTCCAACCTGAGCAAGCGCATCTCGTCCTCATCAAGCCGCATGCATCGCCTGATCTCCCAGGTGCTCGACATCAGCCGCCTGCAAAGCGGCATGGGGCTGGACATCCAGCGCCGTCCGGTGGATGTGCGCAAGATGGTCACCGAGATCGTCAACGAAGCGCGCATGGCCTACCCCGACAACGAGATCATCCTCGAGGCGGAAGACTGCGGCGAAATCGAACTCGATGGCGACCGCATCAGCCAGGTGGTCTCCAACCTGCTGTCAAACACCCGCCATCATGGCGAGATCGGTACGCCCTCGACCCTGATCGTGTTCCGCCGCGACGACGTACTGACGCTCTCGGTCTCCAATCACGGTCCGGCCATCCCGATGGCGGTGCGCGAGCACATGTTCAAGCCCTACAAGAAGGAATCCATGGGCAATCAGCGCAATGCGCGCGGACTGGGACTGGGCCTGTACATCGTCAGCGAGATCGTCAACGGCCACGGCGGCAAGATCGACCTCAACTGCGATCACCACATCATCACCTTCACCGTCACCTTGCCCATCCTGCCGGCCTGAACCGGCTGGATGGCGCATCAAGGCCAGTCCCGCTCCTGCTCCGGCAGTGCGCCGGAGAGGATGCGGTGCCGGGCAAGCAGGTCTTCCACCCACTGCGACTGCGCCCGCGCATGGCGCTCGATCACCTGCAAGCCCTTGTGCAGGTTGGCGGCATCCGTCCCGCCTTGCAGCAGGTAATCGGTCCAGCCGAGGATGGCATTGAGCGGCGGGCGCAGTTCCTGTGACAGCGTCCGCAGGAAGGCATCGCGTGCGCTGCGCAGGCGCTCGATCTCGGCCTGCGCCGCCTGCACCTCAGCCAGCAGCGCGTCGCGCTCGGCCTGCAGCTGGCGCACCTGCTCATCAATCTGCCCGGCATCACCGGCCTGCCGCTGCTGTACCAGCACGCGCTGCACGCATTGCGGCAAGTGGTCGAGGTAATCGCTGGTCTTGGGCAGTACATCGGCTACGCCAGCCCGCAAGGCTTCGATGATGCGCATTTCATCCGACATGCCCGAGACCATGATGGCCGGGATCCCCATGCCCGCAGCCCGCAGGCTGCGGAAGAAATCCAGGCCACTGTCCAGCGCCTGCAGGTTGTAGTCCACGATCAGCAGGTCGGGCCGATCCTGTTGCACCGCCGCCTGGGCGGACTCGGCATCGGCCACGGCGGTGACACGGTATCCCTGCTTCCTGAGCACACGGCCGGCCAGCGCCAGCAGGCCTTCGTCATCCTCCAGCACCAGCACATGGACGGTCGCACCGCTCATCGGGAATCGCTCTCCCGCACCGGCGCGCCCGGCGGCGGCAGCTTGACCACCTGCAGGAAGAAGCCCAGCCGGCGCACCGCTTCGATGAAGTCGTCGTATTCCACCGGCTTGGTGATGTAGACATTGCAGCCTACTTCATAGCAATGGGCGATCTCGCGCGGGTCGTCGGTCGTGGTCAGCATGATCACCGGAATGGCCGCCGTGGCCGCATCCTGCTTCATTCGCCGCAGCACCTCCACGCCATTCACGCGCGGCATGTTCACGTCCAGCAGCACCACCACCTGCTGCAGGTCGGTCCGCCCCAGCTCGCCCCCGAAAAAATGGTCCAGCGCTTCCTGCCCGTCGCGCAGGCGCTGGAAGCCGTTGACCAGCCCGGCGCGCCGCAGGTTCTTCTCGACCAGCACGGCGTGGCCGTCGTCGTCTTCGACCAGGATGATGTTGACGCTCTGCTCTGTGGCCATCTCGTTCCCCCTTGTCCGTTGTTGATCCCTGTTTGCCCGATACGGTCTGACTGCCTTCAGAACACCGGCGGGCGGGCCGGCAGGGCGACGTAGAAACAGCTGCCCTGCCCTTCGACCGATTCCACCCAGATGCGGCCGCCGTGCCGCTCCACCACCCGCTTGACCAGTGCCAGCCCGATGCCTTCGCCCTTGGCGGCGTTGCCATGCAGGCGCTGGAAGGCAATGAACATCTTGTCCATGTAGGCGGCGGGAATGCCGAGCCCGTTGTCGCGCACGAAATAGGTCACCAGACTGGGAGCCGCCACCACGCTGTCGGCCTGCGGCACATGACCGATGGTGATGTGGCCCGGACGGCCCGGATCAAGATAATTGACGGCATTGCCAACCAGGTTGCCTAGCACCTGCTCCACCGAGGTCGGATCGCCATAGGCCGGCGGCAGATCCGCTTCGATCTCGACCCGGGCAGACTTGGCACGGATGCTGCCGCTCATGGCGGCGACGATGCGGGTGACGATGGCATGCATGTCCAGCATCACCGGCTGGTATTCAACACGGCCGGCACGGGACAGTCGCAACATGGCGTCAATAATCCCGGCCGAGCGTGTCACGGCATTCTGGATGAAGCGCAGCGATGTATGGATATCCTCTTCGACAAGCGTGCGCAGGCGTTGCCGGTCCGGTTCGGGCAGCGCCAGGCGATCCACCTCGTCCAGCAGATCTCGGGTGGCATGGGTGATTTCCTTGCTGAAGCCCTGCAGGTTCACCAGCGGCGAACGCAGGTCATGCGAGACGCTGTAGATGAACATCTCATTGTCCTGGGTCTGCTGGCGCAGGTCGGTGTTGACGTCGGCCAGTTCGCGCGCGCGCTGCTCCAGTTCCTCGCGGTAACCCTGGCCCTGGCGCGCGGCTTCGGCGAGGCGCTCGCTGCTGCGATGCAGGGCATCGTCGAGCAGCGAGATCTCATCATGGCCACCCAGGCGCGCCGCCAGCGGCTGGCCATCGGCCAGGCGGCGGGCATTGCCGGTGAGCACGCCGATGCGGGTGCTGATATTGCGCATGAACGCCAGCGAGGCCAGTCCGGCCGTCACAATCGAAACCAGCACCGCCAGAACCAGCAGCCAGGTCTGCGAGCGGCGTGCCGCCTGCAGACGCTCGCTGCGTTCGGCACCCAGACGCCGCTCTTCGGCCACGAAGTTGTCGAGCAGATTGAGGAAGGTGGAAAGCCGGTGTGCGCCCTGTTCGTCGCGCAACTGGCGGATCAGGTCATCGCGCTGGCCGCGCATGAGGCGCTCGCGTGCACTGTCATCCCAACTGCGGTAGCTGGCAATGGACTCATGCACCTTTCGTACGGCCGCGCTTTGCGACGCGTTGTCGGCAACCAGCCGCGCAAGCTCGCCGGTCTTGACCTCGATGTCGGCCCACAGGTCGCCCCGGCTCAGGGTGTCAGGCAGGTCCAACAGAACCGCATTGCGCACGCGCGCTGCCTCCAGCAGCATCGGCTCACGCAGTTCGGCGGCCTTGTTCATCACCTGCAGGGAATGCGAGGCCCAGCCCTCGGCATCCCCGGCATCGGCCTGGACCTTGAACAGCGCTCCCAGCAGCAGCACTTCAAACAGGCTTGGGATGGCAACGATCAGCAAGCCCTTGGTCAGCAATCTCATGTGCATTCGCCCGCGTCACGATCATTCTTACGGTGCAAAGCCACCGGTCCAGCGCTGCCGCCACTCGCTGCCCGGCGAATGCCAGGCTGCATCGGACGGCATCGGGCTTGACCTGCAGTGCGCCCCCTTCTGCGTTTCCTTGTTGTTCTGTCCTGCGCACGTCCCGGTTTGCTTGCGGACCATGGGTCACGTTGATCCGGCCCCGCAGGCGTGCGTTTCTGGTAATCAATTGTTACGCACGATTATAAACTCACAATATGCCCGCACGTGTGCGCGATGGCAAGCGTCAATGCAAAAGCCCGGCAGGACACTGCCGGGCCAGGGGGAAGCGAAGCTATTCGGAACCTCAGCCGTGGAGCCCTGCGCCCCTACGCATTCACGGGCTGCGGCTGGGAGAGCGGATCAAAGTCGATCCAGTCGCCCGCGCGGATGTTGCCCTCGGCGCGTTCCAGATCGCTGCCGTCCACGCCTTGCAGCAGGCGGATGACCTGCAGGCTTTGGGGCTCGTCCTCCACGTCGACTGCCACCAGCATCCCAGCCAGACGCCGTGGCGGTGTGACCTCATCGGTCGCGGCCAGGCTGCCGACCAATCCACCGAGATGGCCGCCGACCAGGCCGCCCAAGGCGGGGCCAAGCGGGCCAGTTACTGGGGCGGTGGCCAGACCGGCAGCCGCTCCCGCACCGGCACCCGCTGCAACACCGACGGCGGCGCCGCGGTCGGTATCTTCGGCACCTGGTGATTTGTCGCGATCGCCGCCGACTGCAAAGCGGTCATGCTGGCCCGCCGGGTTGACGAAGAAACTGCTGATCCGCTCGCGCGCAAAGCCGGCGTCTTCCAGCACCGAGACCGCGTGCGCGGCGTCTTCCTGCAAATCGAAACGGGCGGCGATGATGGTGCTCATGGTTTCTCCTGCGCAAGGACGGGCAGCGCGGCTCAATCATTCTGATCGGACCAGGCGCTGCGATAACGGCGAATCAGGGCGTTGGTGGAACTGTCATGGTGCAGTGGCTCTGCAGGATCGAGCAGCTGGCGCGCGGTACGTTTGGCCAACTGCTTGCCCAACTCGACGCCCCACTGATCGAAGGAATCGATGTTCCAGATCACGCCCTGAGTAAAGACGCTGTGCTCGCACAAGGCCACCAGCGTCCCCAGGCTGTGGGGCGTGAGCCGCTCGACCAGCATGCTGTTGCTGGGACGGTTGCCAGGGAAGACGCGATGCGGCGTCAAGGATTCCGGCGTGCCCTCTTCCCGCACCCGCTGCGCATTCTTGCCGAAGGCCAGCGCCTCGGCCTGGGCAAACATGTTGGCCATCAGCAGCGCATGGTGGTCGCCAAGTGCTTCCACCGGCTGGCAGAAGCCGATGAAATCGCAGGGAATCATCTGCGTGCCCTGGTGCAGCAACTGGTAGAAGGAATGCTGGCCATTGATGCCATTGTCACCCCAGTAAACCGGCGAAGTCTGGTAGTCTACGGCATCGCCCTGCAGGTTCACCTGCTTGCCGTTGCTCTCCATGGTCAGCTGCTGCAGGTAGGCTGGCAGGCGCTTCAGGTACTGGCTGTAAGGCAGCACCGCCTGACTCGTGGCACCGAAGAAATTGGTGTACCAGACGGTGAGCATGCCGAGGATGGCCGGCACGTTGGCTTCCAGCGGGGCGGTACGGAAATGTTCATCCATGGCATGGAAGCCGGCCAGCATCTCGCGGAAATGTTCAGGCCCGATGGCGATCATGGTGGACAGGCCGATGGCACTGGTCATCGAATAGCGGCCGCCGACCCAATCCCAGAAACCGAACATGTTCTGCGGATCGATACCGAAGCGGCTGGCCTCCTCGATGTTGGTCGTCACCCCGACGAAATGACGGGCCACCGCCGCTTCCTCGCCCAACTGCCGCACCAGCCAGTCGCGCGCCGCGCGCGCATTGGTGGTGGTTTCGAGCGTGGTGAAGGTTTTGGAACAAACGATGAAGAGCGTCTCCTCGGCGGGCAGGTGGCGCACCGTTTCCAGCAGCGCGGCACCGTCCACGTCCGAGAGGAAGTGAAGAGACAGGTCCGGTTGCGCATAGGGACGCAATGCCTCGTACGCCATCATCGGGCCGAGGTCGGAGCCGCCGATGCCGATGTTGACGACGTGGCGAATGCGACGGCCGGTGTGGCCTGTCCATGCGCCGCTGCGGACCTGTTCGGCGAAGGCCTCCATGCGGGAGAGCACCTCTTGCACCGATGCGATCACGTCCTCGCCTTCGACCACCAGGCGTGCGTCGGCAGGCATGCGCAGGGCCGTGTGCAAGACCGAGCGCTGCTCGGTGGCATTGATGCGGTCACCGCGGAACATGGCCTCGATGCGATCCTGCAGGTCGCACTGGCGCGCCAGGTTCATCAGGAGGGTCATGGTCTCGGTGGTGACCAGGTTTTTGGAATAGTCGAGATAGATGCCGGCGGCTTCGGCCACCAGTTTTTCACCGCGTTTGTCATCGGCAGCGAAGAGACGCTCCAGCCGGAAATGGCGGGCGCTGTATTGATGGTGTTCCTGCAGGGCGATCCAGGCGCTCTTCTCGGTCAGCGACTGGCGCTGGCCATAGGTGAACAGCGGCAGCTGCAGATCGGCGGCGGGCAACTTGGTCATGCGCAAACTCCTTGTACAACATGGCGGGGCCGGCGGAGATGCCGGTATCGCGTCATGGTAGTGGCCGGAGACAAATGCACGACATCGGACGGCGGAACATTTCCATGTAGGAAAAGAGGAAGTCATGCGTGACGACGCACACAAGCACAGCGCCATGCGTGAAACTCAGAGCCCCCGAACAATCGGTTGTTCGGGGGCTCTTCACGCTACGGCTCAATTCACACGCAACGCCAGCAATTCCACCGGCAGGCTGCCCAGAATGTCAGCCACCACAATGCTGCCGCCGCGTTCGCCATCAGGCATGGCGCACTCCTCCAGCTCACCCTGGCCACTGGTGAGCACGCTGCGCCAACGGCGCATGCCGCCGCCAGCATGCGACAGGACCTGCGGAATGGCGATGCGCGTATCGCCCCAGGACTCGGCGGAGACCAGCGGCAAAGCCTCTTCGCGGCGTCCCTCGAAGGACAGCAGATGACCGGCCAGGCGCGTGCAGATCACCAATGTTGCCTCAAGCGCGTGCTCGTCCCCTTCCTGCACCGGCAATAGCCGGGCAAAGGCAATCACGTGCCGCGCCAGCTTGCCGTGGGTGGTCAACGGAACATAAGCACCCTGCGCAAACAAGAGCGCATGATCGCGCCGGTACTGCAGCGCCGCGTGAATCAATTGCTGCTTGGCGCTGCCGCTCTGCCAGTCGCGCAGCGACACCGGGCGGCTGACGGCGTCGGCCAGACGCCGTTCACGCAAGGCGAAATCCACCGGACGACGATTGTCGGGATCGACCATGCTCAGATCCCACAGCTCGCTGCCCTGGTAGAAATCCGGTACGCCCGGCGAGGTCAGCTTGAGCATCGTCTGCGACAGGCTGTTGACCGTGCCCAGCGGTGCCAGCCGGCGCACGAAATCTTCCAGCTCGGTGAGGAAAGGATGATGGCGCGGATCGAGTCCCGGATCACACAGCAGCGCGCGCGTAAAGCGCTCGCAGGCCGCCTCGTAGTCAGTCTGCGGCACCACCCAGTCGCTGCGGCGCTTGGCTTCGCGCAAGGCCTTGCGTTGCCAGGCGATCACGCGCTCGGCCAGCTCGCCCAGTGCACTCAAGTCATCGTCACCGGCACGCATGCCGTCGGGCCAGGCACCGACCAATGTCTGGTACAGCATGCATTCATCGACTGCATCGATGCCGCCCTGCTGGCCCGCCGTCGCCGCCACGATGGGCGCGTTCAATTGATGCCAGTGACGCAGCACCGTGGACCATTCCTCGGCAATTTCGGAGAGCGCAGCCAGCCGCATGCGGGCATCCTCCCCGCGCTTGTGATCGTGGGTGCCGGTGGCCAGCAGGCTGCCCGGCGTCTGCTCGGCGCGTCTGGCCGCGAGCCGGTGGAAGTGCGACACCGACAGTGACAGATGGGCCGGCTCGGCACCGACTTCATTGCGCGAGAGCAGTCGGCCAAAGCGATAGAAGGCCGTGTCCTCCATCGACTTGGCCGTCAGCGGTGGCGTCAGTTGCTGGAATCGCGCTATGGCACGCAGCTGCAGGGCGCGGCGATGCGCATCGCGACTGTCCAGCAACAGGTCCCCGCCCAGCCAGCCTTCCACCACATGCAGCGTGGCATGGTCGGCCGCATGCAGCGTGGCCTCGGCCTTCTGCACGGTGCTGGCCAGCAGCTCGCGCTCTCCGGCAGGCATGCCCTGCGCGTTGGCGTAGGTACGGTAGACCGGGAAATGCACCAGCAGCTCGGCCACCGCACGGCGGATGGACATGAGCGTCAGGTCGCGCGTCTGCGTGGCGCTGCGCGCCAGCTGGTGCAGGCACAGCGTCAGGGCATTGAATTCCGCAGCAAAATTGCGGACCAGGAAGCTGCGCCGCGCCTCCTGCACGATGGTCGGGAAATGGCACAACTCGCCCGGACCGTGGCTCTGCAGCTGATCGGCCGTCACCGGCAATTCGCCGACGATGTCGCGCCAGAGTTCGTCCAGCACCGGCTCGCCTTCGCCATCGTGCAGCACCGCTGCGCATTGGTCCATGAACTCGTAACCGGTGGTGCCGTCGAGTTGCCAACCGGGTGGCAGGCTTTCGTCGCCGGCCAGAATCTTCTCGGCGATCAGATAGGGTTCGTGACCGGGGCGCAGCGATCGCAGGCGCTCACGCAGACGCAGGCAATAGGTAGCAGGATCGGTCGGGCCATCGATATGGTCCAGCCGCAAGCCATCGATGATGCCCTCGGCATAAAGCCGGAAGATCTCGGCATGCATGGCTTCGAAGACGTCTTCGCGCTCCACGCGCATGCCCACCAGTTCGCTCACTTCGAAGAAGCGCCGCCAGTTGATCTCATCGGCGGCATTGCGCCAGTACGCCAGACGATAGTGCTGACGCTCCAGCAATTGATGCATGGCACTGCGGCCATGCGGCTGGCTGGCCGAGAACGCAGCAAGCGCGGCGTCGATGTCGCCCAGCGCCTCGGGATCCGCGGCCAGGGTGCGCAATTGCGCGCGGGCGGAATCGGCGCGGCCATCCTTGTTCTCCTGCGCGGGATCGATGGCGGCAAAGGCAGCGATCACATCCTTGAGCCGCGCACTGCCTGCCGTTTCCAGTACGGCGGCGTAATCCGTCGGAGTGAGCGGGAACACATTGTCGTGATGGGCAATCTGCAGCTCGCCGTGCTCGGCGTCAAAGCGCAACACCAGCTCGCCCGCCTCCAGCGCTTCCGCGTAGGGTTGCCCCAGGAAAGGCAGCAGGACCTTGCCGCTCAGGGCCGGATCGGGGCTGTCCCAATGGATGTCGAACCATTCGGCGTGGCGGCTGTGGCGGCCCCAGCGCAGCACGTCCTGCCACCAAGCATTGTGATGGCCCACGGCCATGTGGTTGGGCACGATGTCGACCACGATGCCCATGCCCTGTGCGTGCAAGCGCTGGTGCAAGTGGCGCAATCCGGCTTCGCCGCCCAGTTCGGGATTGATGCGAGTGGCATCCACCACATCATAGCCATGGGTGGAACCGGGGCGCGCCACCAGAATGGGAGAAAGATAGAAGTGGCTGATGCCCAGGCGGTGGTAGTAGTCCACCGTCGCGGCCGCCTGCTCGAAACGGAAATCACGGTGCAGCTGCAGCCGCGCGGTGGCGCGCGGGATGCTGCTGTGCGCCGCAGGGTCTGGCGATACGGAAGGGGCTGGCATCAAATCTCCTTGGCGGTGCCGCCGCGCACGCGGCGCAGGCGCTCCAGCCTGGCCTTGGCTGCGTAGGCGGAAAACAGTTGCGGCGTGTCTTCCGGCAAACGGCGACGCCAGTTGGGGTGAGGCTCGGTCATGCCGGGCAGATTGGGTTGCTGGGTCAGGCCGAGGATGTCTTCCACCGGCACCACGGCCAGCGAGGCGGGCGTGGCGGCGACGTAATCCAGTGCGGCATCGACCACCATGGCACAGTCGTCCAGCGCAACGGGCAAGGCGGACTCTTCGTCGCCTTCCTTGAGGGCCGGCGCAGCTTCGGGCAGCGGGCCGCTCGCGCAGCCCTGCTGCACCAGTCCTTGCCAGAGCTGGCTGCGCTCTTCACGGCGCTGCTCACGGGCGGCCGGCAAGCCGTCCTCCAGTTGGCCGAGACGCTCGCGCCAGGCCAGATCGGCACCGGACCACCAACCGGCCACCGTCGGCAGGTCGTGCGTGGTCGTCACGGCAATGGCCTGACGCGACCAGTCCGAGGGCGGCAGGAAACCCGTCTTCTCACGCTGGAACCAGAGCACGCGAATACCGGAGACACCCGCCTCATCCAGCACGGTATCGAAGCCGGGCGGCACGGTGCCCAGGTCCTCGCCGATGACGATGGTCCGATAGCGCCAGGACTCCAACGCAATCAGGCGCAGCATGTCCTGCTGGGGGAAGGATACATAGGCCCCGGCATCAGCCTCTCTCCCCTGCGGCACCAACCACAGGCGGTTCAAGCCGAGCACGTGGTCGATGCGGACCCCGCCGCCCTGCGCGAAGGTCGCACGCAACATGGACAGGTAAGCACGATAGCCGGTGCTGCGCAGGGCCAGTGGCGAAAATGCGCCCAGCCCCCAGTTCTGGCCCTGCGGGGCCAGGCGATCCGGTGGCGCGCCGACGGTCAGGCCGGCGGCGATCTCGTCCTGATGGCTCCAGGCCTGGCTGCCGCCATTGTCGGCACCGACGGCCAGATCGGCGATGAGACCGATCGCCATGCCCGCCACGCGAGCGCTATGCTGGGCCTCTGCCAGCTGGCGTGCCGCCTGCCATTGCAGGAACAGGTGAAAGTCGATCTCGCCTGCATGTTCAACGGCGAAGGCCTGCATCTCGGGCGTATCGGGATGGCGTCCAGCCTCGCCCCATTGCCGCCAGTCGCAGCAACCGGTGACACCCTGACTGCTCAGGTGGTGGCTGTAGGCTTCGAACAAGGCGTGGGCGCGCAACGCGGCACCACCCTCCAGCTGGAAGGCAGCAAAGGCCGCCTGCTGCTTGGCATCGCCCGCGTGTTCGGTGCGGAACAACGCATAAAGCCGGCGCAGCAGCGTCATGCGATGCGCACCGGCGCGCGCCCAGTCGATCAGGTTGGATTGTTGCAGGCGTTCATGCGCGGCAATCATCTCCGAACCGCCCTCGGCCAGCACCTGGGCCTGGGCATCTGCACCGAGAATGCCGGCCGGATCGATCAGAAACGGATTGAGGAACAGACGGCTGGACGGCGAATACGGGCTGCTGCGGCCGGGATCGGCGGCAAACATGGCATGCACCGGCGACATCGCCAGCGCGGCTGCACCATAGCGCGCGGCCATCGGTGCCAGTTCGGCCAGCGCGCCGAAGTGGCCGATGCCGCCGTCGCCATAGACCTTGCGCGCCTCCTTGAGGCTGTCGCTGCGCAAGCCATAGACCTGCGCAGCCAGCGCCCAGCCGCGCTCGCGTCCCTGCTCGGCCAGTGCATCGGCAATGGTGTAGCAACGCGGCGGTGCGATGGCCAGCGTCAGGATGTGACCTGCCACCAGCAGGCGGTGATAGCCCGGGACATCAATAGGCGGCAAGGTCGGCGGCGCGTTCAGATCGGAGGAGATCAGCAGGGTCAGGCGGGCACCGTTGTCCAGCTCCACGCGGCAGGACAGTCCATGCAAGCGCGAATGCGCAGGCAGTGCAACCGGCTGATGCTGTACGCCCGTCAACAGCGGAGGCAGGTAGCCTACCGCGTGCTCGCGGTCGAGCTGCGCCAGGCTGTCACGGCAGTCGCTGGCCGTAGCGCAGGGCAGGCCCAGCGCTTCCAGGATCGCCTGCAAAGCCTCATCGGCGACGACCTGCGGCTGGTCGTAAGCGTCGATCCAGTGGACGGCAATGCCGGCACGTTCTGCCAAACGATATAAATCGTTTTCAGACGAGGACGAATTCACCGGGGCAATGAGTTCGGGGGCCGCTGACGCAGCCGGCTGGCGCAGGGCGGCGTTCATTCTGCGCTCCCGGCCTCGGCGGCGGCCGGAGGTTCGCGCAGTGCCAGGATGGCATGGCCCGGGAAGCTGCCGGCGGCCAGCGCCTCCAGTGCGCCGCCACTGTCGAAGAGCGCGTCGGCGCCGGCCGGCCGGGCCAGATCGTCCAAGGCTTCCTGCAGCGGCGCTTCGTCGAGATTGACCGTGATGTTGAGGACGCTGCCATTGGCCAGTTGCCAGCGCGCGTGCACGGCCTTGGGACCGATGGCGCGCGCCTCCAGCGACTTGGCTCCACGCAGGTAAGGCACGATGTGCAGCTTGCGGATGTGCAGCAGTTCGGCGACGCGCCGCAGGCAAGCCGCCGAACCGGGTGCCGGACCGGGCTCCGGAATGGAGGACACGAAGGTGGCAAAACTGTTGGGATCCGGAATTTGCTCCAGCAGCTTGGGATCGGCAAATTGCGGGAAGCGCGCGAACTCACGTCGACGCCCGTCCCGTACTGCCTTCACCAGTTCTTCGTCGCGATGGCTGGTGAAATACAGGAAAGGCTGCACCGCGCAGAATTCCTCGCCCATGAACAGCATCGGCACCTGCGGTGCCAGCAGGATCAGGGCCTGTGCGGCGTGCAAGGCCAGCGGATGGGCCAGCACGGTCAGGCGCTCACCGAAGGCGCGATTGCCGATCTGGTCGTGGTTCTGCAGGAAATTGACGAAGGCCGTGGGCGGCAGGTCCACACTGGGCTCGCCACGCGGCTCACCGGAATACGGCGAGACCTCGCCCTGATAGACGAAGCCCTGTTGCAGGCAGCGCGCCAGTTTCTCGGCAGGGGCCTCGGCGTAAGCGCTGTAGTAGCCGCTGTCCTCGCCGGTCAGCAGCACGTGCAGGACGTGATGGGCATCATCATTCCACTGCGCGTCGTAGACATGGCTGGAGCGCTCGCGCACCTGGCCGATCTCGGCCACTTCCGCCTCGGCCTCGACGGCAGCGGCATAGCCCAGCAGATGCGCGGCGTTGCCGTCATGCTCCAGCACCAGATGCACATGGCGTTCATTGCCGATCTCGGCGCGGACGCGCTGGCCCAGCGCCACCAGCCAGTCGGGCTCGCAGATGGCGTGCACGGCATCCAGGCGCAGGCCATCGAAACGATATTCCTGCAGCCAGTACAGCGCGTTCTGGGTAAAGAAGTCCGCCACTTCCGGCCGGCGGAAATCGATGGTCGCACCCCACAGGGTATTCATGTCATGGCGGAAGAAATCCGGCGCATAGCTGTGCAGGTAGTTGCCATCCGGCCCGAAGTGGTTGTAGACCACGTCGAGGAAGACCATCATGCCCAGTCCATGCGCAGTATCGATCAGCGCCTTGAGCTGGTCCGGCGTGCCATAGCTGGCATCGGGCGCGAACGGCAGCACGCCGTCGTAGCCCCAGTTGTGGGCCCCGGGGAATTCGGCCACCGGCATCAGTTCGATGGCGGTAATGCCCAGCTCGGCCAGTTCTGCCAGGCGCTGCTGGATGCCGGCAAAGCCGCCCATTGCGCCCGGATGCAATTCGTACAGCACGGTCTCTTCCCACGGACGCCCCTGCCAGTTCGTGTGCTGCCAGAGGAAGGCTTCCGGATCGACCACTACGCTGGGATCGAAGACATCGCCGGCCTGGCCGCGCGAGGCCGGGTCCGGTGCGCTCACTTCGCCCTGCTCGCGGGTCTGGAACACATAGCGATACAGGGTCCCCGGATCACACTCGGTCTCGAGCACGTACCACGCCGGGGAGGCCGCATCCTCGGCGCGCATCGGCAGGCGGCCACGGCCGGTGATGTCCACCGCGACCGCGTCGGCACCGGGTGCCCAGACGCGGAAGCGCACCTGGCCGGGCGCGGTGACCTGCGCGCCGCACGGCAGCTTCACGGAAAAGCGAGCACTCATGCGCGTTCTCCCCATTCGTTGCGTTTGATCCATTCATTGGCGGCCAGCGGATAGATGGCCGAAGACAAATGCAAGGGCCGGTTGGCAAACACCTGCAGAGTGTGCGCCTGGACCTGCACGGAGGCGCTGCCGTCGACCTTGACCTGGCCGCCCTCGCCTTCCGGCATGCCGGTCGGCTGGGCGCAGTCGAGCAGCAGGAAGTACTCGCCCTCGGTACGCGGGAAGCTGAATTCGATCGGCTCGTGACCGGCATTGACGAAGATCATCAGCACATCGGGCGGCACTTCCTGAGCCTCCCCCGGCCCGTCTGCAGCGGCACCGACGCCGTCATGCAGGCGTGAACTGAGCTGCTTGTGCGGCTCCAGCCGCTTGCCCGCCAGTTGCAGGGTAATGGCGCGCGCCACCGGGTTGTTCCAGTCTTCGCTGGTGACCGGTTGCGCCGATTCATCGAACCAGGCCACATCCGGCAAGCCATCGGCCACCATCTGGTTGCCATGCAGGAAGTAACTCGCTCGCAGCACGTCGAAGTCGCGCCGGATCGCCGTCACGCGGCCGACGAAGGCGGTCAGCGCGGCACCCTCTGGCGAGCGGGCCTGTTCCCAGTTGATCCAGGAAATGTCGTTGTCCTGGCAATAGGCATTGTTGTTGCCGCCCTGGCTGCGATTGAATTCGTCACCGGCCAGCAGCATCGGCGTGCCCTGCGCCAGCAGCGTGGAGGCCAGCATGGAGCGCTGCACACAGGCGCGGGTGGCCTGGATGGCGGGATCATCGGTCTCGCCTTCAGCGCCCCAGTTGTAGCTGGCGTTGTCGTTGTGGCCGTCGTTGTTGTTCTCGCCATTGGCCTCGTTGTGCTTGCCGTTGTAGCTGACCAGATCGCGCAGCGTGAAACCATCGTGCGAAGCGATGAAGTTGACCGTCGCCCAGGGCTTGCGGCGATTGTGCTCGAACAGTTCGGCCGAGCCCAACATGCGCTGGGCAAAGCCGCCGCGCATGGCTTCATCACCCTTCCAGAACTTGCGCATGTCGTCGCGGAATTTGTCATTCCACTCGCCGAAGCGCGCCGGATGATTGCCGAGCTGGTAGCCGCCGGGGCCGATATCCCATGGTTCGGAGATCAGCTTGAGTTTGGACAGGACCGGGTCCTGCAGCAGTGCGTCGAAGAAACCCGAACCCGGATCGAAGCCATGCGGCTCGCGTCCCAAGGTGGAACCCAGATCGAAACGGAAGCCGTCGATATGGAAGGACTGCGCCCAGTAGCGCAGCGAATCCATCACCATCTGCAATACACGCGGATGCGACAGATTGAGCGTATTACCGCAGCCGGTATCGTTGATGTGATAGCGCTCCTGCCCCGGCAGCAGACGGAAGTAGCTGGCATTGTCGAGGCCACGGAAAGACAGCGTGGGCCCGAGTTCGCTGCCGCAGCTGGTGTGGTTGTACACCACGTCGAGAATCACCTCGATGCCGGCGCTGTGCAGGCGGCGCACTGCCATGCGCAATTCGTTGGGATCGCCCATGGACATGTAGGACGGCTCCGGTGCGAAATACGACAGCGTGCTGTAGCCCCAGTAATTGGAGAGGCCGCGTTCGATCAGGAAGCTGTCCTGCAGGAAGGCGTGCACCGGCATCAGCTCCAGGGTGGTGACACCCAGGCGCAGCAGGTGATCGATGAAGGCCGGATCGGACAAGGCGGCGAAGGTGCCGCGCTCATGCGGCAGCAGATCCTCGCGCATCTTGGAAATGCCCTTGACGTGGGCCTCGTAGATCACCGTCTTGTTCCACGGCACCTGCGGCAGGCGATCGTGTTCCCACACGAAGGCATCATCGGTGACCATGGCCTTGGGCATGGCGGCGGCACTGTCGCGACGATCGAAGGACAGGTCGGCACGTGCCGAGTGCAGGCGATAGCCGTAGAGCGCATCGGTCCAGCGCACCTGGCCGACCAGGCGCTTGGCGTAAGGATCCAGCAGCAGCTTGTTGGGATTGAAGCGATGGCCCTTGGTCGGCTCGTAAGGACCGTGGGCACGGAAACCATAGACCAGGCCGGGCGCGGCACCGGGCAGGTAGCCGTGCCACACTTCATCGGTACATTCGGGCAGCGTGATGCGCTTGAGTTCACGCTTGCCGGAGGGGTCGAACAGGCAGAGGTCCATGCGGGTGGCATTGGCCGAGAACACCGCAAAATTGACCCCCAGGCCATCGGAAGTGGCACCGAGGGGGTAAGGCAAGCCTGGCATCAGGCGATCAGGAAAGGCGACGCTCATTATCAGGACTCTCTACGCAGGATCAGGGTGGACAGCGGGGGCAGGTTCAGTTCGATGGAAGTCGGGTGGCCATGCCAGCCGAACTCCTGCACTTGCACCTGGCCCATGTTGCCGCTGTTGCTGCCGCCATAGACGGCGGCATCGGTATTGAGCACTTCGCGCCAGATGCCATGATGGCCGGGCGCGATCGGTGGCACGCCGATACGGTAATGGGTGCGCGGTACCGGGGTCAGGTTGACCACGATCAGCACTGGCGGCCCCTCATCGGCATAGCGGAAATACGCCAGCACGCTGTTGACGCTGTCGTCGCCCACCGCCCAGGAGAAACCGTCGGCGCGGCAGTCGCGCTGGTGCAAGGCGGGCTCGCTGCGATACAGATGGTTCAGGTCGCTGACCAGCTGGCGCAACTGGCGATGGCCGGCAGGATGGTCGCCGTGTTCGTTGAGCAGGTGCCAGTAGGGGGACTTGTCATGGTCGAACTCGTCAGGCTGGCCGAACTCGCTGCCCATGAACAGCAGCTTCTTGCCGGGATGCGTCCACATGAATCCGTAATACGCACGGACGTTGGCGAAGCGGCGCCATTCGTCGCCGGGCATCTTGTTGAGCAGCGCGCGCTTGCCATGGACCACCTCATCGTGCGATATCGGCAAGATGAAGTTTTCCGAGAATCCATATAGCAAACCGAATGTCATGTCGTGATGGTGATAGCGACGGAACAGCGGGTCATGCTGCATGTAGCGCAGGGTGTCGTTCATCCAGCCCATGTTCCACTTGTAGCTGAAACCCAGGCCGTGATGGTCGGCCTCGTTGCTGACCTCGGAGGTCACGCCGGGCCAGGAGGTCGATTCCTCGGCGATCATCAGCACGCCAGGGCAGCGCTGTGCCACCACGGTATTGAGTTCGCGCAGGAAGGCCACGGCCTCCAGGTTCTCGCGGCCGCCGTGGATGTTGGGCACCCATTCGCCGGACTTGCGGCTGTAGTCGCGATACAGCATCGAGGCGACCGCATCCACACGCAGGCCGTCAACGTGGAAGTGTTCGATCCATTCAAGGGCGCTGGCGATCAGGAAGCCGCGCACTTCATTGCGGCCGAGGTTGAAGATCAGCGTATTCCAGTCCTGATGGAAACCTTCGCGCGGATCGGCGTGCTCGTACAGCGCGGTGCCGTCGAATTGCGCCAGGCCATGCTGGTCGCTGGGGAAATGCGCCGGCACCCAATCCAGCAACACGCCGATACCGGCCTGGTGGCAACGGTCGACGAAGGCCGCAAAGCGCTCCGGTTTGCCGAAGCGGGCACTGGGGGCAAACATGCTGATGGGCTGGTAGCCCCAGGAACCGCCGAAGGGGTGTTCCATCACCGGCATCAGTTCGATATGGGTGAAGCCCATGCCGACCACATAGGGGATCAGCTCATCGGCCAGCTCATCCCAACTGAGGTTGCGGTGCGCCTGTTCGGGGATACGCCGCCACGACGCAGGATGCAGCTCATAGATGGACATCGGTGCCGACAGCGACTGGCGCTGCGCGCGCTCGGCCATCCACTGCTGGTCCTGCCACAGGTAAGGACGGGCATCCGCCACGACCGAGGCGGTGGCCGGCGGGGGCTCGGTAGCGCGCGCGACGGGGTCGGCCTTGAGCGGCAGCAAGGCACCATCGCGGCCCAGGATTTCGTACTTGTAGACATCGCCGGGGCCGATGCGCGGGATGAACAGTTCCCACACGCCGGATTCGTGGCGCAGGCGCATGACGTGGCGGCGGCCGTCCCACTGGTTGAAGTCGCCGACTACCGAGACGCGCTCGGCATTCGGTGCCCACACCGCGAAACGCGTGCCGGGCACGCCGTCGATGTCCATCGGACGTGCGCCCAGGCAATCAGCCAGCTGGCGATGCCGGCCTTCGCGCAACAGGTGCAGGTCGAGCTCGCCGAGCAGGAGGCCGAAGGCATAGGGGTCTTCCGTGCTTTGTACGCTGCAGCTGCCGTCCGGGATCAACCAGTCCACTTCAAGCACATAAGGCACTTGATGGCGACGCTGGTCGAGACCGGTGGCCACACCACTGAAGAAACCGCTGGGCTGGCCATGCAGCTCGAACTGCTGCAATTCGCCCAGCAGCACACCGCTGTGACGGCAGCGCACACGCACCGCTGCCGCGCCGGGATGGAAGGCGCGGATGGCAGAAACGCCACTGGACTGGCTGGCATAGCGCGGGCCGAGCAGGCCGAAGGGCTGTGTCAGGCGGCCGGCCAGCAAGGCTTCGAGCAGGCCCTGCTCTTCAAGGGAAAGGGACAAGGCGGTTTGTTCCGGGAATTCAGGGGGATGAGAGGAATGAGAAGAAGACGGCGGCTGCGCCGAAGCGGAACCGGGCGCGGCCGAGCTGGCGTCGGAAGTCTCTTCCTGGGGCGTCGTGGACGCCCTATATGCCGTGACAGACATGCCGGACATGCACACTCCTGTTGTTGTTATCGGGGTTGATCGAAACATCGCAAAACAGCGGAATCAAAACAGCTGAATCAAAAACCGGCGCGCTGAGGGCGGCGCGCCGGCAAACACTCTCCCTGCCCGGTCCATGCGGATCGGGTAAGGATCAAAACAGAATCACAAGGGGCGCAACGCCGGCGCAATCGCCCCGGCGCCTCGTCGTTCAGGCAGCCGCCACGGCGGCCGGTACGCCGACCACGCCGGCCAGTGCCGCAGCGATGGCGGCCGCCGGACTGACCATGCGCTCCGGCTGGGCGTGCGCCTGGGCAGCAGGACGATCCACCGACAATGGACGCGGTGCGAACAACGGGCGCACCGCCATGTCGGCCACGTGCGCATAGGCGTCGATGTAGGCGCGGGTCGGGCCGGCCCAATCGCAGTCGATGCTCATGGCATTGCGCTGCACGCTCTGCCAGCGCTCGGTGTCGTTGTACAGTGCGAAGGCACGGGCCACGGCGTGCTGCATGTGGGCGGCGCTCTCGCCTTCGAACAGGACGCCGGTGGCGCGCTGTGGATCGCGATCGGCATCGCACACGGTGTCGACCAGGCCACCGACGCGCGAGCCGATGGGGATGGCACCGTAGCGCATGGCATACAGGGGAGTAAGGCCGAAAGGTTCAAAGCGGGTCGGGTGCAGCAACATGTCGCTGCCCGCATGCAGGGCGTGCGCGCGGCGCTCGTCATAGCCGATGTGGACCGCGATGCGGCCGCGATAACGCTCGGCCAGATCGAGGAAGGCGGCTTCGTAGTCGTGATCACCACAACCCAGGATCACCACCTGCAGGCGCGGATGGCGCTCCATGATGCCGGGCAGCGCTTCGATGACGACATCGGCCATCTTCTGATGCGAGATGCGCGAACCCAGGCCCATGACAGGTGCGAAGGGATCCACTGGCAAACCGAAGAGCTTTTGCAGGTCGCGCTTGCAGGCAGCCTTGCCCTTCATGTTGCCGATGCTGAAGTTGCGGGCGATGAGCGGATCATCGGCGGGATTCCACAGCTCGGCATCGATGGCATTGGGAATGGCGCGCAGATCCAGCTTGCGGAAGGAAAGAATGCCGTCCATGCCGCAGCCGAAGCGCGGGGTCATGATCTCTTCCGCGTAGTTCTTGCTGACGGTGGAGACGCAATCGGAGAAACGAATGCCGGCCTTGAGGAAGGACAGCTTGCCCCAGTATTCGACGCCGTCGCCGGTCAGCAGATGTTGGGGAATGCCGATCTGCTCGGCCGACTCCAGCGCGAAATTGCCCTGGAAAGCCAGATTGTGAATGGTCAGCATGGTGCCGATGTGATCCAGCCCGCGCAGCTTCAACAGGCAGGGAATCAGACCGGCGTGCCAGTCGTTGGCATGCACCACGTGCGGCACCGGCAGGCTGGTTTCACCGGCGCAGATGGCCACAGCGGCGTGCGACAGATCGGCGAAGCACAGCGCGTTGTCGCTGAACTCGACGCCGTCGGTATCGACGTAAGGATTGGCACCGCGCTGGCGGAAACGCGCCGTATCCAGCAGCAGCGCCGGCACGTCGGTACCGGGGATGGTGCCGCGCAGAATCCGGCCGGCACCGCCGGGCAGGCCGTGCTTCAGGCCGATCTGCACCGTGTCGCCGAGATTGCGGACCGCCTCCGGATAGGCGGGCATGAGGATGCTGGCATCGATGCCGACTTTGCGCAGCGATACGGCCAGCGCGGTAATCACGTCGGCCAGGCCACCGGTCTTGACGAGCGGTACGGCCTCTGAGCTGACTAACAGAACTCGAGCTTGCAAGATGGACCCCTAATGTGTGAAAGCACCTGAGATGGAAAGCACCCTTGGCTCGTCGCATCGCATAGGTCTTCGTCCTGGCCGTGGCTTGATCCGGGGGCCGGGGCGAAAACACGTCCTTGTTGTTGTGTTGGACTGGACAGTCTTTTGAGCGCCGATGATTACGTTATACGGATCGGCAGATCCGCTCACTATCGGACAGCGGCCTGAGATGGCGTAGGATGAATCCTACTGTTGCAGCGCGGCGAAAATGCCCACGCCTCAATGCATCGACGATCACCATAAAGCAACAAGCCGGCATCGCACAGCCGGCTTGCGCTCTTCCATCACGGAAGGGCTCGCCACGCTGCACTGCCAGATGAGCTATCTGAATGGCTAAATGATTTACGGGAAATAGCGGCGCGAGGTGCCGTCATTGAAACGCCCTGGATCGAGGGTTCAGGGCGCCGGGTGCGAAGAGTTTTCAGCTTAGCGAGCCGATGCCGCAGGCGCAAATTGAACATCGCTATCCGGTGGCGATGCGCATTGTCTGCCTGTATCCCTCATCCATGGCATCGGCCTTGAACACGCTCAGGATTCGACGCGGAAACCGATCTTCAAGCCCACCTGGAAATGGCCGATGCTGCCATTTTCCACATGGCCACGGCATTGCGTGACCTCGAACCAGTCCACGTTCTTGACAGTCTTGGCCACGTCGGCAAGGGCATTGCGGATCGCTTCATCCGTGCCGTTGGGCGAGCTGCCGACGACTTCGATGATCTTGTAGGTGTTGGAATTGTCTTGCTTGCGTTCGGTCATGGGGACTCCTTCCTGATGGGGATGGGCTCATCGGACGATGAGGCGAATCCATAGGCTAGCCGGCCCATTGCGCGGACGGCATCGGCCAACGCCAGCAGCTTGCGTAGGACAGCAGGCGGGAAAGCCATCCCGCGCACGACAGACGACCGATCAGATCAACTCGTTTTTTGCTCCGCAGCAAATTTGCCCGGAGCCGCCCTCCCATTGCCGGAAAACAAGGATTGCCGGTCTTCAACAGTGCGTGTCTTCCTACAAAAATTTAAGCCGCTCAATACCTGTTGCACCGCAACCAAACCGGCTAATATTGCATCATCTGGCTTGCCAAAACGTTCATATGCGTAGCGACGCTACGCATGATCGATGGCGGCCCTGCCCGCCCTGATTCGTTCCGGCGGGCCTGCACGAGATTTTCATCCCTTGGAGATCATCATGTCGCAACTCAACCCCGGCGTTACCGTCACTGCACCCGCAGGCGCACCCGTGAAGGTCATCAGCGCACCGCCCGAAGACCTGCAACACGTCAACGACGATGCCGCTGCCGCCCGCAACCTGACGGCCATCCGCATTCGCGGCCAGCTGGCAGAACTGGATGTGGAGCGTCAAGACGCCTGAGGCTGTTCTCCGCTCTGGCTTTTTGACACCGGGCTTCACGCCGCCACGGCCGGAATCATGATGGGCAGCCTGCCCTGACGGATTTCGGCCGTTTTCTTTTCTTTTTCTTCATATCGACCGTAAACCACCCTCCCCTCGGCTCAACGCAGTCCGAGACGCCTGGCCAGCCGGTTCAGGTTGGCCCGGTCCACCCCCAGCTCCCGCGCCGTCGCGGCCAGGTTGCCGCCATGGCGTTCGAGACACTCACTGACCAGCTTGCGCTCGAAGCGCTCGACGGCTGCACGCAGGCCTTCGCCCGGCTGCGCGGGTTCAGCTTGTGCGCTGGCCGCAGTGTCAGGCGAGGCTAGCGGGCGGGCGGAATGCCCCAACTCCAGCGCCGCCGCATCCAGCGTCAGGATGGCGGGTCGTTTTGGCTGCGATGCCAGGGCGCGCAGGGCGCTGCGCCCGATCAGGTGTTCCAGTTCGCGGATGTTGCCGGGCCAGGCGTAGTCCAGCAGTGCGCGCTGGGCATCGGCTGCCAGGCGCAGACTGGACAAGCCCAGCCGCGCCCGGTTCTGCTCCAGGAAATATCCGGCCAGCAGCAGCACATCGCGCCCGCGCTCGCGCAGCGGCGGCACGCGGATCGGGAACACCGACAAGCGGTGATAGAAATCAGCGCGGAAATGGCCGCGCTTCACTTCCTCGGCCAGGTCCCGGTTGGTGGCAGCGATCAGGCGCACGTCCACGCGGTGCTCGCGATCTGAACCGACCCGCTGCAGCTGCCCGCTCTGCAGCACCCGCAGCAGCTTGGCCTGCACCGCCAGCGGCAGCTCCCCGACCTCATCCAGAAACAGGGTACCGCCATCGGCCATCTCGAACTTGCCGCGACGGTCTGCAACCGCTCCCGAGAAAGCCCCGCGCACGTGGCCGAACAATTCACTTTCGACCAGCGTATCGGGCAAGGCTGCGCAGTTCAGGCTGATCATGGGCTTGTGCGCACGGGGCGAGGCTGCATGCAGGGCGTGGGCCACCAGTTCCTTGCCGGTACCGGTTTCGCCGGTGACCAGCACCGTCATGTCGCTGGGGGCGGCCATGCGGATCTCGTCCAGCAGCTGTTGCTGCGCCGGACTCTGGCCGATCAGTTCGCGCTTGCCCTGGCTCTCCTCCAGCCCCAGCCGATAGGCTTCGGCGCGCTGGCGTGCCTGTTCGCCAGCGGCGGCCAGGTCGTCGATGCGTTCGGCCACATGAACGGTGGCAGCCGCCAGCGCCGCAAAAGCCTGCAGCGAGGCCATGTCGACGCCATCGAAGCGCCCTGCACCCAACGCATCCAGCGTGACCAAGCCCCACGGGCGGCCATTGACCGAGAGCGCACAGCCCATGCAATCGTGCACTTCCAGCGCGCCGGAATGGGCGTCATTCAAGCCATCGACCAGACCGTCATAGGGATCGGGCAGGCTTGAATCGGCAGGAAAGCGTGTCGGCCCGAGATTGGCCAGCAGCACGCCGAAGCGCGGATGGTCTGCGATGCGGAAACGGCGGCCCAAGGTATCGCTGGAAAGTCCGTCGATGGCCAGCGGCACCAGCAGCTCGCCCTCCAGTCGCAGCAAGGCTGCAGCATCGCAGGGGAACAGCGTGCGCAAGGTCTGCAGCAGGCAGCGATAGCGCTCGCGGTCATCAATCTGGCGCGACAGGTCGGCTACCAGCGGGAGCAAGGCGTCGAGCAGGACTTTTGAGGTCATATTGACTTCCAAAGGAAGATTGATTGGTCATTATGACACAGGTCATAAATACACCAACTGCTCGCAAGTTCCTGATTTTATTGGCATTCGAAAGTGGCACGCCTTTTGTAATAGCAAGAGGGTCCCGGACATTCCGGCACTTCCTCCACCGCTTCCAACAGAAAGGTCCCGCATGCTTACCGATGCCCAACTCGCCATCGTCAAATCCACCGTCCCCCTGCTCGAATCGGGCGGCGAGGCGCTGACCACGCACTTCTACAAGATGCTCATGCGCGACTACCCACAGGTTCATCCCCTCTTCAATCGCGCCCACCAGGCCAGCGGCGACCAGCCGCGTGCGCTGGCCAATGGCGTACTGATGTACGCGCGGCATATCGATCGCCTGGAAGAAATGGGCCCGCTGGCCGCGCAGATCATCAACAAGCACGTCGCCGTGCAGGTGCAGCCCGAGCACTACCCGATGGTCGGCGACTGCCTGCTGCGTGCCATCCGTGAAGTGCTGGGCGCGGAGATCGCCACCGATGCCGTCATCGATGCCTGGGCGGCCGCCTATGGCCAGCTGGCCGACATCCTCATCGGCGCCGAACGCCAGCAATATGACGCCAAGGCCGCCGCGCCCGGCGGCTGGCGCGGTGCGCGCAATTTCGTGATCACGCGCAAGGTGGCCGAGAGCGAGGAGATCACCTCCTTCTACTTCATGCCCCAGGATGGCGGCGCGCTGCTGGACTTTGAGCCGGGCCAGTACATCGGCCTGCGCATGGTGGTGGACGGACTGGAACAGCGCCGCCAGTATTCGCTGTCGGCCCCGCTGCGCCAGCAGGGGCAGCCGCTGCAATACCGCATCAGCGTCAAGCGTGAAGCCGAGGGCAAGGTCTCGCGCCATCTGCACGACGAGATCCATGTGGGCGCGGTGGTGGAACTGTTCCCGCCGGCCGGCGACTTCACGCTCACGGCCAGTGACAAGCCGCTGGTGCTCATCAGCGGCGGCGTGGGCATTACGCCGATGATGACCATGCTGGCAGCGGCGCTGCCGACCGGTCGCCCGGTACATTTCATCCATGCGGCGCGCCATGGCGGCGTGCATGCTTTCCGCCGTCAGGTGGAAGAACTGGCGGCGCAACACCCGCAACTGCAGGCGCATTTCTGCTATGAACGGGCGCGCGCAGGCGATCCGGCCCCCTACGCCACCGGCTTCATCGATGCGGCTCTGCTGCAGCAATGGCTACCGCAAACGCGGGACGTGGACGCCTACTTCGTCGGCCCCAAGCCGTTCATGAAAGCCATCAAGCGTGCGCTGGGCGCGCTCGGTGTACCGGCGGCTCAGAGCCGATATGAATTCTTCGGTCCGGCTGCCGCGCTGGAGTGATCCTGTCTGGCCGAAAGGCGCGCTGAAGGGGCGATGGCGGGCAATCCGCCATCGCCCTTTTGTTCCGTCTGAGCGCCATGCTGCAGCAGCGTGAAGCTCTTGGCAAAATTTACCTGCCTCGCGCTGGCAATCCCTGAAAGATTGATCTTCGACAAGTTTTCCGCGCTGCAGCAAATGCTATCCTGAGGACTCCCCTCCTCCTCCGAAAGACCGCCATGAGCGAAAAGCTGAGCGCCGAGCGCCACACTCCCGATGAACTGACCCAGGAACTGGAAGCACTGGACCTGGAGATCGTCCGCTGCGCCGTGATCTGCCAGGTACGCCTCTTCGATCCGGGCGTACTGAACCAGGTCATGGACAACAACGAGCAGGTCTGCGGCCAGGCCCATCCGACTGCTTTCCAGAGTCTGCGCGGACTGCTCTACCTGCATTTCGACATGCATCGCCAGCTGGCGCAGACCTATGGCGCCGACGATGCCGAACACATCATCCAGCGCGTGCATGAACACCTGCGTCCGCGCATCGGCGAGCAGCTGGGCTCGCTGTTCGACACCGGCCGCCATGCGAGCTGATCAGGCCACCAGACGCTCGCCCAGTTGCTTGCCCGCGGCGAAATCATTCAGGTTGGCGATGGTGGTCTGCATGATCTGGCCGATGGCTTCCTCGGTGAAGAAGGCCTGGTGACCGGTGACGATGACATTGGGGAAGGAGACCAGGCGCTGGATCACGTCATCGGTGATGATGGTCGAGGACAGGTCCTGGAAGAACAGGCTGGCCTCCTGTTCATAGACATCGATGGCCAGGCCGCGCAACTGGCCGCTCTTCAAGGCGGCAATCGCGGCTTCGGTATCGACCAGCCCGCCGCGGCTGGTGTTGACCAGGATGCAGCCGGGCTTGGCGAGGGCCAAGGTCTCGGCATTGACCAGATAGCGCGTGGCTTCAGTGAGCGGACAATGCAGCGAAATCACGTCACTGGCGGCGAAGAGCTCCTCGCGGCGCACGTAGCGTCCGCCCAGAGCCTCGAAGTCCGGATTGTGATGCACGTCGCTGCCCAGCACGGTGCAGCCGAATCCGGCCATGATGCGGGCGAACAGCGCGCCGATCTTGCCGGTACCGATTACGCCCACGGTCTTGCCGTGCAGGTCGAAGCCCATCAATCCTTCCAGCTCGAAATTGCCTTCGCGGGTGCGCATGCTGGCGCGCGCGATTTTTCGGTTCACCGCCAGCAGCAGGCCCACGGCGAACTCGGCCACCGAGTAAGGTGAATAATCGGCCACGCGCGCCACCGTGATACCCAACCGCCGTGCGGCTTGGGTATCGATGTGATTGAAGCCGGTGGAGCGTGTGGTGACGAAACGCACGCCCAGAGCGGCCAGGCGTTCCAGCACGGCAGCACCCAGGTCATCGTTGACGAAGGCCGCCACGGCCTGGCAGCCGCTGGCCAGCTGTGCCGTATCGAGATCGAGACGGTCTTGCAGGAACACCAGTTCATGCGCAGCGCCGGACGCGGTATTGGCGCGCGTGAGCAGGGTCTGGTCGTAGCGGCGGGCGCTGAAGACGGCGGTTTTCATAGGAACCTTTCATGGATGAGCTGGGTTGCGTGAAGTCATGTGCAATGCCGCATTGCACCATAATTCACTTCGGATCGCCTTGACCCACCGCAGCTTGCCGTGCGAACAGCTTTTTGCGATGGAAATGCGCGCTGAAGCTTTCATCCAGCTATCGAAAAAACCGATATTTGCTTGCGCAGCGCCGCAAGTGGGTCCCATGGATCACTTTCGGGCATAGAATCGGCGGCGCAATAGCTGTCCCCACAAAAAAAGATCCTGACACAAGCTGCCGCATGGCAGTACGAGACAGGCGCAAGACCGGAATCAACACGGTCCGCCCAACAGATAACGAGGCACATATCATGACGACATCCACTTCTTCGCAATCGAAGTTTTCCACCGTGCTGCGCGTGACCAGCGGCAACTTCATGGAAATGTTCGATTTCTTCCTGTTCGGTTTCTACGCAACCCACATCTCGAAGGCCTTCTTCCCCAGCGACAACGAGTTCGCCTCGCTGATGCTGACCTTCATGACCTTCGGTGCCGGCTTCCTGATGCGTCCGCTGGGCGCCATCATCCTGGGCGCCTATGTCGACCGCGTCGGCCGCCGCCAAGGCCTGATCGTGACCCTGGCGCTGATGGCCCTGGGCACGATGCTCATCGCCTTCGTCCCCTCCTACGCCACCATCGGCGTGCTGGCTCCGATGCTGGTGCTGGTCGGCCGCCTGCTGCAAGGCTTCTCGGCCGGTGTGGAACTGGGCGGCGTGTCGGTCTACCTGGCCGAAATGGCCACGCCCGGCAACAAGGGTTTCTATGTGAGCTGGCAGTCGGCCAGCCAGCAGGTGGCCATCATCGTGGCAGCGGCCATCGGCTACATGCTCTCGACGACGCTCACCCCGGCCCAGGTCGGTGACTGGGGCTGGCGCGTGCCGTTCTTCATCGGCTGCCTGATCGTGCCGGTGCTGTTCGTGATCCGCCGCTCGCTGCAGGAAACCGAAGAGTTCATGCGCCGCAAGCATCGTCCGAGCACCGGCCAGATCTTCCGTTCCATGATCGAGAACTGGAAGCTGGTCATTGCCGGCATGATGCTGGTGTCGATGACCACCGTGTCGTTCTACCTGATCACGGTCTACACCCCGACCTTCGGCAAGAACGTGCTGAAGCTCTCCACCGAAGCGAGCCTGATCGTGACCTTGTGCGTGGGCCTGTCCAACTTCATCTGGCTGCCCATCATGGGCGCGCTGTCAGACCGCATCGGCCGTCGCCCGATCCTGGTGACCTTCACCGTCCTGACCATCCTGACTGCCTACCCGGCCGTGAACTGGCTGGTGCATGACGCCAGCTTCGCCAAGATGCTGATGGTGGAACTGTGGCTGTCCTTCCTGTACGCCAGCTACAACGGCGCGATGGTGGTGGCTCTGACCGAGGTGATGCCGGCTGACGTCCGTACTGCGGGCTTCTCGCTGGCCTACAGCCTGGCTACCGCCGTCTTCGGCGGCTTCACGCCGGCCATTGCGACTGGCCTGATCGAAATGACCCACGACAAGGCAGCGCCTGGCCTCTGGATGAGCACGGCTGCAGTGTGCGGGCTGATCGCCACCCTGATCCTGTATCGCAACAAGGCGGCACGGCAGGCAGTGACGGCCTGAGACAGGTTCTTGTACTAGCTATTGGGATGGGCCGCAGAGTTGCGGCCCTTTTTTATGGCCTGCCGGAGAAAATGCCGCTTGCTTAACGCACTGACGCGAGGGGCAAGAACAGCGTGAGCGGTGCATCCTGCAGGGCGATGAAACCATGGTGGCGGTAAAAGGCTGACGCCTTCGGATCCTTGGCGTCGACCACCAAGACCGCGCCCGGAATCTCCGCCGCGACGGCCCGGCGCAATGCATTGACCAGCAAAGCACCACCGAGGCCCCGGCCCTTGAATTCCCGGTCGACCGCAAGACGACCGAGACGGATGGCAGGAATGGCGCCATAGCGAGGCAGCTTGCGGCGCATCTCATCGGACAGGCCCACCAGCGGCACGCTGGCGCTGGCCAGCGTGTAATAGGCGGCCACCCGCTGATCGTCGTCCACTGCGACAAAGCAGGCGGCCACGCGGCGCCGGATATCCTGGGTCACCTGTTCGCGCAAATAGCGGTTCAATGCGGGTGTGCCGCTGTCGAAGCGGCTGCGATCGTGAAGGGCGGGTTCTAAAGCCGTCACGAGGAACGGCGGGCGCGTCATTCTTCGCTGCGCAGGAGTTTGTCATGGCGCGCCATGGCGCGCTGCAGTGCTGCCGATGGTGGTGGCGGAGCCAGAAGCGCCTCGGCAAAGCGCTGTTGGTCCTGCAAGGACAAACGGATGACTTCGGCCTGCTCGACCGCTTTCTGCGCCGCTTCCTGGACGGCAGCAACGACAAAGTCGGTCAAGGTCCGTCCTTCAATCTCGGCGGCACGTTTGAGCAATTGCTGAAGCTCCGGGCTGATCCGGGCTTCCAGTCGAGCAGTGGCGACAGCTGGTGTCATGCGTTTTCCCATGAAATGAATTGTACGGCATTTTGCCGGACATCCACAAAAAGTGGATCCACGACAATAGCAGAGTCATGCCAAGGGATTGAGAACGGAGCAGCAATCCTTCGAAAAGCAAAAATTTCTTCAAGTCTTATATAAGAGTTGAAGCATTTCGCCTCGCTTAGGAGTAAACTACCGCTGTTTTTTGCCGCGGCCTTCTGGCAGCAGTACGCCAGCCATGCCGCCCCGGGAGACGAATTTCCACGCAGCACAGCCGACAAGGAGGTGGCACCAGCCCAGGCCGACAGAGCCAGGGCGGTCCATCCGGCGCTGCGGGGATCGCACCAAAGCACATCAACACACCAACGCAAGGACATCATCGTGACTACTGGCAACCCGACCATCATCTATACGCTGACCGACGAGGCACCCTATCTGGCGACCCACTCGCTCTTGCCCATCGTCAAGAAGTTCACCGCCGCGGCCGGCATCGACGTCGTCGAAAGCGATATCTCGGTGGCTGCGCGTATCCTGGCTGAATTCCCTGAGTACCTCACCGATGAACAGAAAGTCCCCGACAACCTGGCCGCACTGGGCGCACTGACCCAGAGCCCCGACGCCAACATCATCAAGCTGCCCAACATCAGCGCCTCGATCCTGCAGCTGCAAGCGGCCATCCGCGAACTGCAAGCGCGCGGCTACAAGCTGCCGGACTATCCGGAAAACCCGAGCACCGAAGAAGAAAAGGCCTTGCAGAAGCGCTACGCCAAGGTCACCGGCAGCGCCGTGAACCCGGTCCTGCGCGAAGGCAACTCCGACCGCCGCGCGCCCAACGCCGTCAAGAACTACGCCCGCAAGCACCCGCACTCGATGGCCAAGTGGTCCATGGCCTCGCGTACCCACGTGGCGCACATGCACGGCGGCGACTTCTACGCCGGCGAAAAGAGCCTGACCCTGGACAAGGCCGTGGACGTCAAGATGGACCTGGTCACCAAGTCCGGCGAAACCATCGTCCTGAAACCGAAGATCTCGCTGCAAGCCGGTGAAATCATCGACAGCATGTTCATGAGCAAGCAGGCCCTGTGTGCCTACTACGAGGAGCAGATGCAGGACGCCTTCGACACCGACCTGCTGCTGTCGGTGCACGTCAAGGCCACCATGATGAAGGTTTCGCACCCGATCGTCTTCGGTCACGCCGTGCGTACCTACTACAAGGACACCTTCACCAAGCACGCCAAGCTGTTCGCCGAGATCGGCGTGAACCCGAACAACGGCATGTCCGGCGTCTACGAAAAGATCAACACCCTGCCCGAAGACAAGAAGGCCGAAGTGCTGGCCGACCTGAAGGCCGATGAAGCCAAGCGTCCGCGCCTGGCCATGGTGGACTCCGCCAAGGGCATCACCAACCTGCACGCCCCCAACGACGTGATCGTTGATGCCTCCATGCCGGCCATGATCCGTGCTGGCGGCAAGATGTGGAACGCCGCTGGCAAGACCGAAGACACCAAGGCCCTGCTGCCGGAATCGACCTTCGCCCGCATCTATCAGGAAATCATCAACTTCTGCAAGACCAACGGCGCCTTCGACCCGACCACCATGGGCACCGTGCCCAACGTCGGCCTGATGGCCCAGAAGGCCGAAGAATACGGTTCGCACGACAAGACCTTCGAAATCGCCCAAGCCGGCGTGGCGCGCATCGTCACCCTGGATGGCCAGGTGCTGCTGGAGCAGAACGTGGAAGAAGGCGACATCTGGCGCATGTGCCAGGTCAAGGACGCCGCCGTGCGTGACTGGGTCAAGCTGGCCGTGACCCGTGCCCGCCTGTCCGGCATGCCGGCCGTGTTCTGGCTGGACCCGTACCGTCCGCACGAGGCCGAACTGATCAAGAAGGTCAACACCTACCTGAAGGATCACGACCTGACCGGTGCCGACATCCAGATCATGTCGCAAGTGCGCGCCATGCGTTACACCCTGGAACGCGTCATCCGCGGCCTGGACACCATCTCGGTGACCGGCAACATCCTGCGCGACTACCTGACCGACCTGTTCCCCATCATGGAACTGGGCACCTCGGCCAAGATGCTGTCGATCGTCCCGCTGATGGCCGGTGGCGGCATGTTCGAAACCGGTGCCGGCGGCTCGGCCCCCAAGCACGTGCAACAGCTGGTCGGTGAAAACCACCTGCGCTGGGATTCGCTGGGTGAATTCCTGGCCCTGGCCGTCTCCATCGAAGACGTGGGCATCAAGACCGGCAACGCCCGCGCCAAGATCCTGGCCAAGACCCTGGACGCTGCCACCGGCAAGCTGCTGGACAACAACAAGTCGCCTTCGCCCAAGACCGGCGAGCTGGACAACCGTGGCAGCCACTTCTACCTGGCCCTGTACTGGGCCCAGGAACTGGCCGCCCAGAAGGACGATGCCGAACTGGCCAAGCAGTTCGCCCCGCTGGCCAAGGCACTGTCCGAGAACGAGCAGAAGATCGTCGAAGAGCTGAACTCGGTGCAGGGCAAGGAAGTCGACATCGGCGGCTACTACCTGCCGGATCGTGAGAAGACCTTCGCCGTGATGCGTCCGAGCGCCACGCTGAACCAGGCGCTGGAATCGGTGTAAAGCGTCGATGCTTCAGGGAGGGGGATGCATCGCCCTCCCCGCGCAAAAAAGGAAAGGCCGTGAATGAAAGTTCGCGGCCTTTTCCTTTTTCCCGATAACGCTTCCCTTTCAGATTTTCAGATAAGCCGGCTCATTCCCCGCCGAGCAAAAAGTTGCGTCGCACATCCAGTTCCTCACCCTCGCTGGCCGTCTCATCCTTCAGGGCCACGCCTGACAGGGCACGCCGGTGCGCCTGCGCCATCAGGTAATGCAGCTTGTAGGCGGCTTCCGGATAGGGCAAACCTTCCGGCCGCACATTGGAGATGCAATTGCGGCTGGCGTCGGTGAGTCCGCGCGAGGGCATCCAGGTCAGATAGAGACCCATGCTGTCCGGTGAACTCAGCCCCGGACGTTCGCCGATCAGGATCACCACCAGCTTCACGCCCAGCAATTCGCCGATTTCATCGGCCACCGCCACCCGTCCCTGCTGCACGATCACGGGCGGTGCCATCGACCATCCTTCCGGCGCAATACGCTGCATCACCTCCGCCAGGAAAGGCGCGGCATTGCGCACGATGGCCAGCGCCGACAAGCCATCGGCGATCACGAAGCCCACATCGAAGCGCCGTTGCGGCGCGGTGCCAAAACGCTCAAGCAATTGCTGGCGCGATGTTTCCGACAGCCTGCGCCCGAAGTCCGGCCGCTGCAGGTAGACCAGCCGGTCTGCTGCCGCGCTTTGCACATCGATCACCTCTTCGGCTGCGCAGAGTCCTTGCTGCTGCAATTGTTCCTTGAGCGCAGCCACATCCAGCGGCAGATGCACGGCATCGCGCGCCTGCGCATGCGCCAGCTGGAAAGCCAGTTGCGGCGCGGTCGGCAGGCTTACGCCACTGCGTCCCAGGGCGATGCGCGCAGCAGTGAAACGGCGCAATGCCTCCCACGGATTGGCCGTGACGCTTTCTGCACCGGGGCTGACGTTTTCTGCACCTTGCGGTGAAATGGCTTCTTTGTCGTCCATGGTCATTGAAGGCGCAACAAGGTCTCGCGAAAACCGGGGGGCATGTCGGCATGCAGGCGGAATGGCTGCTCCTGGCCACCCGCATTGAAGATCTGCATCCTGTGCAGCCACGCCTCGAACTCCGGCGCCGGCCGCGAACCCAGTACCCGCCGCGCATACAGCGCATCGTGGAAGGAAGTGGTCTGGTAATTCAACATGATGTCATCCGAACCGGGGATGCCCATGACGAAGGTACAGCCGGCGACGCCCAGCAAGGTCAGCAGCACATCCATGTCGTTCTGGTCCGCTTCGGCATGGTTGGTGTAGCACACGTCGCAGCCCATGGGCAGGCCCAGCAGCTTGGCGCAGAAATGGTCTTCCAGTCCGGCGCGGATGATCTGCTTGCCGTCATACAGGTATTCCGGCCCGATGAAGCCCACCACCGTATTGACCAGCAGCGGCTTGAAGGCGCGGGCCACGGCATACGCGCGCGCCTCGCAGGTCTGCTGGTCGATGCCGTGATGCGCATTGGCTGACAGCGCACTGCCCTGCCCGGTTTCGAAATACATCACGTTGTCGCCGACCGTGCCGCGCTTGAGCGACAGCGCAGCCTCACGCGCCTCGCCCAGGATGGCCAGGTCGATGCCGAAGCCGCGATTGGCCGCCTCGGTCCCGGCAATCGACTGGAACACCAGATCCACCGGCGCACCGCGCTCGATGGCGGCAATCGTGTTGGTGACGTGGGTGAGCACGCAGGATTGCGTCGGGATCTCGTAACGCGCGATCACATCGGCCATCATGCCGACCAGCTTGACCACCTGCGGGACGTTGTCGGTAGCGGGATTGATGCCGATGACCGCATCGCCATTGCCATACATCAGGCCATCGAGCATGCTGGCGGCGATGCCGCTGGCGTCATCCGTGGGGTGATTGGGCTGCAGGCGGGTGGACAAGCGCCCGGGCAAGCCGATGGTATTGCGAAAGGCGGTGACCACGCGGCACTTCTTGGCTACCAGGATCAGGTCCTGGTTGCGCATGATCTTGGAGACGGCCGCTGCCATCTCCGGCGTGACACCGGGCGCCACGGCGGCCAGTACCGTGCTGTCGGTGTCATCGGCCAGCAGCCAGTTGCGGAAATCGCCCACCGTCAGGTGCGCGATCGGCGCAAAGGCGGCACGGTCGTGACTGTCGAGGATCAGCCGGGTAACTTCATCCTCTTCGTAAGGGATCAGCGGCTCGTCGAGAAAAGTCTTCAGCGGCAGGTTCGCCAGCGCCATCTGGGCAATGGCGCGCTCCTCGGCGCTGCCCGCCGCCACACCGGCCAGCAGATCGCCGGAACGCGCCGGGCTGGCCTTTGCCATCACTTCCTTGAGATCACGAAACACGTAGCTGGCGCTACCCACACTGTGCCGGAAACGGTGTTCGGCCATGATGATGCTCCTCCTTGGTCACCGCTGCCCGCTGAGGCAGCGGTGCGTCATGCCCCGCTGCTGTCCGATCAGCTGGTCAGCAGTTGCGGTGCGGTCTTGCCGTATTTGATGCTGGTTTCGGCCGGCAGCCAGTTGCCGGTCGACTCCTGGCGTCCCTGCAGCAGGAAGCGCGGCTTGGCGGCACTGATCTGGTCCGCCGCGAGTTTGGACAGCTCACCGATCTTGCCGTTCTTCATGCGATTGACGATGAGGCCATAACGGGTCTCGGGGAAGTCGCGCAGCATATCGTAATCGCCATCGCTGTCGCCCGCCACGAACAGCGGACCATACCCCTTTTGCGCCACCAGCACCTGCTTGATGGCGACCGTCTTGCCCGGCCCCCAGGTCAGCGGCCACTCCTTCAGATAGGCATTGCGGAAGCTCTGCCCGTTGCGCTCCAGGCGCAGGCCGATGACGTTTTCACGGGTAACGTGGTAGCCATACTTGGGGTGCGTCGCAAACACGGCCACCACATCTTCCAGCGAGGCGGTACAGACATAGACGTCGATGCCATTGCGGCGCAGGCTGTCCATCAAGGTGGCGATTTCGGTGCACAGGCGGATGCCATGGAAGTGCGACACGCTCACCACGCCCGCCTTGCCCGCACGATCGGCCGGGCTGGTGTACTTGACCTTGGTCAGCGCCGCGCCCAGCGCAGCATCGTTGGAGGCTTCGGCCAGCGCGCTCACTTCGGCCACGCTCATGTTGGCGAAGAAATAGATCACCCACGGATAACCGACGGCCACGCCATGCGTATCGTTGACGGCTTCATAGAGGTAGTAGAGCTTGGTACGGAAGTCCTGGAACTCCGGCGTGGCGGTGATTTCTTCCAGGCTCTTGCTGCCGGCCATGCCCTTGTAGTTGGCGTACAGGAACGCATAATCCGCATCGAGGTCAGCGCAGATCGCTTCCAGATCCACGATGTTGCCTGCCGCATTCTTGAAGTCCTTGCTGAACGGACCCGGCGGCACATTCTGACGGGTGATGGCCGCGAACTCGTTTGGTGTCAGCTTGAAAGACAGCGTATTGATCTGGTACATCAACAGCGCTTCTTCGCAGTCATTCATGATGCTGGTGTTGTCCCAGTCGAACACGGCATAGGGCCGCTTGCCGCTCTGGTAACCGGATGACAGCTTGCCATGCTCGGCGATCATCTGCGCCACCATCTCGTGATTGCGGGCCGCCCATTTGGCACGGTCCAGCGCGACTTCAGCGCGGGCGGCCGCCTGGCCGGGCGTGGCGATGGTGGCCAGTGCGCCACCGGCCGCAGCCGCCAGCAGGCCGCCCAGGAAGCCACGGCGCTTGAGAGCGGGTGCGGCGGTGTCGGTCGTCGGTTTGTGATTGTTGTTCATGATGGCCCTGTCGAATGATCGGTATGGAGTTATCGGTATAAAAGTTTTATATCGTTCAGAATTCTGCAACCGCCGCCGCCCCTTCCGCACGCTGGCGTGCCGTCGCCAGGAACCAGGCATAGCCCAGTGCCAGCAAGGCGATGAAGATGCCGAAGATCAGCGGGTTGTAATAGATCATGGTGGCCATGCACACCAGTGCACCGAAGAGCGCGAAGGCCGGGAAGTATGGATACAGCGGTGCCCGGAAAGGCCGCTCCAGGCCGGCCTCGGCGCGGCGCAGGCGGAACAGCGAGAGCATCGACAGGATGTACATCAGGATGGCGCCGAATACCGACATGGTGACGATGTTGGCCGTGAGCGTCTGGCCGCCGATCTTGATGAGTTCATCGCTGTAGATGGCGGCGATCCCGACCACCCCGCCGGCCAGGATGGCGCGGTGCGGCGTCTTGAAACGCGGATGGACACGGGCAAAATACGCCGGCAGGTAGCCTTCGCGGGCCAGCGCAAAGATCTGGCGCGAGTAGCCCAGGATGATGCCGTGGAAGGACGCCACCAGCCCGAACAGGCCCAGCCACACCAGCATGTGCAGCCAGTTGCTGTTGTCGCCGACGATCAGCTTCATGGCCTGCGGCAGCGGGTCGTTGATGTTGGCCAGCTTGGTCCAGTCGCCCGCACCGCCAGCAAAGAGCATCACCCCAATGGCCAGCACCACCAGCGTGAGGATGCCGGTGATGTAGGCGATGGGAATGGACCGCTTGGGATCCTTGGCCTCTTCGGCCGCCATGGCCACGCCTTCGATGGCCAGGAAGAACCAGATCGCAAACGGAATCGCCGCGAACATGCCAGGCACTGCCGCCATGCTGAAGCCATCACTGCCGGCCCAGCCGCCCTTGGTGAAATTGGCCAGCGAGAAGCCCGGTGCCACCACGCCCATGAACACCAGCAGCTCGAAGATCGCCAGCAGCGTGACGAACAATTCAAAGGTCGCCGCGATCTGCACGCCGACGATGTTGAGCGTCATGAACACGAGATACGCCCCCAGTGCCGCCAGCTTGGGATCGATATTGGGGAACTGCACATTCAGGTAGGCGCCGATGGCCAGTGCGATGGCCGGTGGCGCAAAGACGAATTCAATCAGCGTGGCGGCCCCGGCCAGATAGCCGCCGACCGGCCCGAAGGCGCGCTTGCTGTAGGCAAACGGCCCGCCCGCATGGGGAATCGAGGTGGTGAGTTCAGTGAAGCTGAAGATGAAGGTGGCATACATGGCCGCGATGAACAGCGCCGTGACGGTGAAGCCCAGCGTCCCGGCACTGGCCCAGCCATAGCTCCAGCCGAAGTATTCGCCGGAAATCACCAGCCCGACCGCAATGGCCCAGAGCTGCAGGGTGGACAGGACGGGCTTGAGCGTATGCCCCTGCCCTGAAGAGCTTGCATTCATCGGATTCTCCCTTTGGCGCGAAGGCGGAGCCGCTGCATGGCGGCCCCTGTGAAAGGACGGGCGGGCATGGCGCTTGCTTGATTTCGCGCAATGCGCTGCCCTGCCGACGCAATATAGCAACGGCGATTTCAGCGGCGTTATCGAAATTCGGCAAAACTGCGCGGCTTGCCCGCCGCCCCGTCGATCAAGGAGCCTGTCCATGCCCACTCTCGCACTGTCCCAAGCTGACACACCTGCCACGCACAGCCAGCGGGCATTGCGCACCGCCATCGCGCGCGACGTGGATGAGCATGCGCACAACCTGACCGATTGGGAGCAACGCTACGACCAGATCACCTGCGGCGCTTTCGAAGGCGTGCTGCAGGAATGGCAGAGCAGCGGCCTGCAGATCTTCCGCGAGGCCAGCAGCCGCGCGGTACGGCAGTCCTGCCAGGTGTGGCCGGACGCCTTCTGGTTCGGCATCGAGGTGCGCACCAGTGGCATGCGCATCAACGGCCGCCAAGTCGGCGAGGATGTGGTGATGACGCGGCCCGGTGCCTGCGAATTCGAACTGGTCACGCCGGATGCACACGAGATCTATGGCATCGTGGTCCAGCGCGATGCCCTGCAGTCCAGCGCGGCACGCCTGAGCTGCATGGCCGCGCTGGACTGGAAACGTCTGGGCCAGGCAGAGTTGCTGAAAGTCGATCACCAGGGGCTGGAGGAGTGCCGCCAGCAGATCGCTGCCCTGCTGACCCTGGCCGGACAGGCCAGCGGTGCGCAAGCGCACGCCGCCCTGCAGCTGCGCCAGGAAGCGGTGCTGGTGGCGATGCTGGCGATGCTCGATGAAGGCGAGATCGAGGCTGAAGCGGGGGCCAGCTTCCTGCGCCGCCGCCGCATCGTCAACGATGCGCGCGAGTTCGCCATGGCGCATCAGGACAGTCCGGTGACCGTGCCCATGCTGTGTGAAGCGGTCCATGTCAGCCGCCGTACGCTGCAATACTGCTTTGAGGATGTACTGGGCATCAGTCCCATGAGCTATCTGCGGTCGCTGCGCCTGAACGGCGTGCGCCGCGCCCTGTGCGAAGGTGATGGCAGCCAGGCCGTGGGCAGCATCGGCGACATCGCTGCCGCCTGGGGCTTTGCCAATTTCAGCCAGTTCTCCTGCGATTACAAGAAGCTGTTCGGACAGACGCCGTCGGCCATGCTGCAGGCACGGACCCGGCACTGATCGCCACCCGCCGGTACGATAAAACGAGAGGCATGCACGACCGGCCATGCCGCAACGAGGTATATTCTGCACATATGCATTCGCATGCAAGCCTGCACTTGAACCTATGGCACGCCGATGGTCCGCTTAGCCCGTTTAGTCCGATTTTCTGCCCTGCTCATCGCCGCCTTGTGGGCGTTGCCAGCTGCAGCCCAGTCCTCATCGTCCACCCCGGCCGCCACCAGCCAGGCACGTCAGGCGCTCTCGCTGGGCAGCACGCCCTACACCATGGCGGTCTATGCCAACGCCGATCTGAACGATCTCCCCAGCCATGTGGAACGCGCCGTCATCATCGTGCACGGGGTCAAGCGCAATGCGGTTGACTACTTTGCCCTCGGTCAACACCTGCTGCAGCAGGCAGCGTTGACTTCAGGCAATACACTGCTGCTGGCACCCAACTTCATGGCCCGCAAGGATGCCGGTCTCTTGCCGGGGATGCCGATCTGGGCCGGCAACGGCTGGATGCAAGGAGCAGCCTCCATTCGAGGCGTCACGGGGATCAGCAGCTTCGCGGCACTGGATGACCTGGTGCGCTGGCTGGCAGAGCCCCGGCGCTTTCCCGACCTGCGCGAGATCGTCCTGATCGGCCATTCCGCCGGGGCCCAGCTGATGCAGCGCTACGCCTTGCTCAATCCGGTCGCGGAGACCTTGCAATCCGCCGGGATTCAGGTGCGCTACATCATTTCCAGTCCTTCGTCCTATCTCTACGTGAGCCCGGAACGTCCGCAGGCAGGCGCATTCGCGGTACCGGCAGCGGCGTCCTGCCCGCATTACGACCACTACCGTTACGGTCTCGTCGAGCCTCCCGCTTACCTGGTGCAGCAGCATCTGGAGGCGCGCCAGCTATGGGCGCGCTATGCGGCTCGTGACGTGCGCTATCTGGTGGGTGGGCGCGATGTCGATCCGCAGCATCGCTTCCTCGACCGCTCCTGCGGCGCAGCGCTGCAGGGACCGACGCGGCTGGCGCGGCAACTGGCGTACCGGGACTATGAACAGTTTCTGGCCGGGCAATGGCAGATCCCGATACACCATCCGCAGCAGGTAATTCCGGACGCGGGCCACGGGGCGCCGCGCTTGTATCGTTCTCCGCTGGCGCCGGGCCTGATCTTTGCACAGCCCGCGCAGGAGCCTCCGGCTCAGCACTAGGCTTCCGGGGGCAACGCATCTCGCAGATTGCATGGGAACAGGCCCTGAAGCACTGGCAGAGAACCCGGAGAGACGGCACAATGCCGGCAGCCCAAGCCCGACAACGAGAACACAATGACGGCCAGCCAAGACGACATTTTCTCCCTGGAAAACTTCGAGTACCTCTGTTACGCGCGCCAGCAGGAACCTGCGGCACGGGAACTGGTGCGCCTGCTGCAACTGATCGACCGCCAGTATGGCCAACTGGCCGGCAAGTTTTCGCTGCAGGTCTCCCCGGCCGTAACCCAGGCAGAACTGGAACAGCACACGCTGACCCGCATCACCGGTGCCATCTCGGCCCTGCTGTCGGACCCCGGCTTTCACCTGAGCCCCAACGGCTTCGGTCAACTGATCCACTTCCAGCGCTGGCTGGCGGCCCTCTTCGGTGCCAGCCACTTCATCAATGCCGACCACATCCTGCGCTCGCTCAATTTCGGCGGGCCACAGGCCCAGGTGTTTGAGGTCAAGCCGCTGGACCTGGTGAAATTCTGTCTGCTGTATTCGCCCGAGTCGGAGTTGGCACTGGATGTGGAAGCCCTGTGGGCGCAAAACAAGCCGCTGGCCGCCGCCCTCTTCCTGGCGCTGATGTCACCGCGTTTTCTCGGCACGCCGGCAGCGCACTCCAAGCGTGAAGCGCTGCTGCAGTGGCTGCCTGACCGGCTGCCCGAGCTGGAATCGCTGGACGGCCTGCCAGTGGCCGTCCTGCATGATGTCTACATGCACTGCAGCTACGCCGACCTGCCGCAGCGCCATCGCATCAAGGGCGCAATCAACCAGCTGCTGCGCAGGAAGCTGGATGCCGAAGGGCTGGACGACCTCTCGCAGACCGGCGATGCACGCGTCAATGGCAAGCCGGTGATGCTGGTCTTGCTGGAATGGTTTTCGGGCGGGCATTCGATCTATCGCACCCACTCCAAGACCCTGGAAGCGGCGCGCCGTCATTTCCACGTGGTGGCCCTGGGCTACGCGGCCAATACCGACGAACTGGGCCGTGCCGTCTTCGATGAATTCATCACGCTGGCGCAGCCGGGCAATCTGATGGCCAGCCTGCAGACGCTGCGCGAGATTGCCACGGCGCGCCGGCCGCGGGTGTTCTACATGCCCAGCGTGGGCATGTTCCCCATCACCATGTTCGCCGCCAATCTGCGCGTGGCGCCCTTGCAGGTGGCGGCGCTCGGGCATCCTGCGACCACCTGCTCGCCGCGCATCGACTACATCAGCGTGGAAGAGGATTTCATCGGCGACCCGGCCTGCTTCAGCGAGCAACTGCTGCGCCTGCCTGCCGACGGACAACCCTACCGCCCCTCGGCCGTGCCCTTCATCGTGCCGCAATTGCAGCGGCGCAATCAGCCAGTGGTGAACGTGGCCGTGGCCGCCACCACCATGAAACTGAATCCGCGCTTCCTGATGGCCTGCCAGCGCATCGTGGAATTGTCGGCGCAAGTGCCGGACGGCGCGGCGCGGGAGGTGCGGCTGCATTTCCTGGTGGGGCAGGCACAAGGGCTGCTCTATCCGCAGCTGCAACGGCTGATCCTGCGCTACGTTCCAAACGCGCAGGTCTATCCGCACCAGCCTTACCAGCAGTATTTGTCGCTCTTCAACCAGTGCGACATGTTCCTGTCGCCCCTGCCCTTCGGCAATACGAATGGCATCATCGATGCATTCACGGTAGGACTGCCGGGCGTCTGCAAGACCGGGCCGGAGGTTTTCGAACACATCGATGAGGGGTTGTTCCGCCGTATTGGACTGCCCGACTGGACCATTGCCGCCACGCTGGACGACTACATCCTGGCGGCAGTCCGCATGGCGACCGACTATGCTGCGCGCAGTGCGCTGTATGCGTTGCTGGCCGATCCGCAAGCGCTGCAACGACTGTTCGAGGGACGGCCCGAATCGCTGGGCGATGCGCTGGCCGCACTGTGCGGCGAGGCAGCGGGCGACTGAGCCTCAGGCGGTGGCGAGGGGTGCCGCCTGCTGCGGCGGCAAGGCAGCCAGCGCGGGCAGGTCCAGGGCTGCGCGTCGTTGCTGGCAGGCGGGATTGGGTTGCCCGTCGGGCTCCCAGGGAGAGAATTCACGGCAGGTGCTGGGCCGCTGCGGGTAGATGCGGCATCCCACGCCCGGCTTGCCCAGCTCCCCGACCAGCGCGATGCAGCGGCCATGGCCGTTTTCCGTGCCTTTCATGCAGGCCAGCGTGTCGTTGACCTTGCTGGTGAGTTCCACCGGCACCACCCCGCCCAATCCATCGCTGAGTTCGCCGCAATAGAACGACACCCGGAAATGCGCGCAGCAGCCACCACAGGCAGTGCAAGGATTGTCGGGTGAATCGGCCATGTCGGTGAAGAGACGGTCTTCATCGACGATCCAGTGGACGGCGGTATTCTCACGCATGGAAACGACAGGAGAGACAAAACCGCCATGATACGACAGGCACAGCCTGTCACGCAGGCTGTGCCTCCTTACGCTCAGCTGCCTTTGCGTTCCTTGAAGGCCGGCACGAACATCTCATGCCACACCGCCGGCTTGGTCTTGATGGTGCCGGCTTTGCCCATGAAGATCACATATTGCATGATGTCCACCGGGGTGCTCGTGAACTCGGTACCCGGGTCCGCCAGCATCTGCTCCACTTCTTCCTGCGGCAGCTTCAGCTTGGAAACGCGCAGGAAGATCTCGGCTGCGCCCTTGCGGTTCTTGGCGATGTAGGCATTGGCCTCTTCCTGCGCGGCCATGAAAGCCTGGGTCAGTTTGGGATTCTTGTCGGTGAAGGACTTCAGTGCAAAGACCACGTCAATGGTGATGTGGCCCAGCACGTCGGTGGAATTCAACACACGGGTGATGCCCGGCGCCTTGGCTTCCTGATAGGAGAATGGCGGCGAGGTGAAGTGCGCCGTGATCTCGGTCTTGCCCGAGACCAGCGAAGCCATCGCTTCCGGGTGCGACAGGCTCACCGTCAGCGGATCCAGCTTCGCGTAGTTCTCGATGCCGAAGGTCTTGGCGGCCGCCATCTGCAACAGCACCGCCGACAGCGAAGTCTTGATGCCGGGAATGGCGATCTTGTCCTTGGGCGTAAAGTCTTTCAGCGACTTGACGTTGGGGTTGTTGGTGTTGAGCCAGAGCGGCGAAGTCGACAGTGCGCCCAGTCCCACCACTTCCGAACGCGGAATGCCATGCGCCTTGGACCACAGCGTCACGAAGCCCGGTGCGCCGGTGCCGGCGATGTCGAGGTTGCCGGCCAGCATGGCGTCATTGATGACGTTGCCGCCGTCGAGCAGCACCCACTTGGTCTTGACCTCGCCCAGGCCCATGGCCTTGGCGTGCTTTTCCACCAGGTTCTGGTCGCGGATCACCATCAGCGGCAGGTACAGCAGGCCATAGCCGTGCGAGATGCGCACTTCCTGCGCTTCGGCGCGGGCCGTGCCGGATACGGCGGACAGCGCCAGGGCGCTGGCGATCATGAGGCTGGTGAAGGTACGTCGTTGCATGCTTGTCTCCTGAAGGTCGTCAGTTTATCGGTCTTGTATGGATCGTTGCGTGTTGATGTACGGCTTGCGCGGACCTTGTATGGAGGCAAGGTCCGCAGCCCGGCAGCTCAGTGCTGCATGCCCCAGCGGCGGATGGTGCGCTTCTCGATCTGGGCGAAGATCAGGTTCTCCACCACGAGGCCGATGATGATCACGAAGAACAGGCCCGAGAAGACATTGGCCGTTTCCAGCTGGTTGCGGTTTTCGAAGATGTACCAGCCCAGGCCGCCCGCACCCGAGGACACGCCAAAGACCAGCTCGGCCGCGATCAGCGTACGCCAGGCGAAGGCCCAGCCCACCTTGAGGCCGGTCAGGATGCTGGGGAAAGCGGCCGGGATCAGGATCGATTTCACCAGCGAGAAGCGGCGCAATCCATAGTTCTGGCCGACCATGCGCAGCGTGTTGGACACCGCCCGGAAGCCGCCATGGGTATTGAGCGCCACCGCCCACAGCACCGAGTGCACCAGCACGAAGATGATGCTGCCGGTACCGAGACCGAACCAGATCAGCGCCAGCGGCAGCAGCGCAATGGCCGGCAGCGGATTGAACATCGAGGTCAGCGTCTCCAGCAGGTCATTGCCGATGCGCGAGCTGATGGCCACCGTCGTCAGCAGCCCGGCCAGCAGGATGCCCAGGCCATAGCCGACCAGCAGCGTCTGCATCGATACCGCCGCGCGCTGCAGCAGCACGCCGCTGCCGATGCCGGAGAGGAAGGCTTGCACCGTCTCGCTGAAGCTGGGGAAGAGCAAGGCATTGTCCAGCCAGCGGCCGTAGACTTCCCAGATCAGGGCCAGCACCAGCAGGATCACGGTCTTGCGCAGCCAGCCCATGCGGTACAGGGACTCGAAGGCCGACAGCGGCCGCTGCACTTCGGCAGTGGCATGGGGATTGGGGTCCACCAGGATTTCCGGGCGGACGAAGGGCAGATTGGTTTGCATGATGAAGTCTCCGGCGCGGCTCAGTGATGGGCGAACAGCATGTCGTTGATGCGGGTTTCCAGTTCGGCCTGGGCAGCGGTGCCCAGCTGGCCGGGATCGATGCTGTTGAGTTCGGCGCGGACCTGGCCCGGGTGCGGTGTCAGCAGCAGGATGCGGGTGCCCACGCGGATCGCTTCTTCGATCGAGTGCGTCACGAAGAGCACCGTGAACTGGGTGTCGTCCCAAAGGCGCAGCAGTTCATCCTGCATCTTGCGGCGGGTCAGTGCATCCAGCGCGGCGAAGGGTTCGTCCATCAACAGCACATCCGGCTCCATGGCCATGCCACGGGCAATCGAGACGCGCTGTTTCATGCCGCCGGAGAGCATGTGCGGATAGCTGTCGATGAACTTGGCCAGGCCGACCTTGCCGATGTAGTACTCGGCGCGCTCGGCGGCGGCCTTCCCTTGCAGGCGGCCACTGGCGTGCAGCGCGAACTCCACGTTCTGGCGCACCGTCTTCCAGGGCAGCAGCTGGTCGAATTCCTGGAACACCATCATGCGGTCCGGACCGGGCTCATGCACTTCCCGCCCCTTGAGACGGATCGCCCCCGAGGTCGGCTGCAGGTAGCCGCCGATGGCCTTCAGCAGCGTGGACTTGCCGCAGCCAGAGGGGCCCAGCAGGATGTAGCGGTCGCCCGGATGGACGTTGAAACTGACGTTCTGGGTAGCGGTGACCAGTGAATCGGTGGTCTTGTATTGCAGGGTGACGCGGTCGATTTCCAACAGCGGACGCGATGGGTCGAGGATAGCCGCAGCTTGGGCAGGGTCGCTCATGCCAGTCTCCAAATGATTTATAAGAATTATTGATGTTGGAACGGATGCTAGGCCGCCAAGCTGTAACGAATCTGACTAAATCCTGACGTCTTCTTTTCGTGAGTGGTTCGGACATACAATGACGACCTGCCCAAGCAGCGTCCAACAGCTGCGGCATCGAAAAACAACACTGGAGATCCCATGCGCATCCTGCTGGTCGAAGACACTGCTGACGTGGCCGAGGCCATCGTTTCCCACCTGGCCCGCATCGGCCACACCGTCGAATGGGAAAGCCACGGCGGCCACGCCGCGCGCCGCCTGGGCGAGGCCTTCGACCTGCTGATCCTGGACGTGATGCTGCCGCAGACCGATGGCTTCGCCCTGCTGGAGCAATTGCGCGCGCGCGGCCAGCACACGCCGGTGCTCATGCTCACCGCCTGCGGCGAAATCGAAGAGCGCGTGCGCGCACTCGACCTGGGCGCGGACGATTACCTGGTCAAGCCCTTCGACTTCCGCGAACTGGAGGCGCGCATCCGCGTGCTCCTGCGCCGGAGCGGCGGCGAATCGACCAACCTGCTGCACTGTGCCAACCTGTGCATCGACCGCAAGAGCCGCACCGCCACGCTGGACGGCCAGCCCATCGAGCTGACCCGGCGCGAGGTGACGCTGCTGGAAATCATTGCGGCAAGGCCGGGGCGCATCTTCAACAAGGATGAGTTGATGGATCGCCTCTTCACGGTCGACGACACGCCCAACGCCAACACGGTCGAGCAATACGTGGCGCGCCTGCGCAAGAAACTGGCCGCTGCCGCCTTCGAAATCCGCACCCTGCGCGGCCTCGGTTATCAGCTGGTGTTGCACGCCCCGGCGGCCGGTGAAGCTTCCGCGTCCACTCCTGCCGCTGCCCTGCACTGATGCTGGGCCGTTCGCCGCACGTCGTCGCCGGACGCTCGCTCTACACGCGGCTGGTGGTGCGCGTAGGCGCGGTGCTGCTGGTGAGCGCCGCCGTGCTGCTCATCGCCATCTGGATCTCGACCCAGCTGGCCGCGCGCCAGGCCTATGACCGCATCCTGGCCGGCAGTGCCTTGCAGATCGCCGAAAACACCTGGTACGACCATGGCGAGGTCAATGTCGATGTGCCGCTGGCGGCGCTGTCGATGCTGGGCACCGGGGACCATGCGATCTATGCGGTCTTCGATCCGCGTGGCCGGGTGATCGCAGGCGATGCCGAATTCCGTCCGGAGATTCCCTGGAACGAGCTGGAACAAGGCCCGCTGTTGCGCGACGGCGATTATCTGGGCACGCCGGTGCGCATGGCCATCATCGGGCGGCGCATGCCGGTCGACAGCGCCCATCCTTGGGCCGTGATCGTGCTGGCACAGACCAACAACGCGCGCATGTCCTTTGCGCAAAGCCTGGGCGGCAAGGCGCTGGTGGTGATCGTGGCCATGAGCGCCCTGACGATTTTGGCAGCGATGTTCACCCTGTACCAGGCACTGGCACCGCTCAAGCGCATCGAGGCGGCCATCCGTGAACGGGACCTGAACGATCTTTCACCCCTGTCGTTAACCGTGCCTGCCGAGACGCATGCGCTGGTGTCGGCCATCAATGCCTTCATGGAGAGGCTGGTGGTCCACCGCGCCACCATGCGCCGCGTGATCGGCGATGCCGCGCATCAATTGCGTACGCCCGTCACCGCCCTGGTGGCGCAGATGGAACTGCTGGCCACCGAGCCCAGCGAGGAGAAGCGCCAACGCCACTTGGCGCTGCTGCGCGAGCGCACGCGCCACCTGGGCGCGCTGGTGAACCAGCTCATCAATCACGCCATGGTCCAGCATCGCAATGACAGCCGCCTGCAGGAACGCATCGATCTGGCCGACCTGGTGCGCTCGCAGATGACGGAAGTGCTGTCCAATCGCGCGCGCACGCCGCACGACCTGGCGCTGGATGTGCCGCCCCTGCCCTGTTTGATCCAGGGCGATCCGATTGCGCTGGGCGAGGCCATCAAGAACATCCTCGACAACGCCCTGCAATACGGCGCGCCGGGGCTGTTGCACGTGCGGCTGGACAGCGATGGCCAGCGCCATCGCCTCAGCTTCATCGATGACGGACCAGGGATTGCGGCCGAGGATTGGGAGAGATTGCGCAAGCCCTTCGCCCCGCGCGGAGAGAACCGCATGGGGGCGAGCCTGGGCTTGTCCATCGTGGAAGAAGTCATGCGCGCGCATGCGGGCGAGATGCGCTTTGCTTACCTGCCCGACGGGCATTTTGCGGTCCTGCTGGATTTCCCGGCCTGGCAGGAGCCGGCCTGAGGCGCTGAGCGCGAATCAGCGCCCTATTTCCATTCCAGGATCGCATTGCGGCGATCCAGCCAATGTACCTTCACACTGCCGGGTGTCACCTTGCGTGCCGCGCAGGCGCTGGCCGCGAGCGCGAAGGAGGCATCGTAGTAACGTCCGCTGGCCGACGAGCGCAACGGCGTCTGCGGCGCATTGCGGGCAATCCAGTCAGCCGCATTGGTGCGCAGGAAGATCATGCAAGCGCTGCCACTGGTCTCGGCTACCTGGCAGGCGCAGCTGTTGCCGGAGGTGGTGATGGGTTCGCTCAGCTGCGGGTTGCGATTCAGCGCATCCGGCACCGGGACAGGGACCGGTACCGGAACGGGCACCCCCTGCTGCGGACCGTAATGGCCACCCAGATCGCGGGTGGTGACCTGGGCCGTGGCCGGCAGGAGCAGCACGCCCAACAGCAGCGGCAGGCATCGGATCATGTTCATGGGCGGTCTCTCCTTGCTGGTATCGGGTCGGTTCAGGCGCGGGCGCGCAGGCGATACAGGCTGGTGGTTTCCTTGCTGCGCGCGGCATGCAGCGGATCATCGCGATCAATTGCCTTGCCATGGCGCGGCTTGATGTCGTGCCGTGCCACCACTTCCAGACCCGCCTGGGCAATCGCCTCGGCCAGCATGCCGGGTGCGCGCAAACCCAGGTGTTCAGCGAAGTCGGAGAGAATCAGCCAGCCTTCGCCCTGCGGGGTCAGGTGATCGGACAGTCCCTTCAGGAAGCCCAGCAGCATGCGGCTGTCCGGATCGTAGACCGCGTGTTCAATCGGTGAACTGGGACGCGCCGGCAGCCAGGGCGGATTGCAGACGATCAGCGGTGCGCGGCCTGAGGGGAACAGGTCGGCCTCCTGCAATTCGACCTGCGGCAAGACCCCCAGCCCTTGCAGGTTCTCGCGTGCGCAGGCCAGCGCGCGCGGGTCCATGTCGGTGGCGATGATCTTGCGCACGCCGCGCCGGGCCAGCACGGCCGAGAGCACGCCGCTGCCCACGCCGATATCGAAGGCCAGTTCGGTCGAGGGCAGCGGGGCCTTGGCCACCAGGTCCACGTACTCGCCACGCACCGGCGAGAAGACGCCATACCACGGATGGATGCGGCTATCCAGTGCGCCGATCTCGACGCCCTTCTTGCGCCACTCATGCGCACCGATCAGGCCCTGCAGCTCGCGCAGCGAGACCGCAAAGGATGTGCCCTGCAGCGTCGGCGCATAGGCTTCGCGGCAGGCGGCCTGCACGTCGGGCGCTCGGCGCAGCGGCACCACGAAGCCCGGATCGACCGGAATGAGCAGCATGCCCAGAATGCGCGCGCGCTGCGCCTGCATCTGGCGATGATGATGGAAGGCTTGCGCCGGGCTCTCGGCGGTGGCCGCTTTGAATTTGCTCTTGGCCTGGGCGCGCTCGCGGGCGCGGTCCACACGTCGGCCCAGGGCTTGCAGCAGCTGGCGTGCATTCTGGAAGTCGCCGCGCCAGAGCAGGCCGGTACCCTCACAGGCCAGCTTGTAGGCGGCATCGGCGGCCATCTGGTCGTCCGCCTCGACGACGCGCTTGGGGGGCGGATTGCCGGCCTCGGAATGCCAGCGCAGTTGCTGTGAAGTGGCACCGGTGGTCCAGGTGATGAAAGCGGGAATGTCGTCGTGTGAGGTCATGAATCAGGGGATCAGCGAGCGCGGCACAGGAAGCGCCGCGCAAAAACAGCCGCCAGTGTAACAAAGCATGGCCTGTACTCGGCGCTGCCGGAACTTGTGCCTGGCAACCGTACCCAAACAGAAGAACTTGATGCCGGGCAAACCCCGGCGCCTTTTTTTGCCGGCCCGGGCGCGATGCGCCTATGATGGAGCCGGTCCATCACCGAAGGAGAATCCATGAGCGAGCCCATGCAAACCCCAGCGTTTGACCACCAGCGCCTGCTGGACATGGTCGGCCAATTCGAGGCGGAATTGCAGAAACTGCCCGCTGGCAGCACCGAAGCCGACCAGCTGCGCGAAGACATCGCCCGTCTGCGCCAGCACCTGAGCGAACCGCAGCCGCATGCGGGCCAAGTCGGCGATACCTGGCACTCCCTGCGCCGCGCCGCCGACAGCCTGGAAAACCAGGTGCTCAAAGACAGCCCCTACATCACCGAGATGGGGCGCATCATCGGGCTGATCTGATTGGCCTGCGCATGAACGGCTGCAACGGCCGATAAAAAACCGCCTGTCGCAGCAATGCCGCAGGCGGTTTTTGGTTGTCGAGCTTCAGGCGCTGATCAATGCGCCGGCAGCGGAATCCATTCAGTCTCACCGGGAATATCCGGGAACACGTTCTTGTCACGGCTATTCCACGCCAGCTTGGCCGCTTCGATCTTCTCGCGCGAGGTCGCCACGAAATTCCACCACACGAAGCGCGGACCATCCAGCGGTGCGCCGCCCAGGATCATGAACACCGTTTCTCCCACGGCCTTGAGCGCCACTGCCGCACCCGGTGCCAGAATGGCCAGGGTACCCGGCTCCATGCGCTCGCCGTCCAGCGTCACGTCACCACGGACCACGTAGACCGCGCGTTCCTGTACGTCGGCGGCAATCTCCAGCTCGGCCCCTTGCGTGGTGCTGCCCGCCACATACAGCGTCGGGCTGGCCGTGGCCACCGGCGAGCTCACGCCGAAAGCCGACCCCGCCAGCACGTGCAGACGCGCACCGCCGATTTGCGCCTCAGGCATGTCTTCCGAGGCGTAATGACGGAACAGCGGGTCGCTGTCTTCCTGCTCGGCCGGCAGGGCCACCCACATCTGGAGGCCATGCACAGGCACTTTCTGCTCGCGGATATCGTCGGGGATACGCTCCGAGTGGACGATGCCGCGTCCCGAAGCCATCCAGTTGACCGCCCCCGGGGTGATACGCTGGACCACGCCCAGGCTGTCCCGATGCATCATGGCCCCCGAAAACAGGTAAGTCACGGTGGCCAGGCCGATGTGGGGATGCGGACGGACATCGCCTTCGGTGGTGCCGGCATCGAATTCCACCGGCCCCATATGATCGAAAAAGACGAAGGGACCGACCGTGCGTGCAGCCGCCGCCGGCAGCAGTCGCCGCACCGGAAAACCGATGTCGCGAGTCAGGCCGTGGATCTGGTGAAGAATGTTGCTCATGGTGCTCTCCTGTGGCGGCGGGCGCACTTGGCTGCCCGCCGCTGGGGTTCGGATGAATCAAGGGTTCAGAAACGACCGGCGCGGAAATCGTCGATGGCGGCTTCCACCTGTTCGCGGGTATTCATCACGAACGGGCCCCACTGGGCAATCGGTTCATTCAAGGGCTTGCCGGCAATCAGCAGGAAGCGGCTGGCCTGCTCGGCCCGCACCGTCACACCGGCGGCACCCGCCACGTTGGACAGCACGGCCATGCGACCAGCCTCGGCGGCACGGGTCTCGCTGCCTGCCGCACCCACGGCCAGCTTGCCTTCATAGACGTAGAGGAAAGCATTGTGCGTGGCCGGGATCGGCAGATCCAGCGTCACGCCGGATTCCAGCTTCAGGTCCAGATACAGCGGCTCGGTGGTCTCGCGGCTGATGGCGCCAGCCACGCCAAAGGCGGTCCCGGCCAAGACGCGGACCTTCACGCCCGCTTGCGGCTCGGTCTCGGGGATACCTGCCGAGGGGATATCCTGGTAGCCGGGATCGGTCATCTTGTCCTTGCCCGCCAGGTTCACCCACAGCTGGAAGCCGCTCATGAGGCCGTTTTCCTGTTCCGGCAACTCCGAGTGCACCAGGCCACGGCCGGCCGTCATCCATTGCATGCCGCCCGGTTCCAGCAAGCCTTCGTTACCGGCATTGTCGCGGTGGCGCATGCGGCCGGCCAGCATGTAGGTCACGGTTTCGAAGCCGCGGTGCGGGTGGTCGGGGAAACCGGCCAGGTAATCGCTGGGCTCGTCCGAGTGGAAGGCATCCAGCATCAGGAACGGGTCCAGGCGGCGCTGCAGGTCGTGGGTCAGCACGCGGGTGAGGCTCACGCCGGCGCCATCCTGGGTAGGGATGCCGTTGACCAGGCGTTCGATTTGACGGGTGTAGGGGGTGCTCATGCTTGTCTCTCCTGAAGAGGCCCGCACGTCGTGGGCGCGGGCCGGTGAATCATGGTCGATGGTTGGAACGGGCGGCCATCAGGCTCAACGGCTTTCTTCCGGCTGGGCTTGCGGGTCGATCGAGGACACCAGCAACAGTGCACCGATCAGGGCCACGTTCTTGAGGAAGTGAATCATCTGGCCTTGGGCGGCAGCGCCTTCGAGCGTCCAGAAATGATGGGCCGACAGGGTTGCGCCGACGGTGAAGAGCGCAATCACCAGCGACACCGGACGCACGCCGCGGCCGGTCATCAGCAGCAAGCCGCCGCCGACTTCGACCAGGATGGTGACCAGCACGGCCAGGGTCGGTACCGGCAGGCCCAGGCTGCCGAAGTAGCCGACCGTGCCGGCAAAGCCGACGATCTTGAAAATGCCCGAAATGACGAACAAGGAAGCCAGCAGGACGCGGCCAATACGGAAAGTGGTGAAGTTGGTAATCATGGTAAGCCTCTCTGATGTTGGGTGAACGACGATGTTTGAATTGTGATGCCGTGTTGCCTTGAATCTTGTTGTTGCCTGACGCCAATCTCTGACCGGCTCTCGCGCTGTGGTCTGCCCGGTGAGGCATTCGCTGCAGCCAGTGACGACAGAATAGGCAAGTTCGCCTTCGGCTAAAACTGATTATCTTTTTATAATCATGATCTAAATTTTAGATATAGTTGGCACTTTCTTATTTCATCGTAGCTTGAGGGCCTTATGAATATTGAGCGTCTGTCGCTGGATCAGTTGCGGGTTTTCGTGCAGGTGGCCGACAGCGGCAGCTTCCTGGCCGCCGCGCGCAAGCTGTCGCGGGCGCAGTCGGCCGTCAGCTATGCCATCGCCACGCTGGAAGACCAGCTGGGCGTGCTGCTGTTCGACCGCAGCGGCTACCGGCCACAGCTGACCAGTCCCGGCGTGGCCCTGCTGGCTGATGCCCGCCAGGTGCTGGATCACGTGGATTCGCTGCAGGTGCGGGCCAATTCCTATGCGCGCGGGCAGGAGCTGGAAGTCTCGCTGGCGGTGGATGTGTTCTTTCCTACCGATTGTCTGGTGGACCTCCTGCAGCGCTTTCGCGTGGCCTTCCCGGCGGTGACCGTACGACTGGAGGTGGAAGCACTGGGGGCGGTGGCCGAGCGCGTCATTGACGGACGCTCCATGCTGGGCATCCTGGGGACACTGCCGACCACGCCGCCCAACCTGCTGCGCATCACGCTGCCCAGCGTGCAACTGGTGGCGGTGGTATCACCGGACCATCCGCTGGCCAAGGTAAAGGGAAGGATTTCCGAAAAGCTCCTGCAGCAGCAAACCCAGCTGGTGCTGTCCGACCGCAGCGAACTCACTGCGCGTCAGGATTTCTCGGTGCACTCGCGGCTGACCTGGCGCATGAGTGATCTCGGCACCAAGCACGCCCTGCTGCGTGCCGGCATGGGCTGGGGCAACATGCCGCTGCACGTGGTCAAGAATGACCTGGACCGCGGCCGGCTGGTCAGCATCAGCACCATCCACCATCCGCCGCAAGGAGCGGAACTGCCGATCCAGTGTGTTTACAAACCGGACCATCCGGCTGGCCCGGCCCTGTCGTGGTGGCTGGATTCGCTGGCAGCATTGACTGCATTGACGGCGCTGTCGCCAGACGACCCGACACAGCCATGATTACAAGCCAAAGCTGATAATGTTGGTTTATCGTATTTAAACGATAAATACTAAATACAAGACATTTCTTATATTGTAATTTTATCGTTTTTGCCCTATATTTTCCTCAACAGCCGCGCAGCCTGGCCATCCGCCATGCGCACCGTTGCGGCTGCATTCCTTGTCTTGAAGAAAGCTCCATGGCCAACGATTTTCCCATCAGCCTCTCCATCCAGTTGCGCGAGCATCTGCGTGCCTTGCGCAAGCAGCGGCACATGACCCAGGCGCAACTGGGCGAGCGCATCGGCATCAGCCAGGCGCGCATTGCCGAGATCGAAGCCAATCCGGGTGCCGTGAGCGTGGAGCAGATGCTGTTGCTCCTGTCGACACTGGGGGCCGGTCTCAAGCTGCATGTTCACGCGGCAGACAAGCCGGTCCATGCGGTCGGGGAAGATGGAGCTGTCTACATCCCCTCACGCAAACAGGGCTCCTGGTAATGCTGCATGCCTGGATGAACGGTGAGCTGGTCGGTACCTGGAGCGTGGAACGCCAGGTGCATCGCTTCCGCTACGCGCCCACGTGGGTGCGCTCGTCGCATTTCCGTCCATTGTCGCTGTCCCTGCCGCTGACCGCCTCGGGCGAGCTGCGCGGCGACAGCGTGCGCAACTATTTCGACAACCTGCTCCCGGACAACGCCGATATTCGCGAACGGCTGCGGCAACGCTATCGCCTGCCCTCCACCGAAGTCTTCGACCTCTTGCAGGCCCTGGGACGCGACTGCGTCGGCGCGCTGCAACTGCTGCCACCGGACCAGGAACCGCAAGGCTGGCGCAGCATCCACTGCGAGCGTCTGGATGAGGCGATGCTCGAACAACTGCTGTATGCCCTGCCCTTGTCTTCCCCCCCGGCCAGCGCCCAGGAAGATGCGCTGCGCATCTCGATCGCAGGTGCACAGGAAAAGACCGCTCTGACCTGGCATCGCGGCAAGTGGTGCCGTCCTCTCGGTGCCACGCCGACCACCCACATCATCAAGCTGCCGCTGGGCCTGATCGGCGGCGTGATGCAGCGGGTCGATGCGGGCGACTCGGTCTACAACGAATGGCTGTGCTCCCGCATCCTGGCAGCGATGGGTCTGCCGGTGGCCCCGGCGCGGGTGGAACATTTCGGGCGTCATACGGTGCTGGCGGTGGAGCGTTTCGACCGCCTCAGGATGAAGGAGGGCTGGATCGCCCGCCTGCCGCAGGAGGATTTCTGCCAGGCCTTCGGCCTGCCACCGACGATGAAGTATGAAAGCCAGGGCGGTCCCGGCCTGAACCAGTGCCTGGGCCTGCTCAATGCCAGCAGCCAGGGCGGCGACAAGACGTATTTCCTGCTGGCGCAACTGGCCTTCTTCCTGCTGGCGGCCACCGACGGCCATGCCAAGAATTTCTCGCTGCACCTGCATGCGGGCGGCCGTTACGAGATGACGCCGCTGTACGACGTGCTGTCGATGTGGCCCTACTTCGGCAAAGGGCCGAACCAGTTCCGCGCCCGGCAGGCCGGTCCTGCCATGCTGCTGCGCGGACGCAATCCGCATCGCCACTTCCATACCATCGAAGCCCGCCACTGGCGGCAGCTGGCCTTGCAGCACGGCGGTGAACCAGTGTGGCAGGCGATGCTGGCGCTGGTGCAAGGCGCCGAGCATGCCCTGGCGGTGGCCGAAGGCGAACTGCCGGACGACTTCCCTGCACGCACCTGGGAGCGCATCCGCGAGGGAGTCCGACACCACCAGGAACGTTTCCTGCGCGGTGTGGGGCAGTAGATCACTGGGCCGCGAAGCGCTCGCGGTATTGCCCCGGGCTCACCCCCAGCTGGCGCAGGAAGACCCGCCGCAGGTTCTGTTCTTCCCCGTAGCCGGACTGGCTGGCAATGCGCTTGAGCGGCAGCCGGGTTTCTTCCAGCGCCCGGCGCGCCGCCTCCAGCCGCATCAGCTCGACCGTGCGCGCCGGCGTGCGGCCGGTCTCGGCCACATACAGCCGCGCGAAGGTACGCGGACTCATGTTGGCCTGGCGGGCCAGGTTCTCCACCCGCAGATCCGCTTCCAGATTGCCGGCGATCCAGGCATGCAGCTCGGCAAACCGGCCCGCCCCGGTGGCCTGTGAAGCCAGCGGCGTGCTGAATTGCGATTGTCCGCCCGGACGCTTGATGAACATCACCAGCTGGCGGGCCGTCGCAATCGCAGCGGCGTGCCCCAGATCCTGTTCCACCAGCGCCAGTGTCAGGTCGATACCGGCGGTGACACCCGCCGAGGTCCAGATGCGGCCCTGGCGGATGTAGATGGGCTCGCCATCCACGTCCAGTGCGGGATAACGCTGCTGCAAATCTTCGGCCGAATCCCAGTGCGTCGTCACCCGCAAGCCGTCCAGCACGCCCGCCTCCGCCAGATGGAAAGCACCGGTGCAGACCGAACAGACGCGCCGGGCCAGCGGCGCGGCCGCGCGGATCCACGCGACCAGGGCGGGATCGATGCGGAAGCTGTCCCCCACGCTGCCGCCGGGCGAAATCAAGGTGTGCAGTTCCTCAGCGCGCAGCAGCGCGTCCAGCGCAGACAGCGCTTGCGTCAACACCGGCAGGCCGGCGCTGGTGGTCACCGCGCCGCCCTCTGCCGAGGCCACATGCAGGCGATAGACTTCACGGCCTTGCAGGCGGTTGGTGGTCGCCAGCACCTGCATCGGGCCGGCAAGATCCAGCAGGTTCATGCCGCCATAAGCCAGCAGCACCACATTGCGCGGGGCCTGTGCGGCCTGCGCGGAAAGGACGGGGTTCATTGGAATCATGCTCCGATGTTAGCGCAGGCCCGTCACCAGCGCCGTGCGCGCAGTACGCTGGGCCCACATCCAGCGCAGCGTGACCAGCGCCGACACCAGCAGCACCGGCAGGATGGCCGCATTGAGCGTTTCCCAGCCGAAGCGGGCCAGCAAGGGACCGGCACCCAGCGTGGCCAGCGCCGTCGCGGCATAGCGCATCAACTCGGCCAGCCCCTGGGTCTTGGCGCGTTCCGATGGGGTATAGGACTGTGCCAGCAAGGTAGTGCCACCGACGAACATGAAATTCCAGCCCACGCCCAGCAGCAGCAAGGCAACGTAGAAAGCGGGCAGCGTGGTCGAGAGCATGGCGATGACGGCGCAGCCGAGGTTCATGCCCAGCCCTGCCAGCAGCACCGGTCCCAGGCCGAAGCGCTGGATCAGGCGTCCGGCAAAGAAGGAGGGAGCGTACATGCCCATCAGGTGCCACTGGATGATGGCCGCACCATCATCGATGCCGTGATGGCAGGCCACCGCCGCCAGGGGTGCGGCCGTCATGATGAACATCATCACCATGGAGCCGGCCACGTTGTTGGCAACCGAGGCCATGAAGACCGGCGTACGTGCAATGGCCGATAGCGGGCGCGCGGGGGCGAGGTCAGATTGCGACTGCGCAACGGCCGCCGGTTCGGCCTGATCCCGATAGAACAGCACCAGTACCAGCACCGACAACAGCCCCATGAGCGCCACCACCAGATAGGCCCCGGCAAACAATGCCGTCGGGAACCAATCCTTGCTCCAGGCCGCCAGGGCCGGGCCGACCAGGGCCGCGATGACGCCCCCGGCCAGCACGGTGGAAATGGCACGGCTCTTGGCCGCTTCGGCGACCGCATCGGCGGCAGCCAGCCGGTAATACTGCGCAAACGCCTGAAATACACCGACCAGCGCCGTGCCGACGCAGAAGAACCAGAACTGCCCATGCCAGACCGACCACACCGAGATCAGCCCGCCGACACAGCAACTGGCCGCTCCCAGCACGAAGGACCAGCGGCGACCCAGGCGCTGGATCAAGAACGCCGCAAACCAGGTCACCACGGCACCGGCCACCGTGATGAGGGCGAACGGCAAGGTTGCCAGCGCCTTGTCCGGAGCGAGTTGCCAGCCGGTCAGCGCGGTCAGGGTCAGGTCGATCGAGATGGCGCAGGTGAACAGGCCCTGGCACAAAGCCAGGATGGCGGCATTGCGGCTACCGCCATGGGAATCGGCGGACAAGGAGGCGCGCATGGATTTGCTCCGAAGGGTCAATGATGGAAAAATTGTCGGATTCCCACCCGCTTGGCGTCAATGACACAAGACCTTCAATTTCTGCCAAGCCCACATGACAGGACTTCCATGCTGATCCAGGCTCATCAATCCGCCCTGCTGGTGATCGATCCCCAGGAAAAACTCTTGCCCGCCATCCACGAGGGCCAGGCCGTGCTGGCGCAGACCGTGCGCATGGCCGCCATTGCCGGCCTGCTCGGGGTGCCGGTCATCGCCACCGAACAAATGCCGGACAAGCTCGGCCACAACCATCCGGATATTGCCCGCCTGTGCGACAAGACGCTCTCCAAGCAGCATTTCGATGCCTGCGCGGACGGCCTGCTGCCGGTCATACCACCGGCCGTACGGCAGCTCATCGTCGCCGGTTGCGAAGCCCACATCTGCGTGCTGCAGACTGCGCTTTCCCTGCTGCAACAGGGCTACACGGTGCTGCCCCTGCTGGAGGCCTGCGGCTCGCGCCGTCCGCTGGACCGCGACGCCGCCTTCGAGCGCATGCGCGCCGCCGGTGCCATCCCGGTCACACTGGAGATGGTCGCCTACGAATGGCTGCGGCACAGCGCGCATCCGCAGTTCCGGGCGGTCCTGAAACTGGTGAAATAACCGGGCCCGCCAAGCGCAAACAGGGTGACGTAACCGAAAAGCAAGTTTTCCCTTGCTCCGATGAAAGTTTTGATTGCTCCCCCTGCGTATGCGTTTTGCAGGCAAGAACTGTGGTAAAAGTACGGGAAAAATAGCTGCGCAGCTGCATGACAATGTGGCGCATCACAAATCATCACGCCAAGACCTGGCCAGCCGACGCCGCCACAACATAGAGGAAAACCCAACGCTTATGTCCAGCTTACCTGCTCACACGCCCATTCATTCGCCGCCTCCGCTCACCCTGCACGCCCTGCGCGCCAGCTGCTCGGCCTGCAGCATGCACCAGCTGTGCCTGCCGATGGGGCTGGACCAGGGCGACATGCAGCGGCTGGAACAGGTCATCAACCGCCGCCGCAAGGTCAAGCGCGATGAAAGCCTGTACCGCCTCAACGACAAGTTCGACATGCTCTACGCCATCCGCCTGGGCCATTTCAAGACCTTCCAGGGCAATACCAATGGCGGCCAGCAGATCACCGGTTTCCAGATGGCCGGCGAATTGCTGGGCATGGATGCCATCGGCGCCGGGCACCATCTGTGCGAAGCCGTGGCACTGGAAGACAGCGAAGTCTGCGAGATTCCGTTTACGCGCCTGGAAGAATTGTTCCGCGACATGCCCACGCTGCTGCGCCAGTTCCATCGCATGATGAGCCTGGAGATTTCGCGCGAGCAACGCGTCATGCTGACCCTGGGCAGCATGACCGCGCAGCAGAAGATGGCGGCCTTCATGCTCAACCTGTCCTCGCGCTACGCCAGCCGTGGCTATTCCTCGACCCGTTTCCAGCTGCGCATGACGCGCGAGGAAATCGGCAACTACCTGGGCCTGGCCGTGGAATCCGTGAGCCGACTGCTGACCAATTTCAAGAAAACCGGCGTCATCGAAGTCAACCATCGCGACGTCGAACTGTGCGACCTGCCTGCCCTGCGTGCCATCGCGCTGGGCAACGACCCCTGCGCCTGACCATACCGGCACCCTCCAGCCCCTTGCCGGGGCACGGGGGGCTGAGGTTAGAATGGCCGGATGACAGAACGACACTCTTCTCCCTCTCCCTCCCTCCAGCGTTTCCTGCGCGCCCGCATGGCGCGCGACCACCATCTCGGACTGCCGCTCACCACGGGCCTGATGGCCGCGCTGGCCACGGTGATGCTGTTCGCGCTGATCGCCTACGAAGTCAGCAGCAAGGGTGCGCTCACGCGACTGGATCAGCAACTGGCGGACTGGTTCAACCAGCATGCCTTCTCGCCCCTGACCGAACTGGTCCTCGGCTATACGCATCTGCATGGCACCATCGGCGTGCTGGCCATGGGCGCACTGCTGCTGTGGCACATGGTCCGCAAGCAGCGCTGGGCCTGGGTCACCGACCTGCTGCTGGTGCTGCCCGGCGGCATGCTGTGCAATTTCACGCTCAAGCACATCTTCGCGCGCCTGCGTCCCAGCTTTGAGGATCCCATCCTGGTACTGCACAGCTACAGCTTCCCCAGCGGACACACCATCGGCGCCACCCTGCTCTACGCCATGCTGGCCGCCTACCTGCTCAACCAGCCGGGCGTGACGGCCGCCATCGGTGCGCGCCTGAAGACCGGCGAGCGCGGCGTGCAGGCCGCCGTCATCGGCGCCGCCCTGCTGCTGGTGGCGCTGACCGCTTTCAGCCGGGTCTACCTGGGCGCGCATTTCCTGAGCGACGTACTGGGTGCGATGCTGCTGGGCACGGCCTGGTTCGCGCTGTGGACGACCGTGGTTTTCACCTGGCAGCGGCACTATTACGCGCAGCCGCGCTCCAACGGGCTCTGAAACCACCTTCCTACTCGCCTGCGGATGACAGAACAAGACATGACCCAGGAATTGCCCGCCAGCCAGGGCCGCCCCGACGTGGTGGCCGCCATCAACGCCCGTGCCGGTGGCGGCCACGCCGAGGAACTGGCCGCGCACATCACCGAAGAGTTCGCCCGTCACGGCCTGCACGCCGTGGTGCATCTGGCGCGCAGCGGCGAAGACATGCTGGAGGCTGCCCGCGATGCCGTGCGCAACAAGATCGCGGTGGTCGCCGTGGGCGGCGGCGATGGCAGCGTCAATGCCGTGGCCTCGACCCTGCTGGCCGATCCACACTGCGAGAGCGCGCTGGGCGTGTTGCCGCTGGGCACGCTGAATCACTTTGCCAAAGACCTCAACATCCCGCTGACGCTGGACGAGGCCATCGCCAACATCGCCACCGGGCGCAAGCTGCGGGTCGACAGCGGTGAGGTCAATGGCGCGCCCTTCATCAACAATTCCAGCCTGGGTCTCTATCCCGACATCGTGCGCGAACGTGAAAAGCAGCAGGCTCGCCTGGGCCGTGGCAAATGGCTGGCCTTCACCTGGGCCGCCATGGGCGCGCTGCGGCGCTATCCCTTCCTGCGCGTGCGGCTGTCCATCGACGGCAAGGAACACTGGCGGCGCACGCCCTTCGTCTTCATCGGCAACAACGAGTACCTCATGAGCGGCCTGGACATCGGCAAGCGCTCCACCCTCACCGACGGCCAGCTGAGTCTGTACGTGTGCCACCGCACCGGCCGCCTGGGCCTGCTGCGACTGGCCCTGCATGCACTGTTCGGCCGCCTGCGTGAAGCGCATGACTTCGATGTACTGACCTGCAGCGAGATCCATATCGAGACGCACAAGAAACGCATGCGCGTGGCCACCGATGGCGAAGTCAACCTGATGCAGACACCGTTGCACTACCGCATCCGTCAGGCCTCCTTGACCGTGATCGTGCCGCAGCTCGCCGCCCCGCAAGCGGCCGCCCCCCGCGAACCCGGCCTGCTCGACAAACTGCTGGGGGAGAACTGATGCGTACGCTCATTCATCTGTCGGACCTGCATTTCGGGCGCACCGATCCGGAGATCCTCGAACCGTTGATCGCCCAGATCCACGAGCTCAAGCCGGACCTGGTCGTCGTTTCGGGCGACCTTACCCAACGCGCGCGCAGCATCCAGTTCAAGCAGGCCAGGGAGTTTCTCAATGCGCTGCCGCAGCCCCAGCTGGTGGTGCCGGGCAATCATGACGTTCCGCTCTTCAACGTGGCGGCGCGCCTGCTGCAGCCGCTGCGCAAGTACAAGCGCCACATCACGGCCGATCTGCAGCCGCGCTACGTGGACGAGGAAATCGCCGTGGTCGGCATCAATACCGCACGTTCCCTGACCATCCAGGATGGCCGCGTGAACGACAGACAGATCGAACACGCGCGGCGCGAACTGGCTGGCGTGGGCGATCACCTGGTCAAGATCATCGTCACCCATCATCCCTTCGACCTGCCGCCCGGCCCGCAGCATCACGGCTTGGTCGGCCAGGCGGTACCGGCCATGCGTGCCTTCGCGCTGTGCGGCGCCGACCTGCTGCTGGCAGGTCACGTGCATACCAGTTCGGCCGTGAGCAGCGCCGGGCGCTATCACATTCCCGGCTATTCGGCGCTGGTGGTGCAGGCGGGTACGGCCACCTCCACCCGTGGGCGCGGCGAAAGCAATTCCTTCAACGTCTTGCAGGTGGAAGCACACCAGATCGTGGTGCATCGGCTGGGCTGGAAGCCCGATGTGAAGAGTTTTGCGCTGGCCGCGTCGCAGACCTTCGTGCAACGCGGCAGCGAGTGGTTCGAGCAGATCGCCGATGGCCTGCTCAGTGAATGATCAGACCGTCGCGCGGCGTGCGCGGGAATAACGGATCACATCCACCAGCAGGAACAGCAACAAACTGGCCCCCATCAACGGCAGGCTCCAGCCCAGCAGCAGGGCCAGCACAGCCAGCGTCAGGCGTTGCAGGGGCGCCAGGCGCATCACCGCCTGCGTCAACGGAGCCAGGCTGGCACCCGCCGCCGGGCGGCGCCGCCACCACATCACGTAGCCCAGCACGATGAGCCCGGTCAGGGCCACGCCGAAGAGGGCCATCAGGATCTGGTTCGCCACGCCGAACAGCACCCCCATGTGCGCATCCACACCCCAGCGGATCAGCTTGGCGATCAATGGAAAATCAGCGAAATCGGCCCGGCTGGTAATGACCATGCGGTCGGCATCGATAGCCACCGTATCGACCTGGGTCGGCCAGGAGCGATCCACCTCCCGCACCACCCAAGCCTGCTGGGCCGAGCGCGGTGGGCGGATTTCGATCTCGGAGGAGTCGATGCCACCCGCGCGGGCGATCTGCTGCACCATGTCGAAACGGGCCGGATCGCTGGCCTCCGGCATGGGCATCTGCATGCCATGTGCGCCCATGTGATCGGCGTGTTCGCCCATGGACATGGCCGGGGCACCGGCCTGCAATTGCGTCGAGACCGAGGGCGTGATCCAGCCCAGCTGCGTGCGCATCTGGCTCACGCGCTCACCGGCCCAGCGTGACCAGGTCAGGCCGGTAGCCGAGAAAAACACCAGCCCCAACACGATCCACAGCCCTACGAGGGCATGCAGCCGGCGCGCGTTCATGGGACGCGGCGCGCGCACCGTACTGCCAGCGCGGCGCTGGCGACCTCGCCACCACAGCCACACTCCGCCCAACGCACCCAGCCACAGCCATGAAGCGGCCAGCTCGCTGTAGTTGCGGCCGAAGTCGCCCAGCATCAGGTTGCGGTGCAGGTAATCCAGCGTAGTGCGCAAAGGCAGCACGCCGCTGGTGCCATAGACGATCAGGTCGCCCTTGACCTGCAGGCTGACCGGATCGACGAAGATGGCCCGGCTTTCCGAGTCGCCCAGGCCGGGCTGGGTGAACATCACGCGAGTATTCCATCCCTGCGCCTTGGCCGGGCGCACCGCGAACAGGCGCGCCTGCGGCCCCAGGAAGGCCTGCGCGGCCTTCACCTGTTCGGCCAGCGGCCGGGCCTCGCCCCGGCTCTGGTTGTAAAGCTGCGAGGCGTAGAGATGCGATTCGATCTGCGGGGTGAGCACGTACAGCGTACCGGTCAGCGCCGCCACCAGGATGAAGGGGCCGACGAACAGGCCGATGTAGAAATGCAGGCGCAGCAGCACCGCATGCAAGGCGGAGCGATGGGCATCGCCAGTACGAGCGGTCGCGCTGGCGGCGTTGGCGGTGCCATCGCCGGCGGGCTGGAAGGAGGTGGTCATGAAGGCGGGCGGGGAGCGCCGAAAACGGGAACAGGCTCGCGATTGTAGGCCGTACGACGGTCCCTGCGAATGTGGCAATTTGTCGCAGCCCCAATGAAAAAGAGCCGACGGATCAATCTCCGTGCGGCTCTTCCTGCCTGTGACCTGCGGCACCGTGGTAACGGCGCACGGCAGGGTCACATGGGATTTTCGTCGATCCAGTCGCCCGAAAAATCGAGGATGTAGGCGATCGCCTCGTCTTCGGTATCGAACTCATTGGTGGGCGCCTTGCGCTGGTAGCGCAGCTTGCCGCTGCCATCCTTGCCTTCGTGAATCACGAAGCAAGCCATGAATTTGCCGTTGTCGAGCTTCTTGATCTCCGGGATGACGGCGTTTCCCTTGTACGGGAAGATCTGGGACATGTGATGAAACCTCCTTGTTGCGAGGCGCCATGCTAGCACAAGCCGGACTTTCCTACCCGTGGACGGCTACTGGCAACCCCTCTTTCAGAAGCGTGACAAGCGTGGACACCGCACCCACTATTTGCAACATGGTTGCATTTATGAGATATTCGCAACTCAGTTGCATTTATCTCGAAAAATCTGTCATCAGTTTCGCTGATGGCATCGATTGCTCCTCCACTCTTACGCTGATTTCACACTCGCCATGACCTCCCTCCAACGCCAGCCCGGCGACCGCCGGCTTCCCGTGACGGTGCTCTCCGGTTTCCTCGGTGCCGGCAAGACCACCCTGCTCAACCACATCCTGCACAACCGCGAAGGCCGGCGCGTAGCGGTGATCGTCAATGACATGTCGGAAGTCAACATCGATGCCGCGCTGGTGCGTGATGGCGGTGCGGACCTGTCGCGCACGGAAGAAAAACTGGTGGAAATGAGCAATGGCTGCATCTGCTGCACCCTGCGCGAAGACCTGTTGATGGAAGTGCGCAAGCTGGCCCGCGAGCGCCGTTTCGACCAGCTGGTGATCGAATCGACCGGCATTTCCGAACCGTTGCCGGTGGCCGAGACGTTTACTTTTACCGATGAAGAGGGGGCCAGCCTGGCCGATGTGGCGCGGCTGGACACCATGGTCACGGTGGTGGACGCCTTCAATTTCCTCAAGGACTACAGCTCCCAGGACAGCCTGCAGGAACGCGGCGAATCCATGGGCGAGGAAGACAGCCGTACCGTGGTCGACCTGCTGATCGAGCAGATCGAGTTCTGCGACGTGATCGTGCTCAACAAGCTGGACCTGGTCTCGCCGCTTGATCTGGAGCGCCTGCACGCCATCCTGCACAAGCTCAATCCGCGTGCGCGCATCGTCACATCGGAGTTTGGAAAGGTCGCGCTGGACCAGGTCCTCAACACCGGCCTGTTCGATTTCGAACAAGCCAGCCAGGCCCCCGGCTGGCTGCAGGAACTGCGTGGCGAGCACGTCCCGGAGACCGAACAGTACGGCATCACCAGCTTCGCCTGGCGCGCGCGCCGGCCCATGCATCCGCAGCGCTTCCACGATCTGGTCAACAGCGAATGGCCGGGCGTGGTGCGCTCCAAGGGTTTCTTCTGGCTCGCCACCCGCCCGGCCCATGCGGGTTCATGGTCGCAGGCCGGTGCCGTCTGCCGCCACGGGCTGGCCGGCAAATGGTGGGCCGCCGTGCCGCGCGAGAAGTGGCCGCATGATCAGGAGTCCATCGACTTCATCCTCGAACAATGGGATGACAACGTCGGCGATGCCCGCCAGGAACTGGTGCTCATCGGCATGGACATGGATCAGGCCGCATTGACGGCCAGGCTGGAAGCCTGCCTGCTGAGCGATGCCGAGATGGCGCAAGGTCCGATGGGCTGGGCGCGCATGGCCGATCCCTTCCCCGGCTGGGAGTGATCTGCATGACCCTCATCAGCAAGCGCAATTCCCTGCCCGACGTCGCCCGCGATGAACCCGCCAGCATCGCGCTGCCCCTGCAATGGGTAGGCATGTGCGGCATCGCCCTGCCGCTGCGGCTGGCCGACGGCACGCCCCTACCGGCCAGCGCCGAAGTGGCGGTGGACCTGCCCGATCCGCAGGCCAAGGGCATCCACATGTCGCGCTTGTACCTGCTGCTGGACGCCTTCGCCGCTCGATCGCGCCTGACGCCGGCCGCTGTGCATGAACTGCTGCGCCAGATGCGCGAGAGCCACGCCGATTGCCAGTCGCGCGCCGCCTTGCTGCGGCTGGACTTCGCCTTGCTGCAGCAGCGGGCCGCGCTGGTCACGCCGGAGCTGGCTGGATGGAAGAGCTATCCGGTCACGCTGACGGCGCAATTGCGCGATACCACGCTGGCGCTCCGCTTGCAGGTGCGCATCGCCTATTCCTCCACCTGCCCCTGCTCGGCGGCACTCTCGCGTCAGGCTTTGCAGGAAGTCTTTGCCGCCGACTTCGCGCAGCAGCAGGCCATCGGCCGCGATGCCGCGCTGGGCTGGCTCGCGCGCCACGCCAGTCTGGCCACGCCGCACAGCCAGCGTAGTGAAGCCGAACTGAATATCGCAGTCAGCGGCGATGCCGCACAGTTTCCGCTGCTGGAATTGATCGATACCGCCGAAGCCGCACTGGGCACGGCCGTGCAGACAGCCGTGCGGCGCGCGGATGAGCAGGCCTTTGCGCTGGCCAATGGGGCCAACCTGATGTATGTGGAAGATGCTGCGCGCCGACTGCGGCAAGCACTGGAAGCGCGCTTTGCTGCCTGCTCCGTCCGCGTGTCGCACTTCGAAAGCCTGCATGCGCACGACGCCGTGGCGACTGCCGTGACACCCGGCTGGCAGGAGCTGCTGCGCTGATCCCGGCGGCGGCGACTGGCAGCGCCGCCCGAACCGGGGTATCGTTGCCTTTTCTGCTTCCTGTGCATGCCACCCGATGACGTCCGATTCCCTTCCTTCTTCCCTGCGCAGGCTGCAATATGCGGCCTTCACGCCCGGCCCGCGCCTGCTGATCCTCGGTGCCGTGCACGGCAATGAAACCTGCGGCACCCAGGCCATCACCCGTCTGCGGCGTGAACTCGACAGCGGGCAACTGCGCCTGCAGCGCGGCCTGCTGACGCTGGTGCCGGTGACCAATCCGCTGGCCTATGAAAAACATCAACGCCAGGGTGACCGCAATTTGAACCGCAACCTGCGCCCGCATCCGGCCCCCGCCAACTTCGAGGACCAGCTCTGCAACGTGCTGTGTCCGTGGATTGATGAACACGAGATCCTGCTCGACCTGCATTCCTTCCATACCGGCGGCATGCCCTTCGCCATGCTCGGCCCGGAAGACAATGACGGCGAGGTCGAACCCTTCGCGCATGCCGCCGCTGAAGCGCGCATGGTCGCGCACCTGGGCTGCCAGCGCGTGGTGGAAGGATGGATGGGGGCCTATGTGCGCGGGGTCGAACGCCGCCGCCAGCAAGGCCATGCGGTCTCGCCCGACCTGCTGGACCGCCAGTATGGCGTGGGCACCACCGAATACGCGCGCAGCAAGGGCTTATACGGCGTGACCCTTGAATGCGGCCAGCATGATGATCCGCAAGCGCCGGAAGTCGCCTATCGCGCCATCCTTCAGACGCTGGCACTGCACGGCATGATCGATGCGCCCCCGCACCCGCCGGTGGCGGAGATCCAGCTGATCCGCCTGGTCGACGTGATCGACATGGAACATGCCGAGGACCGCTTCACCGGTGAATGGTCCAGCTTCGACCGCGTGCAGCAGGGCCAGGTGATCGGCCATCGGCACGACGGCCAGGCGGTACTGGCACCGGGCGACGGCTACATCGTCTTCCCCAATCCGCGCGCCTTGCCGGGCAATGAATGGTTCTATTTCGGGGTCGACAGCCAGCGTCGGCTGTGACGCCGCAAGCGCTTCAGCAATCCAGCGCGTAGAAGCGGGTATCGACCACCATCACCGGGAAAGCGGGCGGCAGCGTGCTCTTCTCGATGAGCCGGAAACCGTTTTTCTCGTAGAAGCGATGCGCCGCCAGGAACTTGTCCGTGGTACCCAGGAAGATCTGGCGCACGCCCTGCGCACGCGCCCAGGCGATGGCCCCTTCCAGCAGGCGCGCGGCGGTGCCGTGCTCCTTGCCGCGATGGCTGGCCGCCACGAACATCTTGCGCAGCGCGACCTGGGCGTTGCCGATATCGAGCAGGGAAATGGTGCCGACCACCTTGCCGCCATCAACCGCCACCCAGAAATTGCCGGGGCCCTTCTGGTAGAAACCGGCAATATCCTTCAGGTCGGGCTGCCCTTCCAGCGTGATGGGAATACCGAACTCTTCCTGCTGGATGGGCAGGATGACCTCGACCACGCCCTGTGCGTGTTCCGGGCGATAGACTTGAATCTCGATCATGGCAATTCTTTATAAATGATTTAAAACGTTATTTAAGTTCATTTCCGGGCGTCAGCTCCCAGCAGCGGGGGCTGTGGGCGAAACCGATATGGCTGTAGTAGTCGGTGGCATCGGGGGCGGCCAGCAACCGCAGGCGGCAGCGCGGACCGAGGCGGCTGCGGGCGGCGCGGATCAATTCCTTGCCGATGCCCCGGCGCTGGTACTGCTCATCGACGGCCAGCTCCGACATATAGCAGGCGTAGACGAAATCGGTGACGCAGCGCGCCACACCGACCAGCAATTCGCCATCCCAGGCGGTCGCGGTCAGGCTGGCATGGGTGACCATGGCCTCCATGCATTCGCGGTCCTCGAGCGGACGGCGCGGGCCCAGCGAAGTACGGGAAAGAATGTCGATGAACTGATCGGCGGTCAGGCGAAGGTCGGTACGGTAGACGATGGACATGGGCGCAGGCGGACGTGACGACGAAGCCGGTCACGTTAACACAAAACGCCGCAGGGCATGCAGCGCTGCGGCGTCCGTTGTGCTTCGCGAAGACCGGCGGATCAGTCGGGCCGCGCGTAGACCTTGTGCGATACGGGCTTGCCGCTGGCATCGACCCGCACCAGCACCATTTCTCCCGAGGCCACACTTTCTCCGGTCCAGCGGCCGATGTTCACGTCATGCGTGACCAGGATCAGCGCCCGGCTGCCCTTGCCCGGCAAAGCCGTGCGCAGGTACTGCTCCAGTCGCTGGTTGGCGGTCTCGCCCTGGGCCGCATCGTTGAAGAAGGAGGCCAGGCCATCCTGCACCTCGGGCGTACCGAAACCCAGCAAGCTGGCGGTCTCCTTGGTGCGGCACCAGGGGCTGCTGGCGACGATGGCGCGGCTTACGCCTTGCTGACGCAGCCAGTTGCCGATCTTGCGCGCCTGTTCGCGGCCGTCATCGTTGAGATTGCGTTGCGTGGCACAGTCATTGAGCGTGAATCCTGCAGGATCGCCAATGCCCGGCGCACGCGCGTGGCGCATGATCAGGACATGATCGGGCTGGGACAATTTGTCCGACAGTTCGGAAGCCCCCGCCGCAACGGGCAGGCAGGACAACGTCAGCAGGGAGAACAGAAACGCGGCAATACGTGATGACATGGAAAGCCTCGACGGGATCGGATGGATCAAATGGATCACGTGGATCACGTGGATCAAGGCTGCCAGTCTAGCCCAAGGCCATCGCACCACGCCCGCTTCAACGCCGCATTTGCCGCGTCAAAAACAGTTCATGGTGCAGAAAACGTCAGGCCCTGTGCCGAAACGTTCAGGCGTTTTTCCAGCTCGGCGCGCGCTTTTCGAGGAAGGCGTTGACGCCCTCCTTCTGGTCCTGGGTATCGAAGAGATCGACGAAAAGTTCGCGTTCGGTCTGCAGAATGGTGCCCAGCGGATTGTGGCGCGCCCCCTGGATCAGCTGCTTGCTGGCCGCAACAGAAGACGGGCTCTGCTTTTCGGCCTGCAAGGCCAGCGCCAGCGCACGTTCGCGCGCTTGGCCCTTGGGGACCACTTCCTCCACCAGGCCGATACGCAGCGCGGTCTCGGCATTGACGCGTTCGCCGCACAGGATCATGCGCTTGGCCCAGCCTTCGCCGACCAGCCACGGCAGGTTCTGCGTGCCGCCCGCGCAGGGCAGCAAGCCCACGGCGGCTTCCGGCAATGCCATCTGGGCCTGTTCTTCGGCGATGCGGATGTCGCAGGCCAAGGCGCACTCCAGGCCACCGCCCATGGCGTAGCCATTGATGGCCGCAATCGAGACGCCCCGGAAGCCCGACAAGGTCTCGAAGGCTTCCCCGAAGCGGCGCGCCATCTCGCGCGCCATGGCCTTGTCGCCATCGGCGAAGAGCTTGAGGTCGGCCCCGGCGGAAAAGAATTTCTCGCCCTCGCCGGTCACCACCAGGGTGTAGATCTCACGGTCGGCGTTGAGGTCCTTGACCAGGCGCGTGAGGTCGGCCAGGGCTTCACGGGTCCAAGTGTTGGCGGGGGGATTAGACAGGGTCAGCACGGCGGTGTGGCCGCATTTTTCCAGCTTCAGGTTGGTGTAGGTGCTCATGCGTTTCCTTGTGAGGGGTCAGCGGATGTCGTCCAGCGTGTCGCGGCCGAGCAGGTTGCGCGAGATGATGACGCGCATGATTTCATTGGTGCCTTCCAGAATCTGGTGCACCCGCACGTCGCGGAAATAGCGTTCCAGCGGATATTCGCGGATGTAGCCATAGCCGCCATGCAATTGCAGCGCCTCATTGCAGACGCGGAAACCCAGATCGGTCGCCAGCCGCTTGGCCATGGCGCAATAGGTGGTGGCTTCGGGCGAGCCGGCATCCAGCTTGGCCGCCGCCAGCCGCACCATCTGGCGCGCGGCCACCAGTTCGGTCTGCATGTCGGCCAACTTGAATTGCAGCGCCTGGAAGTCGGCAATCGGACGGCCAAACTGCTTGCGTTCCTTCATGTAGGCGTGCGCCGCATCCAGCGCCGCCTGCGCCGCACCGACCGAGCAAGTGGCGATGTTGATGCGCCCGCCATCGAGCCCCTTCATGGCGAAGACGAAGCCCGCGCCCTCCTCGCCCAGCAGGTTGCCCACCGGCACCTTGACGTTGTCGAAGCTGATGGTGCGCGTGGGCTGGCTGTTCCAGCCCATCTTGCTTTCCTTCTTGCCGTAGCTGATGCCGGGGGTATCGCCCGGCACCGCGATGGCCGAGACGCCGCGCGCGCCGGGGCCGCCGGTGCGCGCCATCACCACCAGCAGGTCGGTGCTGCCCGCGCCCGAGATGAAGGCCTTGGAACCATTGATGAGGTAAAAGTCATCGACCCGGCGCACCGTGGTCTTGAGCGATGCAGCATCCGATCCCGAGCCCGGCTCGGTGAGGCAGTAGGAGCCGATCTTCTGGCCGGCGGCCAGTTGCTCGCACCATTCTTCCTTCAGTTCGGCATGGCCCCAGGTGGCCACCATCCAGCTGACCATGTTGTGGATGGTGAGATAGGCCGCCGTCGAGGTACAGGCGCGCGCCAGCTCCTCGAAGACCACCGTGGCATCCAGGCGCGAGAGGCCCAGGCCGCCCACCTCTTCCGGGGTGTAGAGGCCGCAGAAGCCCAGTTCGCCGGCCTTGGCGATCACGTCCAGCGGGAAGTGCGCCTCCTCGTCCCACTTGGCGGCGAAGGGGGCCATGGCGCGCGCAGCGAAATCGCGCGCGCTTTGCTGGAAGGCCAGTTGGTCTTCGTTGAGTTCAAAATCCATGCTTGTCTCCTGTTCGTTGTTCTTGCCAGGCAATGCGGGTTGGGCGCTAGGCTTCCCGCTTTGTGCCCAAGCTTAATGGAATTCGCGCCGGGCAGTTGTCACCGGCGCGACATTGGCCGATCTCGATGCCGAAGCTGTGAGGGCCGGTCAGGCTGCGGCCGGCGTTGCACTCGGGGCGGCAGGCTTCTTGCCTGCCTGCGCAAACGCTGCCAGCAATTCCGCCTGCCGCCCCTGCATGGCCTGTACCGCCTGCTCCTTGACATGACCGAAGCCGCGCACCTGTTCCGGCAACTGCGCCAGGGCGATGGCCTCGGCCAGATTGTCAGCCGTCAACGCGGGCAGCAACTGCAGCACCATCTGGCGATATTGCACGATGAGCGCACGCTCCATGCGCCGTTCTGCGGTACGCCCGAAGAGATCGAAGACACCGCCGCGCAGCCCCTTGCAGCGCGCCAGCAGCTTGAAGGCCGTCATCATCCAGCTGCCATAGCGCGCCTTCACCAATCGCCCCTGTCCATCCTTGCGCGCAAAGATCGGCGGTGCCAGGTTGAAGCTGAGGGTGAAATCGCCCTCGAACTGCTGCGCCAGGTCCTTCTGGAACTGGCCGTTGGTGTAGAGCCGCGCCACCTCGTATTCATCCTTGTAAGCCATCAGGCGCGAGAGGCTGCGGGCGACGGCCAGGGTCAGCTTGTCGCTCCCCAGCGGCGCTTCGGCGGCACGCACGGCCGCAACCACTTCGGCGAATTGGGCGGCGTAGGAGGCATCCTGATACTCGGTCAGCAAGGCCACCCGGCGCTTGATCAGTTGGTCCAGTGACTGCGGCAGATGCACCACCACCGGCTGGGCCGGCACCGCAATCTGCTCCACGCGGCGCAGGTCGACTGCGGCACGGCGGCCCCAGCGGAAGGCGGTCTGGTTGGCCTCGACCGCCACGCCATTGAGTTCAATCGCACGCAGCAGCGCGGCCTCGCTCAAGGGCAGTTCACCGCGCTGCCAGGCATAGCCCAGCATGAAGAGATTGGTGGCGATGGCGTCGCCCATCAGGGCCGTGGCCAGGCGTGTGGCATCGATGAAGTCGGCCTGCTGGTCGACCGATTCCAGGATCAGCGCCTTGACCTCCTCGAACGGAAATTGCCAGTCAGGATTTTTGGCGAACTGGCCCGGCGGCTGCTGGTGCAGGTTGACCACCGCCCGCGTGCGGCCGGGGCGCATCTTGGAAATGGCATCGAAAGCGCCCGCCGTGAGCATGTCGCAACCCAGCACCAGGTCAGCTTCCCCGGTGGCGATGCGCTGCGCGCGGATGGTGTCGCGCCGTGCAGCGATGCGCACGTGCGAGGTCACGGAACCGTTCTTCTGCGACATGCCGGTCATGTCCAGCACCGACGCGCCCTTGCCTTCCAGATGCGCGGCCATGCCCATGAGTGCGCCGATGGTGATGACCCCGGTGCCGCCGATGCCGTTGATGAGGATGTTGAACGGCGTTTCGCAAGACGGGATCGCCGGTTCGGGCAGCGCGCCGAAATCGTCAGTCGCGCCCTTCTTGTGGACGCCGGTACGCGACTTCTTCAACTGTCCGCCGGTCACGGTAACGAAGCTGGGGCAGAAGCCCTTCGCGCAGGAGTAATCCTTGTTGCAGGAAGACTGGTCGATGACGCGCTTGCGGCCCAGCTCCGTCTCCAGCGGCAGGATCGAAGTGCAGTTGGACTGCACGCCGCAATCGCCGCAACCCTCGCACACGGCCGCATTGATGAAGAGCCGTTCGTTGGGGTCAGGGAATTCTCCCTTCTTGCGGCGGCGGCGCTTTTCGGCGGCGCAGGTCTGGTCGTAGATGATGACGCTCACCCCCGGAATCTCGCGCAGCTCGCGCTGCACGGCATCCATCTCCTTGCGGTCATGCAGGCTCACCGCCGCCGGCAAACCGTTGCGGCCGGTGTAACGGCTGATGTCCTCCGACACCAGCGCGATGCGCTGCACGCCTTCAGCGGCCATCTGCTGCGCGATCATCGGCACCGAGACTGTCCCGTCCACCGGCTGTCCTCCGGTCATGGCCACGGCATCGTTGTACAGGATCTTGTAGGTCATGTTGACCCGCGCGGCCACGGCGGCGCGAATGGCGAGATAACCCGAATGGAAATAGGTGCCATCGCCCAGGTTGGCAAATACGTGCGGCACTTTGGAGAAGGGCGCTTGCCCGATCCAGGGCGCACCCTCGCCGCCCATGTGGGTGGTCAGCTTGTTGAATTCCGGATAGATGGCGGTGGCCATGACGTGACAGCCGATCCCGGCCAGCGCGAAGCTGCCCTCGGGGACGCGCGTGGAGGTGTTGTGCGGACAGCCCGAGCAATAGTAAGCCGGGCGCGGCGGCGTGTTGACGGCCTTGGTCAGCACAGCATCCTTGGCATCGAGGAAGGCCAGGCGCGCCTTGATCAGGTCACTGGTATGGAAGCGCGCAATGCGTGCGGCGATCACGCGGGCGATCTGTGCTACCGAGAAATCGGCCTTGGAAGTCAGCAGCCATTCGCCGCGGGGGGCCACCCATTCGCCCTTCTCGTCGAACTTGCCGATCACGCGCGGACGGACATCGTCGCGCCAGTTGTAGAGTTGTTCCTTCAACTGGTATTCGACCATCTGGCGCTTTTCTTCCACCACCAGGATTTCATCGAGGCCCTGCGCGAATTCGCGCACGCCATCCGGCTCCAGCGGCCAGGGCATGGAAACCTTGAACAGCCGCAATCCGATCTCGGCTGCGAAGGCTTCATCAATGCCCAGTTCCGATAAAGCTTCCAGCACATCGAGATAGGACTTGCCCGAGGCGATGATGCCCAGCCGCGCACGGGGGCTGTCGATCATCACGCGGTTGAGCCGATTGGCGCGGGCGTAGGCCAGCGCGGCGTAGATCTTGTAATCCTGCATCAGCGCTTCCTGCTTGCGCGCCTGCACGCCCAGGGTATCGGTCGACAGCCGTGCATTGAGTCCGCCCGCAGGCATGACGAAATCGGTCGGCAGACGGATGTCGACGCGGAAAGGATCGGCATCCACCGAAGCGCTCGATTCCACCGTGTCGGCCAGCGCCTTGAAACCCACTACGCAGCCGGAATAACGCGACATGGCCCAGCCATGCAGGCCCAGGTCCAGATATTCCTGCACGTTGCAGGGATAGAGCATCGGGATCATTGATGCCGAGAAGATGTGGTCCGACTGGTGCGGCAGGGTCGAGGAATAGGCGCCGTGGTCATCCCCGGCCACCAGCAGCACGCCGCCCTGGGCGGAGGTGCCGGCGTGGTTCATGTGCTTGAGCACATCGCCGCAGCGGTCCACGCCGGGCCCCTTGCCGTACCACATGGCATAGACGCCGTCATAGTCGGAAGGACCGATCAGCCTGATCTGCTGCGTGCCCCAGACGGCGGTGGCGGCCATGTCTTCGTTCACGCCCGGCTGGAACTTCACGCGGTGCGCGGCCAGGTGCGGCTGGGCATGCCAGAGGGCTTCGTCGAGACCGCCCAGGGGCGAGCCGCGATAGCCCGAAATGAAACCGGCCGTATTCAGGCCCGCCGCGCGGTCGCGGATCTGCTGCAGCATCGGCAGGCGCACCAGCGCCTGGATGCCCGAGAGATAGATTGCGCCTTCGGTGGCGGTGTATTTGTCGTCCAGACTGACAGGGGCCAGTCCGGAAGTGTCTGAAACTGTACCGGTACGGTTACCTGTCCGGTCAGTCAAGTGTGCGGTGACGGTATGCAAGCCGTCTGTCGCGGGGGTGCCGGGTGTCTGGTCGAGGACCGGCGAGTGAGCGCTCACTGGGGTCACAGCCTGTGCGCAGTCGCGAACGCCTTCTACGGTTGGCGTCGCCGCTGCGGCAGGCTCAGCTGCCGAACGGAATTGCATTGCTTGTCTCCAAAATTTTTGTTTCAGATAGCGTCTGCCATTACTGCACCGGGTACGGCACATCACTGCCAGACACATCGACCGTGGTAGCGGTCCACACAACAATCTCCGTTTCGAAAACTGCTGTGACTGAAGTCTATCCGCAGGAGCGGGGAAGGCGGAAATACCGAATGAGGATAGGGGTATAAGGAAAAACGATAGCCCTGCACACATGGCGCGCGTCGACTTCCGGCGATTGCCCTGCAGAAACTTGAGTGGACAGCTGCACGCTTGAGCGCATTTTTTCATCGTCCTGACAGCAAGACGCGTTATGCTTGCCGGCAAAATTTTTGTGCTGCCTTGTGGCAGCATTTCCCGACAACAACTCCGTTACCACCACCTCGCGACCAGGAATCATGAGCAACTCGATCCAAGAACAGATGGAACCCGACAGCGCCGTCTACAAAACCCTGCTGGAATCAACCAAGGCGATTCCCTGGAAGATCGACTGGAGCACCATGCAATTCACCTACATCGGCCCGCAGATCGAACAGCTGCTGGGCTGGACCCCGGAGAGCTGGAAGACGGCCGACGACTGGGCCATGCGCATCCATGCGGAAGACCGCGAGGCCGTGGTCAACTTCTGCATCTCGCAATCCAAGGCCGGTGCCGATCACGAAGCCGACTACCGCGCCCTGACCCGCGATGGCGAGCACATCTGGATCCGCGATGTGGTGCACGTGGTGCGCAATCCCGATGGCAGCCCCAATGCGCTGATCGGCTTCATGTTCGACATCACCGAACGCAAGAAGACCGAAGCGCGCCTGGTCGAGCTGCAAAAGGAACTGGAGGCGCTGTCCTATCGCGACGGCCTGACCAACGTGGCCAATCGCCGCATGTTCGATTCGGCGCTGGAAGTGGAATGGGCCAATGCGGTCAACACGCGTGCGCCGCTGTCGATGATCATGCTCGACATCGATTACTTCAAGCAGTACAACGACCATTACGGCCACATCCGGGGGGACGAGTGCCTCAGGCAAGTAGCCCAGCTGCTGAGCCAGAGCGCGACCCGCAGCCGCGATTTCTTTGCCCGCTATGGCGGCGAGGAATTCGTGCTGATCCTGCCGGATTGCGACGAGAAGGCCGCCCTGCAAGTGGCCCAGCGCTGCCGCGCGATCATCAACGAGGCCGCCATCCCGCACGCCAAGTCGCAGATCTCGACCCACGTCACCATCAGCCAGGGCGTGACCACCATCGTGCCTTCGCCGATGGACCAGCGCATCGCCTTCCTGGAACAGGCCGACCGCCGCTTGTATCGCGCCAAACAGTTGGGCCGTGACTGTATTGGCGTGGGAGACTGAACTGTACCTGTCTCGCAGTGAAGGCCGTGGCTACAATCGGCCTTCCTGCTTCTGCCGATGCGGAAGTTTTATGAACCTGCTGCGAGACCTCCATGCCTGCCACCTACGCTTACCGCCTGCTCAACGTCTTCGCCGAATCCACCTTCGGTGGCAATCCCCTGTGCGTGTTCGAGGATGCACGCGGCCTGGATGAGGCCACCATGCTGGCGCTGGCCCTGCAATTCAATCTCTCGGAAACCACCTTCATCCTGCCCTCGGCGGTGGCCGATGCGCGGGTGCGCATCTTCACCACCGGCTACGAGATGCCCTTCGCGGGCCATCCCACGCTGGGCACGGCGCAGGTGGTGCGTGATCTGCTGGGAACGGGTGACGCGCTGCGCCTGGAGTTCAAGGCCGGCGTGGTTCCGGTGCATGCCCAAGGGGATGTCTGGGCCTTCACCGCCCCCTGCCCCGGCGGTCCGCGCACCGCTCCATCGCCGCTTTCGCGTGCCGAAGTGGCCGCCCTGCTGGCGCTGGAGGAAAGCGACCTGGCAGCCGATCCGATCTGGGTCGATACCGGGGCCGACCAGTTCCTGATCCCCCTGCGTTCGCCCGCAGCGGTGCGCCGTGCCCGGCCCGACAGCGGGCTGCTGGAGCGCTGGCCGGCGAGCAGTCTGGGACGCAAGACGGCCTATGTGTTCGCCTTCGATGAAGACGCACCAGGCCAGGTGCTGGCCCGCTATTTCTTCACCAAGCAAGGCGGCGGAGTGGCCGAAGATCCGGGCACCGGCTCGGCCTGCGCCAATCTGGGCGGCTGGCTCATTGCCACCGGTGCCACCCTGCCCGCCCACTACGCCATCGACCAGGGCGCGGCGGTCGATCGACCCTCGCGGCTGCGCCTGACCGTCAATGCGGATGGGGCAATCCAGGTCGGCGGACGCGTCATCGAGATCGGACGCGGCACGGTCACCATCGATCCGGCCGGACAGACCATGCTGGCCTGAGCGGGCAGCTCAGCGTGTGAGGCCGCCCTCCTGCGTGAGCGGAAAGATCAGCGCATGCAGCCAGTCCATGAACTCCGCCAGCCGTGCCGGTACATGGCGCCGGCTGGCGTAAAGCAGGTTGATCGGCATGGGCGCCGGACGATATTGCGGCAACACTTCCACCAGCTTGCCGCCGTCGAGCATCTTGCGTTTCTGCGCGCCCACCAGCGGCAGCTGGATGAGGCCCAGGCCGGCCTGGCAAGCGGCGTAATAGGTCTCCGTACTGTTGACCGTGACGCTGCCGGCCATGGGCAGCGTACGGGTCTGGGTGCCGTCGAACCACTCCCATCCCGGTGAACGTCCGCCCAGCACCTGGCGGTAGTGCACCAGTTGGTGATGGGCCAGATCCTCCAGGGTGCGCGGTGTGCCGTGCCGTTTCAGGTAGGCCGCGCTGGCGCAGTTGATCTGCACCAGATGGCCGATGGGCCGCGCCACCAGCGAGGAATCGTCCAGCGTGCCGGTACGCAGCACGCAATCAAATCCTTCAGCCACCAGATCGACACGACGGTCGCTGGCTGACAGCTCGATCTCCAGTTGCGGATGCTGCGCCAAAAAAGTCGGCAAGGCCGGCAGCACCACTTCACGCGCCATGGCACTGGACATGTCGACCCGCAGCTTGCCGCTCAAGGGCTGCCCGCCCGCGCGGAACATGCCGCGCAGGGATTCGAATTCATCCAGCAACTCCTGGCTGCGCCGGTAGAAGGCTTCGCCATCGGCGGTCAGCTGCACGCGCCGCGTGGTGCGCTGGAGCAGGCGCGTGCCCAGCATCTGTTCCAGCTGCTGCACCGCCAGCGAGACGCTGGCATTGGGCAGGCCGAGCTGGCGCGCCGCACCGCTGAAACTGGCCAGTTCGGCCACGCGCTGGAAGATCTTGAGGGTGTCCAACTGGTTCATGTGCCCGTCTGATTATTATTCAATTGTGAAAAGTCTAATAGTAAATCCGAAATTTATTCTGAAATTTCTTCTCAATATACTGGGCTCCGTGGTCTTGCAGCATCCCCTGCATTGCTTTCCTCAACGACTTCAGGAGCCTCACATGAACGCAGCAACCGCTTCCAGCAACACTATTTCCCGCATCGCCCTGATCACCGGCGGCAGCCGCGGCCTGGGCAAGAACGCCGCCCTGCACCTGGCCCGCGAAGGCGTGGGTATTCTCCTGACGTATGTCGGCAACCGTACTGCTGCCGATGCCGCGGTGTCAGAAATCGAAGCCCTGGGTGTACCGGCGGTGGCCCTGCAACTGGACTTGGCCGACAGCGCAAGTGTGCCGGCCTTCGCACAACAAGTGTCCGATGCACTGTACCGGGTGTGGCAGGTCCGCCAATTCAACTATCTGGTCAACAACGGCGGCATGGGCATCTATGGCCCGATCGCCGAGACCAGCGAAGCGGACTTCGATGCGCTCTACAAGGTGCATCTCAAGGGGCCGTTCTTCCTGACCCAGGCGCTGCTGCCGCTGCTGGCCGATGGTGGCCGCATCATCAACATTTCCAGCGGGCTGGCCCGCTTCACCCTGCCGGGCTATGCGGCCTATGCCGCCATGAAGGGCGGCGTGGAAGTGATGACGCGCTACATGGCCAAGGAATTCGGCGCGCGTGGCATCGCCGTCAACACCGTGGCACCGGGCGCCATCGAGACCGATTTCGGCGGTGGCCGCGTACGTGACAATGCCGAACTGAACGCTTTCATCGCCGGCCAGACCGCGCTGGGCCGGGTCGGCGTGCCGGATGACATCGGCGCGGCAATCGCTTCGCTGCTGCGTGAGGACAATGGCTGGATCAACGCCCAGCGCGTAGAGGTCTCGGGCGGCATGTTCATCTGAACGGAACAACGCTTCAAGCGATGTCCCTGTCATCCCGACATCAGACATCGTGATCTCCCGATCTCCCGAAATCCTCACAGACAGACCGGTGTTTCCATGGCGGAAACTCCGGTTTTTTTGTGCATGACACCCCGCTTTCCTGTCAGCTCATCCATGCCTTTCTGCACTCCCGTGCACATGGCGCGCGGCCGCATCCAGCCTGCCGCAGCAGCGGCGGATGCATTCTGTTGCGCAATGGAATCTGCTCGGGTAACATCGCTCGGCATTTGGTGCAGTGCCGTTTCTGCTGGCGTCTCCAGCATGTCAGCAGAGCTGGTGATCACACCACCGTCTCCACGGACGGCAGAGTCAAAACTACAGGACAGGGCACCGCTCTCATGCGGTGATTTCAGGGAAGGACGACACGGCAGTGCGTCGGGCGCGAGATCGCGAAGATCGCGCCACGCTCGTATTGCTTCGTCCATAGGGTGGCGTCTACATAGGGGGCAGTATTTTCAGTCGACTCTTTCGCAATCGCGCAGTGCGTGCCTGTGCGAATGTGGCCACACTTTTCACTGCCCTGCTGGCTTGTTCCCCTTCCCACGCTGCCGGTCCCGATTGCTCGCGTCCCTATACGCTGGCGCTGCACGATCACGGCCTGCTCTACTCGGCCGCTACCGATACCGGCATCGACAAGGATTTCGCCGACGAGCTGATCCGCCGCAGCGGCTGCAAGGTCAATGTCAGTCTGATGTCGCGTGCGCGCATCTGGCAGCTGATCGAATCGGGGGCACTCGATTTCAGCCTGTCCGGCATTACCAATCCGGAACGCGACAAGTTCGCCGCCTTCGCCTGGTACTTCAGCAACAAGTACTACCTGCTGGTGCGCAAGGATGCCGGCATCACTCAGTTGGCCGACGTCGCGCGCAATGATCGTTTCCAGATCGGCGTCATCCGCGGCTTCCGCTACAGCAGCAATGCCAATCGCATGGTGGACCAGCTCACGGCTGCCAATCGCGTCACCCTGGCCGGTGGCCTGGAACCGCTTTATGAAGCGCTGCTGCAGAACCGCATCCAGGGCATGATCATGGAGCCCTTCGATTACCCGGTCGTGGAAGAGAAACGCATTCGCGAGGCCACCACCATCATCAGCTTCGAGGATCCTTCCGTACCGCACGGTCTGATCATGTCACGCAAGGCGCTTGCGCCGGCCGAGCTGGACAAGTGGCGCGCCCTGGTCAACGGCATGCTGGCAGACGGCACGGTGCTGCGCATCTTCCGCAAGTACTTCAATCCTGAACTGGCGGCAGCCATGGTCGAATTCCAGAGCAAGCCGTGAACTGGATACGCCAGATCCTGCTCCCCGTCATCATCCTGGCTACAGGATTGGGCGTCACCTGGACCGCATGGGACCACGAGCGCGAAGCCGCCGCCAAGGAAGTCCACACGCAGTTCGCCTCGGTGCTGCGCGAGACGGTCAGCCGCATCGAGCAGCGCATGGCGTCCTACGAACAGATGCTGCATGGGGTGCAGGGCCTGGTTTCTGCCACCGGCAACATCGACCGCAACCAGTTCCGCGATTACGTTGACGCGCTCAATCTGGACGCCAATTTCTCCGGCATCCAGGCCATCGCCATCGAGGAATGGGTACCGGCTGCGCAACTCGACGCCCATCTGCTTCGCATGGCGCGCCAGGGGGTGGCCGATTACAAGATCCGTCCGAGCGGCAGCCGTACTGCCTATGCCCCGACCATCCTGCGCGAGCCCTATGTAGGCCGCAACCGCATCGCCTTCGGCAATGACCAGTGGGCCGATCCGGTGCGGCGCGCCGCCATGGAAAAGGCGCGCGACTCCGGCATGGCGACCATCTCCGGCAAGATTGAACTGAGCAATGAAGGGCCGGCAGCACCGGCCTTCATGATGTACCTGCCGCTGTACGAGCGCGGCAAACCGCAGTCCACCATTGCCGAGCGCCGCGCCAGCCTGATCGGCTGGGTACATGCCGTTTTTCGGATGAGCGACGTGATCGCCAGCCTGTATGGCGAAAACAGCCGCACCATTGCCTTCACTCTCTATGACGGCGTGACCCAGGAAACGCAAGCCCTGCTCTACCAATCGCCGCTGGCCAGCGGCCCGCTGCATCGCCCGCGCCTGCAGGCCGATGAATACCTGGTGGTGGCCAACCACAACTGGACACTCTCCATGAGCACCACCGATGCCTTCACCGCCCAGTTCGGGCGCAATGCCGAGCAGCTCATCGCCGTCACCGGCATCGCCATGAGCGTTACGCTGGCGCTGCTGGCCTGGCTCATGATGTCCAGCCGCAAGCGCGCGGTACGCCTGGCGCAGAAGATGACCGTCGAGCTGCGCGCCAGCGAAGAGCAGTTCCGCGCCATCGCCGATTGCACCGTCAACTGGGAAGTCTGGTGGGGCCTGGATGGCCGTCCGCGCTGGATCAATCACGCGGTGCGCGACTACACCGGCTATACCGTGGAGGAATGCCTCTCCATGCCGGACTTCATCGGCAGCATCGTCCATCCGGATGACGAGCGCCGCATCCGCGCCGAACTGGCGCGCTGCATGGATGGCCAGAAGCGCGAAGACGTGGAATTCCGCTGCGTGCGCAAGGATGGCACGGTATTCTGGCTCTCGCTGTCGTCGGCCCCGATTGCCGATGCCCAGGGCAGCTTCACGGGCTTCCGTACCAGCGCGCGCGACATCACCGACCGCAAGCAGATTGAAGCCGAACTGCGCATCTCGGCGGTGGCCTTCGATTCGCGCGAGGGCATGCTCATCACCGACGCCAACAGCAAGATCCTGCGCGTGAACAAGGCCTTCACGGAGATCACCGGCTATACCGCCGAAGAAATCGTCGGCAAGCACCCCAACCTGCTGCGCTCGGACCGCCACGGCCCGGCCTTCTTCCAGGAGATGCGCGAGAGTGTCCGGCGCTTCGGGAAGTGGCAGGGCGAAATCTGGGACCGCCGCAAGAACGGCGAGGTCTACCCCGAATGGCTGACCATCTCCGCCGTCAAGAACAAGGACAACCAGGTCACCCACTACGTCAGCACGCATCACGACATCAGCGACCGCAAGCTGGCCGAGGAACGCATTCGTGAGCTGGCCTTCTTCGATGCCCTGACCCGCCTGCCCAACCGCACCCTGCTGCTGGACCGCCTCAAGCAGGCCATCGCGCTGTCGCTGCGCACGCGCACATGCGGCGCCTTGCTGTTCATCGACCTGGATCACTTCAAGACGCTCAACGACACGGTCGGCCACGAAAAGGGCGACACCCTGCTGAAACAAGTGGCGCAGCGCCTGCTGGCCAATGTCCGTGAAAACGATACGGTGGCGCGCGTGGGTGGTGACGAATTCGTGGTGGTGCTGGAGGGGCTCAACGACACCCAGCAGGAAGCCGCGACCCAGACCCGCACCATCGGCGAGAAAATCCTGGCGGCACTGGGCCAAACCTACCAGCTCGACGAGGTGGAATACCGCACCACCGCCAGCATCGGCGCCACCGTCTTCCTGGGCCGTGCAGCCTCGGTGGATGAGCTCATGAAGCAGGCCGACCTGGCCATGTACAAGGCCAAGGAAACCGGCCGCAATGCGCTGCGCTTCTTCGATCCCGCCATGCAGACGGCCGTGCTGGAACGCGCCACGCTGGAAGCCGGCCTGCGCAAGGCCATCGAGGGCAACCAGCTGCTGCTGCATTACCAGCCGCAGGTGGTCGAAGGCGGCCGCGTCACGGGTGCCGAAGTGCTGGTGCGCTGGCAGCATCCGCAGCGCGGCATGGTGCCACCGGGCGACTTCATTCCGCTGGCCGAAGAAACCGGGCTGATCCTGTCACTGGGCAACTGGGTGCTGGAGACCGCCTGCACGCAACTGGCCACCTGGGCCAAGCGGCCGCGCATGGCCGAGCTCAGCATCGCCGTGAACGTCAGCGCGCCGCAATTGCGCGAGCATGATTTCGTGCAGACCGTACTGGACATCATCGACCGTACCGGTGCCAATCCGCGCCGCCTGAAACTGGAGCTGACCGAGAGCCTGCTGGTGGACAACGTCGAAGACATCATCCAGAAGATGTTTGCCTTGAAGGCTTACGGCGTGGAGTTTTCGCTGGATGACTTCGGTACCGGTTACTCCTCGCTGTCCTACCTCAAGCGGCTGCCGCTGAATCAGCTTAAAATCGACCAGTCTTTCGTGCGCGATGTCCTGATCGATCCCAACGACGCCTCGATAGCCAAGACCATCGTCAACCTGGCCCAGAGCCTGGGACTGGGGGTGATCGCCGAGGGCGTGGAAACCGATGCCCAGCGCTCCTTCCTGGCCGATGCCGGCTGCCATGCCTACCAGGGCTACTACTTCTGCCGGCCGGTGACGGTCGAGGCCTTCGAAAAATTCGCTCAGGACCGCGATCTCCACATATCCGTTGCCTAGGAGTCCGATCTCATGAGTCACGCTTTGTCCGCCTTCGCCATCAATCAAAAATGGCCGGCGCAACATCCCGACCGCATCCAGCTGTATTCGCTGCCCACGCCCAATGGCGTGAAGGTCTCGATCATGCTGGAAGAAACCGGCCTGCCCTACGAAGCTCACCTGGTCAGCTTCGAGACCAATGACCAGCTGTCGCCGGAATTCCTGTCGCTCAATCCGAACAACAAGATCCCCGCCATCATCGACCCCAACGGTCCCAATGGTGCGCCGCTGCCGCTGTTCGAATCGGGCGCCATCCTGCTCTATCTGGCCGAGAAGACCGGCCAGTTCCTGCCGGCCGATCCCGCTGCGCGCTATCAGGTGATCCAGTGGGTGATGTTCCAGATGGGCGGCGTCGGTCCGATGTTCGGCCAGCTCGGCTTCTTCCACCGCTTTGCCGGCAAGGAATACGAAGACAAGCGTCCGCGCGACCGCTACGTCAACGAATCCAAACGCCTGCTGGGCGTGATGGACAAGCGCCTGAGCCAGAGCCAGTGGCTGGCTGGCGATGCGTATTCCATCGCCGATATCGCTACCTTCCCGTGGATCCGCAATCTGATCGGCTTCTACGAAGCGGCCGAACTGGTCGGCTTCCAGGACTTCCCCCATGTGGCCCGTGCGCTGGAAGCTTTCGTGGCTCGTCCGGCCGTGGTGCGCGGTCTCAACATCCCGGCGCGCGGCTGACCGGATCTGCGTTGATGGCCAGGTCCGGAGCGCAGGGTGTAAATCGCTTTGCGCCACCGTGGCCTGCACGTTAACATGGCGTCCATTCCCGCGACCGCATCCTGCCTGCCATGACGAACCGCTTTCCGTCTCGCCCTTCTGATCGCGCCGGCCGCTTGCGCCGCCACTTGCTGGCAGCGCTGTGCGCACTGTGCGCACAGCCGCTGCTGGCCAGCCTGCCGGCACAGGCGATCGATCTATCCTTGAAGACGATCCGCGTCGGCAATCTGTCACGCGCCTATTTTTCCGAACGCAACGCCGCCGGTGAACCGCAGCCGCTGATCGTCGCACTGCACGCCAGCGGTTCCAGCGGCTCGCTGATGGCGCGCGCTACCGGACTGACCGAGATTGCCGAGGCGGCGGGCTACATGATCGTTTACCCCAACGGCACCGGGCTGGCCATCGACGCCCGTACCTGGAATTCCGGCGGATGCTGCGGTTACGCGCAGATGCACAAGGTGGATGATGTGGCCTTCCTGCGCGCCTTGATCGACAAGCTGGTCAAGGATGGGCTGGCCGATCCGCAGCGCATCTACCTGGTGGGCGTGTCCAATGGCGGCATGATGGCCTATCGCATGGCCGCCGAAGCGCCTGAACTGTTCAAGGCAGTGGCGGTGGTCAGCGCGGTGCTGGATGTGCCGCCCGAGGCCGTCAAAGCCCCCATGCCGCTGCTGCACATCCATGGCAGCGATGATCCCTTCATTCCCTTCCTGGGCGGCATCGGCAAGCAGGAAGTCTCGCAGTTGCCGCGCATCTCGGTGGCGCGCAGCATCGAAGCCTTCGTCAAGGCCGATGGTGCCAACCCGCGCCCGACGGTCACTGACATTCCCGATACCGCCAACGATGGCACCACCATCCGCCAGTACACCTATGCCAGCAAGAGCGACCCGCAGGCCGTGGTGCTTTACGAGGTCAAGGGGGGCGGCCACGCCTGGCCGGGTGGCGTAGTGCCCATCGTCAATGGCGGCAAGTCTTCGCAGAACCTCGATACCTCGCGCACCGTCATCAACTTCTTCAATGCCCACGGCGGTGGCCGCCAGAACGAGCAGGTCGATGAAAACCTGCCACCGGGAGCAACGCCGCTGCCCGCCGCCGCGCCTGCGACGACGGTCACGCCGACGGGCGCTGCTCCGGCCAAGCCGCCCGTACCGGCTGCCCCGGCACCGACACGGCCCGGCATGAAGGGGCTGTCGCCCGGCTGATGCGCCATCACAGGTCAAATCGCACTATCATAGGCCCCAGCGTTCAACCCTCCCGCCAAGACAATGAAAAGACTCCTGACCAGCATCCTGATCGCCATCGTCCTGTATTTCCTGCTGCCGTGGATCGGCAAGCTGATTCCGCACTACCGCCTGGCGGTCATCTGCATTACGGCGGGCATCGTTTCCTTTGCGGTCTCGGCGCTGATGGAAAAGATCTGATCCCGTCCGCCTCAGCGCAACCCGCCAACGACAACGGCCGCAACGTCTTCACGTTGCGGCCGTTTCGTTTCATCACTTCAATTCAAATCAAAACCGGCGAGCTTCAGCACTCACCCTTGCGCGCATGGCCCGGCGGGCAGTCGCGCCCGCGTCCCGGACCACGGTGGTCGTCATCGCCATCATCATGACGCGGACCCCGTCCCGGCGGCGGACCACCGCGCCAGCCACCGCGATCCAGTTCCCAGCCGCGCGGTCCCTGGCGCCAGACCGGCTGCGCATAGACGTAGCCGGGACGCTCGCGCACCCAGTGGCCTTCGCGCCAGATGTGGCGGTAGCCATCCCAGTCCCAGAAGCCGGGCGCCCAGACATAGCCATGGCGCGGGGGTGGCAGCGGTTCAGCGCGCGGCGGCGGCGGTGCGCCGATGTTGATGTTCACGGAGACTTGCGCTTGGGCAACCGGCAGCACCGCTGCCGACGCGCCCAGCGCGATGAGGCTGGCAAATATTATTTTTTTCATCATATAGAACAGTCAGGGGGTGAAGATAGTTGTATGACACACGCCAGGCCGATGCAGTTCCAGCCTTTACACCGGCCCGGCGCGCGGCCTTCAGCCGCCCTTGGCGTTCTTGAACATGGTCTTGATGCCACGGATGGCCTGGCGGATGCGCGATTCATTCTCGATCAGGGCAAAGCGCACGTACTCGTCGCCATATTCACCAAAACCGATGCCGGGCGAGACGCAGACCTTGGCCTGTTCCAGCAGGATGCGCGAGAATTCGAGCGAACCGAACTGGCGATACGGTTCCGGGATGCGCGCCCAGATGTACATCGAGGCCTTGGGCACATCGACCATCCAGCCCGCCTCATGCAGGCCCTTGACCAGCACGTTGCGGCGTTTTTCGTAATTGGCGCGGATCTCCTCCACGCAGGACTGGTCGCCTTCCAGCGCCGCAATGGCTGCCACCTGCACCGGGGTGAAGCTGCCATAGTCGTGATAGCTCTTGATGCGCGCCAGCGCCGCCACCAGGCGCGCATTGCCGACCATGAAGCCGATGCGCCAGCCGGCCATGTTGTAGCTCTTGGAGAGCGTGAAGAATTCCACCGCGACCTCCCGCGCACCCGGCACCTGCATGATGGACGGCGCTTTCCAGCCATCGAAGGTGATGTCGGCATAGGCCAGGTCATGCACCACCAGGATCTGGTGTTCGCGCGCCAGCTTGACCACCCGCTCGAAGAATTCCAGTTCCACGCATTGCGCGGTCGGATTGGAGGGAAAGCCCAGGATCATCATCTTGGGCTTGGGATAGCTCTCCCGCACCGCGCGTTCGAGTTCATCGAAGAAATCCACGCCCGGGCTCATGCGCACCGAGCGAATGTTGGCACCGGCAATCACCGCACCATAGATGTGGATGGGGTAGCTGGGATTGGGCACCAGCACGGTATCGCCCTTGTCGAGGGTGGCCAGCATCAGGTGCGCCAGGCCTTCCTTGGAACCGATGGTGACGATGGCTTCGCTGTCGGGATCGAAGTCGACTTCGTAGCGGCTGCGATACCAGTGCGCAATCGCCCGGCGCAGACGCGGGATGCCCTTGGAGGAGGAATAACCGTGGGTATCGGGCCGCTGCGCCACTTCCACCAGCTTCTCGACGATGTGCGGCGGCGTGGGGCCATCGGGATTGCCCATCGACATGTCGATGATGTCCTCGCCCCGGCGACGCGCGGCCATCTTGAGTTCGGCAGTGATGTTGAAGACGTAGGGCGGCAGGCGTTCGATGCGCGGGAAGCTGACCGGGAAGGCGTCCGGGGAAGTAGCAGGAGAAGAGGATACTGCAGGCGTGCGCGAGGGATCGCGCGAATCGGCGGATTGCGTCATGGGTGTCTTTCACGTAAGCGCCCGGAACCGTCCGAGCGACGTTGGAACTAATGTTCCGCCACCGATTTTATGCGCGAAGCTTCACCTGCACAAGCACAAATCGCCCGGCATGTTCGATCCCCTGCAAGCTCCTTCACCTATTCGTATTTGCGGGCGTCCTCAATGACCTTGCCATCGTTGGGCAAACTCCCCGGCGCAACCAGCAACACCTCCCCCCGCAGCTTGGTCACCTCGCGCAGGCTGCCGGCCAGTGCATTGACATCAATGGCCGGATCTTCCGGGTCACCCACTTCGCAATGCAGGGTCATGATGTCATTGGCCATCTCGCCCGACACCACCAGCCGCGCCCGCAAGACATCCCCATGGCGGCGCAGTACGTCCGCCACCTGCGAGGGATGGACGAACATGCCGCGCACCTTGGTGGTCTGGTCGGCGCGCCCCATCCAGCCCTTGATGCGGGTATTGGTGCGGCCGCAGGGAGAAATGCCCTGCACCACCGCCGACAGATCCCCGGTCCCGAAGCGGATGAGCGGATAGTCGGGATTGAAGGACGTCACCACCACCTCGCCGACCTCGCCTTCGGCCACCGGATCGCCGGTGCCGGGCCGCACGATTTCCAGGATCAGGGATTCATCCAGCACCATGCCGGGATGCACCGCGCCCTCGCTCATGGTCTCGTAGGCGATGTTGCCGATGTCGGCCGAGGCATACAGCTGCAGCACCTGCGGCACGCCGTGTTCATGGAACCAGCTGCGCAGCGAAGGCGGCAGCGCTTCGGCGCTGACCAGGGCGCGCTGCACGCTGCTGATATCGGCGCCCATCTCGCGCGCCTTCTCGATGATGATCTTCAGGAACGAGGGGGTGCCGACATAGGCATCCGGCTTCAGCGCTACCATCGCATTGACCTGCAACTCGGTCTGTCCGATGCCGGCCGGGATCACCGCACAGCCCAGCCGCGCCGCCGCGCCCTCGACCATGAAGGCCGCCGGCGTGAAGTGATAGGCGAAGCAGTTCTGCAGGATGTGCCCGCCCTGCAATCCCAGCGCCTTCATGGGACTGGCAAAACGCCACCAGTCCGCCCCCTGCCCCTCGGGATCGAAGATCGGGCCGGGCGACACGAAGAGCCGCCGCAACTGCCGCGCCGGGGTCGTGTTCAGTCCGCCGAAGGGACTCTCGCGGGTCTGCAGTTCCTTGAGGTCGGACTTGCGCGTGACCGGCAATTGCGCCAGCGCCGCGCGCGAGGTGATCGCCGCCGCGTCCACGCCAGCGAGGATGCGCGCCCAGCCCGGCGCACTTTGCGCGCGCGCCACCAGTTGCGGCAAGGCGCGCATGAGTGCTTGCTCGCGCTGCTGCGGATCGCGCCGCTCCAGCGCATCCAGTTCGGCCAGTACCTGTGTCGGATCGGACATGATGCCCTCCCCTTACGCCAGCCAGCGCTTGCGGCGGCGATAGAACTTCATGTCGCGGAAATTCTTGCGGCCGCCACCGGAGACGCCCAGATAAAATTCCTTCACATCTTCGTTATCGGCCAGTTCACTGGCCGCACCTTCCATCACCACGCGGCCGTTTTCGAGGATGTAGCCGAAGTCGGCATAGCGCAGCGCCACCATGGTGTTCTGCTCGGCCAGCAGGAAGGAGACTTTCTCCTTGCTGTTCAAATCCTTGACGATCTCGAAGATCTCTTCGACAATCTGCGGCGCCAGCCCCATCGAGGGTTCATCCAGCAGGATCATGGAAGGCTTGGCCATCATGGCGCGGCCAATGGCCGTCATCTGCTGCTCGCCGCCCGAGGTATAGCCGGACTGCGATTTGCGGCGCACCTTCAGGCGCGGGAAATAATCGTAAATCTTTTCCAGTTCGTGCTTCACTTCGGCGTTGCTGATGCCACGCGTGTAGGCACCGGTCAGCAGGTTCTCTTCCACCGTCAGGTGACCGAAGCAATGCCGTCCTTCCATCACCTGGATCACCCCGCGCTTGACCAGGTCATTGGGCGTCATGCGGTCCACGCGCTCGCCCCGGAATTCGATGCTGCCCTTGGTGACGTCGCCACGCTCGGCGTGCAGCAGGTTGGAGATGGCCTTCAGGGTGGTGCTCTTGCCGGCGCCGTTGGCCCCGAGCAGTGCCACGATCTTGCCTTCCGGCACGTCCAGCGAGACGCCCTTCAGGACCAGGATCACGTGGTCATAGATCACTTCGATGTTGTTGATGGCCAGCGCCTTGGCCACCGCTGCCGTAGCGGCGGAAGGCGCGGCACTGGTCTGGATCGGTGTGGCATTCATGGTCGTTCGCATTCCCAAAAAAGCACCGGCGGCCGTGGGAGACGTGCAGAGCCGCCGGCGCAAGCGCCTACTTCATGCAGGCAGGAGTGATGCCTTTTTCTTTTGCGTATTTCGCGGCCGAGGCCTTGAAGAGCGGGTGGATCAGGTTCTTGTTGCCCTCGATCCAGTCCGACACCAGCACCCACTTCGTGCCATCCCATTGCTGGATCTTGACCTTGCCCGAGCCCTCATGGTTGTCGCACGAGGTCTTGATTTCAGGCAGCAGGCCGGTCGCCCCCAGGGCCTTCAGACGGGCATCGGTGATGTTGAGGTTTTCGAAGCCCCAGCGCACCTGCTCGCCGCTCATGACCTTGCCCTTGCCGTATTTGTCCTGCGCCGTGCGCACCGCTTCCACGGTGGCAATGGCCGCCGAGACGCCACGGTTGTAGAGGATGGAGCCGAGCTTGTTCTTGTCCTGCATGTTGCCCTTGCCCGCGCCATAGACCACCTTGTCGATGTCGGCAATCACGGGGACATCCTTGCCGGCCACGTTCCAGGTGGCCGACAGGTAGCCCTTGGCGGCGTCACCGGCGGGGATGGTGTCTTCTTCCGAACCGGCCCACCAGGAACCGACGATCTTGTCACGCGGATAGCCGACCTTCTGCGCGGCCTTCAATGCGGTCTGGTTCATCACGCCCCAGCCCCAGAAGATCACGTAGTCCGGGTTCTCCTGGCGGATGCGCAGCCACTGTGCGCCCTGCTCGTTGCCGGGGTGGGCCACCGGGATTTCCACCAGCTTGAACTTGCCGATGGAGGACTCCGCCTGCAGCGCCACGATGGGTTCCTTGCCATAGGCCGAGTCGTGATACAGGAACACGATCTTCTTGCCCGCCAGCGAACCATTGTTCTTGCCGGCCAGGTATTTCACGATGGCCGAGACCTGCATCTGGTAGGTGGTCACCAGCGGGAAGGCATACGGGAACACCGAGCCATCCACCGCATCGGTACGGCCGTAGCCGATCATCACCAGGGGTACCTTGTCCTCGGCGGTCTTGTCGATGAGCGCATAGGAGATGCCGGTGGCCATGGGGTTGATGGCGGTGCCGCGCGTGACCTGGTTCTTGTTCTTCATGCGCTCGTAGCACTCCACGCCCTTGGCGTTGTTGTACTCGGTCTCGCACTCTTCCCAGGACAGCTTGACGCCGTTGACGCCGCCTTCCTTGAGGTTGATGTAGTTGAGGTAATCGACATAGCCGCCGTAATACGACTGGCCGTTGGTGCCATACGGCCCGACCCGGTAGCTGGGGATGGCGATGAACTGGTCGCTGGCCTGCGCCAGGACCGGCGCCGCCGGAGCCAGCAGGCTGGCGGCGCAGGCGGTGGCCAGCAGCCACTGCCGCAGATGCTTCATGGTTTTCATGGTCTCGTCTCCTTGTTGTTGTCGTTGCCGACTTTGATCGGAGACCGGTGTTCCGGTCTCCGCCTACCTCAATCCGGTCCTTGCGGCGCTCAGTGCGGGAACGGCCACAAGCGCAGTTTTTCCTTGGCGATCTGCCACAGCCGCGCCAGCCCGTGCGGCTCGGCGATCAGGAAGAAGATGATCAGGGCACCGAAGACCATCATCTGGATATGCGAGACCGTCGCGTTGGTGAACGGCAGGTGCAACAGCGACGCCAGCGGCGGCAATGCGTTGTCCAGGAAGATCGGCAGCAGCAGGATGAAGGCCGAGCCCAGGAAGGAACCGAGGATGCTGCCCACGCCGCCGATGATGATCATGAACAGGATGCGGAAGGACAGGTCCAGCGAGAACCCGTCCGGCTCCACCGAGCCCAGGTAGCAGAAGGCATACAGGGCACCGGCCACGCCGCAATAGAAGGAGCTCACGGCAAAGGCGGTCAGCTTGGTGCGCATGAGCGGGATGCCGATCACTTCGGCCGCCACGTCCATGTCGCGCACGGCCATCCAGGCGCGTCCCGTGGAGGAGCGCACCAGGTTCTTGGCCACCAGCGCCAGCACACTCACCACGGCCAGCACGAAGAGGTATTTGCGCACCGGAGTATCGATGGCGATGCCGAAGAAATCGATCTTGGGCGTGCTGATCACGCCGGATGAAGAATTGTTGGAGAACCAGGGAAACTTGGTCAGCGCCCACACCACGAAGAACTGCGCCGCCAGCGTGGCCACGGCCAGGTAGAAGCCCTTGATGCGCAGCGATGGCAGCCCGAAGAGCACGCCCACCATGGCCGCACAGGCCCCCGAGAGCAGCAGCGTGGCGACGATGGGAATGCCCTCCACCCGCAGCTGGAAGTTGTAGGCCGCATAGGCGCCCACGGCCATGAAGGCCGCCGACCCCAGCGAGAGCTGGCCGGCGTAACCGGTCAGCACGTTCAGGCCGAGCGCGGCCAGCGCAAACACCAGGAACGGCACCAGGATGGCCGAGAACCAGTATTCACTGCCCAACAGCGGCACGCCCACGAAGGCGAACACCATGAAGAGCGTGAAGATGATGCGATCCTGGCGGATCGGGAAGATCTGGCTGTCGGCGATGTAGCTTGTCTTGAATTGTCCTGCTTCACGGTACAGCATTGCGTTCTCCTTGTTCCTGTCCCTGCACTTGCCTGATCCATCTCATACCGTTCGGACTGAGTAGGCCCGCCAGGGCCGTATCGAAGGCGCTCCTGACGGCGCGCCTTCGATACGCAGCTGCGCTGCTACTCAGGTCGAACGGCAATTCGAAGCACTATCCAACCCGATTAACCACGCCATATCGTGAAAGTTGGAACCAGCACATTGTCATACGCGGTCGATATGGCGCTCGCCAAACAGTCCCTCCGGTCGCACCAGCAGGAACAGCAGCGCGAACACGTAGGGGAACCAGCCTTCGATGCCACCGAAGTTGCCGCCGAAGGCATCCTGCATGACCGGCGGGATATAGATCTCGGCCAGTTTCTCGGAAGCGCCGATGATGAGCCCGCCCACGATCGCCCCGGGAATCGAGGTGAAGCCGCCGAGGATCAGCACCGGCAGTGCCTTCAGGGCCGTCATGGTCAGCGCGAACTGCACGCCATTGCGCGAACCCCACAGCAGGCCCGCAATCAGCGCCACGAAGCCGGCCACGCCCCACACCACCGCCCAGATGTGCTGCAGCGGAATGCCCAGTGACAGCGCCGCCTGGTGATCATCGGCCACCGCACGCAGGGCGCGGCCGACCTTGGTCTTCTGGAAGAACAGCGCCAGTGCCGCAACCAGCGCCACCACCATGCCGGAGGCGAAGAGGTCGAACTTGGAAATGCCGATGCCGATGCTGTCCATCACCGACTGGATCGGTTCATCGACGATGCCCAGGTCGATGGGCCGCACTTCGCTGCCGAACAGCAAGGGCCCCAGCCCTTCGAGGAAGAAGGTCAGGCCGATGGTGGCCATGAAGAGCGTGATGGGCGGCTGGTTGACCAGCTTGCGCAAGACGAAGCGCTCGGTGGCCAGACCCACCAGGATCATCACCACGAAGGCGCCGATGATGGCCGCCCACATCGGCATGCCCTTCTCCATCAGGCCCACTACCGCCAGCGCGGCGAAATACACCATCGCGCCCTGGGCGAAATTGAAGACGCCGGAAGCCTTGTAGATCAGTACGAAACCCAGCGCCACCAGGGAATACATCAGCCCCGAGAGCAAACCGCTCAGGGTGACTTCGAGGAAGAATTGCATGTCGTCTCCTTGCCTGCCATGTCCATATTGTTTTTATTATTTATATTGTTTTCACATTCAGTGGGAAGTGCCGAGATAGGCCTTGATGACTTCCGGATTGCTCATCACCTCATCGGGCGTGCCGTCGCCGATCTTCTTGCCGTAGTCCAGCACCACGACGCGGTCGGAGATATCCATGACCACACCCATGTCGTGTTCGATCAGCACGATGGTGGTGCCGAACTGGTCGTTGACGTCGAGGATGAAGCGGCACATGTCCTGTTTTTCTTCCACGTTCATGCCGGCCATGGGTTCGTCCAGCAGCAGCATGTGCGGCTCGGCCGCCAGTGCGCGCGCCAGTTCCACGCGCTTTTGCAGGCCGTACGGCAGCCGTCCCACCGGGGTTTTTCGGATGTGCTGAATTTCAAGGAAATCGATCACTTCTTCGACTTTCCGCCGATGCTCGATTTCCTCGTTGCGGGCCGCGCCCCACCACAGCGCATTGGAAAACAGGCCCGAGCGCATCTTGGTGTTGCGGCCGGTCATGATGTTGTCCAGCACGGTCATGCCCTTGAAGAGCGCGATGTTCTGGAAGGTCCGGGCAATGCCCTGGCGCGCGATGCTGCTGGGATGCATGCCCAGGCGCGGCTGGCCGCGATAGAGAATACTGCCCTTCTGCGGATGGTAGACGCCGTTGATGACGTTGATCATCGAGCTCTTGCCGGCGCCGTTGGGGCCGATGATGGCGCGGATCTCATGCTCGCGCACATCGAAGGAAATATCGGTGAGCGCCTTCACCCCGCCGAAGGACAGCGAAATGTTCTGCAGGTCGAGGATGACCTCGCCGATGCGGCGGCCATTGGCGGCCACCGCCGGGGCTTCGTCATCGGGGCTGGTCACGGGCGGCAGTCCCGCGGGCAGGATTTCGGAAGACAGGTGTCGTTTCATGGTCGGATTCATTCAGCAGTGGTCTGGTCGGGCTACGCTGCAAGCCGGAGGCATCGAGGCCGCCGGGACGGGACTGCGTGCTGCTCAGGCGGCGCTTTGCAGCGTCTTGAAGGTCTTGGCGTCGGCAATCCTGAGGTCGGCCGAGATCATGCCCTGGCGGCCATCCTCGAACTTGACCTGGGTCTCGATGTACTGCGACGCATGGCCCGCATAGAGCGCCTCGATCAGGACCGCATACTTATCCGCGATGAAGCCGCGCCGGACCTTGCGGGTGCGGGTCAGCTCCTCGTCATCGGGATCGAGTTCCTTGTGCAGGATCAGGAAGCGATGGATCTGCGAATCGGCCAACAGCGGATCGGCCACCAGGTCAGCATTGACCTTTTCCACGCATTCACGCACCAGGTCGTAGACCGCCGGATTGGCGGCCAGGTCGGTATAGCCGCTGTAGGGAAGATTGCGGCGCTCGGCCCAGTTGCCCACGGCATCCATGTCGATGTTGATGAAGGCCATGCATTGTTCGCGGCCATTGCCGAAGGTCACCGCTTCCTTGATGAAGGGGAAGAACTTCAGCTTGTTCTCGATGTACTTGGGCGCGAACATGCTGCCGCAGGCCATCTTGCCGACATCCTTGGCGCGGTCGATGATTTTCAGGTGGCCGTCGCTGTCGAAGAAACCTGCATCTCCCGTGTGGAAATAACCTTCCTGGTCGATGGCTTCGGCGGTGGCATCGGGCCGCTTGAAATATTCCTTCATCAGGCCCGGAGAGCGCACCAGTACCTCGCCATTGGCATCGATGCGCACTTCCACGCCCTTCATGGGGCGGCCCACGCTATCGAGCTTGACGTCGCCCGAGGGTTGCATGCACACCGTCACGCAGGTCTCGGTCATGCCATAGAGCTGCTTGAGGTTGATGCCCAGCGAACGATAGAAGTCGAACAGGTCCGGCCCGATGGCCTCGCCGCCGGTATAGGCCACGCGCAGGCGCGACATGCCCAGCACGTTCTTGAGCGGTCCATACACCAGCAGGTCGCCGATGGCGTATTGCAGGCGGTCCACCAGTGACACGCCCGGCTTGCCATCAAGGATGCGCATGCCGACGCGGCGCGCCACCTTCATGAAGCCATGGAACATCTTGCGCTTGACCCAGCCGGCGTCTTCGATGCGGATCATCACTTGCGTGAGGATGTTTTCGTACACGCGCGGTGGCGCAAAGTAATACGTCGGGCCGATCTCGCGCAGGTCCGTCATCACCGTATTGGGCGACTCCGGGCAATTGAGGCAGAAGCCGGCCACGTGCTGCTGGGCGAAGGAGTACAGGAAGTCACCGACCCAGGCCAGCGGCAGATAGCAGAGGATGTCGTCGTTCTCATCCAGGTGATCGAACTCCACCAGCGTGGTGGCCGTGGTGATCATCGCGCGGTGCGAGTGGCACACACCCTTGGGCTTGCCGGTGGTGCCGGAAGTGTAGAGGATGATGGCCACGTCATCGGGCGAACCCGCCGCCACCTCCTGCTCGAAGTAACCCGGATGCGCACGCTCGTAAGCGCGGCCCAGTTCCTGCACGCGGGCAAAGGACAGCAGCTCGGGCTGGTGGTAGTTGCGCATGCCGCGTTCGTCGTCATAGATGACGTGGGCGATGCGGGGCAGGTTTTCCTTGATCTCGAAGACCTTGTCGACCTGCTCCTGGTCTTCGGCCATGACGAAGTCGACGTTGGCGTCGGCCAGCACGTAGGCCATGTCGGCCGCAGGCGCATCCTGGTACAGCGGCACCGGCATGCCACCCAGCGCCTGGGCCGCGCTCATGGCCCAGTACAGGCGCGGGCAGTTGTTGCCGATGATGGCCAGGCTCATGCCGCGCTTGAATCCCAGGGCCGCCAGGCCGCAGGCAAAGCTGCGCACCTCGTCGGCCACCTGGCGCCAGGTCGTGGTCTGCCAGATGCCCAGGTCCTTCTCGCGGAAGGCCGCCCGTTCGGGCCGTCGTTGGGCATGCGCCAGCAGCAGCCGCGGAAAGGTCGCGGCTTCCTTGTCTTGTCTCGTCTCCACCATTTCCCACCTTCTTGTGCAGGTTCGAAAGATCCGTTTCCTTCATGGAATTGCATGAGGATACGAACCCGGTGTCGGATCAGTCTGTGCCGCCAGGCTTACGCTGCTCTTACTGCGGCAGTCATTGTGTCGGGCATGCCAGCTGTCCTGTCTCTATGATTGGCCAGACTTTTGCCTGGGCCTTTTTTGCGATGATAGTAGAGGCAGTGGTTGCCAGTGGATGTCATCTCACCGACAATTGACAAAACTTTCGATATTGCGACGCATCATCATGGAGACATCAATTCGACGCATGCTGTCCAAGAGCATCTGGGCGCAGGCGCTGACCGAAGACCAACTGGCCCGGGTGGAGGCCGAGGTGGTCAGCCGCAAGATCCCGGCCGGGGGCTACGTCTGCCGCAAGGGCGATCCGGTGGCGCACTGGATCGGCGTGCACGAGGGCTTGCTGAAGATGAGCAGCGTCTCGCCCGAAGGCAAGACCGTCTCCTTCGCCGGCATGGCCAATGGCGGCTGGCTGGGCGAAGGCTCGCTGCTCAAGGACGAACCGCGCAAGTACGACGTGGTGGCGCTGCGCGAGAGTGAATTGCTCTACATGCCCAAGGCCACCTATCTCTGGCTGCTGGACAACAGCATTCCCTTCAACCGCTTTCTCGTGACGCAATTGAACGAGCGCCTGGCGCTGTTCATTTCGCTGGTGGAATACGACCGCATGCTGGAGCCGGATGCCCGCGTGGCGCGCTGCCTGGCGGCGCTGTTCAATCCCTATCTGAATCCCGGCATCGGGCTGAACTTGCAGATCTCGCAGGAAGAAGTCGGCAACCTCTCCGGCACCTCGCGCCAGCGCGCCAACCAGGCCCTGCAGGTGCTGGAAAAGGCCGGCCTGCTGAAGGTGGACTACGGCAGCATCACCATCAATGACCTGGAAGGGCTGCGGCAATTTCCGGGATGAAACGCAGCTCCGGTCCGGAACCTGTTGACATGAAAAAAGCGCGGCCTGGCCGCGCTTTTTCGTTGGGGTACAGTCGCTCTCTCAGGGCGTGGGCCGGGCGGGCTCATCCCCGCGCGCCGGACGATTGCGGTTGCGCCAGTAAATGCCGGTATCGGCCACCGTGCCCATGAATTCCTTGGGATCGGTGGATTTGACCACGTAGCCATTGGCACCGAGTTCGTAGCTCTGGTTGATGTCGCGCTGGTCGTCGGAAGAAGAGAACATCACCACCGGAATGTGCGAGGTGGCGGCATTGGACTTGATGATCTTGAGGAAATCGTGGCCGCTCATCAGCGGCAGGTTCAGGTCCAGCAGGATCAGGTAGGGATGCAGATCCTTGCGGCTCGCATATTCCCCCTGGAAAAAGAATTCCTCCGCCAGCTCCGCATCGGCAAACCAGGTCAGCTTGTCAGCCAGCTTGCGGCTGCCCAGCGCCAGGCGTGTCAACTCAGCCACTTCCGGGCTGTCGTCGACGAGGATGATGTCATATTGCTCGATATCCATGGATGGATCGCTTTCTTCAATTAATTTCAAGCTGGAACACTTCTTGTCTGGATGACCACATCCCGGCCACCCTGCATCGCGTTGCTGCCGCCTGCCCCGTCCATCCCCGACGCAGCTGCGGGCAGTGCATTTCACTGCTGCCACTGCCCTGCGGCCTGGTTCCAGCCTCGGCGGTCTGCTTGAAACCAGTACCGACGCCGATCTCCGTACTGTCAGGGGATTATTGCACAGGCATTTTCAAAAAAAATCAGAAATTTCCTGAATGTGAAGATCTCTTCACTCAGGTTTTTTGTCACTTGTCCGGCGTGGCAATGCCGGTACGAATCGCATAGCGCACCAGGCCGGGCACATCGCGGATGTCCAGGCGCTCCATCAGCTGCGCCCGGTGGGTCTCGATGGTCTTGGCGCTGACGTTGAGCTGGTAGGCGATCTCCTTGGTATTGTTGCCTTCGGCAATCAATTGCAGGATTTCGCGCTGGCGCGGGGTGAGCACTTCGACCGGCGTGCCGTTTTGTGCAACACGCTTCATATAGTTATCGAGCGCCTCGCGCGAGATGTGCGAATCCAGGTACTGGCGCCCATGTTTTACTTCATACAGGGCTTTTTCCAGCTCGGTGGCGGCCGAATCCTTGAAGAGATAGCCGTTGGCGCCGGCATTCAAGGCCTGCATGACGTATTCCTCGCTGCCGTACATGGACAGCATCAGGAAGCGGATGGTCGGATACTCGCCCCGCAGGCGGCGCAGCGCTTCCAGGCCGTTCATGCCCTTCATGGCGATGTCCAGCAGCACCAGGTCGGGTTTCAGCTGCGGGATCATCTCGATGACTTCGGCACCGTCGGACGCCTCGCCCACCACCTCCACACCCGGCATGGCGGTCAGCAGTGCCTTGATGCCGCTGCGCACCAGCGCGTGGTCGTCGGCCAGCATGATTCGGGTCAGCATTTACATTCTCCTTACGATGGGGGCGACCGGCAGGTGCATGACGATTTCCGTCCCTGCGCCGGGCGCCGAAGTGATGTCCATGGAACCGCCTACCAGCACCGCCCGCTCTTCCATGTTGAGCAGGCCGAAACTGGTGCCGGAAATGGCATTGCTGCGGGCACGCTCGATGTCAAAACCTTTTCCGTCATCGCGGATGCTCAGGTACACCTGGTCCTGCTGGCGGTCGATCTTGACCCAGATGTTCTGGCACTTGGCGTGGCGCAGGATGTTGGTGACGGCTTCCTGCACGATGCGGAAGGCGGTGTTCTCGATGTCGTGGTGCAATTCTTCATCATGCCCGCTGCTCTCGAACCAGCCGTTCACGTTGGCCAGCTTGGACTTCTGCTCCACGTAGGAACGCAGCGCGGCGATCAGGCCCAGATTGTCCAGCTGCGGCGGGCGCAGGTCCAGCGACAGGCTGCGTACCTGGGCCAGCACGGCGGTGACGATGTCGATGCCGTTCTGCAGCGACGGGCCTTCCAGCGAGCCGGTCTTCTTGATGGTTTCCAGGTTGATCTTCAGGGCGGTCAGCGACTGTCCCACGTCGTCATGCAAGCCGCGCGCCAGGTGCTGGCGTTCGCGCTCCTGCACCTCGATCACGCGCGAGGACAGCAGTTGCTGGCGCTGGATCGCCAGTTCCAGTTCGCGCCGCGACTGTTCGCGCTCGGTGACGTCGATGGCCAGGCCGGCCACCATGTCGCCCTTGCCTTCCCCACTGATCGGGAAACGCACCACGTCGAGGATGCGTGCATTGTGGTTGTGGTCGAACACGGTCTCCTGGGTGTGCAGCTCGCACTTTTCTTCCAGCACCTTGCGATCGTACTCACGCGAGGCTTCGGCCCCGCCCGTGGTCATCAGCTCGGCATCGGTCATGCCATCCATGTCGTGCGGGGTCATGCCGTAGAAGGCCGACTGCGCCGGATTGACGTAGCTGTAGCGCAGCTGCGCATCCTTGATCCAGGTCGGCATGGGAGCCGCATTCATGAAGGCATTGAAGCGCGCCTGCATCTCGCGCAGGGCCTGGGCACTGGCGCGCTGCTTGCGCCGCGCCTGGGCGTCGCGCAGCTCGCGGTCAACCGCGTGCGGCAGGCGGGCGATGGCGCTTTTCAGGAAGTAATCCTGAGCCCCCGCCTTCATCACCTCCACTGCCGTCTGCTCGCCGATCACGCCGGAGACGATGATGAAGGGCGTCTGGTCATTGTCGGCCTTGACCAGCTTCAAGGCTTCGACGCCGGAGAACATCGGCATCGAGTAATCCGAGATGACGATGTCCCAGCGCTGCGCCTGCAGCGCCGCCAGCAGGGCCTGTTCGTCATCGACCCGTTCCCAGGTCGGATCGAAGCCGCCGCGCTTGAGCTCACGCACCATCAGCACGGCATCTTCTTCCATGTCTTCGACGAACAGTACGCGTAGCGGAATGCTCATGGGACCTTGTTCTCCTTCAGGCTCACGGTTGAGTCGGTTCAATTCTCATCGGACGATCGGCGCGCTTCGCCCAGGCTGGGCAGCACACCCTTGCGCGGCAACGCGAAGTAGAAGCTGGCCCCTTCCCTGGGCTTGCTCTCGGCCCAGACCCGGCCGGTGTGGCGCACCACAATGCGCTGCACCAGCGCCAGGCCAATGCCGGTGCCGGCGTATTCCTCCTGACGATGCAATCGCTGGAAGGTACCGAACAGCTTGTGCGCATAGCGCATGTCGAAGCCGACGCCGTTGTCATGGACGCCATAGACGTATTCGTCCGCATTGGCCTGCATGGTCACGCACACGCGCGGCTGCTCGCTCTTGCTGCTGAACTTGACGGCATTGGACAGCAGGTTTTCCCATACTTGCGCGATCAGCCCGCGATTGGCGACCGCACCTTCCAGACGCGGCACGTCGAAGATCACGCCGGGGTTTTCCTGCTGCAGACCAGCGACCACCTGCGCCACCAGTTCGTCCATCGAGAAGCGCTGCAAGGTCAGTTCACCGGTGGTGGACTTGGCCAGCTTGAGCAGGTCGTTGATCAGCGCATCCATCTTGCGCACGTTGCGGCGGATCACCTGCAACTGCTCGCGCCCCTTCTCGTCGATGGCGTGGGCGTAGTCCTCTTCGAGGATCATGGCATAGCCGGAGATGGCACGCAGCGGCGCGCGCAAGTCATGCGAGACCGAATAGGAAAAACTCTCCAGCTCCTTGTTCACGTTGTGCAGGTGCTGGGCCTGGCGCTCCAGGTCGGCATTGAGGGCCTCGATCTCTTCCTCGGCGCGCTTGCGTTCGGAGATGTCGTAGATCACGGTGCGGCTGATGAGCTTGCTGTTGTCGCGGCTGGGAATGGCAGTGGCATTGACCAGCGCGGTGAATTCGCTGCCATCGGCGCGGCGGAAGTTGAGGTCGATGCCACTGATCTCGCGCCTGAGCAGGAACTGGGGTTGCAGCTCGCGCTCGTAGCGCGCGGCGCTGGCCGGGGCCAGCAGGTCGGCCTGGGTCATGCGGCCCACCACCTGTTCGCGCGTGTAGCCCAGCCATTTCAGTTCGGTGTCGTTGATCTTGATGATGCGCTTGTCGGTCTCGTCGACCGAGTGATAGCCGCAGGGCGCGTTGTTGTAGAGATCCTCGATCTCGTCCGAATAGGCTTGTGCGCGCTGCTGGGCCTCGACCCGGCGCGACATTTCCTTGCGCAGCTTGCGATAGACCAGCAGCAGCAAGGCAATGCTGAGCAGGCTGCCGCTGATGACCATGAAAATGGTCAGATTGGCGCTCATGGCCGTGTCATGCGCGCGCGTGGCCAACAATGCGTTCTCGTTGCCCTTCATCTGCTCGAAGCCGCTGCGGATGCGCTCCCCCAGTTCCCTGCCTTCCAGCACGCGCGCGCGGCCCTCTTCCTGGCTCAGTTCCATCAGTTGGCGCGACAGCGTCAGGCGCTGCATCACCAGGTCTTCGGTCTGGCTCAACAAGCCGGCCTGCCGCGGGTTGTCGCTCAACAGGCGGCGCAGATCCTGCAGCAGTGCGTTGACATGACGCACCCCGGTCTCGAAATTGTTGCGGTATTCCTGCTCACCCGAAAGCGCAAAGCCGCGCGAACTGCTGACTGCGTCGCGCAGGGTCGAGTTGGCTTCTTCCAGCTTGTTGAGCACCGTATAGCTATGCTGCAGCCAGACGGCACGCCGCTCGAAGTCACGCACGCTGTGGTACGAAAAAGCTGCCACGCCCAGCGAAAGCAACAGGGCCAGCAGGAAGAAAATGCCGGTGCTGGCGCGGGCCAGTCCGCTTTGTCTGGTTATCGGCATGGTTCACGTTTCATTGGTCTGCCAGTCACGCTTCCGGCTTGCGAGCCGGTTACCCGACCACCCGCCCGAATGCAGCACGCCTGAAGCAGGCTGCTCGGGTTTTTCATACTGTGTGTTGCCGGGAACCGCGCATGCACACGCACCTGGATGCGGCGTGGCCATTCCCCCCGCAGCAGCCCGGCCAACCTGTCTGCGCCAGGGTGGTGAGGGGGCGGCTGAAGTGTCTCCTTGCTGCCTGTCCCGATACCGGAATACGGCCTATCCGATATCAACTGTTTTCTTTCTGTCAGCAAATGGAACCAACATCTTCAAATTCGTGGAAAACGCTGTTGCGCAAATGCGCCATGCGATGCGCATCAAGCCCAGCTATCCGGCATTTTCCTATTGTTTATTCGAATTAATTCTATAATAGATTCCGATATTTACCCGTTTTTTCCGGGCTTGGGCCCGAGCTCTGCCGGCGCGTATTTCGATGAAAAATTCACATTCCCTGCTTCTGGCTGCCGGCCTCCTGAGTTGCATCAATCTGGATGCACTGGCTGTTTCCTCCACCGGCAACCTGGAAATTTCCGCCATCGTCCCCTCGCAATGCGCGGTCCAGAGCGCCGCCCTGCCCTTCGGCAGCTATGCAGCCAGCGCCCTGCAGCAGAATGCGCAGATCGGCGTGGCTTGTTCCAACGGCACCAGCTACACCGTGAGCCTGGATGCCGGCACCGGCAGCGGTGCCAACGTCGCCACGCGCAAGCTGAGCACTGCCGATGGCGTCAATACCCTCAACTACGGCCTGTATCAGGATGCTGCGCGCACCCGTTCCTGGGGCAACAGCACTGGTAGCGATACGGTGGCCGGGGTGGGCAACGGCAGCAACCAGAACATCCCGGTCTACGGCTACATCCCGGGTGGCCAGACCGCCCGTGCGGGCAGCTACAGCGACGTGGTGGCCATCACCCTGTCCTATTGATTCGGAGTACGCCGGCGCAGCGACGGCAGGCCAACACAATGGCGCGGACTCCTCACGGAGACGCGCCATTTTTCTTGCCCGCACCGCTGTCGCTGGCGCCACCAAGTTACTGATGAGCAAATTTTTTGTTGATTATTGATCACATTCTGTGGCTGGCTTGCAACTTTCTTCACACTTTTTGACCTGTTTCGTTTTAATCTAGCAAAAAACTGACAACGATCTGACAACCAGAGTGGAGATGTCGCAGCGTGACGAGATCAGCATCCATAGGGGGGCAGCTGGTGCGCGTAATGGCGCTGGCTTGCCTGGCAAGTGCGGGGGGATGGCAGGCGGCCCACGCGTCCAATTTCGAGATCGCTCCGGTGGTGCTGGAGCTGTCGTCCTCGCGCACGGCCGGCGTGATCAAGATCGTCAACAACGACAATCACAATGTCTCCCTGCAACTGCGCGCCTATGACTGGCAGCAGGCCGACAGCAAGGATGAGCTGCAACCCACGCAGAACCTGATCCTCAGTCCCCCCGTATTCAATCTGGCCCCCGGTGCCTCGCAAGTGATCCGGGTGGTGGCCAAACAGCCTGCCGCGCCGACCGAGATCGCCTATCGCCTGCTGATCGATGAAATCCCCGCCGCCACCGAGGGAGCCACCATCAATTTCAAATTCCGCATTTCCATGCCGGTGTTCATCGCACCGTCCACCGCGCCCAAGGCCCAGCTGGAGTATCAGCTGCGCGCCGGCAAGCCCTTGCGCCTGCTGGTCGAAAACAGCGGCAACCGCCGCGCACGCCTGCTGGACCTGGCGCTGACGCTGCCCAATGGCAAGAAACTGAGCGCGCCGGGCGGGGGCAATCCCTACACCCTGGCCGGCATCACCCGGCAATACCTGATCGAGAGCGACACCCCGCTTGCCGTGGGCAGCCGAGTCAAGCTGACTGCCAACAGCGATGCCGGGCCGATTGATGCCGAACTCACCGTGGCACCTTGATTCGCACGGCACGCTGGTTTGCTTCCCTCATCCTGGCCGGGTGCCTGGCCATGGTGGCGCTGGCGCGGGCTGCCGAGCCGGGTGACGAGATCCTGTTGCTGGAGGTTTCCATCAACGGACGCAACACCAGCCTGGTAGCGCAGTTCACGCGCCGCCAGCAGGCACTGTATGCCACGGCATCGGAACTGCGCAGCCTCAAGCTGCGCGTCGATGGCGCGGATGAGGAGCTGATCGCCCTGCGCGCCCTCACGACGGCAGTCGACCTCGACGAGGCCGGTGCCAAGATCAACCTGATGGTCCCGGCCCGTTTCATGAACACCACCGACATCGACGCCGCCAGCATCGCCAGCAAGGTCCCCCTGTCACCCGGCGGACAGGGGCTGGTGCTGAACTACGACCTGCTGGCGTCCAGCAGCCAGAACCAGCACGCGCTGGGCGGACTGTTCGATGCGCGCTGGTTCTCCGGCAGCAGCGTGTTCAGCTCTACCGGGCTGGGCTATACCGGCAATAGCGGCGGGGTGTCGGCCCGGCTGGAATCGACCTACACCTATTCGGACCCGGCCACGCTCACCCGCTATCGCCTGGGCGATGTCATCAACAGCAGCCTGGCCTGGAGCCGCTCGGTGCGTCTGGGCGGTTTCCAGTACGCATCGGATTTCAACCTGCGGCCGGACCTGGTGCGTTTTCCCACGCCGTCGCTGGGCGGCGAAACGGTAGTCCCTTCGACCGTCGACCTGTTCGTCAACGGCGTGCGCCAGCTCTCGCAGCCGGTGCCGCCCGGTCCCTTCGAGATCCGCCAGCCGCCCATCGCCAGCGGAGCCGGCCATATCGCCGTGGCGGTGACTGACGAACTGGGGCGGCAGACCTTCCGCACCATCAACTTCTACGCCACCGACCGGCTGCTGAAACCGGGACTGTCGTCCTATTCGGCCGAAGGCGGCTGGGTGCGGCGCAATTACGGTCTGCGCAGCAATGACTATGGACAGTTCGCTCTCTCCGGCACGGCACGCCATGGGATGAGCGACTGGCTCACCCTGGAAGGGCATGCCGAAGCCATGCGCAGTCTCAAGCTGGCCGGCGGCGGCGCGGTCTTCAACCTGGGCAATCGCGCGGTGTTGGCCAGCTCGCTGGCGGCCAGCAGCAGCGAGGGCAATTCCGGCCAGCAAGTCTCGCTGGCCATCGAGCGCAATGCCGATCCGGTCAGCCTGTCGCTGTCGCGCACGCAGTCCACGCGGGGCTATCAGGATATCGGTGCGCTGCAGGGGGCCCCGGTCTCGCGCAGCGCCATGCTGGCGACGCTGGGCCTGAACCTGCGTGAATACGGCTCGCTGAGCATGGCCTATGCGCGCAGCAAGAGTCCGCTGCTGTTCACCGACCTCGGCACCAGCAATCTGGCAGACAGCGAGACCGTGACGGTGACCTGGTTCAAATCGGTCGGCAACACGTCCAATTTCTATCTCACGGCCTATCGCGACTTTCGCAGCAGCGGCTACGGTGCCACCATCGGGCTGATCATCCCCTTCGGCGGCCGCGACGTGGCCGGTGCCAGCGTGAGCAACAACAACGGCCAGCGCACCAGCACGCTGCAAGCCAGCCGCTCGACGGTGGCCATCGGCGATCTCGGCTGGCAATTGCAGGATACCGAGGGCAGCTATCGGCAGCGCATCGGCCAGCTCAACTACAAGAGCCGCTACGGCAGCGTCAGCGCGGCAGCCTCGCAATCGAACGGTGCCACCAGCCAGCGCCTGGGTGCGCGCGGTGCGCTGGCCTTCATGGATGGCAGCGCCTTCGCCACCGACTGGATCGAGGACAGCTTCGCGGTGGTCAATGCCAGCGGGGTCAAGAATGTCGGCATCTACAACGAAAATCGCTACGCCGGCCGCACCGACGACAACGGCCAGTTGCTGCTGACCGACCTGCGCGCCTATGACGTCAACAAGATCTCGGTGGACGTGCTGGACCTGCCGCTGACCCTGCAACTGGACCAGTCGGACCAATACGTGAAGCCGCGCGACCGCTCCGGTGTGGTGGTGCATTTCAACGCCCGGCGCGCCTCGGACGTAACCATCATCCTCAAGGACGCCGCGGGGGAATTCATCCCGCTCGGCTCCTCCATCCGCGTGCGCGAGAGCGGCCTGCAGGCACCGGTCGGCTATGACGGCGTGAGTTATCTGCAGGAACTGGGGCCGGTCAACACGCTGGACGTACTGCTGCCGTCCGGAGCCCGCTGCCAGGCCATGCTGACGCCGCCGGCACGCAGCGAAGGTGGCATGAGCAATGAAATCGTGACCTGCCGTTGAAGGGCGGCCTGCATCGTGGAGAGCACATGAAGAACACTATCCATTCCGTGTCCCTGGCTGCGCTGGCGCTGCTCATCGCATTGGCCGCTGGTCCGGCGCAGGCCCAGCAACTCTGCTCGGCGGCGTCCAATCCGGTGTCCTTCGGCCTCTACGACCCGCAATCCAGCAGCAACCTCGACAACACCGGCAACATCACCGTCACCTGCCAGGCGACTGCATCGCTGCTGATCGCCTATACCGTCAAGCTCAGCGCAGGCAGCAGCGGTGCCTATGCCCAGCGCAAGATGCTCAGCGGTGCCAACAGCCTCAACTACCAGGCGTATCGCGACGCCGCGCACACCTCCGTGTGGGGCGATGGTTCCTCCAGCACCAGTTTCGTCAGCGACGGCTACCTGCTGCAGGTCCTCACGCCGGTGAGCAGGTCCTACACCGTCTACGGGCGCGTACCGGGCAGCCAGAACGTCAAGGCTGGCAGCTATCTGGATACGCTGACGGTGCTCATCACCTACTGAGCGGAACCGACAAAGCAGGTGGAGAATTGCTGATGAGCTTGATAAACGTTCTCGTTGCGATTCAGGTTTTCCCTGACGAAAATTGACAGGGTGATAGGGAATAGCCGGATGTCTGATCCGGGCTCCGGAAACTAAAGTATCTCCATACCAACGCTGCACAGGGAAGTTCTTGCAAGGGGCGAGGACGGGGCAGCCAGACCAGGAGAAACAAAATGTTCTTCATCAAGAAAAATCGCATCGTCGCTGCTTCCATCGCTGCTGTCGTGCTGGCTTCCAGCGCACCGGCTTCCTTCGCCGCCACTGCCAGTGGCACGCTGACCATCAGCGCCTCGGTGGTCGCCGCCTGCACCGTGGTCGGTTCGGCCATCGCCTTTGGCGCCTACACCCAGAGCGTGGTCAACCAGTCCGGCACCATCACCGTGCTGTGCACCAACGGCACGGCCTACAACGTTGGTCTGGACGCCGGTACCGGCACCGGTGCCAGCGTGAGCAACCGCAAGATGAGCGCAGCCGGCGGCGGCACCCTGAACTATGCGCTGTACCGCGATTCGGCCCGCAGCAACAACTGGGGTTCGACCATCGGCACCGATACCCTGACCGGCACCGGTTCCGGCCTGACCCAGACCCTGACCGTCTACGGCCAGATCCCGGCGGCCCAGACGCCGCTGGCCGGTTCCTACTCGGATACCGTGACCGTGACGCTGACCTACTGAACTACGGAAGTATTCAAGGATTCAAGGATTGAACGCTGACAGGATGGCCTGACGCGCTTTTGACACAAGGATTGCACTGCAAGCATTGCGCTGCAGCTTGACGATCCTGCAAGACGCGGACTACAACATCAGCTGCGATGCATACCGGGGAAACCGGAGGGGGTGGGCGGTGTACTTCATGATGAAGTACACCGTTTTTTTTCATCCGCCAAGTCGTGGTTTGGCGCGTCGGCCTGATGCGTTCATGCAGGGAATACGGACTGCACCAGCGCCGCCTGCTGGGCATAGTGGCGGGCCTTGGACGCCGTCGGACCGGCATCGGTATCCGGCCGTGTTACGGCTCGCAGACGCACCTGCAACGGCAAGGCCGGTTCGATGGCATCCCGCACGCACAGCCAAGCCCCCTGCTTGCGCTCTTCCTCCTGTACCCAGAGCACTTCCTCCAGCTGCGGATAGCTGCGCAAGACAGCACCCAGCCTGTCTTCGGGGAAGGGATGCAACTGCTCCACGGTCAGCAGGACAGTGCGCGTGTCGCCCGCCGTGCGGCGGCCGTCGGCCAGGTCGTAGCAGACCTTGCCACTGCACAAGACCACCCGCTGCACCTGTGCGGGCGGCGGCGCATCGGCATCCTCCACCAGGGGCTGGAAGTCCCCTTGCAAAAGGGCCGACAAGGGCGACTGCGAACGCACTTCGCCATGCAGCACCGATTTGGGCGTGAAGACCACCAGCGGACGGTCGCCCTGCAGTGCCTGCTGACGCAGCAGGTGGAACCACTGCGCCGAACTGGACGGATACGCCACGCGCATGTTCTCCTGCGCGCACAGCAGCAGCATCCGGCTGAGGTAGCCGGTCGAGTGCTCCGGCCCCACGCCTTCATAGCCGTGCGGCAGCAGCACGGTCAGCGCCGAGGGGTAGCCCCATTTGCCGCGACCGGAGGCGATGAACTGGTCGATCATGATCTGGGCCCCGTTGACGAAGTCGCCGAACTGGGCCTCCCAGATGACCATCGTACCGGGCCCCGCCTGTACGCTGAATCCATATTCGAAGCCAACCACTGCCTCTTCACTCAGCGGTGAATTGACCACCTCCAGCGCCGTACCGGGCGCAGCCACCTGGCGCAGGGGCCAGAAGGCCTGCTGCACGCCTTGCGCCGCGTCGATCGCATGCCAGACGGCGTGGCGCTGCATGAAGGTGCCGCGTTGCACATCCATACCGGAAATGCGCAGCCCCTGCCCTTCCCACAGCAAGGAGGCATAGGCCATGTTTTCGGCGAAATTCCAGCTGCACGCGTGATCGCTGGAGCTGACGCTGTCCTGCCACTGCGCAACCAGCCGCGTGACTGCAGGATGTGCAGCAAAGCCTTCCGGCAAGCGCGTCATGCGTTCCACGAACTGGCGCAGGCGCAGCAGGTCCGGCGCGTCGGGCTTGACGGCCAAGGCGGGTGCCCTCCGTTGCGCCGCCGGGGCGGATGGACGACTGTTGCGGAAGCTTGCGAGCACTTGCTGGCTGCTCACCGCCAGCAGCGTCGCGCCGTCGTCCGAACCGGGCCACTCGGCCTGGGCATAGAGCTGCGTGACCGGCGGATGCTTGTCGATGAAACCGTGCAGCAGGGGCTGGGTCACGGTCGCCGTATCCTGTTCGGCATGCCCCCAGCGACGATAGCCGACCAGGTCGATCACCACATCGGCACCAAACTGCATGCGATAGTCGAAAGCGATCCGCGCGGCACGCAGTACCGCCTCCGGCTGGTCGGCGTTGACGTGCAGCACTGGCGCGCCGACGATGCGGGCGATGTCGGTGCAGTAGCCATGATTGAGGGGATCAAGCGGATTGGGCGTGGTGAAGCCGATCTGGTTGTTGACGATCACGTGGACCGTGCCGCCCACGCTGTAACCAGGATGCAGGGACAGCTTGAGCGACTCCATCACCACGCCCTGGCCGCAGAAGGCAGCATCGCCATGGATCACCACCGAGGCCGGCATGGGTGATTGCGGATGCGCACTGCGGTAGCCGCGCACCATGCCCAACAGCACCGGATAGGCGCTTTCCAGATGGGAGGGATTGTGCGCCATGAACAGGCCCAGCTGACCATGGGCGGTGGCGCGCACGGTCTCGGCCCCCAGATGGTAAGGCAGATCCACTGCGCCGGCTGCTGCTGCGGTCGCGCTCGCCGCGTCGAAATACGCCACGATATCGGCCGCCGGCATCTGCATCAGGTTCACCAGCAGGTTGAGACGGCCGCGATGCGGCATGGCCAGGAACAATTGCTCCAGCTGATAGAAACTGCTGCGTTCGGCCAGCGCATCCATCAGTACCAGCAGCGCTTCGCAGCCTTCCAGCGAAAAGCGCTTGGCGTGCGGATAATCTTGCTGCAGGTAGTGCTCCCACTGTTCGGCGGCAGCCAGCCGGGCCAGGATGGCGGCGCGCTCGGCAGTTGCAGGATCGGCACCCGGGTCGCGCGCGGCCAGGCGTGCAAACAGCCACTGGCGGCGGGACTCATCACGTACGCCACTGGCATCGAGGCCGAGCGGGCCGCAATACAGCCGACTCAGAAAATGCGTCAATTCCTTCACATTGGTGAGGCCGAGCCCCTCCAGAAAGCGGTGCTGGCCCAGCGCCAGGTCCTCATCCTTCAGATCGTGGTGTTGGGGCAGCAAGGCGGGGATCTCGGGCACCGAGAGCGTGCCCAGAGGATCGATGTCGGCGATCCGGTAGCCCTCATGGCGATAGGCCTCGATGAAGGATTGTATGCGGGCGTGGGCCAGGGCCTGGCGCGCATCGGACGTCTGCTCGGTGCTGCCGGCGGGGGAATGGTGGAGCGTCATGGCTAACCTTTCGGGGCTGGGTCGGGGGCGGACTGCGTGCAGCGCCATGAGCAGCGGCGACGCACGCAACGGACGTGTCCGCTCCTGCCAGCCGGCTGCCAGGCCTTTTCAGGCCGGGTGCGGCAGCAGCGTGCAGGGGGACACTTTGTTGTTGTCGCGCCCGGCGTGACGAAGCGGGCGCGGTCTCCTCGCAGATACCGGTTCAGGCGGCAGGCACGCCGCCCGGGTGAAGCATCAGCCCTGGATCAGCGACAGCTCGGGCTGGATGACCTTTTCGCGCGGACCTTTGCGCGGGGAAGCGGCATGGCCGCCAGCCTGGCCGTTGGCCAGCAACTCGCTAAGCCGGAAGCGGCCCATCAGCGCCGACAGCTGCTCGGCCTGGGATTGCAGTGCCTGGGAGGCGGCCGCATTCTGTTCCACCAGGGCCGAGTTTTCCTGGGTCATCTGGTCCATCTGGCTGATGGCCTGGTTGATCTGCTCGATGCCCTCGCTTTGCTCCTTGCTGGAGGCGCTGATATCGGTGATGAGGTCGGTGGCGTGCTTGATGCTGGCGATGACTTCATCGATGGTGGCGACGGTCTGCTCGACGATGCTGCTGCCGGCCTTCACATGACCGACCGAGCCTTCGATGAGCGACTTGATTTCCTTGGCGGCCACGGCACTGCGCTGGGCCAGGCCGCGCACTTCGCTGGCCACCACCGCAAAGCCACGTCCGTGCTCGCCGGCGCGGGCCGCTTCCACGGCCGCGTTCAGCGCCAGCAGGTTGGTCTGGAAGGCGATGCCATCGATGACCGTGATGATGTCGGCGATCTTGCCGGAGGAGGTGCTGATGGCGGTCATGATGTTGACCACCTGCTCCACCGAGGCACCACCGCGTACCGCGACATCCGAGGCGGAGACTGCCAGTTCGCTGGCCTGGCGGGCATTGTCGGCATTCTGGCGCACGGCCGAGGTCAGCTGCTCCATGGCGGAAGCGGTTTCTTCCAGCGAGCTGGCCTGCTGTTCGGTGCGATCCGACAGGCTCAGGTTGCCTTGCGCCAGTTCGCGCGCGGCCATGTCGATGGCGGAGGTGCCATTGCGCACGTTGGAGACGGTATCATGCAGGTTATCGCTCATGTGCTGCAGCGCCTGCAGCAGGCGGCTGATCTCGTCCTTGCCGGCAGCGTTGAGGCGATAGGACAGGTCGCCCTGGGCCACCGCTTCGGCCAGCACCACGGCGTGGCGCACGGGGGCGGTGATGGAGCGCGTGATGAGCACGCCGATCACCGACGCCAGTACCACGGCCACGGCGGCCAGCACGATCATCTGGATCACGGCCAGGTGGCCGTCCTCAGCGACCTGGCGGGAATCTTCGACCATTTCCTGGGCCAGCGAATTGACCATCTTGTCGACCATGACGAAGTACTCCGTCTGCAGGCGCGCCAGATCGCCCTGGAAGAGCGTGGTCGCCTCGGCGCGTTCGCCGGTCTTCATCAATTCGAAGAACTTGCGCACGGCCACGCCGTAGGCCGAGCGGGCGGTAGTCTGCTCGGCGTAGAGCGCTTTGGTCTTGTCGGAATCGAGCATGCCTTCGAGCTGCTTGTAGGCCTCGGTGTTGGCCTTTCGCAGGCCGGCGTACTCATCCATGTACTTCGCCGAAGCCTCAGGCGTGGTCGCCAGCAGGATGTTGGACAGCACCGCATTGGCCTTGTAGCCATTGTTCTTGATCTGGTTGCTCAAGGCGATGAGCTGGTACTTCTCGTTGACGATGCTGTTGATTTCAGCGTTGTTGGAAGACTGGTTCCTGACGCCGACCATGGCCGTCACCATGATCAGCAGCAAGACTACTGCAAAAGCGCCGCCCAGGCGGACGCCAATGTTGAAATTGGCGAGCTTCATCGCTACCCCCTTGTTTGTCCCATTTGATGCCCACGTGCAGGCCCTGGCTGGACGACTTTGTCCCGAGTCGTCGCTGATTGCCCTGCGTGCCCATGACACTGCACCACTTTGCGAATCCGCAATGCGTCTCTTGGGTTCTCTTCACATCTTTGGGGAGCGGCTTGTGCCCTTCTTCCTCGGCCTGCTTGCAGGGGCCGGGTTCCCTCAAAAACATTGTTTGCCCCGGGCTATGCCGGTCTCCTGTTTTTTGAGAAATTGCAAATTCCGGTTCAGTGTAAACATTTCCGCGCGGAAAAGTACTTGAAAATCACATTTATTTGACTCCTGTCGCGTAATTTTGTCAGGAGAGGGAAATAAAGCCAGTGGGTGAGAAATGATGAGTGGAGTGAAGCTTTTCGCTGCGCAAAAACAAAAACGCCCCGTTCTTGCGAACGAGGCGTTTTATTTGGCGGAGCGGACGGGGCTCTCCTACACAAGCGCAGGCCGCGGAATCGCTTGCAAGCGATTCCCTTCTCGCCCCGCCGGGAGCCGCGCAGGCGGCTCCCTCCGCTCCGCATGTTTTTGCTGCGCAAAAACAAAAACGCCCCGTTCTTGCGAACGAGGCGTTTTATTTGGCGGAGCGGACGGGGCTCGAACCCGCGACCCCCGGCGTGACAGGCCGGTATTCTAACCAACTGAACTACCGCTCCTAAACTGGTGCTGACTGCAAGATGCTGGTGGGCGCTGAGAGGCTCGAACTCCCGACCTAAGCCTTGTAAGGGCTCCGCTCTACCAACTGAGCTAAGCGCCCCGGCAAACTTGTCAGTCTCGTTGCTTTGTTACCTCAGCAACGAAAGAACATTATTTTATAGCATCTTTTAAAGCTTTGCCAGCTTTAAATTTAGGAACCTTCGATGCCTTGATTTTCAGGGCGGCGCCCGTTTGAGGATTGCGGCCCGTACGCGCCGCACGCTTGCCCACCGCAAATGTGCCGAAACCCACCAAGGTAACCGTGCCATTCTTCTTCAGCGTGGTCTTCACTGCACCAATGAATGCGTCTACTGCCCGTCCTGCTGCTGCCTTGGAAATGTCGGCCTCGCCGGCAATGTGCTCAATCAGTTCGCCTTTATTCACTTACGCCCCTCGAACAAGTTTCTGGTTTGTTTGATTTCAAACGACGGTGCTTCGGCTCCAACACAGCGCGACCGAGCCCTGCTCACCATCGCTTGCCTGACGGAAATTTTCCGCAGCGGCTATTAAACAAGCCCATCAGCAGCACTGTCAAGCCAAGGTGCAACCATGACGCGATTTTCAGTGAGATTTTTTATTTCATTCCCATAGCTCGATACATGAATCCATTGAGGACATAAAAAAGGCACCTCAACTGAGGTGCCTTTCAAAGCGGATGACTCCCGCAGGATCAATGCTTCACAACCGGATCCGTCGCGCCTTCCTTCGGCTTCACGGCCGCTTCGACGATCGCTTCATCTTCCGTCAGCGGGACCGGCTGGCGTTCCAGTGCGACTTCCAGGACCTTGTCGATCCAGCGCACCGGAATGATCTCCAGCTTGTTTTTGACGTTATCCGGGATCTCGGCCAAATCCTTCACATTCTGCTCAGGAATCAAAACGGTCTTGATGCCGCCGCGATGCGCCGCCAGCAGCTTTTCCTTCAGACCGCCGATGGGCAACACCTCGCCGCGCAGCGTGATTTCACCGGTCATCGCCACATCAGCACGCACCGGAATGCCGCTGAAGATGGACACCAGCGCCGTGGTCATCGCGATACCGGCAGACGGACCGTCCTTGGGCGTCGCGCCTTCCGGCACGTGAATGTGGATGTCGCTCTTCTCGAACACCTCATTCTTGATGCCCAGTTTGCGGGCACGGCTGCGAACCACGGTACGTGCGGCTTCGATCGATTCCTTCATCACGTCGCCCAGAGTCCCGGTACGGATGATCTGGCCCTTGCCGGGCATGTTCACCGCTTCGATGGTCAGCAGGTCGCCGCCGACTTCGGTCCAGGCCAGGCCGACCACCTGGCCGATCTGGTTTTCCTTCTCGGCCATGCCGAAGTCATAACGACGCACGCCCAGGAACTTGTCCAGGTTGCGCGAAGTGACAGTGACCTTCTTCTCCTGCTTCTTCAGCAGCAGCAGCTTGACCACCTTGCGGCAGATCTTCGAGACTTCGCGTTCCAGCGAACGCACACCGGCTTCACGGGTGTAGTAGCGAATGATGTCGCGGATGGCCGACTCAGCCACGCTGATCTCGCCTTCCTTCAGGCCGTTGTTCTTGATCTGCTTGGGCAGCAGGTAACGCTGCGCAATGCTGGTCTTCTCGTCTTCGGTGTAACCTGACAGGCGGATCACTTCCATCCGGTCCAGCAGCGCCGGCGGGATGTTGAAGGAATTCGACGTCGCCACGAACATCACGTCCGACAAGTCGAAATCGACTTCGATGTAGTGGTCGGAGAAGGTGTGGTTCTGCTCCGGATCCAGCACTTCCAGCAGGGCCGACGAAGGATCGCCACGGAAATCCATCCCCAGCTTGTCGATTTCATCGAGCAGGAACAGCGGGTTGCGCACGCCGACCTTGGACAGGCTCTGCAGGATCTTGCCCGGCATGGAACCGATGTAGGTGCGGCGGTGGCCACGGATCTCGGCTTCATCACGCACACCACCCAGGGCCATGCGCACGAACTTGCGGTTCGTTGCGCGGGCGATGGATTGGCCCAGCGAGGTCTTGCCCACGCCCGGGGGACCGACGAAGCACAGGATCGGTGCCTTCAGCTTGTCCACGCGCTGTTGCACGGCGAGGTATTCCAGAATGCGTTCCTTGACCTTCTCCAGGCCATAGTGATCGCCTTCCAGCACTTTCTCGGCATTGGTGAGGTCGTTGTTGACCTTGGACTTCTTCTTCCACGGCAAGGCCACCAGCGTGTCAATGTAGTTGCGCACCACGGTCGCTTCGGCCGACATGGGCGACATGAGCTTGAGCTTCTTCAGCTCGGATTGCGCCTTTTCCAGAGCTTCCTTGGGCATCTTGGCAGCGGCGATCTTCTTTTCCAGCTCTTCCAGATCGGCACCGTCTTCGCCTTCGCCCAGTTCCTTCTGGATGGCCTTGACCTGTTCGTTCAGGTAGTACTCGCGCTGCGACTTTTCCATCTGGCGCTTGACGCGCCCACGGATACGCTTTTCCACCTGCAGGATGTCCAGTTCGCCTTCGAGCTGGCCCAGCAGATGCTCGTAGCGCTTGGTGACGTTGAAGATCTCCAGGATCACCTGCTTCTGCTCCAGCTTCAGCGGCAGATGCGCGGCGATGGTGTCGGCCAGGCGGCCGGCGTCATCGATTCCGGCCAGTGAAGTCAGGATCTCGGGGGGGATCTTCTTGTTCAGCTTCACGTACTGGTCGAACTGCTGCACGATGGTACGGCGCATGGCTTCGACTTCAGCCTCGTCGCCCTGCTCGGATTCGACCGGGGTCAGGTCGGCGACGAAGTGGGTTTCCAGTTCGCTGATGTGATGGATGCGGGCACGCTGTGCGCCTTCAACCAGCACCTTCACGGTACCGTCAGGCAGCTTCAGCATCTGCAGGATATTGGCCACGCAGCCAATTTCATAAATGTCTTCGGCCGAAGGCTCATCCTTGGCGGCGGCCTTCTGGGCTGCCAGCATGATGCTCTTGCCCTGCTCCATGGCCGCTTCCAGCGCCTTGATCGACTTCGGGCGGCCGACGAAGAGCGGAATCACCATATGCGGGAAGACAACCACATCCCGTAAGGGCAACAGCGGCAATTGCGATTGTTCTGTGAGTATAGGAGTCGTCATGGCGGGCCTTATCAATAAGTACTGTGAATGATGTTGGCACGAGTGACCAAAACACAAGTCCGGTGGAAGAAATATTCACCAGCTGCGCGTTGTCATGATCGCAACAAAATAAAAAAGCCACACGCGAAGCTAGCTCCGGGTGGCTTTTCGATGGAAGCCAGTTATGTGCGCCGGTTTATTTTACCGTGTTTGCGGTGACCGGACTTCGTGGTGGCTTCTTGCTTCCGGAAGGCCCCGCTTGAGGGCCTTCCTTTTACTGCTCTTTACTTCACTTGCCGGGCAATCAGCCGCCCGAGACCTTGGGTTGGTCGTGATAGATCAACAGCGGTTTGGCACCATTGGTGATGGTGTTCTCGTCGACCACCACCTTGGCCACGTTCTGCTCGCTCGGAAGTTCATACATCACGTCCAGCAGGGCGTGCTCCAGGATGGACCGCAGGCCGCGTGCGCCGGTCTTGCGCGCCAGGGCCTTCTTGGCGATGGCATGCATGGCGGCCGGACGGATTTCCAGCTCGGCGCCTTCCATCTGCAACAGCTTGGCGTACTGCTTGATGAGCGCGTTCTTGGGCTCGATCAGGATCTGGATCAGGGCTTCTTCATCCAGCTCGTTCAAGGTCGCGATCACCGGCAGACGGCCCACCAGTTCCGGGATCAGGCCGAACTTGACCAGGTCTTCCGGCTCGGCATTCAACAGCACTTCCGAATTGCTCTTCTGGGTCTGGCTCTTCACGCTGGCCGAGAAACCGATGCCGCTCTTTTCGGAACGGTCGGAAATGATCTTGGCCAGGCCATCGAAGGCGCCGCCGCAGATGAACATGATGTTGGTCGTGTCGATCTGCACGAAGTCCTGGTTCGGATGCTTGCGGCCACCTTGCGGCGGCACCGATGCCATGGTGCCTTCGATCAGCTTCAGCAGGGCTTGCTGCACACCTTCGCCGGACACGTCGCGGGTGATGGACGGGTTATCCGACTTGCGGGAAATCTTGTCGATCTCATCGATGTAGACGATGCCCTTCTGGGCTTTCTCGACTTCGTAATTGCAGTTCTGCAGCAGCTTCTGGATGATGTTCTCGACGTCCTCGCCAACATAGCCGGCTTCGGTCAGGGTGGTCGCATCAGCGATCACGAACGGGACGTTGAGCATGCGTGCCAGGGTCTGTGCCAGCAAGGTCTTGCCGGAGCCCGTCGGGCCCACCAGCAGGATGTTGCTCTTGGCCAGCTCGACATCATCCTTCTTGCCGAGGTGCTTGAGGCGCTTGTAGTGGTTGTAGACCGCCACCGACAGGATGCGCTTGGCAGTAGCCTGTCCGATCACATACTGGTCCAGCAGGTCGGTGATTTCCTGCGGGGTCGGCAGATCCGACTTGGTGCCGGTGACGCTTTCCACGCTGGCGGCTTCATCACGGATGATGTCGTTGCACAGGTCGATGCATTCGTCGCAGATGAAGACCGAAGGACCGGCGATGAGCTTCTTCACTTCATGCTGGCTTTTGCCGCAGAAGGAGCAATAAAGCAGTTTTTCGCCGCTGGAAGATTTTTTCTCGGACATAGAGCTACTAGAGTAAAAGTTACGACCCGATCATACCCGCGAAATCCGGATTCGTCACGGCTTGGTCATTTTTGCTGTCCCAAATTGCTTCACAGGACTGCCGTATGACCGTTATATGTCAGCCCAGGTGCCATTTATCAAGCAAATAGAACCCGAAAAGCCGCTCTGTGCCAATTTCGTCAAAATTTGGCCAAAAAAAATGCCCGAACAACATTACGTTCGGGCATTTTTCGCGTTGGATGGTCGCCAATGCGATGACGCAAACTCAAGCGCGCTGGGTCAGCACCTGGTCGATCAGACCGTATTCCGCGGCGGCCTCGGCCGACATGAAATTGTCGCGATCAGTGTCCTTGCTGATCTGCTCGACGCTACGGCCGGTCTTCTCAGCGAGGATGGTGTTCAGACGTTCACGCAGGTACAGGATTTCACGTGCCTGGATCTCGATATCCGATGCCTGGCCCTGGGCACCGCCCAGAGGCTGGTGAATCATGATGCGCGAGTTCGGCAGCGAGAAACGCTTGCCCTTGGCACCAGCAGCCAGCAGGAAAGCGCCCATGGAGGCAGCCAGACCCGTGCACAGCGTCGACACTTGCGGCTTGATGAACTGCATCGTGTCGAAGATCGCCATGCCGGCCGAAACCGAACCGCCAGGCGAGTTGATGTACAGGGAAATGTCCTTGTCCGGGTTTTCGCTTTCCAGGAACAGCAGCTGGGCCACGATCAGGTTGGCCATCGCATCATTGACCGGTCCGACCAGGAAAATGATGCGTTCCTTCAGCAGGCGCGAATAGATGTCGTAAGCGCGTTCGCCACGGCCACTCTGTTCGATCACCATCGGCACCATGCCGAGCATTTGGGTATCCAGTGCAGATTGCTTCATCAGACCTGTCATGTATGCATCCTTAAGCGTAAGAGTTTTCTGATACTACTAGAGAAAACCGGATTACGCTTGCGCCTGATTACCCATCAGTTCGTCGAACGAAACCGGCTTTTCCGAGACCTTGGCCTTGCCGAGAACGTAGTTGACGACGTTTTCTTCCAAAACAAGAGCTTCGACTTCAGCCAGGCGGCGGCGGTCGGAGAAGTAGTACTTCAGCACTTGTTGCGGATCTTCGTAGCTCTGGGCGAAGTCTTCGATCTGGGCCTTGACCTGCTCTTCGGTGGCTTCCAGCTTGTTCTGCTTGACCACTTCAGCCAGGATCAGGCCCAGGCGCACGCGGCGCTCGGCCTGGGCGGTGAACAGTTCCTTGGGCAGCTGCATGACCTTCGGGTCCATGCCGCGCTGGGCCATGTCCTGACGGGCCATTTCGGACAGGCGCTCGACGTCCTGGTCGATCAAGGCCTGGGGCAAATCCAGCTCCGACGCCTTGATCAGGGCGTTCATGACGCTGTCCTTGGTCTTGGCCTTGGTGCGGGCGGTGACTTCGCGCTCCAGGTTCTTCTTGATGTCTTCGCGCATCTTGGCCAGGTCGCCGTCTTCGATGCCCAGGGATTGAGCGAAGACTGCATCGACTTCAGGCATGTGCGCCCATTCGATCTTCTTGACGGTGATGGTGAATTCAGCGGTCTTGCCGGCCACGTCCTTGCCGTGATAGTCCTCGGGGAAGGCCAGCGGGAAGGACTTCGACTCACCGACCTTCAGGCCGATGGTGGCTGCTTCGAATTCCGGCAGCATGCGGCCTTCGCCCAGCACGAACGGGAAGGCATCGGCCTTGCCGCCCTGGAATTCGACGCCGTCGATCTTGCCGACGAAGTCCACGGTCACGCGGTCGCCGTTCTGGGCCGACTGGTCGGCACCGCCGTCGCCGTGCGCGCCTTGCTCGCCCTTGACGTGGTAGTGCACGCGCTGCTTGCGCAGGATGTCGATGGTCTTGTCGATTTCGGCGTCGGAGACGGCCGCGGTGGTCTTCTCGACTTCAGCGCCGGACAGGTCGCCCAGGGTGACTTCCGGATAGACTTCGAAGGTGGCGTCGAAGGCCAGCTTGCCTTCGCCGGCTTCTTCGCTGGTCTTGGGTTCGATGCGGGGGAAACCTGCCACGCGCAGGTTGTTTTCGACGGCGGCGTCGTTGAATGCGCGGCCGACCTTGTCGTTCAGGACTTCGGTTTCGACCTGGTAGCCGAACTGGGCGGCAACCATCTTCATCGGCACTTTACCCGGACGGAAACCCGGTGCCTTGGCGGTACGGGCACGTACCTTCAGGCGCTTTTCCACTTCAGCCTGAACATCGGCCAGCGGGAAAGACAGGGTCATACGACGTTCGAGTTTGCTCAGGGTTTCGACTGCAGTTGCCATTTAAATCGTCCAAATGTTAAGAATTCCGTAAGCCGGAGCATGCTGTCTTCCATCCCGATCATCAGACTGCAGACGAAAAGCGCCCTGCCCGGCCGCGCTAAAGCTCGCTATTTTATACGCAAAAAGCGCCGATAGTCCAAAAATGGGCTTGCCGCGCTGCAAACAGCCGCAAATCCCCTCCGAAGCCCGCCGGACCAGGCCCGGCGCGGCCCAACAACGCATCACCGCCGCCGATGGATTGCCTGCCAGCAAAGTGCCCGGTAAAGAATTTAGAGAATTTCCTTCATTTCACCGGAATCGGCGTGGAAGGTGCCACCGGCACGGCGGTCACGGCATTCATCGGGCTGCCATCGATGAGCTTGTCCGAATAGGTCAGGTAGACCAGCGTATTACGCTTGGTATCGACCACCCGCACCACGTGCAGGCGCTTGAAGAGAATGGACATGCGCTCGCTGAAGACATCTTCCTGCACCGGCAGCTTGTCCTGGAATTGCAGGGTCGGCGCCACCTGGCGGCAGGCGATGGAGGCTTCGGACTTGTCCTCGGCCAGGCCGACCGTGCCCTTGACGCCGCCGGTGCGGGCGCGCGAGACATAACAGGTGACGCCTTGAACCTTGGGATCATCATAGGCTTCGATGACCACGCGATCGTTCTTGCCCAGCCAGCGGAAGGCGGTGCTGACGTCGGCCAGCTCTTCGGCCGAGGCGGCCTGGGGAACGGTGGCGGCAAGTGCGAAGACGGAGAAGATCGCCCCGGCCAGGGCGCGTGCTTGATGATTCATGGAGATGCCCGGATAAAGTGAATGAAACCTTCGTAGAGAGGCGGTAGACCGCCTTGCAGGCATATTGTTCAGCTTGCGCTCGCCCTTGACGCCACTTTGCATCGGGCTACACGTCCCGACGAGGGCAAGTGAAGATCAATCTTCGATCTTTTGGAAACGTGGCACTGGCTTGCCATCGACTTCCACGGTTTCGAAGAAGACGTCGCGCGGACGCAGCCAAAGGCGGCCATCAGCGGCGCGGTAGATGATCATGGGCGTGAGGTCGGCTTCGAGGATGGCCTCGTCGATATAGTCATAGATGCCGCCCTTGTAGTGACGATAGCGTGTCATGGCAATCCTGCTGGCTGGAAGAAGAAGCGGCATGGTACTACCGATCCTCGGCGGCGCAAAAATGTCCGCACAGAAAAACGCCCACAGTGACAAGACCTTGCAGTACAATGGCGCGCTTTGACAAATTGCTACCTGCATCGGTAGCGGCAGGTCTGCGGCGAAAGCCCCGCCAGACTGCTATCGCACCGGTGCCCGACCCCCTTCAGCGAGGATGGCGAAATTGGTAGACGCACCAGGTTTAGGTCCTGACGCCAGCAATGGTGTGGGGGTTCGAGTCCCCCTCCTCGCACCAGACAAACACATTGAAACCAAAGATTTGGCCATCCCGGCCAGCTATTGCTTTTGATGTGTTGACGCTGGTTTGGCATGAAAATGCCCACCTGATGACAGCGTGCCGTCTCACCTCCGCCATTCCTCTTGCGGCAAGACTTCAAGCCCGGCAAGGTGACGGTACCGCATCCGAAGAAGAATCTGCCGCTGGCCACGCAGAACAGTATTCTCAAGCAAGCCGGCCTGAAGTGAGACCATCAGGAGGACCCATGCTCTACCCCATCTACATCCACAAGGATGCCGACAGTGCCTACGGCGCTGCCTTCCCTGATTTTCCTGGCTGCTTCGCCGGCGCCGACGAGCTGCAAGATCTGCCGGCGGCTGCACAGGAGGCCGTGGAAGCGCACTTCCATGGAGAAACCGAACCGATCCCACATCCGAGTGCCCCCGAAGACTGGGCCGGCAATGAGCAATTCCAGGGCGGCTACTGGATGCTGGTGGAGATCGATCTGTCGCGCGTCAATACCAAGGCCGTGCGGCTCAATGTGAGCTTGCCGCAGGGCCTGCTGGCGCGTATTGACGCGGTTGCACAGGCGCGCCGGATGTCGCGCTCGGCGTTCCTGGCGCTGGCTGCTGAGCATGAGATGCAAGCAACGGCCCGCTAAGCCGCACATTCGACACAGTGCGCACCGGCATGAAAAAAATATCATGCCCCCTCCCCTCCTCCCCCGCTCCCAGTCCTCACCGCCACCGCTTTGAACGACCATCAGTCCCTTCACGTTGGCATTTCCCTTCCGGCCAGCTCTTGTCAAGCCGCCAACGGCACTTTTGTGCGATTTACCGAAGCATTTCAATCCGATTGAATCGCCCCGGGACAACAAAATTCATATAGCAAGCTTGCGGCACCGGCCCGGGTCCGTCAGAGGCGCAATCTGGCCTCCTTATGAACCCAGCGGCACCGCAGGCCACACGTCCCCGGGGAAAGACGCAGCCTGCGCAGACTTTCCTCGAACGCCTTCGCCTTCACCGGCGTATTTCAAAGGGAACCCATGTCCACCCATTCCGCCACGCAAGCAGCACGCGCCGCCGCAGCCCCCCACCCGGATCCGGTCATCACCCGCATCGACAAGCGCTTCGTCAAGATCCAGAACGGCAGCGTCACAACCATCATCTACGCACCACTCTCACCGGCCATCAAGCTCTTCGACAAACCGGAAAAGCCCGCTGCCAAACTACCGGCCACAAAGACCCCAACCATCGCCAGCAAACCCGCCGTCAATCCGCCTGTCCCCGGCAGCACCAAACCAGTGGCAGTCAAGCCTTCGCTGAGCCAAACGCCTGTCAGCGTCAAACCGGATATGGCAGCGCGCCCGGTCACCAGCAAGCCTGCAGCCGGCAAGCCCGCCAGTCTCGACAAGCCAGCCAGCCTCGTCAAGCCGGCCGGTATCCCCTCGGCGAGCCCCGCCAAACCTGCCGTTCGCCCGGCATTGCCCCCGGCCTCGGCCATTCCGGTTGCCCCCCCTTCCATCGCCCCCGCCAGCAACCCGCCCAGCGCCCATGCCACCCCTCCTGCAGCCGTCAGCAGCAAGCCTGCCGCTGCAGTGCCGGCACCAGCCCCCGTGCAGGTACAAGCACCTTCCAGTCCCAAGCCAGCCAACCCGGAAAAACTGCCGGCCCCCACCTCCATGCCAGCCCAACGCGACAAGATCGACGGCAAGGACGTCCTGGTCTACGGCAACCCGAAGTCCTACCAAGATCTGGACTATGCCCAAGGCGATGCCGTCCCGGGCTACCAGGGCACCTGCACGGAAACCAGCATCGCCAACCTGCTCACCATCGCCGGCCGCGATGTGACCGAAAAGGACGTAGTCCAGAGAGCCATCGACAACGACTGGTGCGTCACCACCAGCCCCGATCCAAACCTGCAGGGCGGGACCCTCTCGGGGCAGCAACGCCAGCTGCTGGAAAGCTTTGGCATGCCTGTCGAGACCATGACCGACTACGATCCCAACAAGCTGGCTGCCCTCATCAACGAGGGCAAAGGCGTGCTCATCGGCGTGAACAACTATCAGCTCTGGGGTGCCAATCCGAACCAGGCCTTGCTTGATCTGCTCAACGTCAACCACATGGTCAACCTGACCGGCGCTGTCTATGCGGCCGATACCGGTGCCCTGCAAGGCTTCTATATCGTTGACTCGGGACGGCGCTGGCCCAGTGATGCCGCGCGCTACGTTTCATTGAGCGAACTGGACAAGGCCGCACACTTCCAGTTCGGCTGCTCGGTCTTCTATACCGTCAATGCGATCAAGAAGCTGGCATTGCCTGAGGACCCCCGGATGGCCGATCCGGCCAGACCACAACACAAGCAGATCACCGGCCCGGACGTACTGACCTATGGCAATCCCTTTGCCTTCCAAGATCTCAACTACAACCAGGGGAATGCGGTCCCCCGCTATGAGGGAACCTCAGGTGAGGTCTGCATCGCCAACCTGGCCACCATCGCCGGCATGTCCGTGACGGAAAAAGACGTGGTCACCAAGGCCATCGCCGAAAAGCTGTGCGATACCACCAGCAAAGACCCGGAAAAGCGCGGCACCATCAGCGTGGACAACGAGCTGGTCCTGCTCAAGGAATTCGGCCTGGCCTCGACACTGGCCCGAGGTTTTGATGAAAACGCAGTGGCCCGGGACATCCTCAAGGGCAAGGGTGTCATCGTCAGCGTCAATAGCAGCAGGCTCTGGGCCATGAACATTGAGCAAAATGTCGGCATGACCGACCACATGATCGCCATCATCGGCGTCGGCTACCGCGCCCAAAGCGGCGAGGTGGACGGTTTCTACATCACCGATTCCGGCCGGGGGTTAGATAGCGACACCTGCCGCTACGTCAGATTGGAGACGATGCGCGATTGCACCAATGCCAGCGGCTGCGTCACCATCACCACCGACGACGCCATCAAGCCCTTCAACAGGGTCAATGGCGGGGCCGGAGCCGCCCTGGATCAAGCGGTAGCCGATACCAGGCTGTCCGGCCAGACCGGGCTGACCCCGACGATCAAGCCCCTCGAAACGCACTATCTGGACAGCTTCGTTGCGCCCGCCCCGTTCGGCGACGACGAAGGCTCACAACACAAGCTGCCCGGCGTCAAGGTCAGGAAGCACATCGCCCTGGCCAGCGACAAGAAAGACCTGGCGCTGGAGGCGGAGAACCTCGATGCCACCGGCAATGCACAGGACAACCGTCTCACCGGCAACGACCGCAACAACATCCTCGATGGCCTGGCCGGTGCCGACACCATGATCGGCGGCAAGGGCGATGACAGCTACTACGTCGACAACGCGGGGGACCGCGTCGTCGAGAAAGCGGGCGAAGGCATCGATACCGTCTATGCCACGGTGAGTACCACCCTCTCCGACCAGATCGAGAACCTGGTTCTGCTCGACGCCACCAAGCCGCAGAGCGCTGTGATCCATGGCGTCAACGTGCTGGTGTACGGCATGCCGAAGTCCTACCAGCTGGACTACCAGCAGGGCGATGCTGTCCCCGGTTACCAGGGCACCTGCGGCGAGACGGTCGTAGCCAACATGACCGTCATGGGTGGCCGGCCCGTCACCGAAAAGGATGTGGTCACACGGGCCATCGACGAATTGCTCTGTGATACCACCCATCCCCTTCCGGAGCAACGTGGCGGCACCACTACGCAGGACCAGCAGGCCCTGCTCAAGGACTTCGGCTTTGCCGCCTCGATCGGGCATGACTTCGATGAAAAGGCGGTGGCCCGGAGCATCAAGGAAGGCAAGGCGGTCGGCATGAGCGTCAATGCCGCTCGGCTGTGGGATATCCCCATGCAGAACAACCACGTGAGCAACCACTGTATCACCGTGACCGGCGTGGCCTGCGCGGCCGATAGCGGAGAGATTGTCGGCTTCTACATCACCGACTCCGGGCGCGGCAGGATCGACGACATGAACCGTTTCGTCACCCTCAGGCAGTTGCGCTATGCCAGCGATGTCGCCTGGGCCGACACCCTGATCACCGACCAGTCGGTCCGCTTGCCCAACCAGAACCTCAATGCCACCGGCAACGACCTCGACAACATCCTGGCCGCCAATCGTGGCGACAATGTCCTGACAGGCGGCAAAGGCAATGACCTGCTCATCGGTGGTGCCGGCAACGACAGCTATCGCTTCGCCAAGGGCGACGGCCAGGATGCGGTCTACGACCACGATGCCGCCAAGGGCAACGTCGATACGCTCAGTTTCACCGATGCCCGGCAGGACAACCTCTGGTTCAGCAAGGCCGGCCAGGACCTGCGCATCAAAGTGCTCGGCACGACCGACCAGGTGACGGTGAAGGACTGGTACGCGGGCGCTGCCGGGACGACCGACAACCACATCGAGCGCATCAAGACCGCCGATGGCAAATCCTTGCTGGACACCGATGTCGAAAAGCTGGTGCAAGCCATGGCCAGCTTCGCCCCGCCTGCGGCGACCCAGACTACCTGGGCGCAGGCACAAGGAGGCGACGGCAAGGTCTTGCTGGCGGTCAGCCATTGATGGAGGGACCGATTGGGGCCATTGCGCATTGAACGGCAGGCCCTAGGCAAGCCGGTAGCGAATCAGACCTCGCTGCCGGCTTCCGTTTTTTTGCAAATTGCTTCACCAGCTCTGTAGGCTGCTGCCCCCGGCGGGCGGCGGCAAGGGGCTCCCGGAGAAAACTTCATTTCCCGGCTTTTTTTTCACGATCCACGTGCCCCGGGGCCGATTGCACACCGCCTGCGCGCAGCGGCGTGCTGAACTGCTACAATCCGCGCCTTTGCTGGCTGGTGCGCGAACCTTTCCTGCACCAGCCGCGCCATCCAGCGAGGACCCGCCATGCCCACCCAGGAAGAATTCGACGCACTCAAGCAAAGCCACACCGCCTTGCTCAACAAGTTCATCGAGAACAATACCGCTGACCAGATCCTGTTCTCCACCCTCTTCACGGCTGCGGCCGTGCTGTCCAAGGATGGCAAGCAGTTCACCGCAGGCGCCATGGGCATTGCCCGCTCGCTGGCCGCGCAGTTGAATGCCGGCGGCACCATGCCCAAGGCCCTGCTGGAGACGGTCGAAACCCGCATCGCCACCATCGAGGCGCTGCTCAAGGACAAGTTCGACTGAGTCGCCTGCCCCATGGCCGTCGACCACTACGAGAACTTCCCCGTGGCCTCGCTGCTGCTGCCGGCGCGCCTGCGCCCGGCCGTCACGGCCGTCTATGCCTTTGCCCGCAGCGCCGATGACATCGCCGATGAAGGCGACGCCCGCCCCGAAGAGCGGCTGGCCGCGCTGCATGCCTACGACGCACAGCTCGACCTGATCGAGCAGCAGTTGCCCTGCACGCATCCGATCGTCACCCGGCTGCAGCAGACCATCGGCGATCACGCCCTGCCCCTGCAACCCTTCCGCGACCTGCTCTCGGCCTTCCGCCAGGATGTGGTGACCACCCGTTACCCCCGCTATGCGGACCTGCTGGACTACTGCCGCCGGTCTGCGAACCCGGTAGGAACCCTCATGCTTCACCTGTACGGTGCGGCGAATGAAGAAAACCTCCGGGATTCGGATGCCATCTGCACCGCCTTGCAGCTCATCAACTTCTGGCAAGACGTCGCCATCGACTGGCAAAAGACGCGCATCTACCTCCCACTCGAAGACCTGGAGCGATTCGGGATCAATGAAAACGACATCGCCCAAGCCTGCAGCGACCAGCGCTGGCAGCAACTGATGCAGTTCGAGGTTACGCGGGCGCGGGCACTGATGCTTTCCGGTGCCCCGTTGGCGCGCCGCCTGCCGGGCCGTATCGGACTGGAACTGCGCATGGTCGTACAAGGCGGATTGCGCATCCTGGAGCGCATCGAGGCGGTGCAAGGCGATGTCTTCCGCCAGCGCCCCAAACTGGGCAAGCCGGACTGGCTCATCATCGGCTGGCGCGGCCTGACCCGATAAGCCGTAGCCGCAATGAAAAAGCCCCGCCCGGCGCATTGGCCAGGCAGGGCTTCAAGAAGAAGCGGTAGCGTACTGTTTCAGACCAGCAAGGCAGCGGTCAGGGTGCGGATCTGCTCTTCGGAATCATCCAGCATCTCGCGCAGCGAACGGTCCCCGATGTAATCATCCACCAGGGTCTCGCCACCGATACCCGCTTCGGCCACCACGGTGCGCTGCAGCGGCGAGGGCACCGGCGACAGTTCCTTGGCCAGCAGCAGCACGTCGCCGATGGTCTGGGGCGGCAGTACCCGCACGCCGTGCCACAGGGATTCGATGGCATCGACCACCGGCTGCGGCACGCCCAGCTTCTTGAGCACGGCGCGGCCGATCATCTTCTCTCCGTATTCCATCCAGTCCTCAGTACCGCCGTCGAGCAGCCCGGGGAAGTCATCCGTGCGTGAGAGCAGGTAGAAGCCACCCACTTCATGCACGATGCCGGCAAACATCGCCGTTTCCGGATCGGCCTTGGTCAGCTTGGAGGTCAGCACATAGGCGGTGGCCGCCACGTGGGCGCAGTGCTCCCACAGCTGGGCCGACTTGATGCGCATGCCGGGATTGTTGATGGTCCGCCCCAACTGGCGCACGATCACCGAGGTGGTGATGGTGTTGAGGGTGCGGAAGCCCAGCCGCATCACGGCCGCCCGCACGTTGTTGATCTCGCCGCCGGAACGGTTGTAGGCCGCCGAATTGGCAATGGCCACGGTGCGTGCCGAGACCAGCGGTTCGGCCATCACCAGCTTGGCGGCCAGCTCCAGGTGGCATTCCGGGTCGGCCAAGGCCTTTTGCAGCTTCAGCGAGGCGCTGACGTTGGCCGGGAATACCAGCTCGCCGCGACCAGCCTGCGAGGCGATGTTGCGAAAGATTTCCAGTCTGTCCATATTGTCTCCAGCCTCCAGGGGGCCATCGTCGATGGCCGGGGTTGCCGATGTGCCGCGCTGCAAGCGGGGTTGACCGCTGCAGCGCCACGTCTGGTTAGATTAACGGCAGAATTCATCCGGATTTGATGTCATGTGAATTTGTTTTTCCGGGATGCGCTTGACCCGAGCTTAATGGACAACGCCGGGGGCCGCAATAGACGGGTTTCAGGCCCCGTTTCAAGGCCGGGTCAACGGCAGCCGGCATTTGCCCTGCCGGGCGCACTCGGCTAGCATAGCGCCTTTGCCGCAGGGGGCCGTCAGGCTGCCTGCCCCATGCTTCAACCGCCCGCCACGCATCCATGTCTCCAGACGAATACTGCCAGCAGAAGGCCGCCGCCAGCGGTTCCAGTTTTTATTACAGCTTCCTGTTCCTGCCGCCGCAACGCCGGCTGGCGATCACGGCGCTGTACGCCTTTTGCCGCGAGGTCGACGATACCGTCGATGAAATCGAAGACGCCATGGTGGCCCGCACCAAGCTCATGTGGTGGCGCAAGGAAATCGCCGTCATGCTCGAAGGCCAGCCCACGCACCCGGTCACCAAGGCCCTGCATCCGCACGTGGCGACCTACCAGCTCAAGGGAGAACACCTGCAAGCCATCATCGATGGCATGGAAATGGACCTGGACCAGACCCGCTACCTCGACTATCCCGGCCTGCAGCGCTACTGCTGGCACGTGGCCGGGGTGGTCGGGGTGCTCTCGGCCAGCATCTTCGGCCATACCCAGCCCGGTACCCTGCTCTTTGCCGAAAAGCTGGGGCTGGCCTTCCAGCTCACCAACATCATCCGCGATGTCGGCGAGGATGGCCGCAAGGGCCGCATCTACCTGCCCGTCAACGAATTGCAGCAATTCAACGTCACCGCCGCCGACATCCTCAACGCCCGCCACAGCGAGCGCTTCGAGGCACTGATGAAGTTCCAGGTCGAGCGCGCCCAGGCGGTCTATGACGAAGCCTTCGCCCTGCTGCCCAAGGAGGACCGCCGCGCCCAGCGCCCCGGCCTGATGATGGCCGCCATCTATCGCACCCTGCTGGACGAGATCACGCGTGACGGCTACCACGTGCTCAACCAGCGCATCTCACTCACCCCCATCCGCAAGCTCTGGCTGGCCTGGAAGACCTATGTCTTCGGCTGACCGGGCATTCTCCCGATGAACGCCCCGCGTCACTACGCCGTCATCGGTGCCGGCTGGGCCGGGTGCGCTGCTGCCGTGGCGCTGGCTGCCGGCGGCCATCGCGTGAGCCTGTTCGAAGCTGCCCGTACGCTGGGCGGCCGCGCGCGCCGGGTGGAACTGGACGAGCGCACGCTCGACAATGGCCAGCACATCCTGCTGGGGGCCTATCGCTCGACATTGGCGCTGATGAAGCAGGTCGGCGTCGATCCGGCCAGCGCCTTGCTGCGCCTGCCCTTGCAGATGCGCTATCCGCTGGCCACGGGGGCCGAGGGCATGGATTTCGTGGCATCCCGCCTGCCTGCCCCCTGGCATGTGGCCGTGGCGCTGCTGCGGGCCAAGGGATTGCAACGCGAAGACAAGATGGCGCTGGCGCGCTTTTCCACCACGGCGCGCTGGATGGGCTGGCAGCTGCATCAGGATTGCAGCGTGGCCGAGCTGCTGGAACGTTATGAGCAGACCGCGCGCCTGATCCGCCTGATGTGGCGTCCGCTGTGCATCGCCGCGCTCAATACCGCGCCGGAACGGGCTTCGGCGCAAGTCTTCCTGAACGTGCTGCGTGACAGCCTGGGCGCGCGCCGCGCCGCCTCCGACATGCTGCTCCCCCGCGTTGACCTGAGCGCATTGCTGCCCGATGCGGCCGCGGCCTATCTGGGCAAGCGCGGCGGTCTGGTGCAGGCAGGCGTGGCCGTGGCACGCCTGCTGCCGGGCAATGACGAGGGCAGCTGGCGGCTGGAAGACCGCGCCGCTGAAAGCCTGGGCGAATTCGCCGGGGTGGTGCTGGCCACCGGCCCAGACGCCGCCGCCCAGTTGCTGGAAGGCCTGCATGACACGGCGCTGCTGCAGGCGCTGGACCACGAACCGATCACCACCTGCTACCTGCAATACCCGTCTGGCGTGCGCCTGCCGGCTCCCTTCCTGGCGCTGGCCGATGATCCGCAGCGCCAGGCCTGGGGCCAGTTCGTCTTTGATCGCGGGCAATTGGGGGGCGATGCGGGCTTGCTGGCCGTCGTCGTCAGCGCGGCCGGCATGGCCATCGCTGATGGCCATGCGGCACTGAGCGCGGGCATCACACGCCAACTGGCCAGCGACTTCGGCGAAGCGGCCCTCGCCACGCCCGGCTGGAGCCGCGTCATCACCGAAAAGCGCGCCACCTTCGCCTGCACACCCGGCCTGCAGCGGCCCGACAATACCGGCATGCCCGCCGGACTGGCACTGGCCGGCGATTACGTGGCGGGCGATTACCCTGCCACCCTGGAAGGCGCGGTGCGCAGCGGGATGGCAGCTGCGCGGCTGCTGGCGGCCTGACCGTAAAATTTTCATGGATGGCGGCAAAGGGATTCACCCCAAGCGCGGCAGGTATGCACTAGCATAACGGGCATTCTGCAGTCCTTTTGTCCGCAGCCCGATTCCGGTTCGTGTCTGCAAGCCCAACACAAGGCGGCCCTGGCCGCCCACCATAACAACGGAGAAAACACCATGCCGGTCATGACCTGTGTCGAAGACTTCCGCCTGCTGGCCAAGAAGCGCGTTCCCAAGGCGTTCTACGATTACGCCGACAGCGGCTCCTACACCGAGAGCACCTATCGCGCCAACACCAAGGATCTGGCCGCCTTGAAGCTGCGCCAGCGCGTTGCCATCAATGTCGATGAGCGCAGCACCCGCAGCACCATGATCGGCCACGACGTGACCATGCCGGTGGCCATCGCCCCGACCGGCCTGACCGGCATGCAATGGGCCAATGGCGAGATGCTGGGTGCCATCGCGGCCGAGAAATTCGGCATCCCCTTCACCCTCTCCACGATGAGCATCTGCTCCATCGAGGACGTGGCCAGCGTGACCACGAAACCCTTCTGGTTCCAGCTCTACGTGATGCGCGACCGTGGCTTCGTGCAGTCCCTGATCGACCGCGCCAAGGCCGCCAAGTGCTCGGCCCTGGTGCTGACGCTGGACCTGCAGATCCTCGGCCAGCGCCACAAGGACCTGAAAAACGGCATGTCCGTACCCCCCAAGCTCACCCTCGACACCCTGCTCGACCTGGCCAGCAAGCCCGGCTGGGCGCTGCGTGCACTGGGCGGCCGCAAGACCTTCGGCAACCTGGCCGGCCACATCAAGGGCGGCGAAGGGGCCGGTGGTGTGCAGACGCTGTCCAAGTGGACCGCCAGCCAGTTCGATCCGACCCTGAACTGGGAGGATGTCGCCTGGATCAAGCAGCAATGGGGCGGCAAGCTGATTCTGAAGGGCATCCTCGATGTGGAAGATGCCAAACTGGCCGTGCAAAGCGGTGCCGATGCCATCGTGGTCTCCAACCACGGTGGCCGCCAGCTCGATGGGGCCATGTCCTCCATCGAAGCCCTGCCCGCCATTGCCGAAGCCGTGGGCGACCAGATCGAAGTCTGGTTCGACGGCGGCATCCGCTCCGGCCAGGATGTGTTGAAGGCGGTCGCCCTGGGCGCACGCGGCACCATGATCGGCCGCGCCTTCCTCTACAGCCTGGGCGCCATGGGCGGCGATGGCGTGTCGCAGATGCTGGAAATCATGCGCAAGGAACTCGACGTCAGCATGGCGCTGACCGGTACCAAGGACATCAAGGACGTCGGTCCGCAGATCCTGGTGCGCTGAAGCAGCCGACCATGTAAAACGTCCCGGTCCACCGTGAGGTGGCCGGGACGTTTCCTTTTGCGGGACCGAATGTGCGGCTTACTGGCGCGGTTTGACGTTGAGCGCGTCGATCACGCCCTCCTGCCCGTAGCGGCGGGCCAGGTCCATGGCAGTCAAGCCATCCTTGTTCTTGAGCGTGAGGTCAGCGCCGTTGTCGCGCAGCACTTCCACTGCCGCAACGCGGCCGCGCATGGCGGCCAGCATGACGGGCGTCATTTTGTCATCGGGGGACTCGGCATCGACATAGGCCGAGGCATCCAGCAGCAGCTTGACGATCTCGGAGCTGCCATTGATGGCGGCGTAATGCAGGGCGGTCCAGCCGGGACGGTTGACTTCGACCTCGCGCGCCAGCAACAGCTTCACCACAGGGATATTGCCGTAGAAGGAGGCCAGCATCAGCGGCGTGTCACCGTTGGTGGCCTGGGCTTCCAGGTTCACATCGGGCGCATTGACCAGCACGTCGAAAGCCTTCATCGAATCTTCACGAATGGCCAGCATCAGTCCGGTATAGCCGCGCTTGGGCTCGATCAGGTTGGGCCCCATGCCGCGCTGCATCAGCTGCTTGAGGAAATAGACATTGTCCATGCGGATGGCCTGGAAATAATCTTCATACGCACCCGCGCGGGCGGCCCCCGGCAACAGCAGCGAGGTATAAAGGACGATACGGCCGATGCCGCCGAAGCGGGCGCGCAGCTTTTCCAGCAGGGTCATGGCTTGATTCCGAACAGCTTGAAGAAATTGTCAGAGGTCTGGCGCGCCACTTCGGCCGCGCTGATGCCGCGCAGGTCGGCGATGAATTCACCGACATGGCGCACGTAACCTGGCTCGTTGGTCTTGCCCCGGAACGGAACCGGTGCCAGGTAGGGTGAATCGGTTTCGATCAGCATGCGCTCCAGCGGAATGGTGCGGGCGACTTGCTGCAAGTCCTTGGCCGACTTGAAGGTGACGATGCCGGAGAAGGAAATGTAGAAACCCAGTTCAATGGCCGCATCGGCCACCGCCTGTGATTCCGTGAAGCAATGCATGACCCCTGCCACGCCGCCCGCCTGTGGGCTGGCACCCTCTTCCTGCAGGATGCGGATGGTGTCTTCCGACGCAGAACGGGTATGGATGATGAGCGGCTTGCCAGTGGCCCGCGAGGCGCGGATATGGGTACGGAAGCGCTCGCGCTGCCATTCCAGGTCACCCTGCAGGCGGTAGTAATCCAGCCCGGTTTCACCGATGGCGACGATGCGCGGATGGTCCGCCAGGCGGATCAGCTCATCGAGCGTCGGCTCGGGGGTGTCTTCGTAGTCCGGATGCACGCCGACCGAGGCGTAGACGTTGGGATACTGCTCGGCCAGAGCCAGCACCTGCGGGAAATCCGGCAGGTCCACCGAGACGCACAGGGCATGGCTGACCTGGTTGTCGGCCATCTTGCCGAAGATCTCGGGCAACCGCGCCGCCAGGTCGGGAAAATTGATGTGGCAATGGGAATCGATATACATGGCCGCTATTGTAAAGCCATGCCGACAGGCTGTCGCCCCTGCTTGTCGGGCGCTTACCTTTCGTTACAGAGCCGCGCGAGGTCGGCTCAGCGTGCCACCGGCCGCTTGGCCAGCTTGCGCTGCAGGGTGCGGCGGTGCATGTTCAGCGCCCGTGCGGTGGAGGAAATATTGCCTTCGTGCTCGGCCAGTACGCGCTGGATGTGCTCCCATTCCAGTCGTTCCAGCGACAGTGGCGATGCCTCTTCCACCGGCAATACGGGCTCATCGACTGCCTCGCCTTCGGCCACGTACGACAGCGCCGACAGGATGGAATCCACATTGGCCGGCTTGGCCAGGTAGTTATCTGCGCCGGACTTGATGGCCTGCACCGTGGTGGCGATGCTGGCATAGCCGGTCAGCACCAGCAGGCGCGCCTCCGGCAACGCCTGGCGCAGCGGCCCGACCCATTGCAGGCCGGAATCCTTTTCCAGCTGCAGGTCGATGGTGACGTAGTCGAAACGCTCGCGGCGCGCGGCTTCCAGCGCCTCTTCGCCGGTGTGGGCGACGACGGCACGAAAGCCGCGCCGTGCCAGCGAACGTGCCAGCGTGCTGGCAAAGACGTCATTGTCATCGAGGATCAGGAAGGCGGCACTCATGGGGATATCCGTAAAACCAGAAGAATGAAGGATGGCGGTTCACACCAGGGGGAAGCGCAACTGCGCGACCGTGCCCTGGCCCGGCGACGAGCGCAGCTTCAGCTTGCCGCCCAGGTGGGTGGCGCTGGCCGAGGCCAGCATCAGGCCGATGCCCGAGCCGCCCGAACTGCTGGCCACCGGCCCGTGGCCCAGGCGCTGCAACAGTTCCGGGCTGATGCCGGCGCCATTGTCGGAGACCTCGATGATCGCCATGGTGCGCCCCGGCTTGCCGGAGGCGGCAGATCCGCCCTCGCCCGCCTCGGCCGGTGCCAGGCGGATGCGGATTTCGCCCTGGTGGCCGAGGCCACGCACGGCATGGGCCGCATTGTCCAGCAAGGTCAGCAGGATCTGCGACAGGTCCTGCAACTGGCTGGCCTTCCAGCCCGGCTGATGCACCTCAGCTGCCAGCAGCACGGCCGGATGGCGCAGCCGCCAGCCTTCCAGCAGGCTGGTGAGCCAGGGCGTGATGGGCGCGCTGTCTTCATTGCGCAACTGGGCATCGGCGTCGAGCCGCATGTTTTCCAATGCGGCCTTGCAGACGGCGATCTGTTCCTCGACCACCCGCACGTCTTCCTCATAGGCCGCCAGCGCGGGATTGCTGGCCATGTCGCGGCGCATTTCGCCAGCGATCACTGCTACCGTGGACAGCGGTGTATTGAGCGCATGGGCGGCACCGGCAGCCTGGGTGCCGAGGGCGACGATGCGATGGCTCTGCAGCTGGCGCTCGCGCGCCTGTGCCAGCTGGCCGTCGCGCAAGCGCACGGCCGCTGCGATGCGGCTGACGAACCAGGTGATGAGCAAGGCCGAGATCGAGAAGTTGATCCACATCCCGGCCAGGTGATAGGCCATCGCCTGCCCGTGGTCGTGGATGTGCAGCGGCTGGTAAAAGTACACCAGCCCCGAATAGCAGCCCAGCGCACACAGGGCCAGCAGCAAGGCATAGGGCCAGGCCAGCGTGGCAGCGCCTGCTGCCAGTGCCGGCAGGTAGAAGGAAACGAAGGGATTGGTCGAGCCGCCCGAAAAATACAGCAGCGCCGTCAATACCGTCACATCCAGCAGCAATTGCATGAACAGTTCGGCCTGCTCGGCCGGCCGCGCCCAGCGCATGCGCAGCCAGGTGGCAGCGTTGATGAGGGCCTGCAGGCCGATCAAGGCCAGCAGCGCCGGCAAGGGCAAGGCGATATGCAGCCAGGCATGCGCCCCGGCCAGCACCAGCAGCTCGCCCGCCACCATGGCCCAGCGCAGCCAGAACAGCCGCGACAGAAGCAGGTGCTGCGGCTGGTTCATCTGCTCGGAGACGGGAATGAAGAAGGAGGTCAGCGACATCATGCCGGAATTATACGGTCCGGCACGCCGCTTCCCCCCAGGCGCGGCGATTTGCCGCAGGCCCGGCCTGGTCGACGCGGCGTCAATCGAACAAGCGCGCGTAATCGATCAGCATTTCCTCAATGAACAGCTTGGCCGACAAGGGGTGATCCGCAATGGCGCGGCGATCGCCCATGCCGCGCAAGGCCTTGGACACGGCCAGCGCATCGACCCGTTCGGCCAGACGCCCCAGTTCCTTGCCATACCGCGGGTAGTAGCGCACCACCCCGGCCGACTTCAGCGACAGCAAATCATACAGCCAGCGCTGTACCCAGCCGACCAGGTCGGCGGCCGGCGTTTTCTGCAGTTTGTCGGCAGCGCGCAAGGCACCATCCACGCCGGGCTGGGCCAGGTGGCGCAGCAATTCATCCAGGGCATCACGGCCCTCGCCCTGGGCAGCTTCCAGCGCGGCCAGCGGTGCCCCCCCCTGCTCGGCCAGCCAGGCATCGGCATCCTTGACGCCCTGCTGCTTGAGCCAGGCCAGCGCTTCGTCATGGCCGGGTGCGGTCAGGGCGAACTTGCGGCAGCGCGACAGAATGGTCGGCAGCAGGCGGTCCAGGCGATTGGACAGCAGCAGGAACATGGTGCCCGGCGGCGGTTCTTCCAGCGTCTTGAGGAGCGCATTGGCGGCCGCCGTGTTGAGCGCTTCGGCCGGATACAGCATCACCACCCGCAAGCCCGAGCGGTGGGTGGAAACGTTCATGAAATCGGCCAGCGCACGGATCTGGTCGATCTTGATGTCCTTGGAGGGGGCCTTGCTGGCCTTGGCGGTTTTCTTTTCTTCACCTGCCTCGTCTTCGGCGGTCTCATCCTCCAGTACTTCAGGGCGCACGCGCCGGTAGTCAGGATGATTGGATTGCGAGAACCAGTTGCAGGAGGCACATACGCCGCAGGCATGGGCCTCTGGCGTGGGCGATTCGCACAGCAGGGACTTGGCGAAGGCTTCGACGAACTGCGTCTTGCCGGTGCCGGCCGCGCCATAGAACAGCAGCGCATGCGGCAGGCGTTCACGCAGCTGCTGCAACTGGCGCCAGCTCTCGCCCTGCCAGGGCAGCAATACCTCGGAAACGGTCACGGACATGCAGCCTCCCTCACAGCGCTGCCACGATGGCGCGCAGTTCTTCCTGGATCACCGGGATGGGACGCGTGGAATCGATCAGGCGGAAACGCTGCGGGAACTGCGCGGCGCGGCGCAGGTATTCGGCGCGGGTGTTGGCGAAGAAATCGGCCTTTTCCTGCTCGAACTTGTCCAGCGTGCGTTCGGCATCCAGCCGCGCCCGCGCCACTTCCAGCGGCACATCGAAGAGCAGCGTCAGATCCGGTTGCAGATGGGGATGGACCCACTGTTCGAGGCTGTCCAGCTTGTCCAGCGCCAGCTTGCGGCCGCCCCCCTGGTAGGCGAAGGTGGCATCGGTAAAACGATCCGAGATGACCCAGTCGCCGCGTGCCAGGGCCGGCTCGATGACCTGGGCCAGATGCTCGCGGCGCGAGGCGAACATCAGCAGGGCTTCGGTTTCCAGATGCATCTTGTGATGCAGGACCAGCTCGCGCAGGCGTTCGCCCAGGTCGGTGCCGCCGGGTTCACGGGTGGCGACCACAGTCATGCCGCGCTCGCGCAGCAGCTGGGTCACGAAAGGAATGTGGGTCGACTTGCCGGCGCCGTCGATGCCTTCGAAGGTGATGAATTTGCCTGATGCCATGAAGGTATCGCTACTCAATGAATGAAACGGTAAAAGAAAGACTGGCTCAACGCTGGTAGCGGTTGACGGCCTGGTTGTGTTCGTTCAGGTTGCTGGAGAAATGGCTGGTGCCATCCCCGCGCGCCACGAAGTATAAGGCCTCGGTCTTGTCCGGGTTCAAGGCCGCCGCCAGAGAGGCTGCTCCGGGCAAGGCAATCGGCGTGGGCGGCAGACCGGCGCGCGTGTAGGTGTTGTAGGGGGTGTCGGTGAGCAGGTCGACTTTGCGGATCTTGCCCTGGTAACGGTCGCCCATGCCATAAATCACGGTCGGATCGGTTTGCAGCAGCATGCCGGTGCGCAGGCGGTTGACGAAGACCCCGGCCACCATGCCACGCTCGGATTTCTGCCCGGTCTCCTTCTCGACGATGGAAGCCATGGTCAGCGCCTCATAAGGCGTACGGTACGGCAGCGACAGGTCGCGCCGCGCCCAGGCTTCGTTGAGCTTCTTGCTCATGAGGGCGAAGGCCTGTTTGTAGACCTGCATATCACTGGCCCCCTTGGCGAAGAGGTAGGTATCGGGAAAGAACAGGCCTTCCGGATAGGTGTATTCGTTGGTCAGCTTGGCCAGGATCTGCTGATCGGTCCAGGTGGCGGTGTCGTGCTTCAGGGCGGGTTGATCGGCGATGGCCTTACGCATCTGCTTGAAGGTCCAGCCTTCGATCACCGTCAGCGCTTCCTGGGCGAATTCCCCGCGCACCAGTTGCAGCAGCAGGCGCTGCGGCGTGTAGCCGGGCTTGATTTCATAGCTGCCGGCCTTGATGCGGCCGCCTTCGCCGGACAGGCGCGCGTACAGGGCAAACAGGTCGGGGTTGACCGGCACCCCGGCCGCGGCAATCTGCTGGGCAGCGCCGTTGACGCCCGCGCCCGGCGTGATGGTGAAGGCAATCACTTGTCCGTTCGGCTCCACGATGGGCTGCTTGGACCAATAGACGCCTGCCCCTGCCACCAAGGCTGCCAGCACCAGCAATGTCACAAATAACTTCTTCATACCAGAGGCGAAATCCTTGTTGCTCCGACGCGATTTTTCGGAGATCACTATAATCGAGGCATCAATGATAATCGCTGGCACGACAGTTGCCTAATTTGCCGGACCGACCGACCCGGCAAGACGTAATCCGTAAAAGATTTCCTTTATGACAGACATGACTTCTTTGCCCTCCGGCTGGCGTGACTTTCTGGCGCAACAAGGCGCCCAGTTCGACGCCGAGAGTGGCGACATCACGGGCTTTGGCCCGACCGCCCCGGCACCGCAAAGCCTGGAAAGCTTCATGGCCCCCCTCGCCAGCCTGGGCCTGATCACAGCCACCGGCGAGGACGCCGCCAGCTTCCTGCATGGGCAGCTCACCAATGATGTGCAACAGCTCGACAGCAGTGCGGCCCGCCTGGCCGGCTATTGCTCCCCCAAGGGCCGTCTGCTGGCGACCTTCCTGATCTGGCGCGACGAGCAGGCCATCTGGCTGCAACTGCCGCGCAGCCTGCAGCCGGCGATCCAGAAGCGTTTGCAGATGTTCGTGATGCGTGCCAAGGCAAAACTGGCCGATGCCAGTGCCGAACGTGCCGTGCTTGGCCTGGTCGGCCCGGCCACGGCCAATGCCCTCGCTGAATGGTTCCCGGTCTTGCCGGCGGCCCCCTACGCCAAGATCGACAACAGCCACGGCACCCTGATACGCCTGGCCGATGCCGCCGGCAGCCCGCGCTACCAGTGGATCGCGCCGGTCGACATCCTCACCGCCGCCTGGCCCAAGCTGGCCCAGCATCTGACCCCGACGGCCAGCCTGGCCTGGCGGCTGTCGGAGATCCGTGCGGGCGTGCCGGGGATCGTGCAAGCCACGCAGGAGCAGTTTGTCCCGCAGATGATCAATTTCGAACTGATCGGGGGCGTCAACTTCAAGAAGGGCTGCTATCCCGGCCAGGAAATCGTGGCGCGCAGCCAGTACCTGGGCAAGCTCAAGCGCCGTACCATGCTGGCCACCATTGCCAGCGCCGAGGCGCGCGCCGGGCAAGAAGTCTTCGCTGCCGCCGATCCGGGGCAGCCCTGCGGCATGGTGGTCAACGCCGAAGCGCTGGATGCGGAGCACGCACTGGCTTTGGTGGAAATGAAACTGGCCGCTGCCGAGGATGCCGTGCATCTTGGTGCCGCCGATGGCCCGGCCCTGCATTTCCACGCCCTTCCCTATGAGCTGGCCGATCCGCAATAAGCGGCGCGCCGCCTGAGCCACACCGCAGCCATAGGGACGCATCCATGGATCTCTACATTTACTATCGGGTCGACAGTGCGCACGCGACTACCCTGTTCGGCAAGATCAAAGGCGTGCAAGCCATGCTGCAAGCGCGCCTGGGCATCGCCGGCGCGCTCAAGCGTCGTCCCGGCGAACAAGACGGCCTGCAGACCTGGATGGAAATCTACCAGGGCATCCTGCCCGCTTCCGCTGAGGACTTCACCCGGACCCTGGACCGCGCGCTGACAGATTCCGGCGCAGCAGCGCTCATCAGCGGCGAACGCCACGTCGAGCACTTCGAGGATGTTGCGCCATGTGCCTGATCATCTTCGCCTGGAAAGTGATCCCCGGCATGCCGCTGATCCTGGCGGCCAACCGGGACGAGTTCTATGCCCGCCCCGCCGCCGATGCCGGCTGGTGGAACGACCATCCCCACATTTACGCCGGGCGCGATCTGCAAGGCGGCGGTACCTGGCTGGGCGTGACCCGGGACGGACGTTTTGCGGCGCTCACCAATGTGCGCGCACCTTCGGAGCGACGGGCCGATGCGCCCACACGCGGGCAACTGGTGGCCGGCTATCTGGCCGGAGACCTTGATCCGCAAGCCTACTTGCGCCAGATCGAACCGCAAGCGCAACGCTACAACGGCTTCAACCTGCTGCTGGGCAACCGGGAAACGATGGTGTGGTATTCCAACCGGGGGCAGGAGGATCCGCGCAACGGACAGCCTTTGGAGTATGGCGTCTACGGCGTTTCCAACGCCTTGCTCGATACCCCCTGGCCCAAGCTCACCCGCGCCAAGGCGCAATTTGCCAGCCTGCTGTGCCAGGGAGCTCCGGAAGAGACCTTCTTCGAGATGCTCACTGATGGCACCCGCGCCAATGATTGCCGCTTGCCCGATACCGGGGTGGGGCTGGAGAAGGAGCGCATGCTCTCGCCCATCTTCATTCGCTCCCCGGACTACGGTACCCGCTGCTCGACGGTGCTGCGCGTGCCCATCGTCGGTGAGCCGGTGCTGACCGAGCACGTGGTCGATCCTATGGCAATGCAATATAGTGCCGAGCCGGCCACGGACAAGGCTTGCAAGATTCCGTGCAAACCACGTGTGCAAGAAGCTTCACCAGAAGACGGGCTGCAGGGTGAAACCACACGCCCGGCGTGATGATTCGGCTTCACATGAGCCCAACGAGAAATAAGCAAATCGAATATCTGATATACGAAAGATAAATTGGCTGAATTTGGTGCGGAGCAGTAAAGTTGCACCTGTCTCCTCCAATTTCCTCCTAAAGAATTGGATTGAAGCCCACACCGCAAGGTCGTGGGCTTTTTTTTTCGTCCATACACGGCGATACCGGGCCAACGGGATTGCTCCCGCCGCCCGGTGCCGCTCTCAACGCAACTTCTTGCGCTTCAACCACGCCAGCAATCGCTGCGGTTCATCGGTCTGGATGATGCTCACCCCACTGGCGATGAGCTTGCCCCACACTTGCTCGGGATGAACCACCGCCACCGTATCGAGGTAAGGTCCGGCCAGATCCATGGGCCGTCCGCTGTCGATGTCGATCGCCATGGTGTTGACCAGCAGGCGTACCGGCCTGCGCCCGATCGCCTGAACTGCCTCGCCGACTACGGCGGGATCACGGAAGATGATCTGCAACACCGTCGGCTCCTGTCGGGCCATGGTTTGCAATTGCCCGCTGCGCGCTGACGCTCCGGTCTTTTCATCGAAATACAGCGTCTGCACGGCAATGCCCAGCGAACGCGCCCAGGCCACCTGCTGCGCATCGACACCTGCATTGATGTTCAGCAGCACGTCGCGCGCGGTATCCGTCTCCAGGATCGCCGCCACCATTGGCCCGATGTCCGCCGCCTTGACATCCAGATTGAGCAGGATGCGCCCGCGCGCCGCAGCCAACGCTTCTTGCAGCGTAGGCACCCGGCGCGCGGTCAGGGACGCGCCTTTGCCACCGCCGCGCGCATACAGCCGCAGGGCCTGAATCTCGGCCAGCGTAAGGTCGGCCACCGCGCCATGTCCGTTGGTCGTGCGATCCACGGTCTCATCGTGCATCAGCACCAACGCGCCATCGCGCGTGGTGCGGACATCGATTTCTCCGATATCGATGCCTTCGGCGATGCAGCGACGGATGCCATCGAGCGAATTCTCCGAGGTTTCAGTCCAGCAGCTGCGGTGCGAGGACACCAGCACCGGGCCGGTCGCGGTGGTCAGCGCCGACTGACGCCAGGCAAGGGGTGCTGCTTGTGCGAGAGCTTGATCCATGAGCAGGCAGAAGGTACAGGTGAGGAGAAAACGGCCAAGAGAATGCATGAAAACTTCCTGGTAGATGAAGGAATGTAAAAATGGGCCGTCCTGAAATGACCCATGAAGAAATGACTAGGTGACGAAAAAGGACGGACGCCCGGTTTCCACATGGCCCGCCAGCCGGCGCGCAAAACCCGGCCTGTCCTCGCTCTGGACCAGCAGGTCGTACCAGTGGTGACTGTTTTGCAGCGGCCATCGCAGCGTGGCCGACTGCCCCGGTGCCAGCGCAGCCATACGCGCAGGCTGCCCGTAGGCCTGATCCCGCAGCACCAGGCGCACTACTTGCGCACCCGGATTGGACAAGGCCAGTACCAGCTCGCCACGCTCGCCGTCATGGCGCACCTGCACTACCGGCCCGGCATCGCCGCCAGCGTCCAGGCTGCCTCGCAGCTCGCGCAGGAAACCGTTGGGGCCGTACACCTTCAGGTCGTAGACGCCCGCCGGCCCGACGCCGCGCCATTGCGCCGTCAGTGACTTGCCCGGTTGTACGGTGAAGGTCTGGTAGCGTTCGCTCTCCTGACGGGCATACACCTGATAGACCACACCCGCCTTGCCGGGGTTGAGGAACTCCAGCTGCAGAGCGCCCCCTTGTGGCAGCGGCAGGTCATCCACCGCCAGCACATACGGCAAGGCCCGCGCCGGCCGCATGCCGCGCTCCTGCTGCGGCATCATCGGACTGGCAGGCGCAACGGGTGCGGGCAGGCGGGCCTGCGCATCCGACAGCGCGCGATAGGCCGACGTGTCGGGCAAGACCGGACTGGCCACGTCGCGGCGACTGAAATCGAAGGCCGAGGTCAGATCCCCGCACACCGCGCGCCGCCATGGGCTGATGTTGGGTTCGTGCACATCGAAGATCTGCTCCAGGAAACGGATGACCGAGGTATGGTCGAACACTTCCGAGCACACATAGCCGCCCTTGGACCAGGGCGAGATCACCATCATCGGCACCCGCGCCCCCAGCCCGGCGGGCAGGTCATCTGCCGGATTGACATAGTCGCCCAGCCGATGGAATTCGCCGCTAACCTCTACCGTCGACTGGCCCTGCCCCCCATGCAGCGGCGGCGTGGGCGGTGCAACGTGGTCGAAGAAGCCATCGTTCTCGTCGTAGTTCACCAGCAGTACGGTGCTGCTCCACAGCGCCGGATTGGCAGTGAGGATGTCCAGCACCTGGCTGATGTAATGCGCGCCGTAGCCGGGAGTGCGGTCGGGATGCTCGCAACTGAGCTTGGGCGGCATCAGCCAGGATACCTGCGGTAGCGTGCCGCCGTTGACATCACGCGCCAGGTCGGCCAGCGTGAACTTGCTGCAGGCCTTCTGCCACAACGGCGAATCGGGCGCGGCATTCTGGTACTGCGCGAAAAAATACTGCAGCACGTTGAAGTCGCTCGGATAGTCGCCGTGGTCCTTGTGCAGGTCATCGGTCCCCTGATACACCTTCCACGACACGCCATGCTGCTCCAGCCGCTCCGGATAGGTGGTCCAGCGGAAACTGTCGGCACCGTTGCGGCGCTCGCCCGGCACCCCGGACCAGCTGCCGGTACGTGGCTGGAAGGTCATGGGTCCACCTGCCCTGCCCTGCAGGTCGATGCCGCCGCTCATCATGTGAAAGCGATTGGGATTGGTCGACCCCAGCACCGAGCAGTGATAGGCATCGCAAATGGTGAAGGCATCGGCCAGCGCGTAGTGGAAAGGCAGGTCTTCGCGCGTGAAGTAGGCCATGGTCACGGTGTCCTTCTTGGCCTCGATCCACTTGTCATAGTCGCCGCGGTTCCAGGCCGCGTGCTGATCCTTCCAGGCATGCGGCAGATTGCCGCCGGCGCGCCCGGCACTGGTGGTGGCCATCTCCATGCGATACGGCAGCACCAGTCGGCCCTGCGGATCGCGCTGGTGGAACACCGGACTGCCGTCCGGCAAGGGACGCGGGATAGGATCAGCGAAGCCGCGCACGCCCTTCAAGCAGCCGAAATAATGATCGAAGGACCGGTTCTCCTGCATCAGGATCACCACGTGTTTCACATCCTTGATGGTGCCGGTCGGTGACGAGGGGGCCACTGCCAGCGCCTTGCGGATGCTGGCTGGCAAGGCCGTCAGTGCCAGCGCCGCGCTGCCGGTGCGGGCAGCATTCTTGAGGAAATGGCGGCGGCCGGGGGATTTTCTGTTCATCGGCGAATCTCGCAATCTTCGTATTGTTACGCTCAGTTCAGACTGAAGCGCAGTTCGACCTCACCCAGCACCGGCTCATCGGTACGTGAGAACTTCCATTGCATCAACGCCTTGGTCGCGGCCTGGTCGAACAGCTTGGGCGGCTGCGCGCGCACGATCTGCACGGCGCTGACTGAGCCATCCTTCTCGATGGTCAGGTGGGCCACCACCACACCTTCGGTATTGCTGGCCAGGGCTTTGGGCGGGTAGTCCGGCTCAACTCGCTTCAGCGGCACCAGACCGCGCCGTACCTCGCCGGGCTGGGCCTTGGGCGCAGGCGCCGCCGGTGCCGGCGGCGTACTGGGCGCAGCGGCAGCAGGGGCAGGCTGACTGGGAGACACCGGGGCTGGCACTTCCTGAGACGGCGCGCTCGGTGCGGGCACCACCGGAGCCGGCTTCGGCGTGGGCGCTGGCTTGGGCGGGACCGGTTTGGGCGGCGGCCTGGGCGTCGGAGGCACCGGCGTCGGCGGTGTGGGCGCAGGCAACGGCGGTGCCTCGGCAATGCTCACCAGCTTCATCACCTTGACCGGTTCGGGCGGAGGTTCGGGCACCTGTGCCTTGGGCCAGGCCAGCAGCACGATGGCGCACTCGACCGCCACCGCCACGCCGACCGCCAGCGGCCAGCGCAGGGCGCTGCCGGCGGGTACGGCGGGTGGCTGATCCTGCCAGGAAGATGACGGCGCGGCGGATCGCGGCAGGGTCATGGAATGACGCATATCCACCTCAATGCTTGGCCGCAATGCCGATGTCTTCGACCCCGGCAGCGCGGGCCACATCCATCACGTGCAGCAGGTTTTCCAGCGACACGTCCTTGTCGCCGGCTACCAGCACTTCCAGCTTGGCGGTCCGGGCGCGCTCTTTCAGTTGGCCAACCAGCGCATCATGCTCAACCGGCTTGCCTTCGAAGAACATGGCCCCCGTCTTGTCCACCACGATGGTGAGCGACTTGCTGGGCAGCGTGGCGGCACTGGCGGCTTGTGGCACGTTGATCTTGAGACCGCTCACATCGATCATCTTGAGCATCGTCACCATGAAGAAAATGAGCAGGAACATCATGATGTCGATCATCGGGATGATCTCGATATGCGGCTCATCCGACTGCAGGTAGCGGGTGCGGCTCATGATGCGGCTCCGGCATAGACGACCTCGGCGGCGCGCTTGATGACGGGCTTGCCCTGCCCGGAGGCTGGCGACTCTCCGGCCTGACGCACCACGATGGATTCTTCCAGCAGACAGTGCTGCTTGATGAAGACCAGCTTGATCAGATCCAGCTCCAGCAGCGCCAGGCGCACTCGCTTGGAGAAGTAACTATTGGCCGCCACCCCGGCGATGGCCACCAGCAAGCCACAGCCCGTGGCCAGCAAGGAGTGGCCGATCCCGTTGGTGACCGCCCCGCTGCTGCTGCCGGCGGTGCCCAGCACGTTGAAGGATTCGGTGATGCCGATGATGGTACCGAGCAGGCCGATCAGCGGGCCCAGCGTAATGGCCGCACCCAGCAGCCACAGTGCGCGGTCCAGTTCGGGCATGGTCCGTACGATGGCCTCGTCGATGTAACGATCCATGGCCTCGCCCGAGGCCAGTGCACGCGACTCCACGGCCGCATGCAGGGTCGGGCCGAAGACCGTGTTGCGATAGCGCTGGGCGATCTCCTGCAAGGCGGCGTCGCTGCGGTGATCGGCGCGCAGCAGCGCCTGGTCGATCTGCTTGCCCGACGGCAGGCAGCGGGCAAAGAAGATGAAGCGCTCGACCGAGACGGCCAGCACGACCAGCAGCAACAGGGCCAGGACGGGAATGATGCCCATCGATTGGCGGCTCAGTTCCAGCAGTTGTTCAAGATTGGACATGGCGTTTCCTTACAGGGGGGAGGTACAAAGGGTGAGTCAAACAAAACAATGCATCACAGGTTCTTGGGGCTGTAGTTCACTCCGAGCCAGATCATCCGGCCCATGGAGAAGGTGTCCTTGAGCTGGTCCTTGTTGGGACCAGTGACGCTGGTCACCGGCGAATTGGTCAGGTTGGCCACCTCGGCAAAGGCGCGCCAGCCACCGCCCAGGTCGTAACGGGCCTGCAGGTCGATCTGCTTGCGGGGCTGCCAGTAGACATCCTGGCTGGGCAGGCTGGCGTCGACCAGGCGCAGGCTGCGGCCGGTCCAGTTGTAGGCGGCCGAAAGATCCAGCTTCTGGTAGTTGTAGAACACGGTAAGGTTGCGGATCTGGTCGGGCTGGTTGACCAGGTTCTGGATGGTGCGCGTACCGCCATTGCTGGTGGCGGCGTTGAGCCGGCCGTCCAGGAAACTCAGGTTGGCGCTGAAGCCCAGGCCTTGCAGGGCCGGGCTGATCCAGCCCAGCGAACTCTGCACGTAACTCAGTTCCACGCCGTTGATACGCGAGCTGGAGGCATTGACCGGCTGGGTGATCGAGGCCGCACGGGTCGCGCCGTTGTAGAACAGAGTGCCCTGGCTGGAAAGGGTGTAGATCTCGTTCTTGATCTTCTTGTTGAACACCGCCAGCGACACCAGGCTGGAATTGGGCAGGTACCACTCGGCCGAGGCATCGAGGTTGGTCGATTCGCGCGGCTTGATGTCCGGATTGCCCTGGGTCACGGTGACCGAGCCATCGGTGTTCTGGCTGATCGTGGTGTTGGGCGCATAGGCATCGTAGTTGGGACGGCCGATGGTCTGGCTCGCCGCCAGCTTCAGCTTGACGGCATCGGTGGCGCTGAAGACCAGCGACGCTGCCGGCAGCAGATAGTTGTAGCTGGAATCCTTGGTCTGCGACACCCAGGTGGTGCTGCCATTGCTGACGTTGCGCACATTGCCGGTGGTGGAAAGATTCGTATTGTCCTGGCGCAGGCCGAACAATGCGCTCCAGCGATCGGTCCGGTAGGACCCCATCGCATACAGCGCGGCGGTCTGTTCACTGTGCGAGTAATTGCTCTGCAGGCTGTTGACGCTGTTGGCGCTGCTGGCGGCGATCTGTCCCTGGTTGGCCGCGAACTGCTGCCAGGCCTGGGCACCGTTGACCAGGATGAAGGGCAAGCCGCCGCTGTAGGGCATGATGGTGCCGGATACCGAACCATTGCCGGCCAGCGTCATCCCGCCCGAGGTCGGGAAGTACTGGTTGTTGACGTAGTCATAGCTGTGCTCCAGGCGGCGATAATCGACGCCCACGCCGGCACCCAGTCCGCGGGCATCCTGGTCCATGTTCCAGCGGTAATCCAGCTTCACGTCGCCGACCTGATCATCGATGCTGACCATCTCCTTGCGCCAGTAATAAGCCTGCCAGTTGTTCAGGTTGGTGAAGTTGGAAGGATTGTTCAGTGCGACCGAAGGCTCGAAACCGGAGGTGTTGTAGCTCATGCCGAGCGCATTGGTGCCGCTCAGGACCGGTGCCGATCCCGCCCCCGGATAGGCGAAGTTGGCAAAGATGTACTTGGCCAGCTCGCGCGGTTCACGGTGCTGGGCTTGCGAGTAGGAAGAACGCAGCGAGAGCACCTGGCTGTCGTCCAGCTTCCAGTCCAGACCGCCCTGCAGGGCCGATGTGGTGCGCTTGATGGTGGAGGCAGCATAGCCGGCTTCGGCCTCGCCGCGCGCGAACTGCCCGCTGGTGGCGGTCTGGTTCAGGACCGGATTGTTGCCGGTGCTGCGGCTGTCGTCGATGAAGGTTTCATTGCGCAGGATGTGGGTGGAATCGCTGTTGTAGCCAAAGCCCAGGAAGCCGTAGACATCCGGGGTGAAGCGCCCTTCCAGCTTGGCATTGAAGCCGCTGGTCTCGCTGTTCTTGAGGTGCTGCCAATACTTGAACTGCTGCGGCACCGGGAAACCGTTGCCGGTGTTGGGCCCGCCGGATGCTGCCGGGTTGGCGATGCTGCCGTTGGCGTTGTAATAGTTGTAGAAGATGTTGTCGGTGGTCATGTGACCGATGGAGACCGTGTTTTCCTTCTCGAAATTGGCCGAGATCACGTAGCCGAAGCGATTGTCCGGACCAAAGGTGTTGCTGAAGGTAACATCCGACTTCTTGGCCAGACCCTCCGCGCCCGAAGCGACCTTGCCGCTGCCGCCGGCGTGGCCGAGGGCACCGGTGGCGCTGAACATGGGTTTGCCGCCGTTATCGAAGGCGCTGCGGCTGACGATGTTGACCGAGCCGCCGACCGCATTGGGATCCATGTCCGGAGTCCAGGTCTTGAAGACCTGCACTTCCTTGACCATCGAGGCCGGCAGCATGTTGGTACGGGCGCTGCGGGTGGTCTGGTCGACCGAGGCCAGCGGCGCACCGTTGATGGTGACGTTGTTGTAGCTGCCATCGAGACCGCGAATGGCGATGAACTGGGCCTTGTCACGACCGTTCACATTGTCCGGGTTGAAACTGACCGATACACCAGCCACGCGCTTGACCACATCGGTCACCGTGGAATCCGGCAGGCGCTCCACCTGCTCGCGGGTCACGCTGTCCATCACACGCTCTTCCACCTGCTTGCCGGCCACCGCCGCACTGGTCTGGCTGCGCTTGCGCGTGACCACCACGCTGTCAAGGCGCTTGACGCTCCCATCCTGGGCTGCCGGCACGCCATCGGCCTGAGCCGTGGCAGCAGGCGGGGCGGCGTCATCGGCTGCCCGCGCCAGCAGCGGCAGCACCGACAGCATCGCCAGGCTCATCAAAGACAAACGTCGGTACTGCGGACTTCCACTGCGGTAAGACATGGTATTCCCCTGAAAATCAAGTCGTGGCGAGAAGGCGTGCGCATCCGGATCAGCCATGGCGGCGGGATGCGAAGCGGGCTATCATTTATAGAACGTTCTAATTTAAGAAAGAAAAAAATGGCAGTCTTTACAATAAGTCCCTGCCAATATTCTTTTTATGCAACTTTGCTTTAGTTGCTTTACATTAGAACGTTCTAATAGACTCGTATTTTCTCGAAGATTTGTGACCTCGTGATTACATCCGATGCCCTTGTCGCAAAAACATTTTTGGCGGCGAGCCGGTCCGATTGTGCATGGCGTCATATATGATTGCGCAGCGCGGCACGCTCTTGCGCCGCTGCAACCCGACGCCGACATGACATGACTTGCCTGCTCCGCCCCTCCCCCTCCTCGCTGCGCTTGCGCCAACCGCCCCGTTCATGAGTCGCCTCACCATCAAGGATGTCGCCAAGGCGGCCGGTGTCAGTTTCCAGACCGTCTCGCTGGTGCTGAACCACCCGGAGAAAGTCGCCCCTAGGACGCGCGAGCTGGTGCAAGCGGCCATCGATTCGCTCAATTTCATCCCCAACGTGGCCGCCCGCTCGCTGCGCAACATTTCCACGCGCACGCTGGCCTGCGTGATGTTCAATGGTTCGTCCTACGACGAACGCTCCGAGCGCACCCAGGACACCCACTACCACAACGTGGTGCAGACCCTCACCCGCGCAGCCGATCGCGCCGGCTATACGCTCCTGCAACGCAATCTGATGCGCGAAGACGAAGCCTCGCTGGTCTATGTGCGCGACCTGTTCCTGGCCGGACGCATCGACGGCATGATTGCCATGGTCAATCGCGCCGGCAATCCGGTGGTGAGTGAATTGCATCGGCTGGGCTACCCCTGCGTGGTCTATGGCATGGCCGATCCGGCTTGTCACCACGTCGTGCAATCGGACCGGCAGGCCGGGCTGGCCGTGGTTGAACATCTCTATCGCACCGGCTGCCGCCGCATCGCCCTGGTGACCGGACCGCACAAGGATCATGAACAGGGAAAATCGCGCGAGGACGGCGTACCGACTTCCAGCGAAGCGCGCTATTTCGGTTATCTCGACGGACTGGAAAAGTGCGGCCTGACGCCGCGCCCGGAATGGATAGTGACCGGAGACTGGTCGCTGGAAAGCGGCTATCGCGCGGCCGCCCAGCTCTGTCACCAGTCCGAGCGTCCGGACGCCATCTTCCTCGGCAATGACCGCATGGCGCTAGGCGCGCTCAAGGCGCTCTACGACCTTGGCGTGAAGGTGCCGCAAGAGATCAGCGTGGTGGGCTTCGACAACATGCGCTATGCCGACTTCAGCATCCCGTCCCTCACCAGCGTGGACGCGCCCATGCTGGAGATGTGCGAGTTTGCCGTGAAGCTGCTGCTGGAACGCATCGAGCTGCGCCAGGAGCAACGCAACCAGTCCGGTGATGCTGCCGCCGCCCAGGCGGCCCTGGTGCAGAAGATGTTCTCGACGCACCTGGTGATCCGCGACAGTACCCGCCCGGTCATGTGAAACATCCTCCCCGTCCTGGCCGCGCACGCTGCCGCCTCACTCTCTTCCGGCACTGCATGGCATTGCTGCTGGTCTTGGCGGTGCCGCGCGCGCAGTCGGCCAACTTCGAATTCTGGAGCAGCCACAGCGGCCCCATGGCCCAGGCCGTTCGGCAACTATGCGCGGGCTTCAATGCCGCACAAAAGCAGCATCAGGTACGTTGTGTCACGCCCGGCTCCTACGAGCAGACCATGCAGAAGACCATCGCCGCCTATCGCGCCGCGCAACAACCTGCGCTGGTGGAAATATACGATGTCGGCACGCTGGACATGATGCTGAGCGGAGCCATCGTGCCGGTCCACCAGTTGATGGCCGCGCATGGCTACCACGTGGACTGGCAGGATTACCTGCCCGCGATCCGCAGCTATTACACCGATGCCAAGGGGCAGTTTGATTCCCTGCCCTTCAATGTCTCCACCGCTGTTCTGTACCTGAACACTGGCTGGCTGCAGCAAGCCGGCATCAACACCCTGCCCGCCACCTGGAGTGAACTGGAGCAGGCTGCACGGCAGTTGCGCGCGGTTGGCCAGACCTGCCCTCTGGTGAGCGACTTCAATCCCTGGATCCTGCTGGAGCAGGTCAGCACCATCGAGGGCGCACCGCTGGCCGACCAAGACAACGGCCACCGGAGCCTGGCCACCCATTATCTGTTCGACCAGGGACTGCATCTGCGCTTCATGCAGCAGGTACAGCGCTGGCATCAACAGCATCTGCTGGTGGAAGCCGCCGCCACCCGCACCGGGCGCCATACCCTGGCCTTCACTACCGGGGAATGCGCCATGCTGCTCGACTCCACCAGCGCCTGGCATGCCGTGGCGCGCAGCGGCCTGCCCGGACTGGCAGTGCTGCCGCTGCCGGTGCATGCCGGGAGCGCACGCCACAACAGCGTACCCGGCGGCGCCTCGCTGTGGGTGATGAAGGGATTTGACGACCAGGTCTATGCGGCCGTGGCGGCCTTCATCGCTTATCTGCAGCAACCGCAGAACCAGCGTCTGCTGGTGCGGCAGACCGGTTACCTGCCCGTTACCCGCCAGGTGGCAGCCCAGATCATGGACGATGCGGGGCACTATCCGGCCTCGGTGGTGGCGGGCATTCATTCGCTGGATGCGAACGCTGGCCAGACAGGAGTCGGACCGCGCCTGGGCTTCTTCCCGCAGCTGCGACTGGCCTGGACCGAGCAGGTGCAGACCGCACTGGCCGGCCAGCAGGACATGGCGAGTGCTTTGGCCAAGGCGCGCCGCCGGGGGGATGCTTTGCTGCAGCGTTTCCGCCTCACCTATGCCCCCGCCGATTCCCCTGCACCGCAGCGCTAGCACACATCATGGATACCCGCCCCGCCTTCCCTGCCCGCTGGTTCCCCTTGCTGCTGGCCGCGCCGCAGATGCTGATCGTGTTTCTGTTCTTCCTGTGGCCGGCCGTCAAGGCGATCGCCTGGTCCTTCTATCTGGTACGTCCCTTCGGCAACGGTTCGCGCTTCGTCGGACTGGACAACTACCTGCGCATTCTCACCGATGACGGTTTCTATGCCTCCCTGCGCGCCACGCTGGTCTTCACGGCCGGCAGTACCCTGCTGGCCGTGACCATCGCCCTGGCACTGGCGGCCTGCCTGGAACTGGATGTGCGCGCCAAGCGCCTGCTGCGCAGCATCTTCATCTGGCCCTATGCCGTGGCCGGGGTAGTGGTCGGTATCGTGCTGAAGGTCTTGATCAATCCGGTTACCGGTTTGCTGGCTTTTCTCAACCACCTCTGGCCGGGCCTGTGGGCACCCCATCTGGCTGGCCAGCAAGCCATGCTGGTACTGATCGCGGCCTTCGCCTGGACCCAGGTGCCGCTGAACTTCATCCTGTTTTCTGCCGCCTTGCAGCGGATTCCCGCCGATCTGACGGGAGCCGCCGCCATCGATGGGGCTGGCCCGTGGCGGCGCTTCATGGATATCCAGTTGCCGATGATCGCACCGGCACTGCTGCTGGCCGGTGTCCTCAACGTGATCGAGGCCTTTACCCACGGCTTCGGGCTGGTGGACGCACTGACCCAGGGCGGACCCGGCCGCAGCACGGCGATCCTGGCCTATCAGATCTATTCGGATGGCTTCATCGGGCTGGACCTCTCGGGCTCATCGGCCTTGTCGGTGATCCTGATGCTGTTCATCGTGGCGCTCACGGTGTTGCAGCTGCGCTTCTTCCGCCAGGGAGCAGGACGATGGTAGAGCGCCATCCGCGCATGACCGCGCTGGCCTACTGCATCCTGGGGCTAGGCGTAGTGCTGGCCTTGGGGCCGCTGTACCTGATCCTGTGCTCGGCCAGCGTCTCCAGCCAGCAGTGGATCAGCCAAGGCATGCCGCTCATGCCAGGCACCGCGCTGCCGGACAATCTGCGCGAAGTGGCGCAGCGCATCGACCTGTGGCGCTATCTCTTCAACAGTCTGCTGGTGGCCGCTCTGGTGGTGACCGGCAAGCTGCTGCTGTCCTCGGTCACGGCTTTTGCGGTGACCTACTTCCAGCCGCGCTGCCGGGGCCTGATCCTGGTCTTGCTGTTCAGTGCCCTGCTGCTGCCACTGGAAGTACGCATCGTCCCGACCTATGCAGCGGCCTCTGACTTGTTCGAACCGCTGCGCAGCCTGTTGCAGGCGCTGGGCCTGAGCGGACAGCATGCGGTGCCGTCGATCAGCCTGATCAATACCTATGCAGGCCTGTCCTTGCCGTTGGTGGCGTCCGCCACGGGAACCTTCCTGTTTCTGCAGTTCTACCGCACCATCCCGCCCGAGCTGGTGGAAGCGGCGCGCATCGACGGGACCGGGCCGTGGCGCTTCTACGTAGATATCCTCCTGCCGCTGTCGAAGACCAATTTTGCGGCGCTGGGATCCATCGTCTTCATCAATACCTGGAAAGACTACATGTGGCCCCTGGTCATCACCAGCCATGACCAGATGCGCACCATCACCCTCGCGCTGGCCAGCTTCCTGCCAGTGGAAAGCGGGCAGATGCCGCAGTGGAACCTGCTGATGGCGGCGGCCCTGGTGGCCATCGTGATCCCCGCCGTGTTCGTGGTGGCGGCGCAGCGCTGGTTCGTCAAGGGCATCGTCGGCACAGAAAAATAAAGGCCCGCCCCGCACGGGACGAGCCTTTCAACCAGCAGACGACAGGAAAGATCAGGCACCCAGTTCCAGCGCTTCCAGCAACATTTCAGCCACGCGCTCGGAAGACTGCGGATTCTGGCCGGTGATCAGCTGGCCGTCACGGATGGCAAACACCTGCCAGTTGTCGGTCCCCTCAAAGACGGCACCCAGTTCACGCAGACGGCTCTCCAGCAGGAAGGGCACGACCTCGGCCAGTCCCACTTCGCGCTCTTCGGCATCTGTGAAGGAATTGACACGCTTGCCAGCTACCATCGGCTTGCCATCGGCCTTCACGGCCGACACCAGGCCAGCGGCACCGTGGCAGACTGAAGCAATGAACTTGCCGGCGGCATAGGCGCTCTCGACGGTCTTCTTGACGTTGGCATCGGTGGGCAGGTCCCACATGGTGCCATGGCCGCCGGGGAAGAACACCGCATCAAATGCGCCGACTTCGATCTCGCCCAGCGCACGCGTGGCCGCGATGCGCTGCTGCAGTTCCGCATCGGCCAGCATGCGTTCGACGATGGCATCGTTCTGGCCTTGCGGCTTGACGCTGCCCGGATCGATCGGGGCCTTGCCACCGGCGGTGGAGGCGATGACGACCGAGGCACCGGCATCCACCAGGGCGTAGTACGGGGCCGCCAGCTCTTCGGCCCACAGGCCGGTGGGCTTGTCGGTGTCACCCATGCGGCTGCTGGAGGTGACGATCATCAGGATGTTGAGCTTCTTCATGGTGTTCCTTTCTTCACGAGGGAGGGACGGCATCTGCAGCAAAGCGGCATTGCCAGACTGCCGATCACTGTATTCCCATCACAAACAAAGATAAACTCCATTCCTATCAATTCATTCATTACACCATTGAACAAATGCGCAACTTCGATCCCGTCCAGTTAGGCAGCATCGAACTGTTCTGCAAAGCCGCCGAACTGGGCAGCTTCACGGCCGCCGCCGAGGCGCTGGGCCTGACGCCGGCCTCGGTGAGCCGTTCCATCAGCCGGCTGGAAGCTCGTCTGGGCGTACGGCTGTTCGCCCGGACCACGCGCCAGATCCGGCTGACCCGCGAGGGCGAGCTGTATCACGAGCAGTGCCGCCAGGCGCTGGAACAGATCGCCGAGGCCGAACGCATCCTCACCGGCCAGCAGAAAGTGCCCAGCGGCCCGCTGCGCATCAGCGTCGGCACGCCTTATGCGCACTATCGGCTGCTGCCGTTGCTGCCGCGTTTCCAGTCGGCGTTTCCGCAGATCGAGGTGGAATTGAGCATTGCGAACCGCGTCATCGATTTCGTCGAAGAGGGCTATGACCTGGCCATCCGCCTGGGCGTGCCCCAGGATTCGCGGCTGATCGCGCACACGCTGGAGGATGCCACGCTGGGCGTCTTTGCGTCCCCCTCCTATCTGGCCCGGCGCGGCACGCCCGACAGCGTGGAAGCGCTGAAACAACACGACTGCATCCAGTTCATCCTGCCCAGTACCGGACGCGCGATGCCGTGGATCTTCAAGGACGGACAAGGGCGCGACATGGATTTTCATTTCCGGAGCCGGCAGCGCATCCATGACGACGTACTGGGCTGCGTCAACTGGGCCATTGCCGGCGGGGGCCTGTTCCAGATCTATCACTTCATCGCGCAAGCCGCCGTGCAACGGGGCGAGCTGGTGGAAGTGCTGCAGTCGGCCGGGCATCGTACCCGGCGTTTCTCCATCCTGTATCCGCACAATCGCCATCTGTCGGCGCGGGTGCGGGCGTTTGTGGATTTCGTGATGCAGGCGGTGCGGCCATAAAACATCGGCCCCATCGCCACGCCAACTAAGACGCGAAGATGGGGCCGACGAGGCAATGGGTGCGGGAATGCTTCCCGCCTCCCTGCTTAGTGATGCATCTTGGCTTCGGTACGATCCAGGACGGCTTCAGGTGCTTGCGCGTCTTCCACGGTCTCGTTGTTCAAGACCTTGGTCAGGCGTTCGCTGTCCAGTTCACCGCTCCACTTGGCGACCACCAGGGTGGCCACGCCGTTGCCGATGGTGTTGGTCAGTGCGCGAGCTTCCGACATGAAGCGGTCGATACCCAGGATCAGCGCCAGACCGGCCACCGGCACGTGGCCCACGGCCGACAGCGTCGCCGCCAGCACGATGAAGCCCGAACCCGTGATGCCGGCTGCCCCCTTGGAGGTCAGCAGCAGCACGCCCAGAAGCGTCAGTTCCTGCACGAAGGTCATGGGGGTGTTGGTCGCCTGGGCGATGAACACGGCCGCCATCGTCAGGTAGATCGCGGTGCCGTCCAGGTTGAAGGAGTAACCCGTCGGGATCACCAGGCCGACCACGGTCTTCTTGGCACCGGCGTTTTCCATCTTGGCCAGCATGCGCGGCAGCACCGATTCCGAGGACGAGGTGCCCAGCACGATCAGCAGTTCTTCCTTGATGTACTTGACGAACTTCCAGATCGAGAAACCGTGCAGGCGGGTGATGATGCCCAGCACCACGAAGATGAACAGCAGGCAGGTCAGGTAGAAGGTGCCCATCAGCTTGGCCAGCGAGAACAGCGAACCGACGCCGTACTTGCCGATGGTGAAGGACATCGCGCCGAAGGCACCGATCGGGGCCACCTTCATGATCGCGCCCACCACCGAGAACAGCACGTGCGAGATCTTTTCGATGAAATCGAACACCAGCGTGCCGCGGCCGCCGAACTTGTGCAGCGCGAAGCCGAACAGCACTGCCACCAGCAACACCTGCAGCACGTCACCCTTGGCAAAGGCGTCCACCATGCTGGTGGGGATGATGCCCAGCACGAAGTCGGTCACCGAACCCATCTTGCCCGGGGCGGTGTAGGCGGCGATGCTCTTGGTATCCAGCGAAGCCGGATCGACGTTCATGCCCACGCCCGGTTGCAGGAAGTTCACCAGCAACAGGCCGATGATCAGTGCCACGGTGCTGACGATTTCGAAATACAGCAGGGCCAGGCCGCCGGTTTTGCCGACCTTCTTCATGTCTTCCATGCCGGCGATGCCGATGACGACGGTACAGAAGATGACCGGCGCGATGATCATCTTGATCAGCTTGACGAAGCCATCGCCCAGCGGCTTCATGGCTTCACCGGTAGACGGATAGAAGTGACCCAGCGCGATACCGATCACGATGGCACACAGGACCTGGAAATACAGGGATTTGTAAAGGGGCGGTTTTTGCGCCGACATAGTGCTTTCTCCTTGAAACATGGATGACCGGCGGGTCCGTGGAGACCTGCCGCCTGCCGTTGTCGGATCGTCGTCCGTTCTGGCGGGTACTTATTGTTTGTCCGGGAGAACTCCCCCTCCCCGGTTCGGCCGCAAGTATCTCGCAGTCATTTCCGGGCGGGTATTGTGGGAAACCACATAGCGTCACTAAAGAGGCACGCAAACTGCTTTATTCTTCATTCTGCATAGCAACAAAATTCGCTATATTCTGTGCCGGACTGAACGGTTCATTCTTTCTCCGGATGCAGTCGGCACTTACAAGGAAAACATCGTGCAACGAAAACTGACGGTCACCGCCCGCCTGGCGATCCTGGTGGCGGTACTGTGCGGCAGCGTAGTCCTGCTGGCCTGGCGCGACATACAGGGCATGGCATCCAGCAACGACAAGCTGCGCTACGTCTATGAAGACCGCACCATGGCGCTGATCCACATCGCCCGGGTGCGCGACGCGCTCTACCTGAACCGCGACGTCATGGGCCGCGCCCTGATGATCGCCAACCTGCCCGCTCCGGCCATTGACGACAGCAACGGCACCAGCAGCGATCGCATCAAACCCCTGCTGGAACGCATCCCGGCGCTGGATGCGACCTTTGAGCAAGGCTGGCAAGCTTACCGGGCGACGCGGCTGGAACCTCAGGAACAGACCGAGGCGGAACGCTTCGAGCAGAGCTGGCGGCGCTACGTCGCCGAGCGCGCCGTGGTGCTGGACCTGTTGCGCAGCAACGAGCCGCTGCAGGCCAACCGCCGCTGGACCCCGCTTACCAGCGAGCTGGCCGGCCTGGCGACGCAGCTGGCCACCCTGGGCCAGTTGCAGGAAAGTTTTACGCGCACCTCTTATGAGGCGGCGTTGCAGGATTATCGGCAACTGCGCACCCACAACCTGCAGATTGCCGGACTGGCGCTGGCCATCGGCGTGGCCATTGCGCTGTGGATCATGATCAGCCTGCGCCGCCAGCTGGGTGGAGAGCCGGATTACGCCGCCCACATCGTGCATCAGATCGCCGAAGGCAATCTGGGCGTGGAGGTCACCTTGCGCCGCCGGGACCGCAGCAGCCTGCTGTACGCGATGCAAGGCATGCGCGAACGGCTCACCGACATCCTGCGCGGCGTCACGCTTCTGACGCAGGCCCTGGGCGACTCCGCCCGCCAGCTCAATGCCACCGCCCAGGACCTGGCGAGCGCTTCCAACGAGCAGGCGGCCGCCGTGGAAGAAGTACACAGCGCCATCAGCAACATCAGCCTGGCCATCCAGCAGACCGGAGAACATGCCCGCCGCACCGACCAGATCGCCCTGAACGCTGCTGCCGATGCCGACCAGAGCGGTGCGGCCGTCCAGAGCACGGTGGCGGCCATGCGCGGCATCGCGCGCCAGGTCGGGGTGATCGACGACATCGCCTACCAGACCAATCTGCTGGCCTTGAACGCCGCCATCGAGGCGGCGCGCGCGGGAGAACACGGACGCGGATTCTCCGTGGTGGCGGCTGAAATCCGCAAGCTGGCCGAGCGCAGCCAATGCAGCGCGCAGGAGATCAGCGTGATTGCCCAGCAAAGCGTGGAATTGGCCGAGGCCACCAGCCAGCGCCTGGCCGCCGGCACGCTCAACGGCATCCGCGAAGCCTCACAGCAGATCAACAAGATCACACTGTCTGCGCGCCTGCAGGAGGAAGGTGTGCAAGAAATCGGTTCGGCGGTGATGCAGCTCAATGACACCACCCAGCGCAACGCGGCCGCCTCCGAGGAACTGGCCACCACTGCGGAACTGGTGGCCGAACGGGCGCGCGAACTGACCGCCCAGTTGTGCTACTTCAGACTGGACGAGACCCGTCCGGCAATGCCGCCGCCGGCCTCGCAAGCTTGAGCAGGACGATCAAGCGGCCGCCCCTTGCAGTCGCGCGCGCATGGTGATGTGGGGGATGCCAGCTTCCATGAATTGCTCACCCTCGCGGGCGAAACCATGGCGCTGGTAGAAGCCCTCGGCATGCACCTGGGCATTGAGGATGACTTCGGCGTCACCGCGTGCACGAGCCGCGGCAATCAAGGCCTGCAAGACGGCGCCGCCCACGCCTTGGCCGCGCCCGGCCTTGCGCACGGCCATGCGGCCGATGTGCCCGTCCGGCAGCAAGCGGCCGGTCGCCAGCGGCTGGTCAGCATCGTCATAGGCCACGGCGTGTACGCAATGCGGGTCCATCTCATCGAGCTCGATCTCGGCGGGGACCTTCTGTTCATCGACAAAGACCTCGAAGCGAATCGGCTGGGCCTGCGCACGCAGCTGCTCCCAGCTGCCGGTGGTGATTTTCATGGTGGACTTCCTGCAAAAAAAAAAGAACAGCGTGCTCCGCTCACTCCTGATCCAGCTTGCGCGAGATATCCAGGCGGCGAATCAGCTTGAAGGTGCCCATGGCCTTGGCCACCAGGCGATCACCGTTGAACAGTTCGGCCTGGCAGAAGCACATGGTGGTGGAGCGGTGATAAGTGTGGCCGCGTGCGATGATGGTGTCCCCTGCGTGCCCGGCCGGCTGCAGGAAACTGGTACTCATCTCGACGGTGGCGGAGGATTTGGCATCGGGAGCGCCGGCGCGGGCCGACAGGCCCATGGCAACGTCCAGCAGGGTCATGCTGATGCCACCCTGGGCCACATGCCAGCTGTTCATGAACTCGGGCTTGAGCTTCAGTGCCATGACGGCACGGTCATTGCCATATTCCAGCACCTCCACGCCCAGTGCTTCCAGATACGGATTCCCCTGCGGGAAGATGTCAGTAACGGACAGACTCATGCCGGCCTCAAATTTCGTAATCCATACACTGGCGCGCTTCGCGCACGGCACCGATGAAGGGCTTGATGGCCACGTGGTCCGGATGCTCTTGATAGGCGTCCAGCGCTTCGCGCGAGGCAAATTCGGAATAGAGCACTACATCGTAGGTCGCTTCCAGGCCCGGCTGGGCCAGCACGGCTTCGAACTTCAGGATGCCGGGCACCACGTTGGCACAACTATCCAGCAGTGCCTTCATCTTGAGCAGGTTGGTGGCCTTGTCGGCCCCTTCTGCATGGTCCTTCAGTTTCCACATGACGATATGCTTGATCACGGTCGGGCTTCCCGGTCAGAAATGAACAGTCCGTAATGATAAGCCAAAGTGCCAGCTGCCTCAGTTGCCAGCGTTGCGCTGGGCGATCTTCATGAAGGAGCCGACCAGCCGCCCTTCCCTGCGTTCGGCCAGGCAATAGACATAGGTGTGGGTGCTGACCGGATCGCCCTCGATGCGCACCATGCGGAAACGTTCATCCGCAATGAATTCTGCCTCGGAAACCGCCCCCAGGCCCAGGCCCCGTGCCACCGCTTCGCGCAAGGCTTCCCGACTGCCGATTTCCATCACGACCCGTGGGCTTGCGCCGGCCTGCTGCATGGCTTTCTCCAGCGCCAGGCGGGTGGTGGATCCCTGCTCGCGCATGAGCATGGGCTGCTGGTCCAGCTCGGCCAGGGAGACCGCATCGCGCTGGTAGAAAGGATGACTGCGATGGGCGAACAGCACCACCGCATGGTCGGCGTAGGGCAGCGCATGAAAGCGCGCGTCGTCAGTGAAACTGGCCAGCACCGCCACGTCGGTCACGTAGTTTTCCAGGTCAGCCAGAGATTGCGCGGAGTTGCCCAGTTTGATCGACAGCTCCACCTGCGGATAACGGGCGCGATAGGCATCGACCATCTCGATCACGTGAAACGGGCCGACCGCGCCGATGCGCAGATGGCCCACGTGCAGCGCGCCCGAATTGACCAGCAGGTTCAGGGCATCGAGCTCCAGCTCGGCGATGTTCTGGGCGATCGGCAGCAGGCGCTGGGCGGTCTCGGAAAGATCGACACGTCGCCCGCGCCGGAAGAACAGTTCCACGTTGTGCTCACGCTCCAGCGATTGCACCTGGGTGGTCAGCGTGGGCTGGCTCACGCCCAGCGCCCGGGCAGCGGCCGAAAAACCACGATGGCGTGCGACGGCCAGGAAAGCGCGCAATTGTGAAGGGGTCATCTATAGATCCTATCAATAGATTCATTCGATTTTCACGATTATATCGATAACAGGGGCGTCACAATGTCTCTTTAAGCTTCTGTCCTGTCGGCGCCGCATCAACCGCAACGGCTCCTGACGAGCGCCAAGGCCGAACCATCGGTCCTTTGGCACCCCGCTCATCGCGTCCCGTCCCCGGGACGCCCTCAACAAGGATGCAATCATGCAGCGACGCAGCTTCTTCACCCTGTGCCTGGGCGCCCTCGCCTCTGTCTTGCTGGCCGGGCCTGCAGCCGCAGTACCGCCACTGACTGTCGGCCTGATCCCGGCCGAAGATTCGCAGGCCATGCTGGAAAACAGCAAGGCCGTCATCGACAGCCTGCAGCAGCAACTGGGCATGCCGGTCAAGCCCTTCATCGCCACCGACTACAACGGCATCATCGAAGCGCTGCGCTCGCGCAAGCTGGATGTGGCTTATCTCGGCCCGTTCTCCTACGTGCTGGCCAGTTCGGTGGCCAACGTGGAAGCCTTCGCCGTGGCCGAGACCAAGAAGAGCGGCCGCAGCTTCTACAAGAGCCTCATCATCACCCGCAAGGAGAGCGGGCTGCAGAGTCTGGAACAGTTGAAGGGCCGCACCATGGCGTTTGTTGACCCCTCGTCGGCTTCCGGGCACCTGTTCCCCAGCGCCGGCCTGCAGAAACTCAACATCGATCCCAACAAGTATTTTTCGCGGGTGATCTTCTCGGGCTCGCACGACGCCAGCATCCTGGCCGTGGCCAACAAGAAGGTCGACGCAGCCGCCGTGGCCGACCGCATCCTGGCCGCGGCCGTGGCCAAGGGTGTGGTGCAGCAATCGGAACTGAACGTGGTGTGGACCTCGCCGGACATTCCCGAGTCGCCCATGGTCTGGCGCAAGGATCTGGACCCGGCCCTGAAGCAGAAGATCGCCGCCGCCTTCGCCAGCATCAAGGACGTGAAATGGGGTGACCAGGGCGTCCTCAACGGTTTCGTGCCCACTACCGACGGTGCTTACGACGTGGTGCGCGAGACCGCCAAGATCCTGAACCTGGACCTGAAGGCCATGAAATGATCCACCTCCGCGGCCTCGCCAAGCAATACGGCAGCCATGCCGTATTGCGCGGGATCGACCTGGACGTGCCGGCCGGCCAGTTCCTGGTGGTACTGGGCCCGTCCGGGGCGGGCAAATCGACCCTTTTGCGCTGCCTGAACGGCCTGGTCCAGCCCAGCTCGGGAGAACTACGGGTGGCCGGCTACGATGCCACCGACACCCGCGCCCGCCAGGTACGCCAGTTGCGGCGCCAGGTGGCGATGATCTTCCAGCATCACAACGTGGTGCCGCGCCTGTCGGTGCTGAAGAATACCCTGACCGGCCGCCTCGGTCAGGCTTCCACCCTGGCGTCGATCCTGCAGTTGTTCTCGCGCCAGGACATTGCTCTGGCCCTGGACTGCCTGCGCCGGGTGGAATTGGAACACAAGGCCCATCAACGCACCGATGCGCTCTCCGGCGGCCAGCGCCAGCGGGTCGGCATCGCCCGCGCCCTGGCCCAGCAGCCGCAGGTGATCCTGGCCGACGAGCCCATTGCCAGCCTGGATCCCAAGACCGCGCGGCTGGTGCTGCATTACCTGCGCGCCGCATCGCGGGAGCTGGGCATTACCGTGCTCTGCAACCTGCACCAGGTGGACTACGCCCGCGAGTTCGGCGACCGCATCATCGGCCTGTCCGGGGGACGCCTGGTCTTCGATGGTACCGGTGAAACGCTCAAGGAACGACATCTCGACGCCATCTACGGCGGAAAGCCCGACATGAACGAGGCTGAATTGCCCCTGATGGCATCGGCCGTGCAGGCAGCAACAGGAGCACTGACATGAATTTTTCTTCTCCGGCCGCCCCCCCTTCAGGACCGCGCGGCTACCTGTGGACCGGTCCGCGTCCGGCGACGCTGCGCGGCTGGCTGGGCTTCATGGCGATTGTGCTGCTGGCGGTCTGGATCCTGGCCTGGAGCGCTGCCGGCACGCAACTGTCGTGGAGCGAATTGGCCAATGGCCTGCCGCAGATCGGTGACTTCCTGGGGCGCTCCTTCCCGCCCAACTGGGGCTTGCTGCCGTCACTGCTGGCCCCGGCCGTCGAAACCTTGCAGATCGCCCTCTGGGGAACCTTGCTGGGTGTGCTGGGCGCAGTACCGGTGGCCTTGCTGGCCGCGCGCAATCTCAATGCCAACCGCACCCTGCATGCGCTGGTACGCCAGGGCCTCAACGTCACGCGCAGCATCAATGAACTGATCCTGGCGCTGGTGTTCGTCTCGGCAGTGGGTCTGGGGCCCTTTCCCGGGGTGCTGGCGCTGGCTGTACACGGCGTCGGCATGATCGGCAAGTTCTTTGCCGAGAGCATCGAGGAAATCGACCAGGGCCCGTTGGAAGCCCTGCGTGCCACCGGAGCCCGGCCCCTGCAGGTGATCGTCTTCGGGGTGCTGCCCCAGGTGGCTACGGCCTGGATCGCCACCGTGCTCTACCGTTTCGAAGTCAACCTGCGCCAGGCCACTGTGCTGGGCATGGTCGGCGCCGGCGGACTGGGCTTTGAACTGGTCAACAGCCTCAAGCTGTTCAAGTACCAGGACACGGCCACCTGCATCGTGGTGGTGACCTTGATGGTGGTGGCGGCAGATGCCCTGTCGAGCCGGCTGCGGCGCATGATCCAGGACGGCCATGCCCATTGACTTCACCCGTCCCCGTTTTGATGCAAGAAGAGAAAAAACCATGTGGCATTTCCATAATCCTGTCGATCTCCATGCCGGTGTCGGCAGCCTCGCACAATTGCCGCAGCTGCTGGCCGGCCGGCCTGCATTGCTGATCACCTTTCCCGAGGCCGCTGCCCTGGGGCTGCAACAGAAGGTCGCCGACCTGCTGGGCCCGCAACTGGTTGGCATCGACAACGGCGTCCTGCCCAATCCTGACGTGAACTGGCTGACCGGCATGTACCAGCGCCTGTGGCAGCGCCACGCCGATGTCCCCTGCCTGATCGCCCTCGGGGGCGGCAGCGTCATCGATTGTGCCAAGGCCATGCTGGCACCCACGCCGTCGGGCCACTTCGACGAACTGCTCGCGCATCTGCGCGAAGACACCCCCTTTGAACCCGATCCGGCGCATCTGAAGTCGCTCATTGCCATCCCCACCACGGCCGGCACCGGCAGCGAAGTCACGCCCTGGGCCACGCTGTGGGATGCGCAGCGCGGGCGCAAGTATTCACTGCATCGCCCCTGGACCTGGCCGCAGGCCGCCATCATCGATGCCAGCCTGATGCTGAGCCTGCCCGCCCCGGCAACGCTGGCCAGCGGCCTGGATGCCCTCTCCCATGCGCTGGAGGCGATCTGGAACGTGCATCGCAACCCGGTCTCTTCGACCCTGGCCAGCAGCGCCGCCCGCGCCATCGTGGCCACGCTGCCGGCACTCATCCGCGAGCCTGAGGACCTGGCCCTGCGCGAACAGATGGCATTGGCTGCGCTCCAGGCCGGCCTGGCCTTTTCCAATACCCGGACTGCGCTGGCGCATTCCTTGTCCTATGACATCACGCTGCAGCGCGGTGTCCCGCACGGCATCGCCTGTTCGTTCTCGCTGCCGCACATCCTGCGCCTGGCGATGGGGCGCGACAGAACCGTCGATACCCTGTTGCTGCAGATCTTCGATGCCACCAGTACCGAGCAGGCCGTCGCGCGCCTGGCCGGCTTGCTCGAATCGCTGGGCGTGTCCACCGACCCGGCCCACTATGGCCTGCAAGACCGGTGGGAAGCGGCCCTGCAGGCAGCGCTGTGCGGGCCGCGCGGACGCAACTTCATCGCCGCAATCCATTGACTTCTGCTGACTCACTTTCAAGGAAAAACCCATGCACCCATCACTCGCCCGTCCGCGCAACCTGCAAGGCGTCATCTTCGACTGGGCCGGTACACTGGTCGACTTCGGTTCGCTGGCACCCACGCAAATCTTCGTCGATGCTTTCAAGAGCTTCGGCATCAACCTCACCCTGCAACAGGCACGCGGCCCCATGGGTCTGTCCAAGTGGCAGCATATCCGCGTGCTGCTGGACGATACGGCCATCGCGGCGCAGTGGCAGCAGCAGAACGGCCGGGCGCCCACCGATGCGGATGTCGATGCCATCTATGCCCGCTTCATGCCGATGCAGATCGCCAAGGTCGGCCAGTATTCGCAGCCAATCGCGGGCGCGGCGCAGGTGCTGGCCTGGCTGCGCGGCCAAGGTCTCAAAATCGGTTCCTGCTCCGGCTATCCGCGCCAGGTGCTGGATGTGCTGCTGCCGATGGCGGCCGAGGAAGGCCTGCGCCCCGACCACGTGGTGGCCGGCGACGAACTGGAGGCCGGTGGCCGTCCGGGCCCCTACATGGCACTGGCCAACGTACTGGCGCTGCAGATCGATGACGTGGCCTGTTGCATCAAGGTCGACGATACGGTGCCGGGAATTGAGGAAGGTATTCGCGCCGGCATGTGGAGCGTTGGCCTCTCCCTTTCGGGCAATGAAGTGGGGCTCACGCGAGCCGAACTGGACGCCTCGCCGACCGAGGAAATCGAGCGCCTCAAGACACACGCCGAAACACGCCTGCTCGCCGCCGGCGCGCACTACGTGATCGATTCGGTGGCCGACCTGCCGCAGATCGTGGCTCATGTCCGGGCGCGGCTGGCAAGGGGTGAACGCCCCTGAAAACAGGCGGCACCGGCTGCTGCGCCATCCTTTGCGGTCGTTGACAAGCCCGTCGCCGGGCTCATAGAATTGCCCGGCAGATAATTCACACAAGAGACCATCTGCAAGATGGTCTCTTCACGCGCGCAGTGCGCAGGCCTCTTGCAGTCAACTTCAGGAGAGCCCTGTGCACACCGCAGTCCCCTTGCGCGACATCGACGATGTCGCCGCCTTGATTGACTCCCGCCCCTACCGCTGCGGCCACGCCACCGCCAGCAGTGCGCCCGTTCCTGTCGACAGAAGCCGCCATGAACAGCCGTGACGGGATCCTCGCCATCGATGCCGGCAGCTCCAGCACACGCGCGGCGATCGTGACGGCCGATGGCCTGGTCTCCTGCCTGCACCGACGCCCCTTGCGCACGCACTCCGCACGCAGCGGCGTGGTGGAACAGGATGCGGCGCTGATCTGGCAGCAGACCCTGGCCGCGTGCCGCGCCAGCCTGCAGCAGGCGCGGCAGAAGGGACTGCGGGTGCGCGCCATCGGTCTGTGCAACCAGCGCGCCAGCGCCGTGGTGTGGGATACCGTGAGCGGAGAACCGCTGGCACCGGCACTGTCCTGGCAGGACAGCCGGCACGCGGCCGAACTGGCGGCACTGGCACCGCACTGGGATCAGCGGCTGCGACCGCGTCTGGGGCGACCGGTCGGCAGCCGCTCGCCCTACCTCTGGGCGGCCCATCTGCTGCGCCATCAGCCGCGCGTGGCGCGTGCCTGGGCGCAAGGACGGCTGGGCTTTGGCGGCATTGACACCTGGCTGCTGTGGCAACTGAGCGGCCGCCGCCTGCTGGCTACCAGCGCGACCAATGCCACGGCCTGCAACGCCTATGTACTGGACGCGCATGCCTATGCGCTGGACTGGCTGGAGGCGCTTGGCTTCCCCGCCGGGCTGCTGCCCACGCTGTGCCAGGATGCCGACGACTACGGCCGCAGCGACGCTGCCGTTCTCGGCGCCGCCCTGCCGATTCGCGCCTGCGCCGGAGATCAGCTGGCCGCTGCCATCGGGCAGGGTTGCCTGGAACCCGGCCAGGCGCTGTGTCAGCACGGCACCGGCAGCTTCATCGACGTGCTGGTCGGCCCGCGCGTTGCACTCGCCCCCGCCGACAGCACCGCCGAGGCCAGCGTAGTAGTCACCGCCAGGCGTCAGAACGGCGTCTCCCACTTCGCCCTCGAAAGCTACACCGCCTCCACCGGAGCCGCACTCACCTGGGCCTGCCAGCGCCTGCGCTGGTTTCCGGATGCGCGCCAGCTGCTGGCCCTGGCGGCCAGCGTGAGTTCGGCCGGCGGCGTCAGCTTCCTGCCGGCGCTGGCCGGGATGCAGTCACCGCAACGCCAACCCGCAGCGCGAGCAGCCCTGCAGGGGCTGTCGCTGGCCACGGGCCGCGCCGAAGTGGCACATGCGCTGGTGGAGGGAATCGCGCAATCGGTGACCGCGTGCGTCAGTGCCAGCGCCGACACGGCCGGACTACCGGTCTCGCGGATCATGAGCGGCGGTACGCTGGCCAGCAGCGACCTGCTGCTGCAGTTGCAAGCCGACCTGTCGGGCGTAACCACCTGCCGCACCCACCAGAGTGCGCACGCCAGCCTGCGCGGCATCGCTTTCCTGGCCGGCAGCCATGGCCTGCTGTGGGATGACTTGCCCCAGGCCTGCGCCCGGACCCGGTTGCAGGCGGTCTTCAAGCCACGCATCGACTTCGCCGAGCGTGCCTGCCGCCGTGCCCGGTGGCAGGCACGGCTGTGTGCCGAACTGGACCATGTGCGCCAGGAAAACGCACCTTAGCCGCGCGTTTTCCATTCGCCTTTCTTTCTTGCTTCTCTTTTTTCACTCTGGAACCTTGCATGCGCTCTCCCTCTCCTCCTCGTTCCCCGGCACGCGCCGCCGCCGCGCCGGCCTCCGCGCCCGCCTCCCCTGACGACCGCTCCCTGCAAGCCAGGCTCAGGCGGCATCCGGTCATGGCAGCGGTCTATGGAACCCAGCACCTGCCAGCCTTTCTCGCCAGCGCCGCTGAAGTCGGCATCGTTGCCAACGTGGAGTTGCGTGAGTTGCAGGCGCTCAGCACCCGTATCCGGGATGCGGGCAAGTTCCTGATGCTCAATGTGGATACCTGTGAAGGACTGGCGCAGGACAAGGCCGCCATCGATTATCTGGTCGCCCTGGGCGTACCGTCGCTGGTGTCAACGCGGGTGGCCACGCTGCTGCGGGCCAGCCGGGCCGGCATGATCACCATGCAGAAGGTATTCGTGACCGATCGCACCACCTGGCCGCGCAGCCTGAAGGCGCTCGAACAGAGCGAACCCAACCTGGTGCAACTGATGCCGGCACCGATGCTCACGCAACTCAAGCCGGCGGACCGCGCCGTGCTTCCGCCCATCGTCGCGTCGGGCTTCGTCTGCAATGCAGACGATGCGCGTGCGGCACTGGCGGGCGGCGCGGTGGCCTTGTCCACCAGTGAGCAGGCCATGTGGAATCTGCCCGCCGGCACCTTCGGCAAACCATGAAGGCCATCCGCAAAGGGCAACGTGAACCTGGCCTTGAGTGTTTCAGCTGCGCTTGGACCGCGTGCGCGCCGGTGTGCCGCTCCTGGTGGTCTTGGCGGTCCCCGTGGCTTTGACGATGGGCGCAGACTTCGCTGTCTTGGCGGAGGTCTTGGTCTTGGCGCTGGCAGGCTTGGCCGAGGGTGCGCTTCTGACCGGCTTCGGCGGCGCACTCACCTTGGCCGGCTTGGCCACGGACGCAGGCGGGCGTGCGGCCCGCTTGCGCGGTGCTGCCGCCGGTCGCGCCGGTTCCTCATCAGACGACGGCAAGGTCAGCGCATCACCGTCTTCACCGATGGCCTTGGTCAGCTTGCGGGCCAGCGCGATCACGCGATCAGGATCGACCTCCAGCGTTCCGACCAGCAGTTCAATGATTTCCGAGCGCGGATTGGCCAGCGTCGGTTCGATCATCATCACCGCCGCTGCCAGTGCCAGCGCGCGCTCGCGCGAGGCTGCATCAGGCAGCATCTGCCCGAGTGCATTGAGCGCCTCCACAGGGGCCACCGCGGTAATGCGTGCCTGCTCCTTCAACAACTGCACCCAGTTGGTCTGGGGCGACACGCTGGCATGCATGTTCGGCAGTTGCGCCAGCAGCCTGGCCAGACGCAGGCTGCGCCGTTCGAACGCACCGATGGAGACCATGCCGGCGATGACGATCCGGCAAACCGCTTCGGCAAAACCGCCGTCGGCTATCTGGCCAATGACCGTATCACGGTAGCTTCCCAGCTCCTGCTGCGCCCAGCGCTGGGCCAGATCGGCATCCGGCTCGCGCGGCGGCAGCCAGGCACCCAGTCCGGTCGGACCGAACAGCTGGCGCGTCATCCGTACCGTGCGGGCATCGCGCTGGTCGCGCCAGGCATTGAGCTCGTCGGTGATCTTCTGCGCCATGCGGCGTTCGTATTGCTTCAGCGGATGGTCGGGGTCGAGTTGTACCCGGTGCGTGCGCGCGGCAGCAGCTTGCTGGCGAATGAAGGCGGCGGCCGGGTGCTTGTCCGAGAACAGTTGCCGCTGCATGCGCAAGGGATTCATGCGCATCAGTGCATTGGCGCTGTCGCGGGTCGCCGTCATGCGCACCCAGGGCCGGACCCAGGTCTTGTACCACTGCGCATTGAGTTGCGACCACTGGCTGATGGTCGAGAACAGCGACTCTTCCTCTCGGCCTTCGGGATTGAGCTTGCGCAGGTCTTCCATGGTGCGGTGCTGGTAGTGCACCGTGTAGTCACCCGGCTCCAGCGCATCCCAGCGCTGGGTCGCGCGGCCGTCCTTGCGTTCCAGCTTCATTTCGTAGAGCCCTGGTGGCAGGCTCTCGATGACGTCCAGCGAGCTGACCAGCTGGTCGTGTTCCTTGAGCGCCACCGAGCCGCCCACGAAGATGCCCAGATGGCCCACGCTCTCGTGCAGCACGTAGATGATGGTGCGGCCGGCGGCGGCGATGGCCCGCTCGTCGCCCCAGACATCGATGATCCAGTTCAACGCCTGCGGCGGCGGCGTGATGTTGTCCCCCCAGGAGGCGAAGACCACGATGGGCGCCGTGATGTCGCGCAGATTGACTGCCCTGCCCTTGACCTCCAGCTCTCCGCGCGCCAGCTTGTTGCCCACGAACAGATTCTCGGTGATGGCCTCGATCTCTGCCCCGGTCATTCGGAAGAAACCGCCCCACCAGCGTTCGAATTCCAGGAAACGCGCTGCCTCCTGATCGACTCCGGCCCAGAGGTTGTAATACTTGCTCCAGAAGGTATTGGCCGGATTGAGCTTCTCGAAGTTCTCGACCAGATAGGCGCCATCGAAGCGGTCGGCCCCGAGATCGGCAGCCAGTGAGGCCAGCCAGGTCCCGCCGAGGTTGGCGCCGCTGTAGCGCATGGGATTGAGCGTGGAGCTGCCGGCCCAGTAGGAGGCCGGGGCACCCACCATCATCAGCGGCCCGAACAGCTCGGGCCGCACGGCATCGAGCGTCATCATGGCCCAGCCGGCCTGGCAATTGCCGATCACTACCGGCTTGGCCGGGCATTGCGGATGGCGGCGTATCACTTCTTCGAGGAAGCGCGCCTCCGCATCCATCACGGTGACCAGCGTCTGGCCCTCCTCGGGCTCGGGCCGGAAAGTGACGAAATACACGGTATGCCCGGCCTTCATCGCCATGCCCACTTCCGAATCGAACTTGAAGCCGCCAATACCGGGGCCGTGTCCGGCGCGCGGATCGACCACCACCACCGGTCGTGCCTGTGGATCAACCGGCAGGCCCGGCGGCGGTTGCAGGCGCAGCAAGGCGTAGTTGCAGGGCTGCGGCAGGTCGTGACCGTCCAGCACCAGTTCGTGCTCGAATTTGAGGAGCGGCGGCGTGCCCTGCTCCAGATGCTCCAGGTAGTCATTGCCCCGGTCGAGCAAGGTATCGAGGAAAAGGAAACTGCGCTGTACGCAATCCTGCACATAATTCGGTACATCTCCCCACGCCCCGGCGGGCGTGACGGGCTGCTCGGGAGGATGCGGGTCGGACGTCTTGCGGCTTGCCATGGGTGCACTCCGGTCAAGTGAGACTTCCATCATACTGACCTGGATCGTCAGCAAATCGTCCGAACTCTGCGACAATGGAACCGCAATTCCCGGAATTGCCTGCAAAAACCACACAAACCATTGCATGGAGGAACTGTCATGGAGCTCAAGAGCCTGGTAGACCAGCCCGGCAAGCTGCCGACCATCCCCAAGGTCGTGCAGCAGCTGATGACCAGCTTCGACAGCGAGGAAGTCTCGGCCCAGGATATCGCCCACCAGATCGCGGCCGACCCGACGCTCACCGCCAAACTGCTGCGACTGGCGAACTCGGCGTTCTTTCACGCTTCGCGCACCATCGGGACGGTCGACGATGCGCTGCGCATGCTGGGTTTCATCATGGTGCGCAATCTGGTGCTGGGCAATGGCATGGTGGCGGCTTTCAAGAGCACGCGCGGCATGGAGCTGCCGCAGTTCTGGCGACATACCCTCTACACCGCCGTGGCAGCGCGCTGGCTGTCGATGCACGCCGGCATCCACGGGGAAGACAATGGCGACGCTGTCTTCACCGTCGGCATGATGCATGGCATCGGCCAGTTGCAACTGCATGCAGTGGCCGCCGCGACAGTCGCCCCGCTGGACAAGCAATGCAACGTGCTCGACGGCGACCGCGCCGAACGGGAAAAGCAGGCCTGGGGCTTTCACTACGCCGATGTCTCGGCCGAACTGGCGGCGATCTGGAATTTCCCTGAAGCGCTGGTCACGGCACTGCGCTCGGTGCCTGATCCGCTGGCAGCGGGCCGGCTCGACCGCGCCGCTGCCTGGGTACACCTGGGCGCGTGGGCCGCACGCGTGACCGTGCTGTCACTGGATGACGAAGCCGCACTGGCCACCTATCCGGTGGCCGTGGGCAAGAGGCTGGGCGTGGATCCGGCCTGGATGCCGGTGCTGGTGAAGCGCGATCCCGACAAGGCCGAGCGTGCCATGCCCTCGCTCACCGAACTGGCGGCGGGGCTGGACGCCATGCTGGAGTAACTGGAGCAATCCGGCCGGCCTCAGGTCGCGCAGATACTGCAGCTGTGTCCCTTGCAGTTGTGCAGCACGCTGCTGCGGCCTGCCCCTGCATGGGTGCCCGGCCCGGTCGCCCCCTGCCCGGCCAGTTGCTCGGCACCGTTGCGCGGCTGCCAGCGATGCTTGACCTGCAAGCCGACATGACCGCCCGTGGGCATGGGTGAGGCGGCCGTCTCCTCCTTGCAATAGGGACAGCAAGTCTGGCCGTGCAATCCCTGAAGGGGAATGAGGCGTTCGAAGATGCCTTCGCAATGGCTGCAACGAATGTCATACAAGGGCATGGGGACTCCTTCACCAATCCGTTATCACGAAAAAAACCGGCCAGGCCTGCGCCCGGCCGGGAACACACACGTCACTGTGTTGATCGCTAGCCCTTGCGGCCCCAATAGGATTTGTCGTTGAGCATGCCCTTGGGCGTGATGTCCTGATCGAAGATGGAGGTCGGCAAGGCCACCGTGCAGGCGCAGTTGGGAATATCGACGATGCCGCCGATGCGCCCTTCCACCGGCGCGGCCGTCAGCAGCATGTAGGCCTGGCTGCCGGTGTAGCCGAAGTGGGTCAGGTAGTCGATGGCCTTCAGGCAGGCCTGGCGATAGGCCACGGTGGCGTCGAGGTAGTAGTTCACGCCGTTTTCCACACTGATGCCTTCGAAAGTCAGCCACTGCTCGTAATGCGGCTTGACGATGCTGGGCATGAAGATGGGCGAGGTGATGTTGTACTTGGCCATGCCGCCCTTGATGAGGTCGAAGCCGACGTGGCTCACGCCATCCATCTCGATGGCGCCGCAGAAACCGATCTCGCCATCACCCTGCGAGAAGTGCAGGTCCCCCATCGAGAAACCCGCGCCCTTCACGTACACCGGGAAGAAGATGCGGGTGCCTGCCGACAGGTCCTTGATGTCGGTGTTGCCGCCATGCTCGCGCGGCGGCACGGTGCGGGCGGCAACCTTGGCCATCTCGTCGAATTTCGCACCGGTCAGGCCGCGCAAGACGGCAGTGCTGGGGTTCGGTGGTTGCGCCAGACCCTTGGCGGCCAGCGGCGCTTCCCGGCGATTCCACTCAGCCAGCAGATCGTGGGACGGCAGGCAACCCATCAGACCAGGGTGGGTCAGGCCTGCGATGCGCACGCCCGGAATATGGCGCGAGGTGGCATACAAGCCCTTCAGGTCCCAGATCGCCTTGTCGGCTTCGGGGAAATAATCGGCCAGGAAGCCGCCGCCGTTTTCCTTGGCAAACACGCCCGAGAAACCGACCGGCGTGACCGGCTTGATGTCCAGCAGGTCGATCACCAGCAGGTCACCCGGCTCTGCACCCTCGACATGGAAGGGACCGGTCAGCGGATGGGCGCGGGTGAGATCGACGTTCTTGACGTCGGAGACATCGTCGGTGTCCTGGATCTGCGCGTCGAGGAAGTCCAGCGACTCGATCAGGATGGATTCGCCCGGCTTGACCGAGGCCAGGAAAGGCAGGTCCGGGTGCCAGCGGTTGTGACCCAGTTCAGCCTGCTCTGCCAGCGGGACGCCGGGCTTGATCTTGAAGTGTTGCATGCGATCTCCTTGGTGGTGGATGTGTGATGAGGCCTTGCGCCTTCGGCCTCAGGCTGCCGGCTCGGTGGGAATCCCCGGCATCGGGCATTCGGGCGTACCGGCACTGTTGCGCGTCAATGCCTCGACCTGGGCGCGTGCAGCCGCCGAGTCGTTGACCCAGGTGCGATAAAAGTCGAAGGGACACTCGGCCACGCCGGCCGGCGATTCGCCAGAATTGATCTTGCCGGTGTAGCCGCGATGCAGCAGCTTGTAGAGGTGGTTCTGCGACTGCCAGTTGCGGCGTGCATCGCGGATGGCCGAGACCGACAGTTCGGCATACTGGATGCCCATCTCCTCGGTCCCGCACTCGCCCAGCGTGCGGCCATCGAAGCCGACGATGGCCGAATGACCGAAGTAGGAATAGACGCCATCGAACCCGGCCGCATTGGCCACGGCCACATACAGGTTGTTCATCCAGGCCATGGCCTTGGAGACCATGATCTGCTGTTCCTTGGCCGGATACATGTAGCCCTGGCAGCGCACCACCAGTTCCGCACCCTTCATGGCGCAGTCGCGCCAGATCTCGGGATAGTTGCCGTCATCACAGATGATGAGGCTGATCTTCAAGCCCTTGGGGCCGTCGCAGACGTAGGTGGTATCGCCCGGATACCAGCCCTCGATGGGCGTCCACGGCATGATCTTGCGGTACTTCTGCACGATCTCGCCCTGGTCGTTGATGAGGATGAGGGTGTTGTAAGGCACCTTGCGCGGATGCTCCTCATGGCGCTCGCCGGTGAGCGAAAAGACGCCCCACACGCCGGCGATGCGGCAGGCTTCGGAAAAGATGGCGGTTTCGTCGCCGGGGATGGCGGCGGCGGTCTCGAACATTTCTTCACGGTCATACATGATGCCGTGGGTGGAATACTCGGGAAACACCACCAGGTCCAGCCCTGGCAGTCCCTGCTTCATGCCGACCAGCATGGCGGCGATCTTCCTGGCGTTCTCCAGCACCTCGCCGCGCGTATGCAGGCGTGGCATCTTGTAGTTCACAACGGCCACGCCGACGGCGTCCCGGCTGGCTGAAATATCTCCGTGTCGCATGGGCTTGCTCCTCTGAAAAGACGGTCGGATCAGACCGACAGATACTTGCTGATGGTGGGCGCATCGACGTTCTCGCGCGTGTCCTCGTAGACGAAGCGGCCCTTGTCGATGACCAGGAAACGGTCCGCAATCTCCAGCGTGAAGCTCAGCACCTGCTCCGAGACCACGATGGTGAGCGCACGGATCTTGCGGATTTCCTTGAGGCTTTTGGCGATGTCCTTGATGATGGAAGGCTGTATCCCTTCAGTCGGTTCATCCAGCAGCAGCACGCGCGGGTTGGTCGCCAGTGCGCGCGCAATGGCCAGTTGCTGCTGCTGTCCGCCGGACAGATTGCCGCCCTTGCGGGTACGCATGTCATACAGCACCGGGAACAGCGAATACAGTTCATCGGGCACCTTGCCCTTGGCCGATGCGGGCAAGCCGGTCTGGATGTTTTCCAGCACCGTCATGTGCGAAAAGATCATGCGCCCCTGCGGCACGTAGGCCACGCCGCGCTCGACGCGCTGGTGGCTTTCCAGGCCACCGAGTTCCACGCCATCGATGCTGATGCTGCCGCCGCGCAGCGGCAGGATGCCCATCAGGGTCTTGAACAGCGTGGTCTTGCCCATGCCGTTGCGGCCCATGACGGCGACGATTTCTTCCTTGGCCACCGACAGGTCGACATCGTGGATGACCTTGCTCTGGCCGTAGCCGGAGGCGAGTTGCGAGACTTTGAACATGGCAGGCTCCGAGGATGAGGAAAGTTCAGTGACCGAGATAGACGTCGATCACCTTGGGATCGGACTGCACCTTCTCCATGCTGCCTTCGGCCAGGATTTTTCCCTGGTGCAGCACGGTGACCTTGTGGGCGATGCTCTTGACGAAATCCATGTCGTGCTCGATCACCACCACCGAGCGGCCCTGGCTGATGCGGCCCAGCAGCTCGGCGGTCTTTTCGCGTTCGGACACGCTCATGCCGGCCACCGGTTCATCCAGCATCAAGAGCTCCGGCTCCTGCATCAGCAGCATGCCGATCTCCAGCCACTGCTTCTGGCCGTGCGAGAGCAGGTCGGCTTGCGTATGCAGCTGTTCGTCCAGGAAGATCTCGGCGGCCACCGCTTCCACCCGCGCCACCACATCCGGCGAACGCTTGAAAGTCAGCGCGCCGAACACCTTGCGGCCACGCGGGAAGGACATCTCCAGGTTCTCGAACACGGAGAGGTTCTCGTAGATGGACGGGGTCTGGAACTTGCGTCCCACGCCTACCCGCACGATGGCGTGCTCGCTCATCTTCGTCAGTTCGTGATTGTTGAACTTGATGCTGCCGGAGGTGGCGCGGGTCTTGCCGCAGATCAGGTCCAGCACCGTGGTCTTGCCTGCGCCGTTGGGGCCGATCACCACGCGCACCTCATTGCGCTGCACGTAGAGATTGAGCTTGTCGACTGCCTTGAACCCATCGAAAGACACGGTCAGGTCTTCGATGGCCAGGACCGGATGGGCGTCCGATTCGAAACCGATGGCGTTCTCGCTCATTTGCTGGCCTCCAGGGTCGCGCCCGGCTCGATGCCATCGCGCTTGGGTTCAGGGGTGGATGCTCGGGAAACCGGCTTGGCGGCTTCTGCAGCAACGGGGGCTACCGGCTTGGATGGGCCGCGCAGCTTGTCCATCAGGCGCTTGCCCTGGGTCTGCCAGAGGCCGGCCAGGCCATTGGGGAAATACATCACCACCGCGATGAAGAGACCGCCCATCAGGAACAGCCACAATTCGGGGAAGGTTTCGGAGAAGTAGGTTTTGCCAAAGTTCACCAGCAGCGTTCCGTACACCGCGCCCAGCAGCGACATGCGGCCACCCACTGCAGCAAAGATCACCATTTCGATGGAAGGCACGATCCCGACGAAGGACGGCGACATGAAGCCCACCTGCAGCGTGAACATGGCCCCGCCGATGGCCGAGAACATGGCCGCCGCACAGAAGACGAAGACCTTGAAGCTGGCCACGTCATAGCCGGAGAAGCGCACCCGTTCTTCCTTGTCGCGCATGGCCACCAGCAGGCGGCCCAGCTTGGACCCGAGCACGTAGCGGCCAAACAGGATGCAGCCGAACAGCAATCCCGCATTGACGAAATACAGCACCAGCTTGGCGTGGTCGGTGCGGATATCCCAGCCCATCAGAGTCTTGAGGTCGGTGATGCCATTGACGCCGCCGGTCAGCCCCTGCTGGCCGATGATGAGGATGGACAGGATGGCCGCAATGGCTTGCGTGACGATGGAGAAATACACATCCCCCACACGGCGCTTGAACATCGCCAGCCCGATCAGCATGGCCAGCGCGGTCGGTACCACCAGCACGGCAATAATCGTGAAGGCAAAACTATGGAAAGGCTCCCACATGGCCGGCAAGGCGGTGATCTGGTTCCAGTCCATGAAGTCGGGAATGCCCGGCGTGGACTGGATCTTGGTGCTGATGGGGTCAGAGGCTTCGAGCTTGAGGAACATGGCCATGCAATAGCCGCCCAGTCCGAAGAACACGCCCTGCCCCAGGCTGAGGATGCCGCCGTAGCCCCAGCACAGCACCAGGCCCACGGCCACGAAGGCGTAGGACAGGTATTTGCCCACCAGGTTGAGACGGAACATGTCCATCGTCAGCGGGAACACCACCAGCAGCAGTACCGCCATCACCAGCAGGCCAAGCGCACCGGAGCGCCCGCCCAGCAGTTTTTCATAGGCTGCATTCATCATCGGACCTCGCTCATGTAGTTGGATCGGGAGTGGCCATCTTTCACGTTCATTTGCGCACCTTCGCCGAGAACAGCCCTTGCGGACGCAGCATCAGGATCAGGATGACCGCCGACAAGGTCAGCACCTTGGCCATGGAACCGGTCAGGAAGAATTCCGCCGTAGACTGCGTCTGGGCAATCGAGAAGGCTGAGGCGATGGTGCCGATCAGGCTTTGCGCGCCACCGAAGACCACCACCAGGAAGGTGTCGACGATGTAGAGCGATCCGCTGGTCGGGCCAGTGGAGCCGATGGTGGTGAAGGCCGCACCGGCCACGCCGGCGACGCCGCAACCCAGCGCGAAAGTGGTACGGTCCACCTTGCGGGTATTGATGCCTACCGCTCCGCTCATGACGCGGTTCTGCATCGTGGCCCGTACCTGCAGGCCCCAGCGTGAACGGAACAGCAATACGAAGATGGCACCGGTGAGCAGCACCGTGAGGCCCATCATGAAGAGACCGTTCAAGGGGATATCGATGGCATCGGTCGGCTTGAAGGAACCCATGAGCCAGTCCGGCAAGGTGGCGCTGACTTCCTTGGCGCCGAAGATGGAACGGAAGGTCTGCTGCATCGCCAGCGACAGGCCCCAGGTCGCCAGCAGCGTATCGAGCGGACGCTTGTAGAGGCGGCTGATGAGCAGCAGCTCGGTGAGATAACCCACGCCATAAGCCACGGCGAAGGACAGCACGATGGCCACGAAGAAATAGAAAGGCTGCAAGGCCGGTGCATAGGTGGTGGTCAGGTGCGACAGCAGGTAGGTGATGTAGGCACCGATGGTGAGGAATTCACCGTGGGCCATGTTGATCACGCCCATCTGCCCGAAGATGATGGCCAGGCCCAGCGCCATGAGCAGCAGCACGCAGAAGACCGAGAGGCCATTGAAGCCCTGCATGGCGAAGATGGCGCCGAATTCGGATAGAGAAACCATGATGACTCCCGATGCAGATTGGAGAAATGGGCGGCAGCGCCCGCATGTCACTACAGACGCCGCCGCTTTGCTGCACGAAGGGCCGGTGCGGCACCGGCCGGGCCGCCTTACTGGTAGCCCTTGGGGAAGGGATTCGGCTCGATCAGTTCGGACTCGTAGACCACCTTGAACTGGCCATCCTTCTGCGCCTCGCCGATGCGGGTCTTGCTCCACAGGTGATGGTTTTCGTGGACCTTGACGTAGCCTTCGGGCGCGGTCTTGAGTTCGATGCCGGGCGAAGCGGCCACCACCTTGTCGACATCGAAGCTGCCGGCCTTTTCCACGGCAGCCTTCCACAGCCAGGGGCCGAGATAGGCGGCTTGGGTGACGTCGCCGATGACCGAATTGGCACCGAACTTGGCCTTGAACTCGGCCACGAATTTCTTGTTGTTGGCGTTGTCCAGGCTCTGGAAATATTTCATCGAGGCGAAGAAGCCTTCCACGTTCTCGCCGCCGATGCCCAGCATTTCATCCTCGGTCACCGAAATGGTCAGCAGGTTCTGGGTCTTGGCGGTCACGCCGGCGGCCTTCAGCTGCTTGTAGAAAGCGACGTTGGAGCCACCGACCACGTCGGCGAAAATCACGTCGGGCTTTTTCAACTTGATCTTGTTGATGAGCGAACCGAATTGCGTGTTGCCCAGCGGGTAGTATTCCTCGCCCACCACCGACCCCTTGAGCACGTTCTCGATGTGCTTGCGGGCGATCTTGTTGGAAGTCCGCGGCCAGATGTAGTCCGAGCCAACCAGGAAGAAGGTCTTGGCCTTCTTCTCCTTGGCCACCCAATTCAGGCCTGCCAGCACCTGTTGCGTCGCCTCCTGCCCGGTATAGAACACGTTCTTGGACTGCTCCAGGCCTTCATAGAAGGTCGGGTAATACAGCAGGCCGTTGTCCTTCTCGAACACCGGCAGCACCGCCTTGCGCGAGGCCGAGGTCCAACAGCCGAAGACGGCAGCCACGCGGTCGTTTTCCAGCAGCTTCTTGGCCTTTTCGGCGAAGGTCGGCCAGTCGCTGGCACCGTCTTCCTGGATGATCTTGATCTTGCGGCCGAGGATGCCGCCCATGGCATTGATCTGGTCGATGGCCAGGCGCTCGGCCTGGATCGAACCGGTTTCGCTGATGGCCATGGTGCCGGTAGCCGAGTGCAGCTGGCCGACCGTGACTTCGGTATCGGTGATGGCAAGCTTGGTGGTGTTGACCTTGGCGGTCGGATACTGCTGGGCCGAGGCCATGCCCGGCAGGGCCGCTGCTGCCGCCCCGGCGGCCAGGCCCATGAGGATCTTGCGGCGCGGGAGCGAGGGAGGATTGGAAGACGAGGAATGCGACATGCGGTACTCCTTTCGGGCGTTGTTGTTGGACTCGGTCTGGGCCATCGTGGCGTCATGCAAGCGGTGAAACGAAGACCGGACAAGTCACTGCCCCGGCAGTGGCGCAGCTCGGGAAACCCCGTCCATCACACGGTTCCGGCGCTTCGTTCTGAGGCGCAGAATAGGTTCGCCCGTGCAGCGCAACAATACGTTGTTTGACGTAAGCCCCCTGCTGGTGCGGCCTGCCGGCCTGCACAGCTTTTGCTCATGGCTTGCCTGCTGTTGGTGCGCACTTTGCGTGCAGGGCGTCGGGATGCGGCGACGGCGTTCATGCCGGCTGCCTTTTCTTGGTGAATTCTCATGTCATGCAGACAGGCATCTACGTCATTTGACGTATGCCCTCTTGCCCCGAATGGTTTGAAAATTGCTTGGACATAAACACGAGCCAGGCAGCCCGTCTGCGCTGCAGCACACTGACAGAATGCTGACGGACATGACCCACCGGAACCCCCGACCCCACCAAGAGCCAACGTGACCCATCCCGCCACACAACGCATCGTCAAGGTCAGGCGCGACTACAACACCTGGGTCGCCAACGAGACGCTGGAAGACTACGCGCTGCGCTACACGCCGCTGTCCTTTCGCCGCTGGTCCGAATTTCGCCTGGCCAACACGGCGCTGGGGGCCACCTCCTTCCTGGCGCTGGAAGCCATCAGCGGTGCCATCACCCTGAGCTATGGCTTCACCAATGCCTTCTGGGCCATCATCTGCGTGATGGTGCTGTTCTTCGCAACCGGCCTGCCCATCAGCTATTACGCGGCGCGCTACGGGGTCGACATGGACCTGCTCACGCGGGGCGCCGGCTTCGGCTACATCGGTTCGACCATTACCTCGCTGATCTACGCCAGCTTCACCTTCATCTTCTTCGCGCTGGAAGCGGCCATCATGGCGCAGGCCATCGAGATCTATTTCGGCCTGCCGCTGGTGTATGGCTATGTGCTCTGTTCGCTCATCATCATCCCCATGGTGGCCTACGGCATCACCCTCATCAATCGCCTGCAGATGTGGACCCAGCCGCTGTGGCTGGTGCTGCTGGTGCTGCCCTATGCCTGCGTGCTGTACAAGGAACCGGAGGCGCTGTCGAACCTGATGAGCTTCGCCGGCCGCGCCGAAGAAGGCAGCTCCTTCAACCTCACGCTCTTCGGCGCTGCCGCCACGGTGGCCTTCTCGCTCATTGCGCAAGTGGGCGAACAGGTGGACTTCCTGCGCTTCCTGCCGCAGAAGACCGCCGCCAATCGCGGCCGCTGGTGGAGCGCCCTGCTGCTGGCCGGACCCGGCTGGATCCTGCTGGGCGGGGCCAAGATGCTGGGCGGCACGCTGCTGGCCTTCCTCGCCATCCAGCATGAAGTGCCCATGGCGCGTGCCGTGGAGCCAACCCAGATGTACCTGATCGGTTACCAGTACGTGTTCGGCAATCCGGCCTTTGCGCTGGGGGCGGTGGTGCTGTTCGTGGTGGTGTCGCAGATCAAGATCAATGTCACCAATGCCTATGCCGGGTCGCTGGCCTGGTCCAATTTCTTTGCGCGCCTCACGCACAGCCATCCGGGGCGCGTGGTGTGGCTGGTGTTCAATGTGCTGATCGCGGTGCTGCTCATGGAGCTGGGGGTGTTCAATGCGCTGGAACACGTGCTGGCGCTCTACAGCCTGGTGGCCATCTCCTGGATCGGGGCCGTGGTGGCCGATCTGGTCATCAACAAGCCGCTGCGCCTGAGCCCGGCGCACATCGAATTCAAGCGCGCGCACCTGTATGACGTGAACCCGGTGGGTGTGGGATCGATGGTGATTGCCACCCTGCTCTCCACGCTGGCCATGTCGGGCGTGCTGGGCAAGACCATTGCCGCGATGGCCCCCTTCATCGCATTGGGGACGGCGCTGGTGACGGCGCCGCTGATCGCGCTGGCCACCGGCAGCCGCTACTACATCGCGCGCCGCGATACGCTGTCCGAGCAGAACTATCGTCCCGTCACGCCCGGACAGGCGCATTCGGTACTGGATTGCGTGATCTGTGGCAATGCGTTCGAGACGCCGGACATGGCGCATTGTCCAGCCTACCAGGGGGCCATCTGTTCGCTGTGCTGTTCACTCGATGCACGCTGCAAGGACCGCTGCAAGACGCCCCGCGCACGCCTGCCCAACCAGATTCTTCATACGCTGCGCCAGCTGATCCCGGCGCGCTTCGCACTCAAGCTCAATACGCGTATCGGGCATTACCTGAGTGTCTTCGGGCTGTTGGCCGGCGGGCTGGCCATCGTGTTGTGGATGCTGTATTTCCAGCAGATGGCCGATCTTTCCGGGCTGAGCTTGTCCGCACCGGATTCGCTGCGGGGTGTTTTCATCAAGCTGTTCTGCCTGTTGCTGGTGGTGGTCGGCGTCGGTGCCTGGTGGCTGGTGCTGACCAACGAAAGCCGTGCCGTGGCCCAAGAGGAATCGGAACGCCAGACCAACCTGCTGCTGCAGGAAATCGAGGCCCACAAGCAGACCGATGCCGAACTGCAGCGCGCCAAGGAAGCCGCCGAATCGGCCAACCTGGCCAAGAGCCGTTTCGTGGCCGGCATGAGCCACGAATTGCGCACGCCCTTGAACAGCATCCTCGGCTATGCCCAGATTCTGCACGTGGATGCCACCATCCCGCCGGCCCGCAAGGAAGCCATCGCCATCATCCGCCGCAGCGGCGAACACCTGTTGAGTCTCATCGATGGCCTGCTCGACATCGCCAAGATCGAAGCCGGCAAGATGCGCCTGGCCTCGGACGAGCTGGCGCTGGAAGCTTTCCTGGAACAGATCGTCGGCATGTTCGCGCCACAGGCCGAACAGAAGGGGCTGCACTTCCGCTTCGAGAAATCCGGACGCCTGCCGCAGATCGTGCACGCGGACCAGAAGCGGCTGCGCCAGATCCTCATCAACCTGCTGGGCAATGCGGTGAAATTCACCGATCACGGCGGCGTCACGCTCAAGCTGCGCTACGCCCGCGAGATCGCGTATTTCGATGTGATCGACAGCGGCATCGGCATTGCCGATGAAGACCTGGAACGCATCTTCCTGCCCTTCGAGCGCAGCAGCGCCGCCAATCTGCGCGAAGACATCGGCACCGGCCTCGGCCTGGCCATCAGCCGCATGCTGGTGCACATCATGGGCGGTGAACTGAGCGTGCAGAGCCGGGTCGGCCAGGGCAGCAGTTTCCATCTCAAGATCTACCTGCCTGAAGTACACGTCCCGCGCCCGCGCATCAAGCTGGAAGACCAGATGTCGGGCTACGCCGGTCCTTCTCGCCACATCCTGGTGGTGGACGACCAGGCCTCGCAACGTCGCCTGCTCAGGGACATGCTCATGCCGCTGGGATTCGTGGTGAGCGAAGCCGACAGCGGACTGGCCTGCATGGAGCGATTGGGACGCGAAGTCCCGGACCTGATCCTGCTGGACATCGCCATGCCGCAGATGGATGGCTGGACGGTGGCCCGCGCCATTCGCGCACGCGGGCTCACGCAGCTGCCCATCCTGCTGGTCTCGGCCAATGCCTTCGAGAACCTGCATGAGCGCAACGAGCCGCCGCTGGTCAATGACTTCGTGGTCAAGCCGGTCTCGTATCACGAATTGCTGGGCAAGATCCGCCAGCATCTGCAACTAGACTGGGTGGCGAGCATCCTTCCTGCTGTGCAGGAAGAAGTGCCACCGCCATCTGCGGCGCCACAGGCCCTGATGCTGGTGCCACCGCAAGACAAGCTGGCCACCCTGCTCGAACTGGGCAGCATCGGCTACGCCAAGGAAATCCTGCGCCAGCTCGACGCCATGGAGCGCCAGCAGCCGGCCTACCTGCCCTTCACCACCGAGCTGCGGCAGCTGGTCAAGCAATTCCGATTGAACGAATACGTCACCCGCATCAAGGAGCTGATCCGACATGATCTCAACGACGTTCGATAGACACGTGGTACTGATCGTCGATGACATGCCCGACAACCTGGCCATGTTGTCCGACGCGCTCGATGAGAGCGGCCACATCGTGCTGGTCGCCACCGACGGCCTGGCGGCGCTGGAGCGGCTGGATCACATCACGCCCGACCTGATCCTGCTGGATGCGATGATGCCCGGCATCGATGGCTTCGAGACCTGTCGCCGCATCAAGCAGGTCAAGCGCGTGGCGCATGTCCCGGTGGTGTTCATGACGGGCCTGTCGGAGACCGAGCACGTGGTGCGCGGCTTCGAGGTCGGCGGCATCGACTACGTGACCAAGCCGATCCGTCCGCAGGAGGTAGTGGCACGCATCGGTGCGCATATCCGTACTGCGCGCATGATGACGCAGACGCGCGGCATGCTGGAACATGCGGCACATGCGGTGATCGTGCTGGGCGGCAATGGCTTGCCGATGTGGCAGACCAGCAAAGCCTCACAGTGGCTGGAAAAATACTATGGTCCGGCGGCACCGGCCAGTCACAAGCTGCCCGGGCCCTTGCAGGTCTGGCTCAACGAGCAGTTGGTACGGCAGCGCCAGGGCGAGAGCCTGGATCACGTACCGCCGTTGATCGTGCGCCAGCAACAGGATGAACTGCACATCACCCTCTCCGGTCCGGGTCAGGGGCATGGCGTGAGTCTGGTGCTGGAGGAGAAAATCGCTGGCGGGGCGCAGCGTGGCGAAGAGCTCATGGTCCTGCCGGCCACTCTGGAAGGCGCGCGCCTGACGCCGCGCGAAAGCGACGTGCTGCTCTGGCTGGGCAAGGGCAAGACCAACCGCGACATCGCCGAGATCCTCGGCATGAGTCCGCGCACGGTCAACAAGCACCTGGAACATATTTTCGTGAAGCTGGGGGTGGAGACGCGCTCGGCGGCGGCGGTGCTGGCCAGCAGCCTGACCGCAAGCAGTGCCAGCCAGTTGTTGCAGTGAACCTTCGCGTCAATCGATGTCCACCACCTCGCACAGGAAATCACGGAAGGCGATGACCTTCTTCGATACCGTCCCGTTGCCCGAATAAAGCAGCGCCCAGTCGCCGTGCAGTGGCTGGAATTCCTTCTTCACCGGCACCCGTTCCAGCAATCCGGCACGCAAGGGCGCGCGGGCCACGAAGCCCGGCAACAGTCCGATGCCGGCTCCGCTGATGAGCAGCTCGCGCGCGATCAGGAAATCATCGATCTGAAACGACACGTGCTCAGGATTCATCCGGTAGCGCCGGACCACCTCGGGATGCAAGATCCAGGAATGCTCCACATCCTCCAGATTCCTGGGCTTTCCTCGTCGGCTGAGATAGCCAGGGGAAGCGTAGAAGCCTGCTGTAGATCGCCCCAGCTTGCGTAGTTTGAGATTGCAATCCTTGAGCGGTCCGGTCACTACCGCAATACCGATATCAAAGTTCTCCTTGCCCCAGTCTACAAATGGTCCGGCAACCCGGACATCGAAGCGCACGCGTGGATACCTTTGAGAAAACGCTGCCAACGCCGCAGGCAAGAGAATCTCGGCAAAGTCCCATACCACCAGGATCTTGAGCAAGCCGGAGGGCATCTCGTCGCGTTCCGGCAATGACTGTACCGCTCTGCGCAACAAGTCCACCGGCTCACGCGCGCGGTGGTACAGGGCGATACCAGCCGTAGAAAGATCGACGCGATGGGTGCTTCGGTGCAGCAGCTCGGTCCCCAGCGATTGCTCCAGCGCAGTGATTGCACGGCTTACCGTTCCCTTGGCCACCCCCAGTTGTTCGGCAGCGCGGGAGAAGCTCCTGAGTTCTGCCACCGCGACGAACGTACTTAATAAATCCAGGCTGATTGGTGTTTCCATAATTGAACACAGTGTTTTTCTGAAGATGCATTGTTTTAAATATGCGAGTACGCAAGACTAGCATCTGATCGTCTCCTTAAGGCGTTCGCCTGTGAAATGGACTGGCTGCACCACAACAGGGCTACCGTCCAAATGATGAAACATGAGCAATGGAGGTTGTCGACAATGGAATCGGGAAAAGGCCGTGAAGAAGAAGCGCTCAAGCAGAGCCTGGACGAGTTGCTCACCAACGTCACCGAGCTGACGGCATCGCTTCATGGCCTCAATACCATTTTTCAGAAAATCACTGAACAGCTCACGCATGACATCAAGGAGCGGCTCGAAGACGAAGTCCTGGCCATCCTCGAACGCAACTTCGATCCGGTCAAGGACGCACGTTCATATCAGGAGGGGCTGAGACTCTTGCGAGAACTGGGCGCGATCGGATTCATCAACCGCATGGTCTGGCGTGCGGAGTCGGGGGAGTGCAAGGACCTTCCCGCATCGCCACGCCTGCTAATCCAGCTGGAACTGTTGATGGCCATGCATCCCCATGTCTTCATGAGCCAGGCCGGGGGCATCCTCTCCCAATTCGCCCTGCCCCGGCCGCCATCGCCGTGATCGTGCGCATCACCTGAACAAAACAAAACAAGAAAGGAATTCCATGTCCGGTTGGACCATCAAGCGCAAACTGCTTGCGCTCATTCTCGCCTCCATCTGCTGCTTCGCTGCACTGAGCTCCTACCTGATCAGCCGCCAGGCCGCGATTGCCAACGATATGCAGGAGCTCTACGAACGGGACTACCAGGCGGCGTCCATCATTGGCCAGATCGATGGCTTGCTCACGCGCGTCGACATCAACATCCTGCGCATGATCGCTATCGGTGATCCCTCCTCCATTGCCGCATGGAAGGAGCAAAACACGTCCCGCTTCCGGCAGGTGGATCAGTTGATTGATGAATTGCGCAAGGCATCCTCGCCGGCCACTGCGGGTCAAATCGACACATTGCAAACTTCGTACCTCGCCATGCGCAAGGGAATGGAACATCAGGTACAAGCGGTGCAGAGTGGTGACATGAAGGGTGCCGGCGAAATCAATCGCACCGAAGTCAAGGACAATGCTGACAAGACCTTTGCCTCCTTGGGCGATCTGAAGCAGAAGCAGGCTCTCTCCGCGCAGCACAAGGTTGAATTCCAACAGAACGAAGCTGCATCGACGCGCCAGTTTTCCTTTGGCGCGACACTGGCGGTCGCCGTGCTGGTACTGGCAGGAGGGCTGTGGCTGGTACGCAATCTGCTGCTGCAACTGGGCGGCGAACCCGCCTATGCGGCGGCTGTGGCGAAGGCCATTGCCGAAGGCAACCTGGCTGCCGAGGTAAGGATCAAGGAAAGCGACCGCGCCAGCCTGCTGTTCGCCATGCGCAACATGCGTGACAGCCTGGCCGGGATCGTCGGCAACGTGCGCGGTGGCGTCACCACCATCGCCAAAGCCTCGTCCGAAATCGCCAACGGCAATCTGGATCTGTCCTCTCGCACCGAGCAACAGGCCAGCTCACTGGAAGAAACCACGTCAGCCATGGTGCAGCTGGCGGCGGCCGTCAGGCAGAACGCCGACAATGCCCAGCAAGGCAACCAGCTGGCAGTCTCGGCCTCAACGGTTGCCGCTCAGGGCGGTGCCGTAGTGAACAAGGTGGTGGCGACCATGGAGGCCATCAATGATTCGTCCCTGAAGATCGTCGATATCATCAGCGTCATTGATGGTATCGCTTTCCAGACCAATATCCTGGCGCTCAATGCGGCTGTCGAAGCGGCCCGCGCCGGCGAACAAGGACGTGGCTTTGCAGTGGTCGCATCGGAGGTGCGTGCATTGGCGCAGCGCAGTGCCGCTGCCGCCAAGGAAATCAAACTGCTCATTGATGATTCGGTCAGCAGTGTCGGGGAAGGTAGCCGGCTGGTCGCTGAAGCGGGCAAGACGATGGCGGAGGTCGTTCGCAGCGTGCGCCGGGTCACGGATGTGATCGGCGAAATCAGTGCGGCCAGTCTGGAGCAGAGTGCAGGCATCGAGCAGGTCAAACAGGCCATTACCCAGATGGATGACGCCACCCAGCAAAATGCCGCCCTGGTCGAAGAAGCCACTGCGGCCTCCCAGTCCCTGCGTGACCAGTCCGCACAACTGGAACAAGCCGTCAGCCTGTTCAAGCTGAAGCAGGAGAGGAATCCCTCGTCACACGTGAAAACCAGTGCGCCCGCCCCCTCACCTGCCGCCGCCGGCGACGGGCGAGCGCCCGACGATGAAATACTGTGGAGCCAGTCTTGAGGTCCGTGCCGACGAGAATATTTCACATGAACGCCCAGTTTGGCCTATCCTTGCACAGGGCACTCACGCCCATCATCACCGAAGCAAAGGAGTCAACATGCCCAAGAAAGAGAAACTGGACCCGGAAACCGAAGCCCTGATCCAATGGTGTACCGAAGTCGAGCAATTCCTGGTCAAGGGCGGTGCCACGCTGGACCAGGCACAAGAGCACATCGAGGAACAGGTCGAATGGTTCACTGACCTCTACTACGATGGCCTCACCCCGGAAGAAGCCGCCAAGGAAGCCCTGGCCTGATTCTCATCCGCCACTCCCCCAACCGCATCCCGGCCCGCAAGGCCGGGATTTTCTTTGGCTGACACGCTGCACCGTGACACCGGGGCCGCCGGGGCAGGCCACCATTCACAGGACAAGGCAAGTGAAACGTCTGTGATCTGAGCTGAACCCGGCCAACGTAACGCAGTCAGAGGACGAGCCTGGTTCAGTGATGCCAGGCTTTGCAGGACACTCCATTGTTGCTCCTTGGACGCGCACACCATGCTGACAATTTTCTTGCAGACCACCCGAACCACACTGCGTACCGCCTTGCTTTGCCTGTGCGCGGGATGCACGCCGCTGGCGCTGGCCGAAGGCAGCGCCTTCGTTCATCCGGGCGGCCTGCACACCACCGCCGATTTCACCCGGATCAAGACCCGCCTGGCCGCCATGGACCAGCCCTGGACTGCAGGCTGGCAGCGCCTCACCGGCAACCGCCGCGCCGGCCTCGACTGGCAGCCGGCGGCGGTCCCGGTGATCTATCGCGGCAAGGATGGAGCCGGACATGCAGAAAACTACAGCCGCCTCTTCAACGATGCGGCCGCAGCCTATGCCCTGGCCCTGCGCTGGAAAATCAGCGGCGACGATCGCTATGCCGCGCGCGCGACGCTCCTGCTTGACGCATGGGCCAGCACCTTGCAAGCCATCGAAGGCAGTTCGGACCGTTTTTTGGCATCGGGCATCTATGGCTACCAGCTGGCCAACGCAGGAGAACTCCTGCGCGACTATCCACACTGGCCCGGCGGCGGCTTCAACGCGTTCAAGGACATGATGCTGCGGGTCTTCTACCCGATGAATCACGACTTCCTCACCCGCCACAATGGGGCCCGCATCGATCACTACTGGGCCAACTGGGACCTCGCCAACATGAGTTCGATGATGGCGATCGGGATCCTGGCCGATCGCCACGATCTCTACCAGGAAGCCGTCCGCTACTTCAAGCAGGGAGCCGGCAATGGTGCCATCAACAATCTGGTCTGGACGCTCTATCCCGACGGTCTTGGCCAGATTCAGGAAAGCGGTCGCGACCAGGGACACAGCCTGCTGGACCTGGCCCTTGCCGGCGCGTTCTGCCAGATGGCCTGGAACCAGGGTGATGACCTGTTCGGCTACGAAAACAATCGGCTGCTGCGCGGTGCCGAATATGTGGCGCGCTACAACCTGGGCGATACCGTTCCCTTCACGCCTTATCACAACAGCGACGTGACGCAGGAGACCATCTCACCCGCAGGCCGTGGCGAAATACGCCCGATCTGGGAACTGCTGTACCAGCACTATGTGGTGCTCAAAGGCCTGCCCGCGCCCGCCGTGCAACGCTTTGCCGAGAAGGTGCGGCCAGAGGGAGGCGGCGGCGACTACGGACCCAACAGTGGTGGTTACGATCAGACCGGCTATGGCACCTTGATGTACACCTTGCGTTAGCAAGCCGCCCTTCCGGCAGCGCCAGGCAATCAGACGTGCGTCTGGCCTGCCGTATTACTTCAGCGCAAACCGCGTCGGCACCCGCTGCAGGGCGTCATACAAGGGCCGGCAGGACTCGGCCAGACGCTCCAGACTTGCCTCGCGCAACGCGTCCAGATCCACCGGCGCCGTTCCCGCCAGTCCGGCCCAGGCCAGCAGCGCACCGAAGGCTTGCGGCGTATCGAACATGCCATGCAGGTAGCTGCCCAGGATCTGACCATCTTCCGATTGCGCACCCTCGCCGCGCCCGTCGATCACGAACGCAGGACGCCCCAGCGCCGGGCCGGAGGACACGCCCATGTGGATCTCGTAGCCACTGACCGTTGCAGCCGTCTCTCCGAAGGCACACTGGCCGCTGACCTGCAGCAGTTTCTTCTCACGCGTCAGTTCGGTACGCATGGGCAGCAAGCCGAGGCCGGCACTGCTGCCGGGCGCACCTTCCACACCATGCGGATCGTCCACGCTCTCCCCTAACATCTGGAAGCCGCCACAAATGCCGATGAGCTTGCCGCCATAGCGCAGGTGCCGTGCGATGGCCGTGTCCCAGCCATGTTCCCGCAGCCAGCGCAGGTCGCCGCGCGTGTTCTTGCTGCCGGGCAGGATGATGAGATCGGCGGGCGGCACCGGCTGACCCGGCCCGATGAAACGCAGGTCCACACCGGAATGGGCGCGCAGCGCGTCAAAGTCGGTGTGGTTGCTGATGCGCGGAAAGACCGGCACCACAATGCGGAAATCGCCCTTGCTCTCCTGCGTGGCCGCCACGGCATCCTCGGCATCGAGATGTAGTCCGTGCAGGTAAGGCAGCACCGCCAGCACGGGCTTGCCGGTGCGGGCTTCGAGCCAATCCAGGCCGCCCTGCAAGAGACTGATATCGCCCCGAAAACGATTGATGACGAAGCCGATCACGCGCTCGCGCTCACTCTCGGAAAGGCAATCGAGCGTGCCGGTCAGATGGGCGAAGACGCCGCCCCGGTCGATGTCGGCCACGATGATGACCGGACAATCGACCGCTTCCGCAAAGCCCATGTTGGCGATGTCGCGCGCGCGCAGGTTGATCTCGGCCGGACTGCCCGCGCCCTCCACGATCACGCAGGCATATTGCATGCGCAGGCGCTCGTAGGATTGCAGCACGGCCTGCATGGCTTCGGTCTTGTAGCGGTGATAGTCACGGGCGTTCATATCCGCGCGCACCTTGCCATGCACGATGACCTGAGCGCCGGTATCGCTGGAAGGTTTCAGCAGCACCGGATTCATATCGGTGTGGGGCGCGATGCCTGCGGCCTGCGCCTGCAAGGCCTGGGCCCGTCCGATCTCGCCACCGTCGCTGGTGACGGCGCTGTTCAAGGCCATGTTCTGCGGCTTGAAGGGGGCGACGCCGATGCCATCCTTCTTCAGCAGACGACACAGCGCAGCGGCCAGGGTGCTCTTGCCGGCATCCGACGTGGTGCCCTGAATCATCAAGGTATGAAAGGGAAAATCAGCCACGTTGGCTCCATGTGTTCAAGGCGTCTTGCAGACGCGACCAGCCCGCTTCATCCGGTGGCAGGCCGAGCCGGATGCCACCGGCACCGCGCGTGAAGAGGCGCACCCAGATGCCGGCACGCGCCATCGATTCATGAAACGCCTGCGCCTCGGGCTCAAGCCACCACTGGAACAGCGCCGTACCACTGGCGCGGATGCCGTGCTGCGCAAGCAGCGCATGCAGGCGTTCGCCTTCGGCCAGCAAGGTCTGCAGCGTGGCGGCCTGCCATGGTCGATCACACAGCGCGGCGCTGCCGATCTGCTGGGCCGGGCCGCTGATGGACCAGGGACCGAGCCAGTCGGCCAGCGCCTCCAGCACCGCGGGCGCAGCCCCCACGAAACCCAGCCGCAAACCGGCCAGGCCAAAAAACTTGCCGACCGACCGCAGCACGATCAGGCCAGGCTGGCCGCTGTGGGCGGCCACGCTGTGGCCCTGCACGGTGTCGCCAAAAGCCTCATCCACCACCAGCCAGCCACCGCGTGCGGCCAGCAGCGTCGACCAGCGTAATACATCCTCCGGTGCCGCCATGGCACCGGTCGGGTTGTTGGGATTGCACAGCACCAGCACCTCGCAGCGCGACTCACGGACCGCCTCATCCAGATCGTCATACGGCACCTCCAGCACGGCATGCCCTGCACGCCGCCAGCAGTGGGCGTGTTCGGCATAGATGGGGGCCGCGACCACCACCTGTGCCGGTCGGCCTTGCTGTTGCAGGCGCAGTTGCGGCAATGCCTGTATCGCCGCTTGCGTGCCCGCCACGGCCAGCAGGCGGGGCGCGCCGTAATACGCGCAGGCGGCCTGTTCCAGCGCGTGCGAGGGCTCGGGCAGGCGATGCCATGCATCGGGCGCAGGTGCAGGGGCCGGGTAAGGACGCGGATTGATGCCGGTAGAGAGGTCCAGCCATTCACTGCGCGGACGGCCGTAATGGCGGGCCGCGTCGTTCAGATTACCGCCGTGTTCAAGCATGGTGCGCTCCCGTTCCGACTGCGAGGGTCAGCACTGCCAGTGCGCAGACCACGGCCACCCACAGCGCCGTGGTCATCGCCACCAGACGCCAGGCACGCACGATGTCCGGCCCTTGCGGCGGCAGGCCGCGTCCCAGCGGAGGGCGCTCTTCCACTTCACCGTCGTAGATGGCAGGTCCACCCAGGGCCAGCCCCAGTGCGCCGGCACCGGCCGCCATCACGGGGCCGGCGTTGGGGCTGCTCCAAGCGGGTGCCTGCGCCTTCCAGCAATCCAGCGCTTGGCGGCGCTGGCCCAGCCACGCATAGGAGAACGCGGTCAGGCGGGCGGGCAGCCAGTTGAGGGCATCATCGATGCGGGCGGCAGACCAGCCAAAATACAGGAAACGCGCATTGCGATAGCCCCACATGGCATCCAGCGTATTGGCCAGCCGGAACAACAACGCCCCCGGACCGCCCGCCACCAGAAACCAGAACAAGGTGCCGAAGACGGCATCGTTGCCATTCTCCAGCAGGGATTCAACGCCCGCCTTGGCCAGCTCGCCCTCGCAGGACTCACGCGTATCACGGCTGACGATGTACGAGGTCAGCCGCCGTGCCAGTGGCAGATCGCCTTGCGCCAGCGCCTGCGCAATCGGCAGCGTATGTTCGCGCAGGCTGCGCAGGCCGATGCAGAAATACAGCAGCGCCGCGTGCGCCAGCGCGGCCAGCCATCCCGGCAATACGGCAATGAGCCAGGCGCAAGCCAGCACCGGCGGCAACACCGCCAGGCACCAGGCCAGCACACCGCGCAGACGCAGCGCGGGAGCGTGATTGAGCCTGCCCTCGATGCACTTGGCCAGGTTGCCGAAGCCAACCAGCGGATGCCAGCGCCGCGCCTCGCCCAGCAGCAGGTCCAGCGCGATGCCCACCGCCATCAATGCGGCCAGCGCGGGCCACGACAGCCCGCTCAGCATGGATGGTCCTTGAAGGTCAGCGGCAGGCCGGCCGCCACCCATTGCACGCGTTCGCACAGGGCCGCTACAGCCTGGTTCAGGCGCCCTGCCTCATCGACGAACCAGCGCGAGATCGCCCCCTGCGGCACGATGCCCATGCCCACTTCATTGGAGACCAGGATCACGGTGCCCTGCACTTCCTGCAAGGCGCGCAGGAAATCCGCGCGCTGCTGCGTGAAGGCCAGCGGCGGCGTGATCGGCCCTACCTCCGGATAGTCCACGCCCTCGGCGAAGAGCAGGTTGGCCAGCCAGACGGTGAGGCAGTCGACCAGCACCACGGACTCGGGCCGGCTCAGGCTCCGCAGCGCCTGACCCAATGCCAGCGGTTCTTCCACGGTGCTCCAGTGGCCGCCCAGCGCGCGGCGGCGCTGCTGGTGATGGGCGATGCGTTGCTGCATCTCGGCATCGTCGCGGCTGGCGGCGCGATTGGCGGTGGCCAGATAGACGATCTCCTGCGGACCGGACTGCGCCGCCGCCAGGGCCAGGCGCTCCGCGTGGGCACTCTTGCCGCTGCGGGCGCCGCCGAAGATGAGGCTGCGATGTCGGGTTGAGATTGGGGAAGTCATGCTTGTGATGCTCCTTGCACGGGCCAGCGGTCTTCAAAGACCAGGTCCTCCAAACGTTGGCGGGTCGCCCATTGCTCCTGCTCCAGCATGGGCTTGTCATAGAATGCGGGCACGTGGCCCAGGCACAGTACCGCTACCGGTTCGGCCCCCTCAGGCAGATGCAGCAATTGCGCCAGTGCCGCCGGTTCAAACAGCGATACCCAGCCCATCCCCAGCCCTTCGGCACGGGCGGCCAGCCACATGTTCTGCAGCGCGCAGGACAGCGAGGCCAGGTCCATCTGCGGCAAGGTGCGGCGACCGAAGATATGGGTCTCGCGCTGATCCATCAGTGCGGCGACGAGTACCTCGCCACACTCGCGAATGCCTTCTACCTTCAGGCGCATGAATTCGTCTTCGCGCTGATCCAGTGCGCGGGCAGTGGCGATACGCTCCTGCTCCACCAGGGCATGGATCTGCTGGCGCAGCACCTGGCTGCGGATGCGAATGAAACGCCACGGCTGCATGAAGCCCACACTGGGACCGTGATGGGCCGCCTGCAGCAGGCGTTCCAGCAGTTCAGGCGCGACCGCATCGGGCAGGAAATGGCGCATGTCGCGCCGCTCGCGGATGACACGGTAGACCGCATCGATCTGCGCCTGCGGATAGCGGTGAGAGACGCCCTCGCTCATGAGGCCGCCCCTCCCAGCAGCGCCGCCACCGTGCGCGGCGCCGAACGGAAATAGGCGTGCAGATAGCTGGCGGTGACCTGGCCACGGCGATAGACCACTTCCCCTTCGGAAGAATCAAAGAGACGCTCGCCGCGTGCGATGAATTCCGCCCCGACCACCGCACGCGAATAGTGGAAGGTATGGCAGCGCAGATGCTCGCCGACTGCACCGGGCAGGTTCAGTTGCAAGGTCTGGTAACCGAGTCCCTGCAGGCGCGGCTGCACCGTGGCCTGGCCGGGCAGGATGCCGCACAGCTGGCCGCTGCTGCCGTCACCGGCAATGACCGTCTCCAACAGGAACAGCATGCCGCCGCATTCCGCATAGAGCGGCTTGCCGGCCCCGGCATGCGCGCGCAGGCTGGACTGGGTACGTTGCGCGGCCTGCAGGGCTGGCAGGTGCAGTTCCGGATAACCGCCCGGCAGCCAAACCGCGTCGCACTCCGGGACCGCTTCATCGGCCAGCGGCGAGAAGAAGGTCACGGTGGCCCCCATGAGCGCCAGCAGATCGAGGTTGGCGGGGTAAATGAAGGAAAACGCCAGATCGCGCGCCACGGCGATGGTCTTGCCCTCCAGCAGGCGCGGGAATGCGCGTTCCGGCGGGGGCGTGCCGAAGTCCACTTCCGGAGGCAGATTGGCCAGTGAAGTAGCGGACATTCTTTCGGCCACGGCATCCAGGCGCGCATCCAGATCGGCGATCTCGGGCGCAGCCACCAGGCCCAGGTGGCGCTCCGGCAAGGCGAATTGCATGTCGCGCTGCAAGCCGGTCAGCAGCGGCACCGAAGGACGTGCATTCTGCAAGCCCTGGCGCAGCATCTGCGCATGGCGCGGACTGGCCACGCCATTGGCCAGCACCCCGGCGAACTTCAGCTCGGGACGATAGGCCAGCAAGCCTTGCGCCAGCGCGCCGATGGTCTGGCCCATACCGCGCGCATTGATGACGGCCACGATGGGAATGCCCAGCAACTGCGCCAGGTCGGCACTGCTGGGCTCGCCATCGAAGAGGCCCATCACGCCCTCCACCAGCAACACATCGGATTCGGCGGCGGCCAGTGCCACCTGGCGGCGGCAGTGATCCTCCCCGCCCAGCCACAGATCGAGGTTGGCCACCGGCTGGCCGCTGGCCTGCTGCAGCACCATCGGATCGAGGAAATCCGGTCCGGTCTTGAACACCCGCACCCGCTTGCCCTGTTGCCGGTACAGGCGTGCCAGCGCAGCGGTGATGGTGGTCTTGCCGTGGCCGGAGGCCGGGGCCGAGATGAACAGGGCCGGGCAACGATATTGCGGGGCAGACATCAGAACTCCACGCCTTTCTGCGCCTTCACGCCCTGCTCCTTGTAGGGATGTTTCAGCGGGCGCATCTCGCTGACCAGGTCGGCCTGTTCAATCAGGGCATCCGGCGCATGGCGGCCGGTGACGACGATGTGCAGCATCTCGCGGCGTGCCGCGAAGACACGCAGCACTTCCTCCAGATCGAGGTACTGGTATTTCAGGACGATGTTGAGTTCATCCAGGATCACCATGTCGTAGCTCGGATCCCCGATCATGCGCACGGCCTCGTCCCAGCCGCGCGCGGCGGTGCGCATGTCGGCGTCGCGGTCCTGGGTATCCCAGGTGTAGCCTTCGCCGACGACGTGGAAGTCACAGTTGGCGTGCCCGCCCAGGAAGTCGCGCTCGGCGCTGTAGAGCGCGCCCTTGATGAACTGCACCACGCCCAGCTTCATGCCGTGGCCGAGGATGCGCATGCCCATGCCGAATGCGGCACTGGACTTGCCCTTGCCGGTACCGGTGTTGACGATCAGGAGACCCTTTTCCTTCTGGGCGGCGGCCTTCTTCTTTTCGAAGCCCTCCTTGTGGCGCTGGGTCATGCGCTTGTGCGATTCGGGATCGGTTTTCATGGTGAGGTTCTTTCCTGGTACTGCAACAAATTCAAATCCATTCGGTGCCGGTCAGCGACGACAGCAACTGCGCCACACGCGTGCGACTGGGGTGGTAGCCAATGAAGACCAGTTCCGATCGTCCCGCGCTCTTGCCGCCCTGCGCACCGGCTACGACGGCCCGCGCACGCACGGCTTGCAGCAATTGCGTGCTGCCCTCGGCGGTGGCGATGAAACCCTTGGTGCGCAGGATGGGCTGGTCCAGCGCCACGGCCACCACGGCACGGCGCAGGGACTCCGGCTCCTGCGCTGCCTGGCTGCGCAGCGTAAAGGATTGCCAGCCGGGGTCCTGCTCATGGAAATGCTTGTGGGTGGACAAGCCATGGCTGTGCGCGCCCAGCCCGGAGTGTGCATGGCCATTGAAGCGCCACTGGTCCGCTGCCACGCTGGCGCGTTCGCCCGGCATGCCCACCGGCGTGTAATGGTGATGCACGGTACTGCCTGCCTGGTGCAGGCGCAAGCCGAGTGCGAGACGGATGTCCAGCCTCGCTCCATAGGCCAGCTCCAGGAAACGTACGTTCGGTGCCAATGCGCGCACGGTCTCCTCGGCCTGCAGCAGTGGCGCTTCTTCCATGCCATCGATCTTGTTCAACACCACCACGTCAGCGCATTCCAGCTGTTGGCGGAACAGCTGCGCCGTCGCATCGCGCACGGCGTCACCGCTGGCAAAGGCTTCTTCCAGCAGCAGCGGCGTGTCGACCACGGCCAGCGTGGCATCGAGTACGAAGTGTGGGGCCAGTTCCGGCGATTGCAGCACTTCCATGACGGCACTGGGCAGGGCCAGGCCGGACGTCTCGATGAGCACGTGATCGATCTGTGCCCGCCGTGCGGCCAGGGCCAGCATGGCGGGGACGAAATGTTCATCGTCGCCATAGGCGATGAGGCCATGGGCGAAATCCTGGATCTGCACGTGACCCTGCGCATCCCCTTCGGCACGCAGCAGGTCGCCATCGATGGCGACCTCGCCGAATTCATTGATGAGCAAGGCCAGGCGGCGCGACTGGCGGCGCTGGACCAGGCCGCGCAGCAAAGTGGTCTTGCCGGCACCGAGGAAACCCGTCACCACTGTTACTGGTATCGGCGGCAATGGTGGCGGCAAGGAAGGTAAGACGCTGGCCATCTTCAGCCCCCGGCCAGTGCCGCCAGTTGCGCCTGCAGGGTCGGCACATCATGGGCCACCTGCGGATAGGCCAGCGCTGGCCGGCGCACCGTCAACAGCGGGATGCCCAAGGCGCGCGCCGCCTCCACCTTGGCCCGATAGCCACCGGCCTCGCCCGAATCCTTGGTGACCACGCAGTCGATGCCCCAATCCCGCCACAGCGCTTCATTGAAGGCCTGCGAGAACGGTCCCTGCATGGCGCACAGGTGGGCGCGCGGCAAGCCCAGTTCCAGCGCGCGCTTGATGAAGTCCGGATCGGCGGTGACGCGGGCGAACCATTGCTTGTCGGCCGCACCGGGCGCCTGCACGAAGCTGCCCAGGTCCTTGGAGCCGGTGGCCAGGAAGATGCGGCGGCCCATGGCGATGGCGCGGGTGGCGGCTTCTTCCATGTCGGCGCAGGCGTGCGGATCATCGGTGGCCAGCTCGCTAGCACGTTCGTAGCGCAGATACGGTATCGCCAACTCCTTGGCCAGCGTCATGAGTTGCTGCGACATCTGCACCGCAAACGGATGCGTGGCATCCACCAGCACGCGCGCCTGGCTCTCGCGCAAGGCCTGGCGGCGCGCTTCCACACCCTGGCGGCCAGACCAGACGTGGGCCCCCGGACAATCCTGGCTGGCCAGTTCGCCGCCATAAGCGGTCGCCGTGGAGATCACCACCCGCTCGCCCTGCCCGGCCAGCTCGCGTGCCACCAGATTGCCATCGCTGGTACCCGCAAAGACCCACACCGCCTGCGGCGGCAGTTGCGCCACTTCAGCGGCCTGCGATTCTTCGCTCCAGTCGTTGTAGCCGCGCGGCGTAAAGATCCAGTCGCGCTTGCGCTGGGTAAAGCGGTTGCCGATGACGATCGAGGTCAGCATGTCGAACTGCAGGCCCGGCAATTCATCCAGGCGATGAATGGACACCTGCTGGCCCGGCCGATAGGCGTTGCGCACCACGCCGCACAGGGTGTGCGGGGCCTTGTGTTGCAGCATCAGCTGCAGGATGCTATAGACGCCCTCCTGCCGCCCGGCACTCTGCACGTTGTAGAGCACGCAGGCCAGGTCGGCTTGGGCGATGTGGCTGGCGCGCTGCTCGATCCATGACCACGGGCACAGCAGGTTCGACAGCGACAGCGTGGCGAAGTCATGCGACAGTGGCGACCCCAGCAGCGAAGCGCAGGCATTGGCCGAGGTCACGCCGGGAATGACGTTGACCTCATAGGTATCGTCCTCGCGCATGTCGTCGAAGGCCAGCGCGGCCATGGCGTAGATGCCGATGTCGCCGCTGGAGATGAGCGCCACGCGGCGTCCGGCGCGGGCCTGCTCGATAGCCAGCAAGGCGCGCTCGCGCTCTTGCGTGAGCGGCGGCGTGTGGATTTCCTTGCCCTGGATATGCGATGCGATCCAGCGCAGGTACAACTCGTAGGCGACGATGACCTCGCTGTCGCGCAAGGCCTCGATGGCGCGCGGGACGATCATCTCTTCAAAACCGGGGCCTACGGAGACCAGGTTCAATACGCCTTTTTTCTTGACGGCTTCCATCTGCATACTTTCCATGTTTTACAGCTTGTCTTTGAATGTCCGCCAAGCATCGGCGTCATCCACCACGGCCACGGTCACCCCGTCCAGCGCGGTCTTGCCCAGCAACAGACGGCCACGGGGGCTGGCGATCAAGGCGGCCGGTTCGCAGACGCCGTCCACGCCGACATTCTGGCGCACCCACTCCGAGGGCTTGCCGACCCAGGCACGCTGGGCGATCTGCTCGCGTGCAATCACGCGCAGCGGCAAGTCATGGGTGGCGCAAAAGGCCAGCAGGCCCGGCTCTTGCGCCTTGATGTCGATGGTGGCCACTTCACGCACCTGGGCCAGTGACGCGCCGGGGCACAGCGCCAGCCCCTGCGACACGGCAAGGGCAATCTGCTCCGCCGAGGCCAGCTTGCGGCAACCGATGCCCAGTACCAGCGGCTTGACCGCCTCAGTGGCGGTCGTCACCACCGGCTGCGCCCCCGTCAGTTGCGCCACGCGATAGGCCAGGCCGTTGGCCCCGCCCTCATGTCCGGCCAGCAAGGCGATGGCAAAACGGGCCACCTCATCGACCACCACCAGCGCCGGATCGCTGTGCTTGTCCTGCGGCAGGCCGTCCAGGAAGCGCACGGCAATGCCGGTGGCGCCGATCATGATCCATTGACGATGGCGGCGATAGGCCAGCGCAAACTGCTGCCGCTGCGACAGTCCGCCCTCGGCCTGCAGCCAGGGCTGATACAGCTCGCCGCCCAGCCTGTCCTGCAGGTAAAGAGCCAGCGCCGCCGCCTCGGCACGCACCGGCCACAGGCCGAGTTCAGCCGGGGCGACGGGGGGATTCATGCGGCGTCCTTGTTCTTCTTGACCACGCGGAAGAGGTGCGTGAAGTCCTTGGAGTAGAGACTGGATTCGGCGACCTGTTCCTTGTTCAGGGCGGCACCCACCAGCATCATGGTGGTCAGGTTCCACTCGCCGCGCTTGTTCTCTTCCAGCACCTTGTCGAGCGAGCCCTGATAGATGCGCTGCTCCGGCCATGTCGCACGATAGACCAGTGTCACGGGCGTTTCCGGCGGATAGTGCAGCAGCAGGTCGTTGACGATCTTCTTGAGGTGCGGGCCGGAGAGGAAGATGCACATGGTCGCGCGATGTGCCGCCAGCGAGGCGATCGATTCCGATTCCGGCACCGCCGAAGCACGTCCCGACACCCGCGTCAGGATCACGCTCTGCGACACTTCGGGCTTGGTCAGTTCGGCCGACACGGCCGCTGCGGCAGCGGTGAAGGACGACACGCCCGGCACCACTTCATAGGCAATGCCCAGCGCATCGAGGCGGCGCATCTGTTCGGCCGTGGCGCCATAGATGGCCGGATCGCCCGAATGCAGGCGCACCACGTCGATGCCCTGCTCCTGCGCACGCACGTAGCAGGCTTGCTGCTGCTCCAGATCGAGGGCGGCGGTATCGATGATCTCGGCCTCGGGGTGGCAATGTTCCAGCAAGGCGGTCGGCACCAGCGAACCGGCGTACAGCACCATGCGCACCTGGCCCAGCAGGCGCGCACCGCGCAGGGTGATGAGGTCGGCCGCACCGGGGCCGGCCCCGACGAAATAAACTTTCATGCATTTCCTTTCGAATTCTCTTCGGGCGCGCGATGGCGCTGCGCCTGGGCCGTCTTGCGGATCAGCAGCACGGCGAGATAGCCGCTCGCTTCTGCCGCATCCAGCGCGGTGAGGTCAGTGGCCAGCACTTCGCCTTCCAGACCGATGCGACGGGCGAAGCCGCAGTGCTGCGCAATGCCCATCTCCCGCAGCAAGGCCAGCACCCAGGGCAGGCGCGCGCCGACCTTCATCAGCACGACGATGTCATGGCCTTCGATCTCGGCGCGCAAGGTGGCGGCGTCTTCCGGACAGGGCAGGATCAGCGTGCGCTCCTTGCCCACCCCCAGCGGCCACTCCAGCGCGGCCGCCGCAGCGGCGTAGCTGGTGATGCCGGGCAGCGTCACGCAATCACACCCGGGATACAGGTCACGCACCGCCGCCAGCACATAGCCGTAGGTCGAATAGGTCAGCGCGTCACCGATGGTGAGATACACCACCTGCAGCCCCTCGCGCAGTTGTGCCGCCAGTTGCTGCCCCAGTTGCGCGTAATGTTCCTGCAGGACCTGGCGGTCCGGGTCCATGTTGAATTCGATCTCGCACAAGCGGCTGCGGTCAAACTCCACACCTTCCAGGCATTGCAGGGCCACCGACAAGTCCGCGCCACGCGCACGCGGAATGTAGATCACATCGGCCGAACGCAGCGCAGTGAGCGCCGCCAGCGGCAGATAGCCGGCCGGACCGGGGCCGACACCGATCCCCGTGAGACGTCCGCTCATGCGCCCTCTCCAAGTTGCTGTCCATCCAGATCGAACAGCCGCACCGCGATGCGTTCAACCGCCGGCACGCGCGCCTGGGTGAGCGCCGCAATGCGGGCTTCGATCTCGCACCAGAGGCGGCGCGACAACGCGGCATCCTGCTGGCGCACCAGTTCTATGATTGCTTCCACCGTATTGGCTTCCTTCATCTGCTGCAGCAGGCTGGCGTCAAACCAGACACCCTGCCCTGCCGCGTTCATTTCTTCGGCCACGCGGGCCACGCCCTGCATGGCCATGTTGCTCTTGCTGGAGTGTGTATCCCATACGCCATCCAGCACCTTGGCCAGTTTGCCCGGATGCCCCGCCAGCCACAGCAGCGGCAGCGTGCGTCCCTCTTCGGCCAGCGCCTTTTGCGTGAAGTCCAGCGCATCGCCGAGGAAATTGGCGATCTGCACGCTGCGCTTGTCGGGCAGGCCCAGCGTCTGTGCCACAAAGACACGGCCGATCTTGCCCGGCAGGTAGGCCACCGCATCGCCCGGCCTACAGGCGGCCAAGGCCACGCGGATGTAGACCTCGATGGAGGCGATCCACGAGGCCATCGACATCGGTTCCACAATGCCCGCGGTGCCCAGGATGGAAATGCCGCCGACGATGCCCAGCTTGGGATTGAAAGTCTTGGGCGCAATCGAGAGACCTTCGCGACAGCCGATGGTGAGGTCGAAGCCCCATCCCTGCGCACCGGGCAACAGCTCCGCCAGCACCTCCGCCACGGCCGCCCGCATCATGGCACGCGGCACCGGGTTGATGGCCGGCTCGCCGACGGCTACCCGCAAGCCCGGCATGGTGGCCGTGCCGACGCCCTCTCCGGCGAAGAAGCGGATCTCGCTCCCGGCATTGCGCCGCACCTGCGCCACAATGGTCGCGCCGTGCGTATTGTCGGGATCATCGCCGCCATCCTTGAGCACTTCCGCCTGCGCGGTATCGGCATCGATCATGCTCACCGACTGGATCGGCACACTCAGGTAATGCAGGCCATCGGGCAGGCTCACTTCGGTCTGCTGCACCGTCATGCCCGCCAGCAAGCGATACAAGGCCGCACGCACCGCAGCGGTGGCGCAACTGCCGGTACTGCGTCCGCGCCGCAGGCCATTGGGCGCCAGCACGGACAGGTCGTACTCGGCCCGCTGCAGCTCGCCGTTGGCCTCGTTCACTGCACTCCTTCGCTCTGCGCTTCCTGCGCGACCAGCCAGGCGATGGCATCGATCATCAGTGCATTGACCACGCTGGCCGCCCAGGGCGAGCCGCCGCGCGTGCCGCTGTTGGTGATGCGCGGCACCTGCAGGCAGCGGCGCAGTTCATCCTTGCTCTCGCGCGTGCCGACAAAGCCGACCGGCAAGCCGATCACCAGTTGCGGCCGCCAGCCGTGTTCGCGGATCAGGCGCACCGCCTCGGTGATGGCCGTCGGTGCATCGCCGATAGCCAACACCATGTCGTTGCCAAACTTTTGCCAGGCGCGGCGGATACCGGCGGCCGAACGCGTCATGCCCAGGTTCTGCGCCATCAGGTGCGATTCGGGATCATGCACGCCGCACCAGGTTTCCACGCCCAGCTGTTCCAGCACGGCGCGCTTGAGGCCGGTCTGGACCATGGTCACATCCGTTACTACCCGCTTGGTGCGCAGCAAGGCCTTCATGCCGGCCTGTACGGCACCGGCGGAAAAATAGATTTCATCAGCCACGGCGAAGTCGCCGCTGGTGTGGACCAGGCGCTGCAAGACCGTCAGGTGATCGGGAGGGAAACTGCTCCAGTCGCGTCCGGCCTGGATGATCTCCATGCTTTCCGCTTCGATGGGATGGGGCACGTAAGGGGCCGTGCCTGCCGTGGCCGGCGCCAGCTGCTCGCGCGCGGACAGATCACGCACCTGCAGGTGATGCGCGCGCTGCGGCTCGCCGACCTGCTGCTCGAAGCCGACGATCTGCACCCGGTACTTGCAGAGCGTGCAGTTCATGGCGGCACGGCCTTCAGCGGCATCACGCGCGCGTTCCAGCATCACATCGGCCACGTGCGCATGCACGCCCAGATAGGCCGCTTTGAGCACTTCCACGCCCGGCTCGCGCTGTGCCAGTTCATCGGCAGCGGCGTAGATGCGCTTGACCAGCACGCCATCGAAAAGGAAGAACGGCAACACCACCAGACGCTGCCAGCCTTCGCCAGCGGCCTGGGACAAGCCGTCCCGCACCAGCGGCGTGGCCGTGCCCGAGAAGCAAACCTTGACGCCGCCAAAGCCCATGCCTTCCTGCACCATGCGCGCCAGCTTGGCGATCTCGCCATTGGCGTCCGGATCGGTGGTACCACGGCCGACCAGCACCAGGCAGGCATCCTGGCGATGGATGATTTCTTCCGAACCGGCTTCGGCTTCCACCACGCGCTGCTGCACCAGTTGCAGCAGCAGCGGGTGCAGGTCCATGGGCGCGCCGAAATGGAAATCGACCTGCGGATAATCGCGGGCCAGGGCCAGCAGTTCGGCCGGCATGTCGTTCTTGGCATGGCGCGCGCCCAGCAGCACGCCGGGCACCACCGCCACTTCGGTGGCGCCGTCGGCCACGCAGGCAGCCGCCGCTTCCGAGATCGTGGGGGCCGCAAATTCCAGATAGCCATGGCGCACGATGCGGCCCTCGGCGCGATCCCGCACCAGCGCGACCAGTGCCTCGAATTCCCGCAGGGCATCGGGATCGCGGCTGCCGTGGCCGGCGATCACGACGGCCGATTGGCGCGTGGCGCTCATGCCGGGGCTCCCGCTGCCACCTTCTCCGGCGGCGGTTCAATCTGGCTGTCCATGGGCGTCAAGGTGCGGATGAGCATGATGCTCATGTCGCTGAATTCCTTGTCGGCACAATCGGCGAGCTTGCCGTGCCACTCGGCATCGCCCCGGGTCAGGTTTTCCCAGACTTCCGTGGGATGTTCGGGATTGACGCCCTGTTGCAGCAGATAAGTCGCAATATGACGCGGCATGAAGGAGCGCGCCGCATCCCACGGACAAGGGATGACGATGGCATTGCGTCCATCGTTCAATACGTTCACCAGGTGGCGCTTGAAGGGCTCCAGGTCGCCGCGCCGGTGGAAGGTGATGAAGGTCGTTTCATCAAAGCACACCCGCGCCCTGGAAGCGAGGATCTGCGCCGAGGAAATGCCCGGCAAGGTCTCCACGCGATGGCCGCAGGCACGCTCCACGCGCTCCAGGTACTGGAAACCGCTGAAATGGATATCGCCCATGAAGACCACTACGCAGCGCTTGCCCGCGTGATGCAGGGCGGCGACTTCGTCGAGCTTGGCGACCTGGTCGCGATAACCCATCAGCACGACCTGCGCGCTGGCGGGGATGAGGTCCTTGACCACATCGACCACGGCATTGAAGCCGGCCACCACGTCCGCATTGCGGATCAGTTCCGCGCCGCGCATCGTCAGGTAGGAATGGTCGCCGGGTCCGGCACCGATGCAGATGATCATGTGTTTTCCTTGTTCAGCGCGCGCCCAGTTGCGCGCGCACGGTCAACGCCAGGGCGTCGCCGGTCAATTGTTCGAGGGTCAGGCAAGGCGCACCCAGCGCCTCGGCCAGCTGGGCCGCACGGCCCAGGCGCAGGTAGCCGGCTTCGGTGTCCAGCACCAAGGCCGGTACGCCCTGCGCGGCCAGCGTCTGTGCGGCTTGCAGGGTTTCAGTCCAGGGGTCGCCGCTGCTGCCGGGCAGGCTGACGTTGGCCTTGCCGTCGGAGAGGATCACCAGCAGCGGCGGTGCTTCCTGCGCGCTCTGCTGGGCGGCTTGCTGCAGCACTTGTGCCGCCAGTTGCAGCGCATGCGGCAACGGCGTGCGGCCGCCGGTCGGCAGCTCGCGCAAGCCCTGCTCGGCCAGATCGGCGCTGCGCGTCGGGGCCAGCAGCAATTGCGCCTGCTCGCCACGGAAGGCGATCACGGCCAGTTGATCGCGGCGCTGATAAGCATCGGTCAGCAGCGCAAGCACCGCGCCCTTGACCGCTTCCATGCGCCGCTGTGCGGCCATGGAGCCGGACGCATCGACCACGAAGACGATCAGGTTGGCACCGCGCCCGCTGCGGACCTGGCGATGCAGGTCGTCGCGGGTGACGGTGAGTGGCCCGTCCGTCTCGCCCGCCAGTGCGCCGCGCACGGCGGCACTGCGCAGGGTGGCACCGATGGCCAGGCGGTCAGGATTCGCATCGGGCACGGCGCGCACGGCGCTGCCCCGGTTGGCATCAGCCACGGTACTGCGGCGGCCGCTGGCTGCATTGGCGGCGGCTTGCGGCGTGGCAGCCACACTGATTCTGCGGGCCGTACCCGCTGCGGCAACGGCGAAGGTCTGTTGCCCGCCCTCGCCTTCCTGCTCCTGTTCCTGCTGCGGCTCATCTGAGGGAGGCGTCTCTGCCGTATCTACGCTCGGGGTATCGCCATGCTCGGCTTGCGGCTGCGGCGGCTCGGGCTGGCGCGCCTGATCGACCAGGTCATCCAGCTTGTCCTCGTCCATGCCGGTTTGCTCGAAGGGCTTGCGGCGGCGGCGATGCGGCAGCACCAGCAAGGCGGCTTCGCGTACATCGTCCGGTGTGACCCGCGTGCGGGCCTGCAGGGCGGCGATGGCGCGCGCGGTCTTGTGCATGACGATGTCGGCCCGCAGGCTCGCCACTTCGAACTCGCAGCAGAGATGGCTGATCAGCTCCAGCATGGCATCGTCCAGCACCACTGCTGGCAGCAGGCGCTGGGCCTCGGCCACCTGCGCAAGCAAGGCATCCTGCTGCGGCTGCCAGCGCTGCGCAAAGGCGGCGGGATCGGTCTCGAAGGCGATGCGTCGGCGTACCACCTCGGCGCGCACGATCTTGTCGGTCGGTGCGCTCACTTCCACCATGAGCCCGAAGCGGTCCAGCAATTGCGGCCGCAGATCGCCCTCTTCCAGGTTCATGGTGCCGATCAGCGTAAAGCGCGCCGGATGGCTGATCGAGATGCCCTCGCGCTGCACTGAATTGACGCCCATGGCGGCCACATCCAGCAGCACATCGACCAGGTGGTCGGCCAGCAAATTGACTTCATCGATGTAGAGGATGCCGCGATGGGCCGCTGCCAGCAGACCGGGCTGGAACGCGCGCTGGCCACCTTGAAGCGCCTGCTGCAGGTCGAGCGAACCGAGCACGCGGTCTTCGGTGGCGCCAAGTGGCAAGGTCACGAAGGGCACGGTGTCCTGGCGCTGTACCGGGTCTGTATTGCAAACTGTACAGGCACTGGCCGGCTGGCCCGGTGCGCACTGGAATGCACAGCCTTCGGTCAGGGTGATCGGTGGCAGTACCTGGGTCAGCCCACGGGCAGCGGTACTCTTGGCCGTGCCCTTGTCGCCGCGCACCAGCACGCCACCAATGCCGGGATCGACCGCGCACAGCAGCAGCGCCTGCTTCAGCAGCGACTGGCCGACGATGGCCGCGAAGGGATAGGCATGGAAGGCCGTCATTGCATGTCCTTGTTATGTTCACTGCCGCGCACGGTTTCACCGCGTGCTTCCAGCAGGCTTTCACTGTGCAGGTACAGTGAGCGCAACTGTTCGATGGTCTGTACTGCAGGTGTCTGCCACATGCCGCGGCTGGCGGCTTCCAGCAGACGCTCGGCGATGGCGTTCTGGGCCCAGGGATTGGCCTGCTCCAGGAACTCGCGCATGGCCGGATCGAAACCATAGGTCTCGGCCAGTTGCTGGTACATCCAGTCCTCCATCACTTGGGCGGTGGCATCGTAGCCGAACAGGTAATCAACGGTGGCCGTCAACTCGAGGCCTCCCTTGTAGCCATGGCGGCGGATGCTGGCCAGCCACTTGGGATTGACCACGCGGGCGCGGAAGACGCGCAGGGTTTCTTCCTTCAGGTCGCGCACGGCAGCGCGCTGCGGGTCGTGGCTGTCGCCAAAATAATGGCGCGGCTGCTGGCCGGACAAGGCGCGGATGGTGGCGATCATGCCGCCGTGATATTGCAGGTAGTCGTCGCTGTCGAAGATGTCGTGTTCGCGGTTGTCCTGGTTGTGCAAGGCGACCTGCACACCCGAGAGACGCTGGCGGAAGGCCTCGCGCTGGTCCGCGCCCTGCACCTTGCGTCCGTAGGCGTAGCCGCCCCAGTTGATGTAGGCCTCGGCGAAATCGGCCTGGTCCTGCCAATTCTTTTCCTGGATCAGCGGCAGGATGCCTGCGCCGTAGCTGCCGGGCTTGGCCCCGAAGACGCGATAGGAGGCCTGCGCCGCCGCCTCGGCCTGGCCCAGTCCGCCCTGCATGGCCTGCTGCAGATCGCGCAGGTAGTGCTTGCGCACGAAGTTCAGGTGGTCGGGCTCGTCGGCGGCGATGGCCAGTTGCACGGCATCGTCGATCAGGTCGATCAGTTGCGGGAAGGCATCGCGGAAGAAGCCGCTGATGCGCGTGGTCACGTCGATGCGGGGACGCTGCAATTGATCCAGCGGGATCAGTTCGACGCCCGCCACCTGCCGGTTGCCCTCGCGCCAGACCGGCTGCGCGCCCATCAATGACAGGATCTGCGCCACATCGTCGCCATGAGTACGCATGGCGCTGGTGCCCCAGATGCTGATGGCCACGCTCTCGGGATAGTCGCCGCTCTCGCGGTGATGGCGCTCCAGCACTTCGCGCGCCAGTTGCTGGCCCACGCGCCAGGCCGACTGCGAGGGCACGCTGCGTGGATCGACCGAGTAAAAATTGCGCCCGGTCGGAAGAATATGCGCCATGCCGCGCGTGGGCGAGCCGCTGGGTCCGGCCGGAATGTAGCCACCGCGCAGGCCGTTGAGCAGGTTGCTGATTTCCTCATCGGTGCGCTGCAGGCGCGGTACCAGTTGTTCGCAGGCGAAGCTGAGGATGCGGCGCACGGCGCTGGTGTCGGTGGCCTTGATGGCGGCGGCCGGTACTGCGCGCTTGACCGGGGCCGGTCGCGCCATGGCGCGCATGCCGCCGAGCACGCTGCCCGCACTTTTTTGCAGGGTCGGTTGCAGGCGCGGTTTTTCTTCGGCGGGGGCGCTGAACAAGGGGGCGAACAAGGCCTGGATCACGCCCTCGATGGACTGCACTGCAAAGCCTTGCTGCTGCAGGGCCTGCATCAGCGACAGGCACAGCGCATCGATGGCTTCGAGCGCATCGGCACGGGTAACGATGGCGCGCCCGGCCGTGCGGGAGAGCGCATCGTCGATGTTGAGGCGGCGGCCCTTGTGTTCCAGCAGCATATCCAGCGACAGGCCGAAGAGACGCGCCACTTCTTCCTGCAGGCCCGGCAGGTCCTGGTTGGGCAGACGCGTCAGGGCCACCAGCATGTCCGGCAGTTGCTGTTCATCGGGCATGCGGCCGAGGATGTGCAGGCCGTCGCGGATCTGGGCCGCGCCCAGTTCGCACAGGTAGCCGTCGAGATCCTCAATCAGGTGCGCCACACCGGCACCATCCAGTTCACTCAGCGCGTGCGGCAGCGCGCCGTCGTCGTGCGCATGGTCATGGTCGTGATGATGGTGATGGTCATCGTGATGATGATGTCCGTGATGATGGTGATGCCCATGGTCGTGCCCGTGCTCATGGTCATGATCGTGGTCATGATGCAGCAGCTTGTACTGCAGGTCCGTATCCAGATTGGTCTGCCGCACCAGCTCCCAGATCTGCTGCTGCAGCAGCGGCAGCTTGGCCGGATCGAGCACCTCGACCTGGTAATACTCGTCCACCAGCTGCGTGAGCTGGGCCAGCGCGCCGTAGCTGTCGGCGGTGGTCATGGGTGGCGTCAGGTGGTCCACCACCACGGCATGGGCGCGGCGCTTGGCCTGCGAACCTTCGCCGGGATCGTTGATGATGAAGGGATAGAACAGCGGCACGTCGCCCAGCAAGGCATCCGGGAAGCATTCTTCAGACAGGCCCACGCCCTTGCCCGGCAACCACTCCAGAGTGCCGTGCTTGCCGACGTGGACGATGGCATCCGCGCCCCATTCTTCATCCAGCCAGCGGTACAGCGCGTAGTAGTGATGCGTGGGCGGCAGGTCGGGCTGGTGGTAGATGGCGTCCGGGTCCATGCCGTAGCCGCGCGGCGGTTGCAGGGCCACGAAGGCATTGCCGAGGTCGAGGCCGGCGATCACCAGATGCTGGTCGTGCACGTAAGCCTCGCCGGGCGCGGCGCCCCATTGGCGCTGCATCCTGGCCTGCAAGACGGCGGGCAAGGCGGCGAACCATTGCGCATAGCGCGCCGCCGGAATGCGCGCGGCAGCGCGGCGCAGTTGGTCTTCGGAGAGCAGGATGTCGTCGTAGGAGCAGCAGTCCACCAGTTCGTGGATCAGGGCCGTACCGGTGTCGGGCAGACCGCCGATGGCATAGCCATCTGCTGCCAGCGCGCGCAGCACGGCCATGAGCGACTCGGGCGCATCCAGCCCCACGGCATTGCCGATCTGCGCGGCCTTGCTGCTGGAATTGGTGAAGATGAAGGCGATGCGCTTTTGCGCATTGGGCGTGCAGCGCAGGCGTACCAGCCGCTGCGCCAGCCCGGCGATGCGGCGCACGCGGTCCGGCAGGGCCTGGTACTGCACCACGCCCGCTTCACTGGTGTGCTTGAAGGACAGCGGCACCCCGATGATGCGGCCGTCGAATTCGGGCAGGACCACGTTCATGGCCGCATCCAGGGGATTCATGCCGCGCGTGGAATGCTGCCACTGGTCCTGCGTCATGCCGCTGGTGATGGCCTGCAGCACCGGGCGGTTCAACTGTTCCAGCACCGAGACCGACCAGCCCGCCGGCGTGATGCCGCCTGCCGTAATCTCGCCCATGGCGAAGCTGGTGGTGTTGATGATGAGATCGACCCGGCCCTCGGCGAAATACGCCAGCGCAGGCGGCAGCGTTGCCCCACTGCTGGCCGACACCCGCAGCGAGGAAGTAAACACTGGCAGCACATCCATGCCGCGCGCCTCCAGCGCCGCCACCAGCGCATCGATGAAGGCGGTATTGCCCGAGAGCCAATGCGCCCGGTAGAAGATGATGCCCACCGCCGGCTTGCCCGCCGGGGCCTGAGCGCGCAGGGCCAGCCAGTCGTCGAGGCGGGCGTCCTGTTCGAGGTCGGGATGATAAAGGCCGTGTTCGGGCAAGGCTTGCGCGGGTTCGTAGCCGTAGCCGCTCAGCAGCAGGCGGTCCGACAGACAGCGCAGCAACTGCGCCAGGTTGACGCTGCCGCCGCCGTTGAAATACGCCAGCGCCTGCTGTTGCACATCGGGCGCAGCAGTGGACGCCGCAGCCAGTTCGGCATCGGGCTCGCCAGTGCCGGACAGCACGATCAAGTGCCGCCCTTCGGCGCGCGCAGCGCGCAGCAATTCAGGAAAACCGGCTACTGCCCCCAGCCGTCCGAGTACGCGCAGCACGATCACCTGCGCGCTGGCCAGCTCCGCGCGCAGCAGGGTCGCCAGCGAGCGCAGCGGCTGACCCTGCTCATCGGTGCCGGATTGCAGGGCTTGCAGGTCGTAGCCCGCTACGGCGGGGAATTCCGCCGGCAACTGCGCGCGTGCAGCAGCCAGCAGCGCCAGGTCGGTCGGGGCGTGCGTCAGCAGGACGATGCGAGCCACGGGATCATGCATCGGAGACCTCCGCTTCCGGCAACACATCGCCGCTGCCCATGCGATGGAAGACCAGGTCGCTCACTTCGCGCCCGCCTTCCAGGTGCTCCACCACCACGCGCTCGATGGCGGCGGCATCCTCGCAGCGATACCACACGCCCTCGGGATAGACCACCACCACCGGGGCCTGCGCCTTGCAGGCCACCATGCAGTGGGTACGGGTACGCTTGACGCGCAGCTCGGGGCGGGCGTCAATCTGCTCGCCCAGCACGCCGAACATGGCTTCGGCCAGCACGCCGTTTTCGGTACAACGCGGACCCACGCACATGAGCACGTGACGATGATGAGTTCTCATGGCTTTGATGCTTTACTTTCCCCGGCGCAGCAACGCCGGACAGGGGCCGTCAGGGCCAGCCCATCAGCCGAAGCGGCGATAGAAGAAACCGGTCAAGCCGCCCAGCGCCAGCCAGAACACGGCATTGGCCGTCGCCGTGGCGCGGATGAAGGCTTGTGCCAGCTCTTCGGGTGCCACGCTGCCATGCACATCCGGCTGCGGTGCGCCGATGAAATGCGGAACCACCAGGAGCATGACGCCGACCAGCTTCCACGGCCAGCCACGGGTGAAGACGAACAGGCCCAGGCTGGCCGCCGTCATGGCGGCGGTCATCACCCACCAGAGCTGGCGCGCCTGCAGCGGTGCGGCCAGGGTACCGGGGACTTCCGGCGGCAAGCCCAGCGAGGGCGCGACGAAGAACACGCCATAACCGGCCAGGCCCCACAGCAGGCCGCTGCGCCAGCTGATCTGGCGTCCGCTCAGGGCAAAGGCCGCCACCAGCAGCAAGGCGAAACCGACCGCCATGCTGACGTTGGCCAGCACGGTGTAGCCGGTGCGCTCGGCGCCGTCAGCCGGCTCCCAGGCATTGGCGTCATGCGCGTGTTCGTGCTCATGTGCGTTCGCATGGGAGTGCTCGTGCGCAGCCGCCTGGGCGGCGGGTTCGTGGGCGTGGTCATCGGCCGCGGGGGCCGCCGATTCGCCGGCCTTTTCATATTCCTCGGCCTTGAGGATGATCTTTTCGACCTGGAATTGCTGCACGCCCGACAGCAGCACGCCCGACAAGGCGCCCGCCACCACCACTGCCGACGCCATGCGCCGGAATACGGTCCAGTTCATCGTCCGCTCCTCAGTGGCAGGGGAAACCGGCCGAGTGGCGGCCATCGTGGGCGGCATTGTGCAGCTCGACCTTGGAGGCGAAGCCGGCGCCGTAGATCAGCGCCACGCCCAGCGCGAAGGCCAGCAGCGAGGGCGCGATGCGGTCGCGCCAGACCTGGCTGCCGGAGCGGCTGGAAGAGGAAGAATCAGCGGTGTGACGGGCGTCGAGACCGGAGGGAGTGGACATGCGCTTTCCTTGGCAGGTGGATGAAACGAAGGAAGCCACACGGCGAGCGCCCAAGCACAATCCCGCCGTCGGCTGACGGCACCGGTTCACACCAGCGGGAAATGATGGAAGCTTTCCGCATGATCGCCCTCCGCGATGCATTCAAGAACTTGCCTCGGGCCGGTCTCCGGGCTGGCGAGGGGAAGCCTTGGGCTTCGGGACAGGCGCCTTCCCATGCGCGGGGCACAGTGGCGTAGTGCGTGTCCTTCCTCGCTTACCGTTGCGGGGGCAGCGCCGGCTTTGGCCCGATGCTGTGGCACCGGCCGCACCGGCTTCCCGTTTCAATCCCGGGCGCGGGTGCGCACGGAATACCAGAAGCAATGCTAAGGGGCGAAGTATAAAGGCGGGGGCGGGCTTGGGCAACCTGCATTGTCAGCCTGCACGGGGCTGGCGGCAACTTCAGCGGGGCAAGGCGGGCTGGAGCGGCGAGGAGGATGAGGGGGATGCACTGGAGGAAGCAGCCGGCAGTTGCGGCAAGGCAGGCGAAGCGGCCAGCTTGTAATACAGGCTCATTTCCGCCCCCATGCGGGTGGGAATGCGCGCCACGTACACCGAGCGCTGGCCGGACCGGGGACCGTGCCCGTGCACTTCCATCAGGCACAGGTAGCGATCCCCCAGGAAGCCCAGCACGGCAAACGAGGCCTTTTGCGGGCGGGACAGCCGGGGGGCGCGCTCCGGTGACAGGCCGATGGCCCGGTCAAGGTAGCCGCGATGGGAATTGACGAACAGATAGTCACGTCCGGGGGGCTTGCCGCTGGCATAACCGATGCGCCACTGACGATTGTCGCCATCGGGCAGATACAGGCTGTAGGGGGATGCCGGGCCGCTTTCCATCACCTCGACCCGCCCTGCGACCGGATCGATGCTGACCCGGCTGAGGGGAAAATGGTCTACGGCCAGGCAACTGGCCAGCACTTCTTCGGGCGGCGATGGCGGACCGGGCAGCGCCGCCAGACAGACGAACAGCAGGACCAAGGGCAGGCAGCGCAGCGCGCACTTCTTCCAGGGAGAGGCATGGACAAGGAAGCAAATCATTGACAGCTCCTTCAACAGACGGCGGATCAGATCGGCTGCAGCAGAAACACAACCGGCCACCATGGTTGCAGAAGGGCAATGCCATGGATATCAGAAAACTCTCAATGAGCAGGAACAAGTCACTTGCCACGGACGGCGTGCGCCCTGTTGTGCGCCCGGCGACAACACCGAGAGGCCGATGTCGGCTCGCGACGGCCTCAGCGCGGCCCGGCGACCATCTCGGCAAGAAAATCGAGGGCGACGAAGTGCCATTGCGCCGATTCGGCGTCATACAGCGCGATCTGGTTGATTTCCCGGCCCGGTTCAGTGCGGCCCGGGATGCGCTCCATGGCCCGCTCGGCATGCCGGTGGCGCTGCTGCGGGTTCAGTTGTTCCAGCCGGGCCGCTGTCTCCGCATGGGCGTAGAGACCGGCGCACTCCCATAGCCGGGCGTGGCATTCGAGATCGGCCAGTCCGATGTCCAGCGGGATGCTGTCGATGCTCGCCGACACCTGCGCCACGCGCGCCGACGACAGCCGCACGGGATCGCCCTGCGCGCGCACGGCGATGCGGCCATCGTGCGCGCCCCATGCCAGATGCAGGCAGTACGGCAAGTGGCCCTGATGACGCGCCACCAGTTCATCGGGGGAAAAGGACGCCACCGGCAGTATCTGGTAATCCTCCACAGCCAGACCCAGCCAGAGCGCATCGAGATGCGCATCAAAGGGAGACAGGTAGAGCACCATGGCCTGCGCACCGGCAGCCGGCCCGGCCTTGACCGGCTCGCACAGCACCCGGGCGGTGCTGCTGCCGCTTGGCTGCAGGCGTACCAGCACATGCAGGGGAAGCGCCGCCAGCACGGTGTGGCGGCGGCCAGCGGGAAAACCCATGGACTGCGGAGGATAGGGATACAAGGTGCCACTCCTGACAAGGACGGCGGAGGTGGCAGTCCTGCTCAATTCATCTGCTGTCTCCGCAAAAAGCAGATGCTTTCACAAATGCAAAGCGGCTTGAACGAGAAAAGTCTCAATCAACGCGAAAGAATGGCGGGGAGAGATGGCAGACTGCAAAGGAGATGGTGCGGACCGAAATCAGGGCGGTTCCGGGGCGATATGAAAGAAAAAGACAGCGCGCAGTCGCAATGGCCGCGTAGCGGCATGTTGCACGCTCGATCGCTCGCAAGACGTGAACGGAAATGCAAAAACCAAGGTCGCGATGGACGGCTGCAAGCGCAACGAAGAACGGCGCGCCTGCTTCGCAAGCGCGCTCAACGACAGCTACTTACATGCGCAAAGGCTTGTCGGAAGGCCGGGGATTGTCGGGCGGATCTTGCACCGGCACCGGCTCATCATCGGGCAGTGCCGGCGGCGGCAGGTTGGGCTCGTTGACCGGCGGGGTTTCTTGGGGAGTGTGCAGGGAATGGTACAAACAGACCTCCTCGGACAGGGCAATTCGGGTGGCAGATCCGGCAGGCAAGCTCAACCCTGGCCGGCCATCGGGTTCTGATGGGGAATCGGGTCCTGGGGCGGCGTCGGATCGAGCGGCGGGACCTCGACCGGCGGGGTGTCCTGGGGCTTGTGCATGGTGTTCTCCTCTGAGGGTAACGGGGTAGTGTGGTCGCCGGGCCGTGCCGGCAGCATGGGCAGCAAGCCATCATCGGCATTGGCCAGCGGGTCTTCGGTGCCGTCGGGCTCAACGACATGGCCGGGATCGGCCACGATGTGATCCGGCACGGGCGCGCCTGACGGCGCAGGCGGCGTGCCGGGTGGACGCAGCAGTGCGGCTGCCGGGGTTTCCGGTGGTCGCGCGCCCTGCGCTGCAGCGGACTCTGCAGCGAGATCCGGACGAGGCAGGTTCATGGCGGTCCTCCTGACAAGGTGGCAAACAATACCTCATCTTACGAAGCCCCTGCCCTGCCCTCAGCCAGACATCGGCCCATTCGCCTGTAGGAAGGCCGGAAAAAAAACGCCGCCAGCCCCAAGGGGTGGCGGCGTCATCGGCATGCGCAATGCAGGACGTCAGCGCAATCAGCTGGCCTTGAGCGCGCGCGTCACGATCTCTTGCGCTTCGGCGAAGATGCGGTCCAGATGCGCCTGGTCGCGGAAGCTCTCGCCATAGATCTTGTAGATGCTTTCGGTACCGGAAGGACGGGCCGCGAACCAGCCATTGTCGGTGACGATCTTCAGGCCGCCGAAGGGCTTGCCGTTGGCCGGTGCGGTCGTCATCACCTCGCGGATGGTCTCGCCGGCCAGCTCGGTCGACGTCACATCCTGCGGCGACAGTTTGGACAGGCGCGCCTTCTGCTCCGGCGTGGCGGCGGCTTCCTTGCGGCCATTGACAGGCGCGCCCAACTGGCGGGTCAGGTCCTGGTAGATCTGACCGGGATCATTGCCGGTGCGGGCGGTCATCTCGGCGGCCAGCAAGGCGGCGGTGATGCCGTCCTTGTCGGTGCTCCAGGGCTGGCCGTCGAAACGCACGAAGGAGGCGCCGGCGCTTTCCTCGCAACCGAAGCCGAGGCTGCCGTCGTACAGGCCATCGACGAACCACTTGAAACCGACCGGCATCTCCAGCAGCTTGCGGCCCAGGTGATCGGCCACGCGATTGATCATCTGGCTCGACACCAGGGTCTTGCCCACGGCCGCGTCAGCACGCCAGGCCGGACGATGGCGGAACAGGTAATACACCGCAACCGACAGGTAGTCGTTGGCCGGCAGCAGGCCGGTGCTTTTGGCGACGATGCCGTGGCGGTCATGGTCGGTGTCGCAGGCCATGGCGACGTCGAAACGGTCCTTCAGGGCGATCAGCTCGCTCATGGCATAGGGCGAGGACGGATCCATGCGGATCTGCGCGTCCCAGTCCAGCGGCACGAAGCGGAAGCTGGCATCGACATCGGTGTTGACCACTTCCAGGTTGAGCTTGTAGCGATCGGCGATGGCCGACCAGTAATGCAGGCCGGCACCGCCCAGCGGATCCACGCCGATCTTGACATTGGCCGCCGAGATGGCGCCCAGGTCGATGATGTTGGGCAGGTCGCCGACGTAGTTGTCGAGATAGTCGTAGCGGCGCGTGGTCTCGGCCTTCAGGGCCTTCTCGAAGCTGATGCGGCGCACGCCTTCCAGCTTCTGCTCCAGATAGCCATTGGCGCGCTTCTCGATCCAGCTGGTGACGTTGGAATCCGAGGGACCGCCATTGGGCATGTTGTACTTGAAACCGCCATTGTCCGGCGGGTTGTGCGAAGGCGTGACCACGATGCCATCGGCCAGCTTGTCGCGGTGCACGCGGTTGTGCGTGAGGATGGCGTGCGACACCGCCGGCGTGGGCGCATAGGGGCTGCCCTCGGCCAGCATGGTCACCACTTCGTTGGCGGCCAGCACTTCCAGTGCGCTGTGCCAGGCCGGTTCCGACAGGGCGTGGGTATCGATGCCCAGGAACAGCGGCCCCTTGAAACCCTGCTCCTTGCGGTAGTCGCAGATGGCCTGCGTGATGGCCAGCACGTGCCATTCGTTGAAGCTGTGCAGATTGGCATTGCCGCGATGGCCGGAGGTACCGAACGCCACACGGTGGCTGGCATCGGCCACATCAGGACGCAGGCTGTAGTAGTTCGACAGCAGCACCGGCAGGTTCACCAGGGCTGAGGGTGCGGCACGCTTGCCGGCGAGGGGATTGACGCTACTCATAGGTTTGTTCTGGATGAATGGATATCTGAGGAAACGAGGTGGCACGGCCACTTCGCTACTTGATCTTTTTTCAACGTCCCGGACATTGTAACGCCAGGATGGCGCGCTGCAGCATCGATATGAAGATTCTTGCAGAAAGCTTGCCACGAGGCACTCTTCACGGGGCTTTGCGGGCCACGGCGATGCGCGAGTGCCGCTGACGCATGAAGCTTCTTGCCGAAAAGCAAAACGCGTCCGGGCCTTGGCACGGACGCATTCGGTCAGGGCAGAAACACCGGCCGCGCCCCTTCAGGCGTGGCCGCGTGCTGGCCTGGTCAGGCTCGCCGGAAGGCGCGCACGATCACCAGCAGCACGATCGCACCCAGCGTCGCGGTGACGATGGAGGCCAGGATGCCGCCACCCACGGCGATGCCCAGCAGCCCGGCCAGCCAGCCACCGATGACGGCACCGACGATACCGATGAGGATGTCAGCCAGCAGACCGAAGCCGCCACCCTTGACCAGCACACCGGCCAGCCAGCCGGCGACGGCACCAATGATCAGCCATGCGATGAGTCCGTGTTCCATGATGTTCCCTTTCAATCGTTCTGTCGTTCTTGGGTTGATGTCGGAAACCGTGCAATGCAGGGGCTTCCTCTTGCTTCCACTTCTCTGCAAGCGCTCTGCGCAACAGATGAGGTGATGATAGAAAAGCGCGCGTCGGCAAGGTATCGGACAGCGGCCCATTTCCTTGTAGGACAAGCCCGGCATGTGGCGCTGTTGAGCCGATCAGCGCCAGGCCAGGCTGGTTTGCGGCGCGCAAAGCGGTCATGGCCGCGCCTTCCTCTTTTCCTACATCGCAAAAGGCGGCATTCCTATAGAGAGGAAGCGCGAGTTTTTTTACTCTTGCTGCACATAAGCGCAGTGCAGCATCGAACCCAGCATCCATCGCTTGCCGCCGCGCCTGCCCAATACCGCATTCGCCAGCCCGATTTCCAAGAGAGCCGCCATCATGTCCGCCACCGAAACCAGTGCCCGTCCGTCACCCGTCTTTGCCAATGCCTTCGCGCTGAACACCTTCGGCACTGCACCGCAGGCCGCCGAGGGCGCTGATTTCGTCGAACACTATGCCCGCTACGCCCGCGAATCGGCCGAGATGCTGCATCAGATTTCGATGAAGGCACCACAGCTGGCTTCGGTGCTGGACCAACTCAACGAAGGCAGCCTGCCGCAGCGCATCGCGCTGGTCGATGAGCAGGCAGCGGCCGCTGTACCGGCAACGCGCCGTCAGCCGCGCGCTTCCCTGCTGGAGACTGCGGCGCATGCATTGAGCCACGCATTCCCCGGCGTCGCGCCCCTGTTTCAGGGATGCCGCGCGTTTTTGCAAATGAAGATGATCAAGAACAACAGACAGGCGTGAGGAGGCGCGAGTCGCTAGCAAGCCTGCATTGTGTGCCTTTGGGTGTCACGCCCTTCACTCAACCAAAACTGGACTTACCATGAAAAAAATCACCAAAGCCGTTTTCCCCGTCGCTGGCCTCGGCAGCCGCTTCCTTCCCGCCACCAAGGCACAGCCCAAGGAAATGCTGCCCATCGTCGACAAGCCGCTGATCCAGTACGCCGTTGAAGAAGCGGTGGAAGCGGGCATTACCGAAATGATCTTCATCACCGGCCGCAACAAGCGCGCCATCGAAGACCACTTCGACAAGGCCTATGAGCTGGAATCCGAACTGGAAGCGGCCGGCAAGGTGAAGCTGCTGGAAACCATCCGCAACGTCATTCCCAAGCACATCAACTGCGTCTACGTACGCCAGGCCGAGCCGCTGGGCCTGGGCCACGCCGTGCTGCTGGCCAAGCCGCTGGTGGGTGACGAGCCCTTCGCCGTGCTGCTGGCTGACGATTTCATGGATGCCGCGCCCGGCCAGAAAAACGTGATGGCACAGATGACCGAACTGTACGAACGTGAAGGCAAGAGCCTGCTGGCCGTGCAGGACGTACCTCGTCCGGAAACCCGCCAGTACGGCATCGTCAGCGGCACCGCACACGGCGAGCGTACCGAGCTGCTGAGCGGCATCGTCGAAAAGCCGTCGCCGGAAGACGCACCGTCGACCCTCGCCGTCGTGGGCCGCTATGTGCTGACCCCGGCCATCTTCGAGCGCCTGGAAAACATCGGCACCGGTGCCGGTGGCGAAATCCAGCTGACCGATGCCATCTCTGCCCTGCTGGAACAGGAACAGATCCTGGCCTATCGCTACGAAGGCCAGCGTTTCGACTGCGGCTCCAAGCTGGGCTACCTGAAGGCAGCCGTCGCCATGGGCTTCAAGCACAAGGAAGTCGGCACCGGCTTCGCCCAGTTCCTGCAGGAATTCACCAGCCAGAACGATCTGGCGCAGGCCGCCCAGCCCAAGGGCCCGGCCACCGTGACCCCACTGAAGACTGCTGCCGGCAACCAGCCTGGCAGCACACCGGTCTCCAGCGATAAGTTGCCAGCCGTCGCCAACAGCATCATGTAAGTCCCCGGTAGAGAGCGTTGTTGATTGCAGTCCGTCCGCAAGGCCGGGCTGCTTTTTTTTGTGGCTTTGCGCTTCGTATAAATTGTTTTGACCTTTGTCACAGAGTTTTAACCTGGACTTGCTAGCATCGCGGCCATGAATCTGGAGAAGTTCATTTCGCCCGGGACAAGTAATTCGCCGCAATACGGCCAGGCGCGTATGCTGTGGTCACCGCACCCCTGAAAACGTTTGCAACATCGAAATACGACGATGAAATCGTTGCCAGGCGGCAGGAATGTTGCGGCAAAGGCGCAAAAAATATATATTGTTTATATCAATTTTCAGAGGAGCGTTCATGGCCACCAGAGTTCAAGCCGCAGCAGCAGCAACCGAAACCAAGAAACCTGTCGCCAAGCCGGCAGCCCCCAAGCCCGCCGCGGTGAAGAAACCAGCCGTCAAGCCCGCCACCCGCGCAGCCGCCAAGCCGGCCGCTGCAGCAGCTGCACCGGCAGCACCCAAGGCCGAAAAGAAGGTCGAGAAAGTCGTCAAGCCTGAAAAGGCCGACAAGCCGGTCAAGGCCGAGAAGGTAGAAAAAGTCGAGAAAGCCCCCAAGGCCAAGAAGGTCAAGCAAGTGCGCGACAGCTTCACCATGCCCGAGAACGAGTACGCCGTGCTGGCCCAGGTCAAGAAGACCTGCCTGAAGTCCGGTGTCGAGATCAAGAAGAGCGACCTGCTGCGTATCGGCGTGTCGCTGATCAAGAACCTCAAGATCAACGAATTGAAGGACATCCTCGGCAGCCTGACCCCGCTGAAGGTGGGACGTCCCAAGAAGTAAGCCCCCCTGCTCTTCGCAAACAGCAATGCCGCCCGGTTCATCCGGGCGGCATTGTTTTTGGCAGCGAGAATTTCCTTCGAATTCTTCGATCGCCCTCAACTCCTGTCCGGATTGCCGATGCTGCGCACGACGCGCCACCGTCCGCCACTGACGCGATACAAGGTAAATACGGGATCACGCAAGTTGCCTTGGGCATCGAAGGCGATCGTGCCGGAAATCCCCTTGTATCGAATCCGGTGCAGACTGGCCGTGACCTTGGCCGGCTCCACCGAATCGGCCTCGCGCATGGCGGCCGCGATCACGCGCACGGCATCATAGGCAAAGGGCGCATAGAGATAGATCTCGCACTGATAACGCGCCTTCCAGGCTTGTTCGAAATGGCTCCACTGCGGGCCCTTGTAGGAAGGCAGTCCCGGTTCCACCACGCTCACCCCCTCCCCGGCGGCACCGGCCAGCTTGAGAAAGGTCGGCCCCACCAGTCCGCCGATCCCCACCAGCGGGGCGCGGATCTGCAGACGCCGCAGGTCCTGTACCAGTTGCGCGGCCTGAGCATCGAGTCCGGCGAAGAAGACCACGTCGGGATGGCTGTCGCGGATGCTGCGCAGGACGCTGTTGAAGTCGGAGGTCTTGCTGCTCACCGCATAGCGTCCCGTGACCCTGCCCTGCAAGGCCGTCAGCGACTTGACGAATTCATCGGCGTAAGTGGAGCCAAACACCGTGCTGTCATCGATCACGGCGACGTTGACGCCTTTCAGCTCGCGGACGACATAGTCGGCGGTCAGGCGCGCGCCCTCGCCGTCGTGCGGCACGATGCGGAAGGCACTGGCGTCGCCCTGCTGCGTGTAAGCCGGGGCCGTTACGGCGGGGGCCACGTGCGGAATGCCGGCCGCGGCATAGATGCGTGCGGCGGGGATGCCCACGCCACTGTTCCAGTGACCGACTACGGCGGCCACCTTGCTCTTGACGAAGTAATCGGCGATCAGCTCGCCCGTGCGCGGATCGGCCCGGTCGTCCTGCGGCAGCAGCTTGAACAGTACCGGCTCGCCGGCGATGACGGGCTTGCTGTTGTTGATGTCGTCCACCGCCAGTTGGGCGGCGCGTTCCAGGCTCACGCCCGTGCTGCCGGACGGGCCGCTCATGGGCGCGGCCAGGCCGATCAGCACGGTACGTGCCTGGGCCCCTGCGCTGCCGCTGGCAATAAAGCACCCTGCGCCCGCCAGAGCCAGGGTGAGCAGGAGGGATTGTCGCAATGCCTTGATCATCTTGTTCCTTGCTGCGGTACTGCCGAGATGGCTTGAGTCTGGATTGAGATTGACGGGGCTACCCGCCGGGACGCTCAGAAATTCAGTTCCCACTCGCAGGCTTGGCCGACCTCGATCACGCCGCCCTCCCCGCCGATCACGATGGCGTTCTGGCCGAAGGTGAGACCGCCATTCACCCTGGCATTGGCACGATAGGTGGCCAGCGTGTCCATGGGTTCATTGGGCCACTGCGGATCGCGCTGGCCGCTGCGCTGGTCGATGCCGGGGATCGGACATCTTGCACAAGACTTCACCAGCTTCAGTTGTACCGGACGGTCTTCACTGCCCAGGCGCACGGTATCGATGAAGTCTTCTTCATAGGCCTCCCAACCGGCGATCACCAGGTTAGGACGGAAGCGATCCATGGGCAAGGCCGGTGCGCCCTTGGCAGCGAGCCGGGCGTTGAGGTCATCCAGCGAGGCCTGGCCGATCACCAGCAGCGGATAGCCATCCGAAAACTGCGTCGTGGCCCGATGCTCGCCGGTCCAGCGGGTACTGCAGGCGCGCTTGACGGCCGGATTGAAGCGCACCAGGCGGGCGTCATCCTGCAGGTAGGCGGAGAACCACTCGCGCGCCTGCTCACCCTGGTCGAGCGCTTCGATCCGGCTGTCCCAGACCTTGACGGCGAGCGTGGCACCATCCTGGCCGGCGGCGGCCAGCTGCAGCGCGGGCATGCCGGGCGCACGCAGCACCAGGGCATCACCCTCGAAAGCGGGCGTGATGCAGGCCATCGCCGGATGCGTGCGCTGGGTCAGGAACTGGCCCTGGCGGTCCACCAGCATCCAGTGGCGGTCCAGCGCCAGGCCCAGCGGACTGATCTCGGCGCGGCTCAGGGAGAGCGCGCCGCAGGATTTGATCGGATAGAAGAAGATGGCACTGAGCGTAGTACCGCTGAAGCTAGTGTTCGACATGGTGTGACCGTCCCCCCGGATGGCGGCGCAAAGAAGCGCCCGATGAGTAGTATTAGTGATGAAGTTTCTGCAAGACATTACCACAAGCTGGCGGTTTCGCCCGGCTGACGATACGCCGTGTTCCCACTCATGCGACAATGCGCCACGGACGCATATGAACTTTTCTGACGGGAGCGCCATGCTGTTTGCCAAATTCTTCCATCTGCTGGGCCTGACGATCTGGGTCGGCGGCATGTTCTTCGCCCACATGGCCCTGCGCCCCGCGCTGGGCGTGCTGCATCCTGAGCAGCGGCTGAGCCTGATGGCGGCCGTGCTGGCCAATTTCTTCATCTGGGTCTGGGTCGCCATCGCACTGGTGCTGGGCAGCGGCCTGCACATGATGGCCATGATGGGCGCTGCCAAGCTGCCGCCTTATGTCCACGCCATGACCGGCATCGGTATCGTGATGATGCTGATCTTCGCCCACATCTTCTTCGCCCCCTTCCGCCGCCTCAAGCTGGCGGCCGCCCAGCAAGACTGGGACCGCGCCTCGCGCGCCCTGCGCCAGGTGCGCATGCTGGTAGGCATCAACCTGTGCCTGGGCCTGCTGACCATCGCCATCGGCGCACTCGGCCCCTTGAGCGTCTGAACACAAGCCTTCATTTTGGGGAGACCGCCGTGCTGACCGATTCACAATGCCAGGAAGCCGCCGACCTGCTGTGGGACTGCTGGGCGCACAACCGCCGCATCCCGCAATTGCCGGCGCATCTGCAGCCGGGGGACCGGCGTCAGGCCTATGACATCCAACGCCGCCTGGAGGCGCGCAGCTTCGCGCCGCTGGCCGGCTGGAAGAACGCCGCCACCGGTCCCGGCGGACAGCAATTGCTCAAGGTCGATGCGCCGCTGGCTGGCCGCCTGCTGGCCGAGCGCATTCACCGCAGCGGTGCCCGCATCACGCTGGGCGACAACCTGATGCGCGTGGCCGAAGTGGAAGTGGCCTTCCGCATGGGCAGCACGCTCGCGCCACGCAATACGCCTTACACGCAGGAAGAAGTGATGGCGGCCGTGGCCACGGTGCATCCGGCCATCGAGATCCCCGACACCCGGTATGACCTGTTCCGCGAAGTAGGCGCAGCGCAGCTGATCGCCGACAACAGCTGTGCCGACCAGTTCGTGCTGGGCGCACCGGCCAGCATCGACTGGCGCAGCCTGGACCTGGCCGCGCTGGCGACCTCGGCCACCATCGAAGGCGGTGAAAGGCGCACCGGCAGTGGTGCCCAAGTGCTGGGCGATCCGCGCGTGGCGCTGACCTGGCTGGCCAATGAATTGCGCGAGTACGGCCTGACACTGGCGGCCGGACAGCTGGTTGCCACCGGCTCCACCATCGTGCCCATGCCGGTGCGGGCAGGACAGACGGTGCTGGCCGAGCTGGGCGTGCTTGGCTCGGTGGTGGTGCATCTGGACTGAGCGCCAGTCCGGCCGGAATCAAAAAAGGGGATGAGCGCTGGCTCATCCCCTTTTTCATTGGGCGATCCGGAAAGCTCAGGTGGCCTTGTCCGTGCCGGGCTTGACTTCCTCGTAGCGGCGCGCCAGTTCCTGGCGCAGCGACTTGCGGATCACGGCGGCGTCAAAGCGGCGCTTTTCTTCCTGCGAGAAGGGTCGCAGCGGCGGCACCGGGATCGGCTTGCGCTGGTCGTCCACGGCCACCATGGTGAAGAAGCAGCTGTTGACGTGGCGCGTTTCCTGGGTGCGGATGTTCTCGGCCACCACCTTGATGCCGATTTCCATGGACGACTTGCCGGTGTGGTTGACGCTGGCCAGGAAGGTCACCAGCTCGCCCACGTGGATGGGCTGGCGGAACATCACCTGGTCCACCGACAGGGTCACCACGTACTGGCCGGCGTAGCGGCTGCCGCAGGCATAGGCCACCTGGTCAAGCAGCTTGAGGATGGTGCCCCCGTGTACATTGCCGGCGAAGTTGGCCATGTCCGGGGTCATCAGGACCGTCATGGTGAGTTGGTGAGATGGCAGATCCATGGTGCGTGGCTCTCTCTGTAGTGTGATGGCGATGGGTTGATCTTGGAATGAAATGACACCGGAGTGCCGTGCGCCGGCACGCTCCCCCGAGCGCGCGCAGGCGACCGGCCGGGACGCTCTCGTGGAGGAAAGCACCCCGGCCGCGGCCGACATTATCGGCCAGCCAGCCCGGCTATGGCAAAAAAACTCGCGTCAGCTGTCGCGCAGCCGCCCGCTCAGGCCCGCACCACCGGCTCGGCTGCCGCGAAATGCTCCTCGCAATTGCGCAGGAACTGGCGCACGGAAGCGCTGATGGCTTCCGGCGACCAGCCGGCGATGTGCGGGGTCAGGACCACATTGGGCAGGCCGATCAGGGCGGCAGGCGGCTTGGGCTCGCCTTCGTAGACATCCAGCCCGGCGCCGGCCAGGCGGCCGGCCGACAAGGCCGCGGCGAGGGCCTCGGTATCGACGATGCTGCCACGGCCGATGTTGACCAGGTAGCCCTTGGGACCGAGTTCTTCCAGCACGCGTGCATTGATGAGGTGATGGGTCTGGGCGCCGCCGGGCGCTGCCACGATCAGGCAGTCGGCCCAGCCGGCCATCTGGGCCACGTCCGGGAAGTAGTGGAAATCAACGTCATCACGCTTCTTGCGGTTGCAATAGGCGATCTCGGCATCGAAGGCGGCAGCGCGGCGGGCGATCTTCTTGCCGATATTGCCCATGCCGACGATGCCTACCCGCTTGCCCGCCAGCTGCGGTTGCAGGGGGATGGTTTCGCGCCAGCCGCCGTCGCGGGTGTAGCGGTCCAGCACCGGGATGTTGCGCAGGATGGCCAGCAGCAGGCCCAGCGTATGGTCGGCCACGCAGTCCTCGTTGGTACCGGCACCGGTGGCGATCTCGATGCCATGCGCCTTGGCGTGGGCGGCATCGATGTTTTCAAAACCGGCGCCCAGGGCACACACCAGCTGCAGATGCGGCAAGGCGCGCATTTCGTCGGCAGTGAGGCCGGTGGAGCCGTTGGTCAGCACCACCGCCACCTTTTTGGCCGGGCCGGCGATTATCGCGTCACGGCGCTGGCGATCCGGCGCGTAGAGGATGTCGTAGTGGGCGGCGATGGTGGCAGTGCTTTCTTCGGAAAGGTGAATCAGGACGAGCAGAGGCGGTTTCATGAGGGGGACCTGGCCGGACGAGGAAAAGGAAGACGTGAAGGAAAACGCAATCAACGCCATTCTATTGCGAAACAGCAGAGTGAGCAGCCTGCCACTCATCAGCCGCTGCCGTCAGCATGCGAATTCCATGCCATCAGCGTCCATCAATGCGAAGAAGCCCGATGCACCAACAGGCGGATCGGGCTTCTTTAGGGCCTGTTCACATTTAATCTGCGAGTGCGAGAGGTCGCCAAGCGTTGTCTGCCTAGGCGCGGCGACGCGCCGTGGTGGTGCCACGGCAAGGAGCTGCAACAACGGCAGGCGACGCTTGGCGGCCTCTCCCGGAGGGTTGCCCCCAGAAGGCGCGCTGGCCGCGTTGCACGTCAGGGCTGGTGGCACCACCACCAGCCCTGACGCGCGCCTTGCCACCCCGCCTTCTGGGGGCAACGCATCTCGCAGATTAAATGTGAACAGGCCCTAGTGGGAAACGGCGGTCAATGCCGCGCTGTCTGCTTCTCCAGCAGGTCATGCGCAGCCTGACGCGCGCCCTCCTCGGCCGCCTTTTCATCGGCGAAGGTCTGGTCGGGCAGCACGCGCTGCACCGGGAATACCGGGTTGCGATGCATGGGATTGGTGGAATGGCCGAAGATGGCCACCTGGGCCACCCATTCGTCGCCGCCTATGAGGCGCACGCCAGCGTATTCCACTTCGTAATCGCCTACTTGTTCAGTGGGCATGATGGTCTCCTCTGCGGATGGGCCGATAGCCTGGGGTCTCAGGCCGCGCCGTCGCCGCTGCGTTGGTCCAGATGGGTGATGGCGTAGCCTTTCTCGCCGATCTGCATGAAGGCATCTTCCGGCTCCAGCGTGAAATGCCGCTTCCCGTCGCGCTCAAAGTCCACGTTTTGCTCGTGGAGCTGCCAGTCGGTATTGGTCACCTCTTCCGGCATCGGCTTTTCGTGGGGCAGGACGAGGTAGGAAAACAAACCGTCGCCGTCCGGGCGCTTGTACACATCGACTTTCATCTTGGGGCCTCCTGGTCGGGTTGAACATGGGCACTGCTTCAAGATGCGACTGAGGGTTCGGTCATTGGTTCGCCGCCGCGATGGACTGAACTGCACAAAGCGGGTTGCGCTGTCAGCCGGATCCGACAGGCGCATGGACAATGGAAGAATTCTTCATTTCACGATAGCACCAGCATCGCGCAGAAGCCAGCCGAGGGCGGACCGCGCGCCGATTCAGTCAGTTTGCCGACGCAGCCATGCCAGCGCGCCCGAGAGGCTGCGGAAGTCCGCCAGCGAACGGCAGGCCATCTGCGGATGGCGCTCGCGCAGCATGCGCGACAGTGCCGCGCCAGGCCCCAATTCCAACGCGACCGTCACGCCACGCTCAGCCATGGCATCCATGCAGCCGGCCCACTGGATGGGCGCGACCAGCTGTCGCACCAGCAGTGTCCGCGCCTGCGCTGCATCGGCAATCGCCTGCCCGGTGACACCCGCCAGCAAGGCCGGACCGGGCGAGCGCAGCTGGAGTGCGGCAAGCTCTGCCGCAAACAAGTCCGTGGCCGCCTGCATCAATGGGGTGTGCGAGGCCAGCCCGACGGGCAGGGAGGAAATCCGCGCGCCAGCGGCCGCAAGCTCATCCGCAGCGGCTTGCAAGGCTGTTCCGGCACCACCGGCGATGAGGGTATCGTCACCGGTGACGATGGCCACATCGCCACCGTGACGCGCCAGGCATTCCTGCGCGACGGACAACGCCACTCCACCGATGGACATCAAGCCTTGTTCCGGCTGCACGCTGGCAGCCTCGGTCATCGCTGCTGCGCGTCGTGCAGCCAGCGCGACGGACTGCGCGGGATCGAGGACCCCGGCGACCGCATAGGCGGCCAGTTCGCCCACGCTGTAACCCGCCACCACCAAAGGCGCACCCGCGAAGGCTGACAACGGCTCCCGCAACGCTTGCCATGCGGCGAGTTGCGCCGCGACGATCAGCGGTTGGGCGTTGCGATTGGCGTACAGCTGCGCAGGATCGTTGAGCACCGTTTCCACCGGCGCTTGCAGATGCGACGACAGATCGCTTTGCGTCAGGAAAGCGCTGGCCACGGGATCCTCGCGCAGCAGATCGAACATGCCCGCATGCTGCGCGCCCTGCCCCGGACACAGGATAGCCAGGCGCAGACTCATAAGTTGCAAACCTCATGGACCAGGCAAGCCGCCGCCAGCAGATCGGCCGCGCCGCCCGGCGACAGGCGGCGGGTGACGAACTCGCGATGGCAGTCCAGCGCACGCGCTTCCCAATCGGCAAGCGCAGTACCGCCCGCCGCCAGGAAGGCCGCACTGCGACTGCGAACCAGGGCAGCGCCCTCGGCCCCGCCGCGATGGTAGACATTGGTATCGCTGAGATGCGCCATCAGCGCAAAGAGCGCATCGATACGAGCGTGATGCAGATCGCGCCCAGCCGCCAGCGTGGCCTGCAATTGCGGCAAGGCCACCTCGAACACCGCCGGGAAGCCCAGCGCGCCCTCCTCTCGCGCCCCGCCCACGGCATGCTCGGCGGCCACGCGCTGGCCATGGCTGTGCTGGCCGCACGGCATCGCTGCCGCGCTATGGCGGGCCAGTGCATCGCCCCACTGGATCAGCAAGGTGGCGCGGATAGTGGCCGGTTGCAGGGGCATGTGACGGCCCCGCGCATATCCCGTGGCCGCGCACAGCATGCCCAGCGCAAAGATCGCGCCGCGATGCGTGTTGATGCCGCCGGTGGCGCGCAACATGCGCTCTTCGGCGCGAATCGCCAGCGTCTGCAGGGCGCGGAAAGACGCGCCGTCGAGGCCTGCGGCGGCGATCTGGAAAAAGTAATGGCGCAGCGCAAACAGACTGCGCAGGAAAGTCTCGGCCGTCATGTCGGTGTGGCTGCCATTGTCCACGCGCGAGACCAGGCCGGGCTTGGGATAGAGCACCAGTTCCTGGTACAGGCTGCGCACCGCCAGGCGCGCCAGCTGGCGGCAGAACGCCAGGTTCTCGCGGGCGGCCCGGCGCTTCTGCGTGTGGTGCAGCGGCCGGGCCAGCGTATCGGGGTGCTGCATCAGGCGGCGCATGTCTGCTCCTGCGGCAGGCTGGCGCGCAGTGCGCCCACGCGTTCGAGCGCTACGCTGGCTGGCCGCTTGACCAGCACCTGGCCTTCGGGATGGCTGCCCAGCACCGCGACCTGTCGCCATTCCTTCCACGACATGGCGGCCCCGTCAGGAAACACGATTTCTCCATCCAGCGGCAGGAACATCGCCTGCCAGGCCAGCAGCCTCACGCCTGCTTCCAGCTGGGCCTGGCTGCGCGGCTGGAACAGCAGGTCGATGTCGGAACTGCTGCGCAGATAGACTTGCGCCGTCACCGCCTGCCAGGCCAGAGAACCGAATACAGAGAGAGCAATACCGGCGCGCTCCATGTGCTCCTGCAACTCCGCCAGCCCAGCCTGCCACGCGGCCGGCAGACCGGCCAGACGCGCAGCGACGATGTCGCGCAGCAGGAAAGGCGCGCGGCTTGATGCCACTTCATCGGCCCTCACCCGCAGCGCGATGCGCGGCTTGTTGCCCTGCGCATCGGGCGGCAAGGCGATGCCGACACAGATCTCTTCGTCCTTGGCCTCCACGTCGCGGCGACGCACGATCAGCGGCCAGCGCATGCGCTGCCAGTGCTGTAGCGTGGCCTGCTGGCGTGCATCACTGCCACCGGCCAGCAGGCGCGACCAGCCCGCCTCGCTCAGCCAGAGCAGGTGATGACGCGAGTCGGCCAGAGCGGACGCGGACGGCATGCTCATCCGTTCAAGGGCGTATCGTTGGCGACCGCATCGATGACGCGTTGCGCCCATTTGCGCCCGCCCCGTTCGAGACCCGTGGCCGCACGCGTGTCGGCACTGCGATCCTGGGCCAGCGCATCGGCCAGCGCCTTGGCGAGGTCGCCATTCCAGATCGCGGCAACGCCGCCCATGCGTAAATAATTTTCAGGTCCGGGGGCAAACACCGGATTGCTCTTGGCCAGTTCGGTCAGCCGCTCTTCCGGCACCTTGGTAATGCGAGCCATCGCGGGCAGGCCCATGACGCGAATGGTCGCCTCCGGCAAGGCATAACAGGCATCGGCGATCAGGCCGCTGGTGATGAAGCCGCCCGACAGCGCCTGGTCATACACCAGGCCGACCACGCGATGACCCTGGCGGCGCGCCAGTTCCACGCATTTGCCCAGATGCGCCATGAAGCTGTTGATGCCCAGCATTTCATCGCGGTGACGCAGGCGCTGGCCCTGGGTATCGACCAGGATCACGATGGGCCGGCCGGGATGTTCACGCACCGTCTGCAGGATCGCACTGGCCTGGGCCAGCGCAATTTCGATGCCGATGGGCGTATGCCCGGTGGTACCGACTACGGTGACGGTACGGCCATCCACCTGCGCCGTGCCGGAAAGGAAGTGATCCTGGTCGGTGATCGCGTGGCCTTGCGGGAACAAGTCCTGCGCCAGTGCGCGCCAGTCGACCTGGGGTTGAGTAACAGTCTGGTTCATGAATTCCTCTCAGGCCTTGGAGACGATGCGCAGGCGCTCGGCCATGGCGGTGAAGGCAGCGGCTTCCAGCATCGGTACCGTTTCCGGTCGGGCCACGCCCAGCTCGGCCCAGATATCCATCGGGTCCTCGGCATGGCCGAAAGTGGCGATGCGACGGCGCAGCATCTCCTGCTCGGCTTCCAGCCCGGCCAACGTGAGCTTCGCATCGCTGACGGCGGACAACGCGGCGATGGCTGCCGTGCGGAAGGCATCAATATCGTCGCTCACCAGTTGCTGGCAATCGCCGATCAGGTAGCGATGCTTGCCGCCGGTGGTACGCCAGACCAGGGCACGGTCGCGCGAATCGAATTCCTCGACGCCATTGGCAGTCTCGATCACTTCCGGACCGGACATGGCCAGCCGCCCTTCCTCGGACATGATGATGGTATTGGCACAGCGCGCCACGATGCCCATGCCGCCGAAGCAGCCATTGGCGCCACCGACCAGCACGATCACGGGAATGCCGGCGGCACGCGCCTCCAGCACCGCACGCATCACTTCGGAGACGGCGATGAGCCCGGCATTGGCTTCATGCAGGCGCACGCCGCCGGTTTCCAGCAGCAGGATCACGCCTGCGGCCTGCCTGGCCATGGCGCGCTTGAGCAGCCCCACCAGTTTGGCACCGTGCACCTCGCCCACTGCCCCACCCATGAATCCGCCTTCCTGCGCGGCGGCCATCACGGCGCGTCCGCCCAGCAGGCCTTCGCCGATGATGACGCCATCATCGAAGGAGACCGGTGCATCGAGCTGACCCAAATGGGGGCTGACTACGCGCTGCGCGGGCGGCAGCAGTTCCTTGAAGCTGGCGGCGTCCAGCACCGCCAGGATGCGCTCGCGCGCCGTGGCTTCCAGATAGCTCGCACTCATGCGCCCTCCTCCACCATGGCTTCCACGGCCTGATCCAGGCGCAGGCTGACCACGGCCGGCGTGGCCCCCATGTCATTGATGGAGATGCGGGTATCGGCCAGTTGCCAGCGTTGCTGGAAGTCGGTCATCACCGCTTTCCAGATGGTGCCGAAGCCGCGCGCGGCGGTCTTGACCTCGATGGCGCAGGCACCATTGAGGGCCGCATGCTCGATCAGTACCTCCAGGTTGCCCGAGCTGACCACGCCGACCAGTTCAGGCGTGGCCTTGAGGCGGCGGTGGCCGTGCTCGAAGCGAAAAGTCAAAGTTTCCATAGTGTCGCTTTCATTGCAGGGGAATCACCAGTTGCGGAAGCGCTTGGGCGGGTTGTACAGCCCGCCGGAAGCCCGCACCAGGTCCTTCATGTTCTTGGCCGCCAGCAGGTCGCGGGTGGCCATGCGCTTGTCGATGCCCAGGTCTTCGGCGCGGCGGATGATGCCACGGTCGCGCAGGTTTTCCACCATGCGCTTGTCGCGACCCATGCCGACCGCCGTATAACCGGCCACGCCACGGATGGCCTGCTCGCGCTCCTCTTCGGTACGGCACAGCAGCAGGTTGGCGATGCCCTCTTCGGTGAGGATGTGGGTGACGTCGTCGCCATAAATCATGACGGGTGGAATCGGCATCTTGGCCTGCTCGCCCAGCTGCCATGCGTCCAGCTTCTCGACGAAAGCCGGTTGCATGTGCTCGCGGAAGGTCTCCACCGTCTGCACCACCAGCTTCTGCCCGCGCGGAATGGTATTACGTCCGGCGCGCGCCTGCTGGCCGGCCTTGAGCCAGGCTTCGCTGGCGTGGCGGCGTCCGCGTGCATCCGCACCCATGTTGGGGGCGCCGCCAAAGCCGGCGATGCGGCCCAGCGTGGCCGTGGAGGAATTGCCCTGCAAATCGATCTGCAAGGTCGACCCGATGAACATGTCACAGCCATAGTGGCCGGCCGTCTGCGAGAAGGCGCGATTGCTGCGCATGGAGCCATCGGGTCCGACGAAGAAGACATCGGGCCGTGCGCGGATGTAATCTTCCATGCCCAGCTCGGAGCCGAAGGAGTGCACGGATTCCACAAACCCGGCCTCGATGGCGGGAATGAGCGCCGGGTGCGGATTGAGCGCCCAGTGCTTGCAGATCTTGCCGCGCAGGCCCAGCGATTCGGCATAGGTGGGCAGGATCAGCTCGATGGCCGCCGTATCGAAACCGATGCCGTGATTCAGGCGCTGCACACCGTATTCGGCATAGATGCCCTTGATGGCCATCATCGCCATGAGCACCTGGATCTCGGAAATCTGCGCCGGGTCGCGCGTGAAGAGCGGTTCGATGTAATGCGGCGTGGGGGCCTTGATGGCAAAGCTGACCCAGTCGGCCGGAATGTCCACGCGCGGCAGCTCATCGACGATTTCGTTCACCTGCGCAATGACGATGCCGCTGGAGAAGGCCGTCGCTTCGGCAATGGCGGGCGTATCTTCAGTATTGGGTCCGGTATAGAGATTGCCGTGGCGGTCGGCCGCCTGCGCGGCCACCAGCGCCACGCGCGGGGTCAGGTCGACGAAGTAGCGGCCAAACAGCTCCAGGTAAGTATGGATGGCACCGATGTTGAGCTTGCCGGCCGAGGCCAGCTTGGCCAGGCGGCCGGCCTGCGGACCGGAGAAGGAAAAATCGAGCCGGTCGGCAATGCCCTTCTCGAACACGTCCAGATGTTCCGGCAAGGCCAGCACCGAAAACAGCATGTGCAAGCCCTTGACCCGCGCCGGATCGAGTGCCGCCAGGCCCTTGGCCAGGAAATCGGCCTGCTTCTGGTTGTTGCCCTCGACACAGACCCGGTCGCCGTTTTCCAGCACCGCATAGAGCAGGTCCGCCAGCTTGTCCGCAGGGGCGATCTTGCCCTGCAACTGGCTGCCCAATGCGGCGGTGGCGCGCGCCAGCCGCTGTTCACGGTTCTTCTGGCGCGCATTCCACACGCGTTCGCTACTACTCATTTACTTGGCTCCCATCAACAGATCAGGCAATACGGTCGCGATGCCCGGGAACATGCACAAGAGCAGGACCGCGAGAAACATCAGCGCCAGGAAAGGAATCGTACCCTTGATGACATCGCCCAGTGCGATATCGGGTGCGATGTTCTTGATCACGAACAGATTCAGCCCCACCGGCGGGTGGATCAGGCCCATCTCCATGACCACCGTCATGACGATGCCGAACCAGATCAGGTCGAAACCGGCGGCCTTGAGCGGCGGGAGGATGATAGGCGCGGTCATGAGGATGATCGACACCGGCGGCAGGAAGAAGCCCAGCACGATGACCATGCCCAGGATCACGGCCAGCAGCAGCCACTTCGACAGGTGCAGGTCCACCACCCATTGCGCTGCCGACTGGCTGATGTGCAGGTAGCTCATCACGTAGGAGTACAGCAGCGACATGCCGATGATGAGCAGCAGCATCCCCGATTCCTTGATGGTGGAACTGAGGAAGGGCGCGATCTCTTTCGGCTTGTAGATGCGATAGACCACCGCGATCAGCACCAGCGCCAGCAGCGCGCCCAGGCCAGCAGTTTCGGAAGGCGTGGCCAGGCCCCCATAGAGCGCCACCATCACCCCGATCAGCAAGATCAGGAAAGGCAGCACGCGCGGCAGCATTTCCACTTTCTGGGCCAGCGTGAAATGCTCGTCATCCAGGTAGGCCGACTTGGCCCCACCGGCGGTGTAGACGGCATGCGCCAGCTTGTATTCCTTGCGCGCCCGGAAGACCGCATAACCCGCAAACAGGATCACCAGCAGCACGCCCGGCCCGATACCGGCCAGGAACAGGCGTCCCAGCGACTGCTCGGCGGCCACGGCATACAGGATCATGGTGATGGACGGCGGCAACAGGATGCCCAGCGTGCCGCCTGCGGCGATGATGCCCGCTGCAAACCCCGGTGAATAGCCGCGACGGCGCATCTCGGGAATGCCCGCCGAACCGATGGCCGAGCAGGTCGCCGGCGACGAACCGGCCATGGCGGCAAAGAGCGCGCAGGCAAACACGTTGGCGATGCCCAGTCCACCCGGCACCTTGTTCAACCAGGCGTGGATGGCCGAATACAAGTCCTTGCCGGCAGGAGATTTGCCGATGGCCGCCCCCTTCAAAATGAAGAGCGGAATCGACAGCAGCGTGATGGAAGCGATTTCTTCATAAACGTTTTGCGTGATGGTATCCAGCGACGATTCCGGCATGAAGAAATACATGAAGCCGGTCGCCACCACGCCCAGCGCAAAGGCGATCGGCATGCCCGAACACATCACCAGGATGGTGACCACGCCATAGAGCACACCCAGGGTCAGCGGACTCATTGCGCACCTCCGGACGTTGCAGCAGGCACGGTGCCGGTAATGCGCGTGAGCACCTGCACCAGCAATTGCAGCGTCAGCATGCTCATGCCCAGCGCCATCAGGGAATACGGAATCCACAGCGGCGGCGCGAAGGTGGACGACGTGGTCTGCCCCTCCACCCAGGCTTCATGGAACAGGGTCCACGACTTCCAGGTGAAGAAAGCGCAGAACAGGAAGGACACCACATCCACGATGAACATGCGCACCTTGTTGGCCAGCGGCGAGAGCAAGCCGGCCAGCGCCTCGATGCCGATGTGCCCGCGCAGCGACTGCACATAAGCCGAGCACAGGAAGATCACGCCAACCAGCATGAAGACCGAGGCTTCATCCTGCCAGTCGGTCGGCTGATGGAAGAAGTAACGCACCACCACCGAATAGGTGAGGATGCAGGAGGTGACCAGCAGCGCAATCATCCCCAGGAACACGGCCACGCGGTGGTAGCCCTGCAGGAAGGCCGCCAGCCAGGCCACCGGGGCGCTGGCCGGTACGGCCGGGCGCGTGGCCGCCGCGCCAGGCATCTCGAAGCCGTGGCTCATACGGTCTTCTCCGCCAGGGCCAGCAGCTTGGCGCAGTTGGCGTTGCGGGCCGCGAAGTCCTTCCAGGCGGTATTGCGGGCGATGTCCTGCCACTTCTTGACGACCTCGGCGTTGAGGTCAACCACCTTGGCACCGGCCTTCTGGTAGACCTGGGCCACGGCGATATCGTCGGCCTGGGCAGCCTTGGTGGCGAACTGTTCCATGTCTGCACCGACGGCCATGATGACGGCCTGCTGGTCCTTGGGCAGGCGTTCGAACACGGCCTTGGACATCATCAGCGGCTCGAACATGTACCAGTAGGCCTTGTCGCGGCCGGTCGTGAGTGCCTTGGCCACCTCCTCCAGGCGGAAGGACATGAAGGAAGTCGACGAAGTCATCGCCGCATCCATCGCGCCGGTCTGCATGGCGGCGTAGATTTCATTGGAAGGCAGCGTCACCACGGCGGCGCCCGCTTCCTTCAGGATCAGGTCCATCTCGCGTGAACCGCCGCGCACCTTCATGCCCTTGGCATCGGCCGGATCGACGATGGGCTTGCCGCGCGAGGCCACACCGCCCGCCTGCCAGATCCAGCTGACGATGACCACGCCCTTCTCGCCCAGGATGCGGGCTAATTCCTTGCCCACTTCGGCATTCTTCCAGGCCGCGCCCTGCTGGTAGGAGGTCACCAGGCCCGGCATGAGCCCGATGTTGGTTTCCGGGACTTCGCCGCCGGCATAGTTCAGCGGCACCAGCGACATGTCCAGCGCGCCCTTGCGCAGGGCGGAGAACTGGGCGTTGGTCTTCATCAGCGAGGAGCCGGGATAGATCTCGAACTTCAAGGCCCCTTTGGTCTTTTCGTTCACCTGCTGCGCGAACATGCGCACCAGGCGGTCACGGAAGTCGCCTTCGGTCAGGGTGCCACCGGGAAACTGGTGAGAAATCTTCAGGCTGGCCGTTTGCGCCCAGGCGGCGGGCATGGCGGCGGCAAGCGGTGCAGCAGCTAGGGTGCCAAGGAAATGGCGACGGTTGAATGCGGTCATGCTGGTATCTCCTCCAGGAATTGATGGAACTACTGTGTTTTTATGCTCTCATCGTGTATACAATTTCAGCCGAAAAGCATACATTGTCAAGCATTAATCCCGTGGAAGCCCTTCCCTTTACAATGCTTGTTTTAGAGGCAACACACCATGGACACGCCAAAGACCCGTTCTGAAACCCTGCGCGAATCGATTGAAGAGCTGATCGCCGTCGGCAAGCTGGCACCGGGCCAGCATCTGGATGAAACCTCGCTGGCCGAGGAATTCGGTGTTTCGCGCACGCCCATCCGTGAAGCGCTGATCCAGCTGGCCTCGATGGGCATCGTCGAGATGCGGCCGCGCCGGGGTGCCATCGTGGCCGAGATCGGCCCGCAGCAATTGATCGAGATGTTTGAAGTGATGGCCGAATTCGAAGCCATGTGCGGCCGCCTGGCGGCGCGCCGCATGACGCCGGCCGAGCATGCCGAGCTGCTGGCGGCGCACCAGGCCTGCCAGGCAGCGCGCGATGCCAGCGATCCGGATGCCTATTTTTACCTGAACGAAGCCTTCCACGACCACATCTATGCCGGCAGCCACAATGGCTTCCTGGCCGAGCAGGCGCGCGCCCTGCACCGCCGCTTGCGGCCGTATCGCCGCCTGCAGTTGCGGGTGCGGGATCGTCTCAGGATGTCCTATGACGAACACCAGGCCGTGGTGGATGCCATCATCGCCGGTGACCCGGAACGCACCGTCGAGGTGCTGCGCCAGCACATCATGATCCAGGGGCAGCGGTTTGCTGATCTGGTGGCTTCTCTGCACCAGCTAAAATCGGCTGCCTGACCCGCGTTAACGTCCCGGCTAAAGGCTGCGCTGGCTGACGAAATGCCGCTCGCTGCCATCGAGCGGATCGATGAAGAACAGGGAACGGGCCAGCAGTTTGAGGGGCTTGTCCAGATCATCGGCCACGCCCACGGGCACGGCGTGCGGATAGAACAGATCGTTGAGGATGGGAATGCCCAGCGAGGCCATGTGCACCCGCAACTGGTGACGCCGTCCGGTGACCGGTTCCAGCTGGTAGAGGCCCAGTTCTCCCCGCTGCTCGAGGAGGGAAATGTGGGTTTCAGAATTGGGCGCGCCTTCGGCCTCATACATCTTAAAGAACTGTTCAGGGATCTCTTCCACTCGGCTGCGGTGCACCCGTGGCAACGCCAGATCCGGCCGCAGCGGGGCAATCGCTTCATACACCTTGAACATGGACCGTTGCTGGAACATGGACTGATACTTGCCCCGGCTGGCCGGCTGATGCGAAAAGACGATCACCCCGGCCGTCTCCCGGTCCAGCCGGTGGATGGGGACCAGGTCCTGCAGGCCGGTGGCCTTCTTGAGTCGCACCAGCAGGGTTTCCTGCACGAAGCGGCCAGTCGGGATCACCGGCAGGAAATGCGGTTTGTCGGCTACCAACAAATGGTCGTCCAGATGCAGAATCTTTTCTTCCACCGGAATGCGCGCTTCACCCTCGGGTAATTCGCGGTAGTAGAAAATGCAATCGCCGCTGCGATAGGGCGACTCCGGGCGCAATGCTTCACCATGCTGGTTGCGGACTTCCCCCCGCAGCAGGCGCTCGCGCCAGATCGATTCGGGGACGGCCGTAAAGCGCTCGGCCAGGAAGGACAGCATGTCGCGCCAGGGCCCCGGTTGCAGCCACAGGTAGCTGGGCGACAGGCCTTCGCGCATGGGCAGGGTGGGCGTGGGCCTCATGCGCCCTCCCCGTCGACAGGCTTTCTGCGCGCGGCGCGGCGGCGCCATGCGGCCACGCTGGCATTGGCCTCAAGATGCGCCAGCAGCTTGCCGCGCTGGGCGTCGGTGAAGGGCAGGCTCTCAATCAGGGCCGGCCATTGCGTCATGGCGCGTTCCACCGTCTCCACCAGCACCGCCTGCAATCGCGGCTCCGGCAGGCGCCACAGGTTGGCGAGCTGGCGCAGGATGGCGGGCGTGAGCAATTGCTTGCCCTTCTGTCCCGGCACGAAGGCCAGCGCATGGCCATCGCCGCCCACGTAGGCCGCATAGGCCACGATGTCATAAGCCGGCGACAGCGTCGCCTGCTGGGGCGTGTAATACAGCAGGCTGAAATTCTTCAGGTGCGCATCGAAATTGCCGAGCAGCTCGTTGACCTTGATCCGCCGCAGCAACTCGTAGACATCCTCGGCCCCGCGCGTACTGCGCTCCAGCAGTACCACGCCGATGGCCGCGTAGGTACCGACATACTTGGCCGCCGGCGCAGTACCGGTGACCTGGGCGAAATCCTCCATGTGCAAGCGTCCGGTGGGCGTGGGCGCGTCGCGGTCGAAGCGCTGCACCAGCAGGAAACGGCTGGCGTCGTTGCGCAGGCCGAACGGCAGGTGATCACCGATGGCCGACAACGGCTCCAGGCTGAACCGGCAAGTCTGCACGCCAGCGGCAGCGGCCAGGGTCAGCGAGGCAAACTCAACCTGCGGCATGTTGGGGTAGTCGGTGGCCGGCAGCTTGGCGATGAAGTGGCTGCCCTGGCTATCCTTGGAGCGCATGACGTAGCGTCCCCCGCTCTCCCGCACCAGCGCCAGCTTGGGCTGGACACCCGAGAGCGATTCCCCGCCCGGCACCGGCAACTGGCCGGAACTCATCTCGTAGCTGTCATGGCCCTGGCCCAGCAGGCGGCCGAGACCGCGTTCATCCAATTCTTCGGCCAGCGCCGAGACATCGCCGGGCAGATCGCGTCCGCAGTAGGCCAGCAGGCCAAATTCATCGTCCGGAGCGAGACCGGCGCGCTGGATCAGGTGTTTGCGCAACTGCCCTTCGGGCAGGAGATTCTGGAAGAATGGAGGCAATCCGCCACGGCCATCCCCCCGGTTGGCCGCCAGCGTGGGATCGAGCAACTGGGCGCGGGTACGCTCTTCGGTGGAGGCCAGATAAAGCTGCGAGAGGACGGGACGATCGTCCCCCTGCAAGGCATAGGCGTCATCGAAACGGAAATAGCAGCGCCCGTCATCCAGGGCGAACAAGGAACCGACCTCGGTCTGCCCGAGGCGGATGCGCAGGGAACGCAGCATGCTCATGCCCCGCCTCCTTCGCCCATGAGCGCTTGCAGCCGCGCCCACAGTTCGGTCTGGCTGCCAGCGCCTTGCGCCTCGGCGGCGCGCAGCGGCGCTGCTTGGCGCGGCAACAGCAGCAGGTCCAGCTCCAGCTCCTCGCACAGGGCCAGCAGCTTGACCAGTTCGATGTTGCCGCGCCCGGTTTCCAGCGCCAGCAAGGTGTTGCGGTGCATTCCGGCCAGCGCGGCCAGCGCGACAGCCGTCATCCCCCGTGCTTTACGCGCGGTGCGGATGCGACGGCCGATGTCTTGCAGATTGGTCATCAGAAGATCCAATTAAATGGTTCTTTTTACATATAACCATTATATTGGTCATCTGCACGAAATCAAGAACAACAGATTGTGCATTTACCTAAACGCACAATCTATTGTTCTTCCGAAGAATTGGCAGGCGGCGATCCGACGATGCACAAAAAAAATCGCAGTCCGGCAAGGACTGCGATTTCAAGAGGACGGTGTTCAGGCAGTGGTATTGACGTTGCGCCCGATGTTCGGGTTGGCCGGCAACGGCGGCAATGCCTGCAACAGGCCCACGGCAGCAGAAGCCTGGCTGTCGAGCGCTTTCTTCAGCATCAGTACGTTGACCGAATCCGAAGTCTGCGCCGACGCCATGCTGGTGGCCAGTGATGCGATTTGATTGACATCCATGGTGCTCTCCTCTTGGGGAATACCGGGAAACAGGATGCGTCGCCCGGTGCCTTGGTTACGGCATTGGACGCCGTTTCTTTACATCAATCAAGAAAAATTTCGAGATACTCACACGCGAACGTCGACTCGTATCAAGGTTGTTCGAGAACCTCCCATTAAAAATCGCAGCCAGCCAGCTATTTACCTGAACAGGTATAGCCTGCTACGATGTTTATCAATGAGAAACCACTCGAATGGATCGCCAGCAGCTACAAGGATCTGCTGGCATTGCCAGCGGAAGTCCGCCAGCGTTTCGGCTTCGCATTGTCGCTGGCGCAGATGGGCGAGCGCTATGAAAAAACCAAGATATTGAAGGGTTTCAGCGGTGCCGGCGTACTGGAGATTCTGGAAGACCATATTGGCGACACCTTCCGGGCTGTCTACACCGTGAAGTTCGAAGAAGCCGTGTTCGTACTGCACTGCTTTCAGAAGAAAAGCAAAAGCGGAATAGCCACACCCCAGCCGGACATGGAAATCATCCGGACCAGACTCAAGATCGCTACTGCCAGAGCCGAGGAGCTACGTCATCATGCAAAAAACAATCGTTGAGGGAACCGACATCCTCCGCAGCAGCGGCAATGTCTTCGCCGATCTTGGTCTGCCGGATGCCGACAAGCTGCGCATCAAGACTGGTCTGGTCATCGAAATCCGCAAGGCGATGCGTGCACTAGGACTGAGTCAACAGGCGGCGGCCCAACGCATGGGGATTCCCCAACCCAAAGTGTCGGGCATGATGCGCGGCGACTTCAGCAACCTGTCCGAGCGCAAGCTGATGGACTGTCTGACACGGCTGGGCTACGACATCGAGATCCAGGTGCGGCCTGCAGCCGCCTCCCTCGGATGCCTGACTTTGACCGTAGCCTGAAAAGCCCCCAAAGCCCGCACAAAAAAAATCGCACCCCGAAGGGTGCGATCAAGCGAACGCCAAGGCAGCAAGCCCTGGCCACCTAGACGATGGTATTGATGATGCGTCCAATGTTGACATTGGCCGGCAGGCGCGCCACGGTCGTCGCGACACCTACCACATCATCCACCGCCGCCTTGGCGACCTTGCCCAGATCGATGCCGACGGACTGCGCCGCCTTGTCGACCAGCCAGGCCGTTGCTGCACCGCTGGCGATAGTTGCTAGCTCCATATGAAACTCCTTGTCTGAAGTGCAACCGGACCACGGCGTCAGCCTGATCTCGCATGTTTCCACATCCCCCCACCATGGTTGATCAGGCTTTACGTCATGGGTAAATGTGTTAGCGGCAGGCAAGCAGACAGTCTTGACGGGAGTTGCCCTGCCCTTACCCACTTTTGCATGTGTAAACCTCAAGTCGGAACAAGGTCCGCCGTAAGGCGCTCAGCGTGACGGCGCGGGCTGCAATGGCACCAGTTGCTCGTAGACCGAACTGGCAATGCGCGACAGTTCAGCGCGTGCAACGCCGCCCGACAGCGCATAACCGAACTGGCCATCGATCCAGTAGAAGACGTTGACCTTGCCTTCCTGAGCGAAGCGGAAGCCGGTCTCGCTGTTCTGCACCTGGTCGTGCGAGACATACAGGGTCAACCGCTGTCCGGCCGCATCCTGATACATGAACTGCGCCACCGGACCGCTCTGACCCGGCAGCAGCCGGCCACCGATCAGGTCGTACCCCAGCGGTGCCAGCTGGGGGGCGCGCACGTTCACGCCCAGCCGGCGCGACAGCCAGGTCACCAGCGCCTGTTCCTGATCGGCCCCGACTTCCACCGGCCGCCGCAAGTCGGCACTGAAGACGGTATGGGCCACCGCGGCCTGGCGCGCCAGCATCACGGGCGCGGATGCCAGCGTGCCGGCGCGGCCGCCGCCGCTCAGGTCATGCGCCAGCCAGCCGCCCGTAGCGCCCGCCAGCGTGAGCAACAGCATGGCCGCATAACGCCACCAGAACCGACCATTGGCCGCCCCCTCGCCTGCCTCATCGCGGCGGCGGTGCGGCTCCCCCGCCCCGGCCAGCACCGCTGCAGCCAGACGCGGCGGCAGGGGTTCTTCGAGGACCGGGTCGTAATGAGCATGCAAGGCGCGGTTCTGGGCGCGCCAGGCGCGCACGCGGTGCAGATCCCCGGCGTGTGCCGGGTCTTGCTCCAGCCAGGCGGCCATCTCGCTAGCACGCGCCGCCGGCAGCTGGCCGTCGGTGTAAGCGTGCAAATCTTCTTCGGGGAATGCCGGGGTCTTCATTTCACCACCTTCAGGGTCGCACCGGCTTCACCCTGCCCGCCGGGTCCCTCCATCCATTGCCGCAGACGCTCGCGGGCGCGCGACAGGCGGGACATCACGGTCCCGGTCGGAATGCCCAGCGTGGCCGCGACTTCTTCATAACGCATCTCTTCCAGCACCACCAGCAGCAGGACTTCCCGCTGCTCCGCCGGCAGTAGCTGCAAGGCCGCTTCCAGATCCAGGGCCAAGCCGTGTTCGGCCACCGACGCCGGGGCCGCAGCGTCTGCTGCCTGCTCCAGGTCCACCGTGACCAGCGTCGGCTGACGGCGCTGGTCGGCGTGCAGGTTGTGCATGATGGCAAACAGCCAGGGCCGCATGTCGCTGCCGCGTTGCCAGCTGTCGAGCTTCTGCCAGGCGCGCTCCAGGGTGTCCTGCACCAGGTCGTCGGCACTGTCGCGCCCGCCCGTCAGCGCGCGGGCGTACCGCCGCAGGCGCGGCAGGCAGGCGAGCATGGCTTGCTCGTCGGCCTGACGTTCCCGTTGCTGGCGCTGCAGCCTGGCGGTGCGTCCGAACATGGCGGGCCGGAGGGTCTGAAGGACGATCAGGGCTTGACGACGTGCCAGACGTCCTTGAAGTTGTCGCCGGTACGGTCACCCGGCTTCTTGTCGGCCTCGTACAGGTACAGCGGCTTGCCCTGGTAGGCCAGTTGGGCGCTGCCATCGTCGCGCGTCACCGTGGAATACGGCGCGGCCGGCTTGCCCATCGGTGCGACCGGCGGCCACAGCTTGGCACAGGGGCCGTTGCAGACGCTCTTGCCGCTGTTGGCGGTGTCCTTGTCGAAGGTGTAGACGGTCATGCCGCTGGCGTCGACCAGGATGCCGTCCATGGTCTTGACACCGGCGCTCTGGGCCGAGGCGGTGAAAGAAACCGAGGCGCAGGCCAGCGCCAGCAGGGAGGTTGCGAGCAGTCTCATGATGTTTCCTTTTCGTGGTCGGGTTGCGCGATGTGCCATACCCATGCCGACGTATACGGAAGGCGGCCCTGCTTTATTCCCGCCGCCACAAAATATTTTTTGCTATCGGCTGACCGTCTCGCGCTGCATGGGTGCCAGCAGCGCCAGCAGGCGGTTCTGGGTGCGGGACGGGATGCCATTCTTGTCCATGGCCAATTGCAGATCTTCCACCAAGGCATTGAAGTCCGCATTGCTCAGTTTGAGACCCTGGTGCACTTCGCGCATGGGATCGCCGGTATAGACGCAACCGCCGCCGCTGAGCTGGCAGAACTGCTCCACCAGCTTTTCCCTGACGCGCTTGACGTTGGAATTGTCGAAGGTATGGCGGATGCGGGCATCCGCCAGCATGTTGTCCATGAAATCCTGCACCACCCGCTCGATCACGGGCAAGCCGCCCAGTGCGCGAAACAGGCTGTCATCGGGCGTGGCCGGAGCTTGGGCCTGCGCCAAACCGAGGGCACCGGCCAGGGTCAATCCCAGCAAGGCATGCTGCATTCTGAACTTGTTCATCGCGGCTCCCGTGGGCTCAGAAACCGGCCTGCAGCGACAGATAGACGCCGCGTTGCCGCTTGGGGTTGTAGACGGTAATGTCGCCCAGTGCCACGTAGGCCAGGGTCATCGACAGGTTCTTGCTGGGGAACCAGGCCAGGAAGGCATCGTAATAATCCTTCTCGTGGTCGGCCGCCAGGTTGCGCGGCTTCATGCGGTATTCCACGCCCAACGCCAGCTTCCGGTTGATCAGATAAGCCGCCGAGAACTCGCCCATGGCCTGGTAGCGGTCGTTGAGGTCGCCGCCGAAACCGAGCAGTCCCATCTGGTTGGCCTTGGTCAGCCGCAGCGTGCCGTTGAGCAGCAGGCTCTGCTCCAGCAGCAGCTTGGTGGCCGAGAGGTAATAGTCGATGCCGGCATCACTGGCCGCGCCAAGCTGCTTGACGCTGGTGACCGTGCCCAGCCCGCCGATGCCGTTGTTGTGCTTGAACATGCCACCGACGGCGATCTGGGGCAGCCAGCGGTCCTGATCATAGACGGCGTCACCGGCCAGCTTGAGCTTGATGCCGACGATGTCCTGCGTGATCTTGAGATCGGCCAACGGGGCCAGGCTGCCGTAGAACTCCTGCTTGGCCAGCGACAGTTCCAACCGGTCCAGTATCCCGACGGCCACGCCATAGGATTTGAGCGTGTAATCCTGGGTCGCCAGATAGGTGTAATGGGCGTTGGCACCATAGCTGTCGCGCGTGCCATAGCCGGTGATGAGCGCCCAGGGCGTCAGGCCGCCGCCGCCGGCCCCCTCGACCTGGATCACGCCGCCGGTGGCGGTGAGCTTGCCGAGGTCGGGCATCCAGCGCGTCTTGTCCTGATCGGCAGCGGGTTCGGCGGCAGTAGCTGCCGCGCCGGAACTGACGGGGCCCGGCGCGGCGCGCATGGCCTGGGCGGCCTTGCGCTGCTGGGCCTGCATCCACGCCTCGCGGTCAGCATCGCTGAGCTGCGCCAACGCCGGCGCAGACAGTGTCGCCAGCAGCGCGAACGCGCCACTTTTGGTGATTTTCTTCATGCTGTCCCCTGCCCCCCTCTTGGTGATTCTTTGCTGGCGCGACCCCTCGCGCCATCCTTCATATTGCGACGTTTTCCGACTGATCCAGCATCTCCGGCGCCCGCCATTGCTGCAGCCACTCCAGGAAGCGCTCCACCGGCATCGGCTTGCCCATGAAATACCCTTGTCCCTGGTCGCAGCCCATCTGCCGCAGCAGGAACCAGACCTCTTCGCTTTCCACTCCTTCGGCCACCACCCGTAGGCCCAGGTTGTGACCCAGGTCCACGGTGGAGCGCACGATCTTGGCGTCATCCTGATCCTGCGCCATCTTCATGACGAAAGACTTGTCGATCTTCAGCTCATCCACCGGCAAGCGCTTGAGGTAGGCCAGCGAGGAATAGCCGGTACCGAAGTCATCGATGCTCAGCGCAAAGCCCATGGCGGCCAGCCGGTCCAGCGTGCTCTGGGCGCGGGCCGGATCATCCATGATGGCGCTCTCGGTGATTTCCAGGCAGAGCGCGGCGGGCGTGAGGCGATGGCGTTCGAGGATGGCCCCGAAGGCGTTCGGCAATTCCTGGTCCAGCAAGTCGCGCGTGGAGAGGTTGACCGAGAACTTCAGGCGCAGCCCCTGCGCCTGCAACCGGGCCGACAGCCCCGCCACCTTTTCCATCATCCAGATGGTCAGCATGCGGATGAAACCGGTGGTCTCGGCAAACGGAATGAAATTGTCGGGCCCGATGAAGCCCTTCTCCGGATGCACCCAGCGCACCAGCGCTTCGCCGCCGACCACGGCACCCGTGGCCAGGTCCAGCTTGGGTTGGAGATAGAGCATGAATTCGTCGCGTTCCAGCGCGCGGCGCAGTTCGGACAGCAGCGACAGGCTTTCCTGGCTGCTCTGGTCGATGGCCGGATCGTAGATCGTCACGCCATTGCCCTTGCGTTTGGCGGTGTACATGGCGACCTCGGCCCGGCTGAGCAGCACTTCGCTGCTGTCACCGTGGGCCGGATAGCCGGCCACGCCGATGCCGGCCCCCAGGTCCACGGTCTGTTCCTGCAGCGACAAGGGCTGTTCCAGCGCACGCAGGATGTGTGCCGCCTGATCCAGCGCGCCAGCGAGATCGACGCCCGGCAGCAGGATGGCGAACTCATCCCCGCCCAGGCGCGCCACCTTGGCCCCCGGATACAGCAGCTGCGCGTCCAGGCGTGCCGCTACCTGGCGCAGCAGGTCGTCGCCGAAGCTGTGGCCGAGCACATCGTTGACCTGCTGGAAGCGGTCCAGGTCCATCATGAGGATGTGGCAGCTGCCTCCCGGCAGCGCCTGCGCCTGGCCGAGCGCTTCGCGCAGCAGGTCGCCGAATTGCACCCGGTTGGGCAGGCCGGTCAATTGGTCCTGATACGCCAGCCGGCTGATCTTGAGTTCGCGGCTGGCGATTTCCGAGCGCATGGTTTCGAAGGCCGCGCCAAGGCGGCCGATTTCGTCCTGCCGGCGAATGTAGAGCCCTTCGCTGTAATCGCCCTCCCCCAGCCGCTTGGCCACAGTGGCCAGGTCACGCAGGGGGCTGGTGATGCGGCGCGCCATTACGGCGCTGGCGACCGCCGCACCGAGCACGCCCAGCACGGTGATGCTGAGCAAGATCAGTTGCAGGCGCTGGTATGGGGCCACCGCCTCGCTTACCGAGCGCTGCAATATGGCCACCGCTTCCTGGCCATTGCTGGCGCGTGCCAGCGGCAGCACGCGGGCACGATACTGGTTGCCGTCGATCTGCAGGTCGGTGGCACCCGCCTGGCCCATCTGCGGGCTGCTGGCCTCCTTGGCCATCATCTGCGCTTCTGCCTTGGGCAGGGTCGATACATCGGCCGTCCAGCCCGCGCTGCCACGCTGGCGCACCAGGATGGAGACCTGCAGTTGCGACAGCGCGCGCATGTCGTTGACCAGGTCGCGGTCCACCGGGAAGCCCATCACCACCCAGGCGATGGTGACCGGGGCCTTGATCGGCACCGCTACGATCTGGAACAGGTTGTCGCCGACCACCGCACTTTCGGCCGCGCCATTGCCGTTGCCGGCCTTGCGGACCAGTTCCAGGCTGCTGCGCTGCAGGTCGGTATCGGGATATTCGAGGGTGGAGGCGTGGATGAGGCCGTCGGTGCCGACCAGCATGCCCATGGACGCACCGATGCGCGCCCCGTGATTGGCCAGTACCGAGGCGATGGTGTCGCGGTCATCGGTGCCGATGGCCTGGCGGAAGCCGAAATCGGAGGCCAGCAGACGTGCGCCCTGGGTCAGCTTCTGGGCATTCTGGTCCAGCAGGCGCGTGAAGACGCGCTCGCCAATGATCAGCTCCTCGCTGATGGCGCTGCGCGCATTGCGATCAATGGCGGTTCGGATCGCCACGAAGCCGGCCAGTTGCACCACCACGATGAGGATGATGAACAGCGCGACGATCTTGCTTTCCAGACGGTAAAGACGCACCCCGGCCCCGATTCCTGTTGTTCAGATTGGCGTGATGCCGCCGCTTCAGAGCGGCACCGCCTTGACGTTGAGTTTGATGACGGCCCGGCCGTCTCCCTGTACTTCCAGCGGCTGCTCGACGGCGGCCTGGTTCGGTCCCATGGTGAAATACCAGGCCTTGAGCGTGTAGCGGCCATTGGCGATGCCGTCCAGCTTCACCACGCCGTTACGTTCGCTCACGCCGAAATGCGGCGTGTTGACCACCTGCACGTAGGCCACCATTTCGTCGTGGATGTTGCAACCCAATACCACGGTACCGGCCTTGTCGAACACTACCGGACTGCCCGGCACGCCCGAATACAGCTTCAGTTCGAAGGTCTTGGCCGGGGAAAACGAATAGACATGGTGCCGGACATTGTCATGGTTGGGGAACAGGATCGCTGTCCCGGTCTGCACCACCGTCACCAAGGGGATGAAGGTCTTGTTCTTCTGCTCAATCTCCACCTGGCGCGCCGCCTTGATGGCGCCCCCGCCACCCGCCGGTTCGGCATAGACCACGGCATTGGGCACCGGCTGGCCGGCGCTGTCAAGCACCTGCACCGAGACGGCGGCCTGAGCGCTCAAGGCCCACGTTCCTGCCCACAACAGGAAGAGAGTCAGGAGGGGGGCGCGGCGCATGTTCTTTTTCTGCATATCGCTGTCATTGAAAAATAAGGGCAATGAAGATGACCGGCGGCGACCGCGGCAACAGCGCATCCTTCCAGCCTTCCATCCCCGCACTATACGGAAGCCCTGCGGGATGGATATCGGGGAGTTTCTGACTTGCCTGTGCGCAATATTCCAGGATCATCGGCCTTCCCGCCCTCGGTGGCCGCCTCGATCCCCGTTTCAATCTTCACTCTGGCAATTATGCCCGTGAATTTCAATACTGGATGCCCCTCAGCAACCAGATCATTTGATGTCGCGCTACTGACTGCGCGGAGCGGTCAGATAGCCGATCACGGCGGGCAGGATCTCGGTCCGCACGCTGGCCGGGGAGACGCCGCCGTAACCGGTCAGCACCACCGCCTTGATGAGCGCCTTCATCATGCGCTGGACCACGAAGGTCGCTACGTCCAGATCGGGCGGCGTAATCGCGGCACGGTGCTTTTCCAGCACCCGGCGGATGGAATCGAAGAAGCCCTGGCGGATTTCCTGCGAGACCGGCAGGTTGAAGGCCGGAAATTCCTCTTCGAGGATGCGATTGAGTTCCGGCTCCAGCAGGTGCGCCGCCACCAGTGCGTTGATCAGTTTCTCGAAATCGCCCGAGAGCGTCCCGGAGGCATCAATGTGCGCCACCACGTCTTCGAACAGCGTGAGCATGCGCGTGCTGTGGCGCTCGCGCAGCGCGAAGATCAGCGCATCCTTGTTGGGGAAATACTGGTACAGCGAACCGACGCTGATGCCGGCCGATTCGGCCACGAGATTGGTATTGGTCTTGGCATAGCCACGCTCGACGAGCACGCGCGACATGGCATCAAGGATGGTATCGACCATCGCCCGGGAACGTGCCTGGCGTGGTTCTTTTCTGGGTTGCAGTTTCATTGGCAGCTTTGGTGAGGAATTCGCCCGCCCCCGACGCGAATTCGCAACGTGAGTGATTGTTCGTATATCGAAGTATAATACGAAAAATGAGTTTTTACTCGCCCGACCCCGTCATGGTACTCGTAAATCCAGGCAAGCGCTGCCTGCCCCATCGGCCCGGTCCTGCGAGTCTTCGCGACTGAAGGCTGTCGGAACGTCGCGGCGCGTATCGCAAAACTCGAAAAACAACTCGTATCGCCAAACATTCTTCGTGGAGAATTCTATGCAACGCATCATCTCGCCCGCCACCCGGCCGCGGGCGAAGGCAGCCTGCGCCGTGCTGGCCGCGCTGATCGGGGCCATCGGCCTGGCGGGCTGTGCCAGCTTCGAGGGCATCGGCAGCGACAAGCAGCTGGCCCAGGCGCGCGACTTCAGTACCACACGCAGCCTCTCCGATCCCAATCCCGGTGCCCCCAACGGTCAATGGCCGGGCAGCGACTGGGTTCGCCAGTTCGGTGACGCCCAGCTCACCGCATTGATCGAGGACGCTCTCGCCGCCAATCCCGGCCTGCAACAGGCGCGCGCCCGCATCGGTGCAGCGGCCGCACTGGCTGAGTCACGCGGTGCACCGCTGCTGCCGACCGTGAACGCCGAAGCCTCGGTCATCCGCAATCAGTTTTCCAGTACCTCGATCTACCCGCCGCCTTACGGTGGCAACTGGTACAACGAAAAAAAGGCTGGCCTGAACGTCGGCTATGAGCTTGACCTCTGGAACAAGAACCAGTCTGCCCTGGAGCAAGCCATCTCCAGCGAGAAGGCGGCCCAGGCCAGCGAGCAGGAAGCGCGCCTGGCACTCACGGCCTCGATCGTCTCGGTCTACAGCCAGCTGGCGGCGCAATATGCGGTACAGGACATCCTGCAGCGCACGGTACAGCAGCGCAGCAATCTGGAGACCATCACCGCCGACCGCGTCAAGACCGGTCTGGACAGCCAGATCGAACGCAACCAGTCGCGCACCAGCAGTGCCGATGCCCGCGCCCAGCTGGAACAGAATGCCGGCCAGATCGTGCTGCTGCGCCAGCAACTGGGCGCGCTCAGCGGCAAGGGACCGGACCGCGGCCTGCAACTGGCCCCGCCCGCCCTGCAGAACCTGGCCACGCCGGGCCTGCCGGCCGACCTGCCGCTGAACCTGCTGGGCCGCCGTCCCGACATCGTGGCCGCGCGCTGGCAGGTGGAAGCCGCCAGCCGTGGTGTGGATGTCGCCAAGGCGCGTTTCTATCCGGACATCAACCTGAGCGCCATGATCGGTTTCGACAGTCTGGTCGATGCCAATCCCTTCACGGCCGCCAGCAAGAGCATCGCCTTCGGTCCGGCGATCACGCTGCCGATCTTCGAAGGCGGCGCACTGCGGGCCGGGCTCAAGGGCGAATACGCCAACTATGAGCTGGCCGTCGCCACTTACAACAAGACCTTGAACGATGCCTATGCCGATGTGGCGCGCCAGATTGCGGCAATCCACTCCATCGAGCGCCAGCTGCCGATCCGCCGTGAAGCGCTGCAAGCCGCCGAGCGTGCCTACGACCTGGCGCGCGAACGCTATCGCCTGGGCCTGGTGTCGCAACTGACGCTGCTGTCCTCGGAAACCGGCGTGCTGGCCCAGCGCCAGTCGCTGGTGGCGCTGGAAGCCCAGCGCCGTGAACAGCAAGTGGCGCTCTACAAGGCTCTGGGCGGCGGTTTCGACGCCCAGCAGGCCGGACTGGCGGCAGCCCCGCCGCCGTCGCGATGAGCCTGCCCCAAGACGACCTGAGCCAATGAACTGAACCCAGCCCGCCACCGGCTTCTCCACCCTGCCGCCGGTGACGGGACGGCCCCGCTGCTGCGGCGGGGCTGATCGACCGACTACAAAAAGATAGAACGGAGTCCTCCATGAGTGACAGCACCACCCAACAAAACCCGCAAGCCAACAGCAATGGCAATGGCAACGGAAATGGCAACGGCAAGCGCAAGCGTCAGCTGATCCTGCTCACGCTGGTCCTGCTGGTGATCGCCATCGCCTGTTTCCTGTACTGGTTCCTGCATGCCCGCTTCTTTGAAGAAACCGATGACGCCTATGTCGGCGGCAACGTCGTGCAAATCTCCGCCCAGGTTGGCGGCACCGTGGTGGCCGTCAAGGCCGACGACACGCAAGTGGTCAAGGCCGGCCAGCCGCTGGTGGCACTCGATGCAGCGGACACCAAGCTCGCGCTGGAGCAGGCCCAGGCCGCACTGGCCCAAGCCGTGCGCCAAACGCGCCAGCTGTTCCTGAACAATGACACGCTCGCCGCCAATGTGGCCGCAGCCGACAGCAACCTGGCCCGTGCCCGGGAAGACCTGCAGCGCCGCCAGGCTGGCCTGTCTTCCGGTGCGGTCTCGCAGGAAGACGTCTCGCACGCGCGCGACGCCGTCAAGAGCGCCGTCGCCGCACTCGACCAGGCCCGCGCTGCTGCAGCCGCCAACCGCGCCCTGACCGACCACACCAGCGTGACCGAGCACCCCAACGTGCTGCAGGCGGCCACCGCCGTGCGCAATGCCTACCTGAACTATGCCCGCGTGAACATCGTGGCACCGGTCTCCGGTTTCGTCTCCAAGCGTTCGGTGCAGGTCGGCCAGCGCATCGCGGCCGGCAATCCGCTCATGGCCATCGTGCCGCTGGAACAGATCTGGATCGACGCCAACTTCAAGGAAAGCCAGTTGCAGCACATCCGCCTGGGGCAGCCGGTGGAAGTGATCGCTGACGTCTACGGTTCCAGCGTCAAGTACAAGGGCACCGTGATCGGCTTCTCGGCCGGGACCGGTGGCGCCTTCTCGCTGCTGCCGGCACAGAACGCCACCGGCAACTGGATCAAGGTGGTGCAGCGCGTACCAGTGCGCATTGCGCTCGATCCGGAACAGGTGCGCGCACATCCGCTGCGCATCGGCCTGTCCACCACCGCCACCGTGGACATCCATGGCGATGGCCGTGCGCTGGAAGCGGTGCCGACCAATTACCAGACCAATGTCTATGACGACCTCGGCAAGCAGGCCGATGCCATCGTCGAGCGCATCATCAGCGACAACGCCAGCGGCCTGCCGCAGGCGCGCAAGAGCAAGGCGGCCGCCGCACCGGTGGCGGTGCCGCACACCTGATGGGGTGCGGCTGTCCCTACCCGACCTTCACCGGACATTGATCAAGCCTTATGGCCACTACTCCCCCCAAACCCTACACGCCGCCACCGCCGCTGACGGGTGCCAACCTGGTGCTGGGCACCTTGTCGGTGTCGCTGGCGGTGTTCATGAACGTGCTGGATTCCTCCATCGCCAACGTCGCCATTCCGACCATCTCGGGCAACCTGGGTGTGTCGGTCGATGAGGGCACCTGGGTCATCACCTCGTTTGCCGCTGCCAACGCCATCTCGATCCCGCTGACCGGATGGCTGACGCAGCGCCTGGGCGCGGTGCGCCTGTTCGTAACCTCGGTGCTGCTGTTCGTGCTGGCCTCCTGGCTGTGCGGCCTGGCGCCCACCCTGCCCATCCTGCTGGCCGCGCGCGTGCTGCAAGGCCTGGTGGCCGGCCCCATGGTGCCGCTGTCGCAATCGCTGTTGCTGGGGGCCTACCCCAAATCGAAATCCTCCTTCGCCCTGGCGCTATGGGGCATGACGGCGGTGGTGGCACCGGTGGCCGGCCCCGCGCTGGGCGGCTGGATCACCGACAGCTACACCTGGCCCTGGATCTTCTACATCAACATCCCGGTGGGTCTGATTGCCGCCGGCATCACGCTGGCCATCTACCGTTCGCGCGAGACACCGACCCACAAGCTGCCCATCGACAAGATCGGCCTGGCGCTGCTGGTGACCTGGGTCGCGGCCTTCCAGATCATGCTCGACAAGGGCAAGGACCTGGACTGGTTCTCCTCGCCCACCATCGTCACGCTGGGCATCATCGCGCTGATCGCCTTTGCCTATTTCGTCGTGTGGGAACTGAACAATGACCATCCGGTGGTGGACCTGCGCCTGTTCGGCCGGCGCAATTTCGCCGGCGGCACCATCGCCATTTCCATCGGCTACGGGGTCTTCTTCGGCAACCTGGTGATCCTGCCGCAATGGCTGCAGCAATACCTGGGCTATCGCTCGATCGACTCGGGGCTGTCGACCGCACCGATCGGCATCTTCGCGGTGATCCTGATGCCGCTCATCGGACGCTTCCTGCCGCTGGTGGATGCGCGCAAGGTGGCCACGGCGTCCTTCATCGGCTTTGCCATCGTGTTCTGGCTGCGCTCGCGCTACAACCTGCAGGTGGATCAGATGACGGTGATCCTGCCCACGCTGCTGCAGGGGATTCCGACGGCCATGTTCTTCGTGCCGCTGACGGTGCTGCTGCTCTCCGGCCTGCCACCGGAACGCATCCCGGCGGCGGCGGGGCTGTCGTCCTTCGTGCGCGTCTTCTGCGGCGCGGTCGGCACCTCCATTTCGACCACGGCCTGGAACAACCGCACCATCATGCACCACGCACAGCTGACCGAACACGCCACCCCCTACAGCCCCTGGCTGCAGGAGACCGTCAACAACCTCAGCAGCACCTTGGGCCTGAACGCCGAGCAGACCGCAGGCATGCTGGAGCGGACCATCACCTTCCAGGCGGCCATGCTGGGCATCAATGACATCTTCTATGTCTCGGCGGTGATCTTCATCGTCATCATCCCGCTGATCTGGATCATCAAGCCCTCCAAGGGCGGCGCGGGTGCGGCCGAAGCGTCGGCGGCACACTGAACTGGCCGGCCTGTGGCGGCTAACGCAGCCGTGACAGGCCGTGCTGCAGGCGGATGATGTCGATGAGCTTGCGCAAGGCCGGATGCGCATGGCGGCGGCTGCTGTAGTACATGTGAAACGGCTCGCTGGGGGCCGCCCATTCTTCCAGGATGGCTTCCAGCGAGCCTTCATCGATTTCCTTGCTGATCCTTCCCTCCAACAGATAGGCGATACCCACCCCGGCCTTGGCCGCCGCGATGGTGGCCGCCGTATTGTTGATCGTCACCAGGCCCGGCACGCGAATGCGCTGGCGGTGCTTGCCTTTACCGAATTCCCACTGGTAGCTGGAGTTGTCACCCAGAAGCAATTGCAGGCAGGTGTGCTGCTGCAGGTCTTCCAATGTGAGCGGCCGTCCATGCCGATCCAGATACGCCGGCGAGGCCGCTGCCACCCAGCGATGCGCGCGCGTGAGCGGCGCAGTCACCATGCCCTCCGGCACGTAGTGGCCGTAACGGATGCCGGCGTCATAGCCTTCGCTGACGATGTCGATGGGCTTGTCATCAACCACGATGGTGAGCTTGACCTTGGGACATAGCCGCACGAATTCGGGAATGGCCGGCTCGATCAGCAGATGGGCGGCGTCGGCGAAAACGTTGATGCGCAATTCGCCCAGGCTCCCCTCTGCCGAGCTTTCCAGCTGGCCCAGCGCCTGCGCGATCTGCTCAAATCCTTCTTCCAGCCGGGCCGCCAGTTCACTGCCGGCCGCCGTGGGCGAGATCGCGCGGCTGGACCGGTACAGCAATTGGGTCGACAGCCGCTCTTCCAGCCGCTTCATGGCATGGCTGGTGGCCGAGGGCGTCAGGCCAAGCTGGATCGCGGCGGCCTTGAAACTGCCGGTGCGCAGGATGGTGACGAAGATCCGCAGATCGGAAAATTCGATATGGTCGAGGAGGGACATGGATGAATTGAAATCACTTCAGGAATGAATCTGGCTCATCTTAAACCAGCCACCCTCGCGCGTGGTGCGCGGTATAACTACGGCTTTTGGAATGCTCAGAAGGAGTACCGGCATGAAAACAAGACGCTTTGGCCGCACGGGTGCGGAAGTTTCCGAAATCGGATTTGGCGCCTGGGCCATTGGCGGCTCGTGGGGTGACGTCTCCTCCCAGGATGCCAAGGCCGCGCTGCACGCCGCACTGGATGCGGGCGTCACCTTCATCGACACGGCCGATGTCTATGGCGATGGCCGCTCCGAGCAGTTGATTGCGCAAGTCCTGAAGGAACGCGGCGGCGCACGTCCGTTCGTGGCTACCAAGGCCGGACGCCGGCTCTCGCCGCATGTGGCCAGCGGCTACAACAACAAGGACAATCTCACCGCCTTCGTCGACCGTTCGCTCAAGAACCTGGAGGTCGACTGCCTGGACCTGGTGCAACTGCACTGCCCGCCTACCGAGGTGTATTACCAGCAGGAAGTGTTCGCGCATATGGATGAGCTGGTGGCGGCCGGCAAGATCCGCCATTACGGCGTCTCGGTAGAGAAGGTGGAAGAAGCGCTCAAGGCCATCGAATATCCGAACGTGAAATCGGTGCAGATCATCTTCAACATCTTCCGCCAGCGCCCCATCGGGCTGTTCCTGCAGGAAGCGCAGCGCCGCGACATCGCCGTGATCGCCCGCGTGCCGCTGGCCTCGGGCCTGCTGACCGGCAAGATGAATGCGCAGACCACCTTTGCCGCCGACGACCATCGTCAGTTCAACCGCCACGGCGAAGCCTTCGATGTCGGCGAGACCTTCTCGGGCGTGCCATATGAGGTCGCACTGGCCGCCGTGGAGAAGATCCGCGCGCTTCTGCCGCAGGGTGTTCCCATGGCGCAATTCGCGCTGCGCTGGATCCTGATGGAAAGCGCCATCAGCACCGTGATCCCCGGTGCGCGCAACGTCGCGCAGGCGCAGTCCAACAGTGCTGCCAGCGCCCTGCCGCCGATCACGGATGAGGTGATGCAGGCGCTGCGCGAACTCTATCTGCATGACATTGCACCGTACGTGCATCAACGCTGGTAATCTGTGGCCCCTCCCCTTCATGTAACCAATAATAAGCAAGGACACCATGACACCCATCCAGCTCGCCATCGCCGGCGTCGGCAAGATCGTTTATGACCAGCATGCCCCGGCCATTGCCGGCAATGCCGATTTCAAGCTGGTCGCGACCGCCAGCCGCAACCACAGCATCGAGGGCGTGACCGCCTACAAGAGCATGGCCGAGATGCTGGCCTCGGGCACGGCCATCGAGGCCATCTCCCTGTGCATGCCGCCGCAGTACCGCTATGAAGCCGCACGTGAAGCACTGAGCGCGGGCAAGCACGTGTTCCTGGAAAAGCCGCCAGGTGCCACGCTCTCCGAAGTCGAGTCGCTGAAGAACCTGGCGGCCGAAAAAGGCGTGACCCTGTTCGCCAGTTGGCACTCGCGCCATGCGCCGGCGGTGCAGGTGGTCAAGCGCCATCTGCAGGAACATGCGCCGCGCAAGGTCAAGGTGATCTGGCGTGAAGACGTGCGCCACTGGCACCCGGACCAGGAATGGATCTGGCAGCCGGGCGGCCTGGGCGTGTTCGATCCGGGCATCAATGCCTTGTCGATCGTCACCGAGATCCTGCCGCAGGCGATGTTCCTGAAGCAGGCCACGCTGGAAGTGCCATCCAACCGCCAGACGCCGATTGCCGCGCGCCTGGGCTTTACCGATGCCCTGGGCACGGATGTGCAAGCGGACTTCGACTGGCGCCAGACGGGTGAACAGACCTGGGACATCGTCATCGAGACCGACAGCACCCGGGTCCACCTGAAAAAGGGCGGACATGAACTTTGGATCAACGATGCGCCGTGCGAGCTGCTGGTGGAGGGGGAGTATCCCTCGCTGTATGCATATTTCTGCCAATTGATCCGCAGCGGATCGTCCGATGTGGATGTGGCACCGCTGCGGCATGTGGCCGATGCGTTCATGCTGGGGGAGCATGTTGTTACTGACGCGTTCGTCTGATTACGCGCACGCGGCGTCTAGCTGCATCGATTCAGAAAAATCGGCCCTCGGGCCGATTTTTCCGCTTTTGAGCGCTGAATCAGTCCACTAGCCCATCGAAGAAGAACAGCCTCCCCTTCTTGCACGTCTCCAGCAGATAGCCATATCTGGCTTTCTGGAAACTGCCACTGCGACCGATACCGTCGAACTGATCGCTGACGCACAGATATTGCTTGCCGTTCTCCCGGATCAAGGACCAGTCTGCGAGCGCAACCTGCATCGTCTTTCCTGCTTTGGTCCTTGTGTGCGGCAAGGCAGTTGCCTTCTGCAGTGGGTGGAGCAAGCCGCGATAGACTAGCGCATCGCCTCTTTGAGATCGGGCCATCCCGATCTCGATGCCACGAAACAAAAGATACTCGGCCTGGTAACCGGGCCGGTAATTGTCCTCGAGATAGATATCACGGGTTTCAATGGAAGTCAGCGACACTCCATCAAGGGCTTTGGCCGAGAGGCAGCTTCTGACGGCCTCCCCTGAGGGAGCGGCGAGCACTCGCGTCGATAGCACGAACAAAACTAGCAAGCAGTGCCTCACCTGTACTCCTTAGCTTTCGTATGCTTCAAATAGGCAGCATCTTGCTTCCAGAAGATGGTTCCACCATGCGCAGCGGTTGAAACATAAATATGGTCATAACGATAAACCTCCTGTTTCTCGATCTTGATTTCACCGTTGATCTTCTTTTTTACCGTCTTGTACTTGATGACCAGCTTTGAAGACTCCTTGATGGAATAAATGTTGTGAGAAGGGTGCCCAAAGCGAATGCCATTTTTTACTTTGAAATGCTTCGCATAGTTGCTGCTGATATCTGCGCCGTCCCAAAACCAAGCGCCATTGGACTTATCAGGCCCATCTGCCAAAGCATTTTCGGCTGCTTCAACAGCCGTCTTCATTACCGGATCTGACAGAATCTGCGTGTCCGTAGAACGCCGGAAAAGTTGATATCGTTTGTTGCCATCATTGACGACGAAGCTGAAACTCGATTCTCCGCGAACAAACGCCTCCATAGATGAATATCCTCTGGCGTCTCTTTGCCTTTTTAATACGCTGGCAAGGCCATATATTTCATCCGCGTTATTTTGGGTAGATGCCTCTCCATAGGCCATCGCCGCGAGCAATCGAACCTCTTGCCCTATCGGCTTCACGGCAGGCTCTGGGATGTTCTTTGTCATGGCATGTCCTTGGCGAAAAGTTCTGACTCGCCAGCTAACCACATGATCATGCCTGATGAATCACCTGCAAAGGAAACACTCCTCCCCCCAAGAAAATGGCACGCTTGGGCAACGATTTTCTCTTGCTGATAAACGTCGAAGAGATAGCCTTCTACAGGGTTTCCATCGCCGTCTTCCAGGCTATACCAATGCTCAATAACCTCTTCATCAGATTTTTCGGCGGCTCGCAAGGGAGCGACAACAGGACTTGCGCTGACACCGATGAGAAAAGCACTCTGGCTGGCTTGTAGCTCCGCCCCACACGCTGTCTTCATACCAGCCACTGCAACTGGGTTTCCTCCACATCTGAAATGTTGGACACCCTGCACAATGGCGTAGCTACCTTTACAGCGTGGGCAATACACCATATGTCCAACTAACGCAGCAGGCAGGCCGAGTACCTTAAACGAAACAAGTCCTTCGAGAACCGTACCGCCGTGCGACGTCGAATCTCCTTTTCGAATGATTGCTGATGACATGCTTTCTCCTCTGAAAACAGAGAAGGTAAGCCGCGGCCGCTGATCGACCCATCGTCAAATGACGATTTCTCGGCAACATCATCATGGCCAACTATTGCTGAGCCGAGCTGGCAAAACAAGGAGGCAGTTATTTACAATCGTTCAGAAAGATGAGGCTGTTGGCTGATCGCGACATCGAGAAAAGCTGAGCAAAAAAAGAGGACTGCCAATACTGATCGCAGTCCCCTTGCTCAACCCGAACCTCCCCTTCAGAGGCATCAACCCGTCAAATTCGCATGATGGAATCTCAAATGATCTTCCACAAAACTCTCGATGAAGTAATACCCATGGTCATAACCCGCATGCCGACGCAAGGTCAGCGGCTGTGAGGCTTCCTTGCAGGCTGCCTCGAAGCGTTCCGGGTGCAACTGTTCGATCAGGAATTTGTCTGCCAGCCCCTGATCGATCAGGATCCCCTGCGGGAAAGGCGCATACAGCTTGCGCATCAGTTCGCTGGCGTCATGCGCCTGCCAGCTTTCCCGATCGTCGCCCAGATAGTGACTGAAGGCCTTCTGCCCCCACGGGCAGTGCACCGGCGCGGCGATCGGCGCGAAGCCCGATACCGAGCGATACAGATCACGATGCCGCAAGGCCAGCGTCAGTGCGCCATGCCCGCCCATGGAATGACCGAAAATGCCCATGCGCTGCGGGTCAGCCGGGAAGTGCTCCAGCACGGCACGGCGCAAATCCTCGACCACGTAACTTTCCATGCGGTAGCGCTGGCTCCACGGCGTCTGTGTGGCATCCAGGTAGAATCCCGCACCCACGCCAAAGTCCCAGCTGTCGCTTTCACCGGCAATGCCGGCACCGCGCGGGCTGGTGTCACAAGCCACCAGAATCAGGCCCAGTTCAGCCGCCACGCGCTGCGCACCAGCTTTGATCATGAAGGTTTCTTCCGTGCAGGTCAGCCCGGCCAGGTAGAACAGCACGGGCAGCTTGCCGCTGCCCTGCCCGGCCTGCGGCGGCACGAATACCGAAAATCGCATGTCCAGCCCGATGGCGGACGAGGCATGGCGATAAAAGCCCTGCACGCCGCCAAAACAGCCGTGCTCGGAGAGAGTCTCCAGCATCGCGCTCTCCTCAGAACTCGACCACGGAGCGGATCGACTCACCGCTCTTCATCAGGTCGAAGCCTTCATTGATGCGCTCCAGCGGCAGCTTGTGCGTGATCAGGTCATCAATGTTGAGCTTGCCTTCCATGTACCAGTCGACGATCTTCGGCACGTCGGTACGCCCACGCGCGCCACCGAAGGCCGAGCCCTTCCAGACGCGGCCGGTCACCAGCTGGAACGGACGGGTCGAGATCTCCTGGCCGGCTGCGGCCACGCCGATGATGATGGACTGGCCCCAGCCCTTGTGGCAGCACTCCAGCGACTGGCGCATGGTGGTGGTGTTGCCGATGCACTCGAAGCTGTAGTCGGCGCCGCCATCGGTCATGCCGATGATGGCATCAACCACGTTGGGCACGTCCTTGGGATTGATGAAGTCGGTCATGCCGAACTTGCGCGCCATGGCTTCACGCGCCGGATTCAGGTCGACGCCGATGATCTTGTTGGCCCCCACCATCTTGGCCGCCTGGATGACGTTCAGGCCGATGCCGCCCAAACCGAACACCACCACGTTGGCACCCGCTTCCACCTTGGCGGTGAACAGCACCGCACCCACGCCGGTGGTCACGCCACAGCCGATGTAGCAGACCTTGTCAAAAGGGGCATCCGAACGAATCTTGGCCAGGGCGATTTCCGGTACGACGATGTAGTTGGAGAAAGTCGAGGTGCCCATGTAGTGGAACAGCGGCTTGCCGTCCAGCGAAAAGCGGCTGGTGGCATCCGGCATCAGGCCGCGGCCCTGGGTGGCACGGATGGCCTGGCACAGGTTGGTCTTTTGCGAGAGACAGAACTTGCACTCGCGGCATTCCGGCGTGTACAGGGGGATGACATGGTCATCCTTCTTGAGCGACTTCACGCCCGGGCCGACGTCGACCACCACACCCGCGCCTTCGTGGCCGAGGATGGCCGGGAAGATGCCTTCCGGGTCGGCGCCCGAGAGCGTGTAATAGTCGGTATGGCAGATGCCGGTGGCCTTGATCTCGACCAGGACTTCGCCGGCCTTGGGGCCGCCGAGTTCGACTTCCTCGATGGTCAAGGGCTTGCCTGCCTGCCATGCTACCGCTGCTCTTGTCTTCATAGGGATGGGTCCTTTGCGTGATGATTGAAGTAAAACTTCCCGACCGGCCAGTTGGGCCTCGTCAGGAAAATTCAGTAAAACTGGTGATGCCTGTGAAACTTCCGGCTGGGCGGTATTATCGCATTGCAAACGAAAACGCATCTGCCACGCTTAACACCCTTCATGTTGATGCCAGAACAAGTGAAAATTTCCATCTGACATGAAAATCACGCTGTCGCGTTGCAGCGACGTTGCGCGCAGGATGACAAAGCCCTGAGCTTGCGGTAAGGTTGCTACAAAACAAACGGTGAACGTGGCTGGCGCAGCGGCCATTGATCAGCGCACAACAAGGGCACAAAGCAAGGACAAGCGCCAACAAAGCGCAGCAGGACACGAGGTGGCATACTGACGCCTCGCGTATCACGAAGTGGGGGCATCCACGTAATTTTGGCGTAAGCGCGATCACACCGTGTGAACGCGCGCGGCTTGCCGCACTGACAAGGGCTATCCACCATGCCCGTGTCAGCAGCCGCCGTTCCGCTGGCAGGAACGTGCCGATTGCGTGCGAGGGCTGTCGAAACGGTCGTCCGGCATCTTTCCGGGCCAAGGGACGTGCAGCAATCTGCTGCCTAACGACAGGTAATGTGATAGTGGGTCACATGGGAAAACAGAACAAATCGCCAGGACGCCCAGGCTACACCCTGAAAACCTTGCTGCTGTTCGTCGGCTTCGTCGGGTCGTTCATTGTCGTGCAGACCTGGTGGGAAATCCGCCAGGACCGCCAGCTGACCATCGACGCCGAACGCGCCAGCTCGATGGCGGCCGTGCGCAGCGTGCAGGAGCACGCCGAACGCGTTTTCGGCGAACTGGACAAGTTGCTCTGGTCCGCCGCCGAGCAAATCCACGTCGCCGGCCCCGACCTGCTGGACGACGACCAGGCGCTGTACCGACTGCTGTCGGACACGCAACAGCGGCTGTCCACCGTGATGGTGCTGCGCTACATCGACCGAAACGGCAACACCCGCGCCAGTTCGCTGCGCCCCTTCGACACCACCAGCATCCCCGAAGACCACAAGCTGACCCACGTGGACGGCAATCCGGCCAGGCCCAACCTGTTCGTGGGCCAGCTCATGCGCAGTCGCTACAACCGTGACCTGGTGCTGCCGGTGGCCATGAATCTCTACGACCGCAGCAGCCGCCCCATCGGCCTGCTGGTCGCCGAACTGAAGGCTGCAACCTTCTTCGACTTCTACAAGCGCATCACCAATTTCGAATCCATCGTCTCGCTGCGCACCGACAGCGGCTCGATGATGCTGCGCTCGCCTTTCGAAGAGCGCTGGCTCAGCGTCAGCCTGGCCGATGCCAAAAGCATGGCACGCATCCGTGCCGGGGCCGAGGAAGGGTCGTTCGAAGAGATCTCGCATCTGACCGGCGAACCACTGCTGTTCTCCTACAAGCGCCTGGACAAATGGTCATTGGTGGCGGTCTATGCGCGGCGCATGGAAGACGTGCTCTCGCCATGGCGCAGCCGCACCGAAAACCGCATCCTGCTGACCACCGGCATCCTTGGTTTCATCCTCATCGCGCTCATTGCCTTCCTGGTGTACTACCGCTACCAGCGCCGCCTGGATCACGCCCTGTCGAGCAGCGAATACCGCTACCGCAAGCTCTACGAGGAAGGCAGCGATCCCATCGTGCTGATCTCCTCGGAGCTGCGCTACCTCGACTGCAATGCGGCCGCGCTGCGCTTCTTCGGCGTGCCGGACAAGGACCGCATCATCGGCCGCAAGGTCGGCCTGTTTTCTCGCCACAAGGCGCGCCAGCCCGACCAGCCGGACATCGATGAGCTGGTCGGCCGGGTGCTCGCGGGGCAACCGCAGCAGTTCGAATGGGTGACAGTCCGCCGCAACAAGATCATTCATACCGACGTTACCCTCAACCGCGCCGAATTCGATCGTGGCTATGCGATCTTCGCCATCCTGCGCGATATCAGCGCCCGCAAGCGCGCCGAGTTGCTGCAGAGCGAACAGAACCGGGTGCTGCACATGGTGATGGCCGACGATGACCTGGACGGCATCCTCAACGAGATCATCGGCTTTGCCGATGCGCAGATTCCATATGGGGCCAGTTGCGTGATGCTGGTCAATGAGCAAGCCTCGCATTTCACTTCCGTGCTGAGCAAGCGCTATCCGCCACGCCTGCTGCGTGCCTTGCAGGGCATGCCGATCCGTCACGGCTGCGGCGTCGGCGCTGAAGCGGCTTTGCGGCGCGGCCCCTGCATCGTCACCGACATCGCGCGCGATCCGGTGACCGAACACCTGCGGGTGCTCATCGATGTGGAGATCTACCCGTCCTGCGGGGCCTGGCCCATCATGGGCAAGGAAGGCCAATTGCTGGGCGTGTTCGCCGCCCTGCTCAAGGAAAACCAGGCCCCCAGCAATGAATACCTGCAGCTGGCCAACATCGCCGCCGACCTCGCCAGCGTGGCCATCGAGAGCCGCCGCGCCGACGAGCGCATCCGCCACCTGGCGCACTATGACGAGCTCACCGGCCTGCCCAACCGCTTCCTGTGCACCCAGCACGTTTCCAATGCCATTACCCACGCCGAGCACCGCGACGGCATGGTGGCCGTACTGCTGATGGACCTGGATCGCTTCAAGAACATCAACGATACCTTCGGTCACGAGGCCGGCGAAGCGGTGCTGCAGGAAATCGCCCAGCGCTTCCGCAATACCCTGCGCGAGCTGGATATCCTGGCGCGCGTGGGCGGCGATGAATTCATCGTGCTGGTGGATGACTTCGACGATCCGCTGCAACTGGGCGAGATTGCACAGAAGCTGCTCACCGAGGCGCGCAAGCCCTTCATCATCGACGGCCAGGAAGCCATGCTCTCGGCCAGTATCGGCATCGCCACCTATCCGGGCGATGGCGACAATGCGCAAACGCTCATCAAGAATGCCGACATTGCCATGTACCGCGCCAAGCACCATGGCAAGGATGACTATCGCTTCTTCTCCGACGAGGTCAACACCAATACGGTAGAGCGCATCGCGCTGGAAGCGGAACTGCGCCGCGCCATCGAACGCGCCGAGTTCGTGGTGCACTACCAGCCCAAGATCAACCTGGCCACCGGCGGCATCGTCGGTGCGGAAGCCCTGGTCCGCTGGCAGCATCCGGTGCGCGGCCTGGTGCCGCCGGGTGAATTCATCCCGCTGGCCGAGGAGACCCGCCTGATCGACCAGATCGGCCTGGTGGTGCTGGACGTGGCCTGCCGCGACATCGGCCTGATGCTGGAACGCGAACTGGTGTGCGGACGCATCTCCATCAATCTGACAGGCAGCCAGTTCGGCGATGAACATCTGCTGGAAGACATCAAGAGCGTGGTCCAGCGCCACGGCACGCCACCGGCCTGCCTGGAGTTCGAGATCACCGAAAGCATGGTGATGCACAACCGCGACCGTGCGATCGCGATCATGGATGGCATCCGTGCAGAAGGCTTCACCATTTCCATTGACGACTTCGGCACCGGCTATTCCTCGCTGGCCTATCTCAAGCGTTTCCCGGTCAATACGCTGAAGATCGACAAATCCTTCATCAACGACATTCCCGACGATGCCAACAGCAGCGCCATCGTGCAGGCCATCATCGCCATGAGCCATGCATTGAACCTGAAGGTGGTGACCGAAGGCGTGGAGACGGAGAAACAGTTGCAGGCGCTGCGCGAGTTCGGCTCGGATGAGTACCAGGGCTATTACTTCAGCAAGCCGGTTCCCTATGCGCAGTTCCTGCAGATGCTGGTGATGCAGCAGGAGCTCACGCGCCAGTCCAGCCAGATGCTGGTGACCGAGGGCGATCCGCCGTGAGCGCGCGGCTGCTTGCCGCCGGCTTCAGGACTGGCGTGCGGCCAGCCGGTCGACCTGATAGAGCGAGGGGAACAGGCGCATCCACAGCAGCACGATCAGCAGCGTGCCGATCCCGCCGATGAGCACGGCCGGCACCGCACCGAACCAGGCGGCGGTGAGGCCCGATTCGAATTCTCCGAGCTGATTGGACGTTCCGATGAAGACCGAATTGACGGCCGAAACGCGGCCGCGCATGGCGTCCGGCGTTTCCAGCTGAACGAAGGACGAGCGCACCACCACGCTGATCATGTCGGCTGCGCCCAGCACCGCCAACGCGGCCAGCGACAGCGGGAAGGAGCGTGACAGGCCAAACACGATGGTGGCCAATCCGAACACGGCCACGGCGATGAACATGGTGCGCCCTACCCTGCCGCCCAGCGGAAAGCGCGCCAGCAGCAGCGCCACGATCAAGGCCCCGGCCGCCGGTGCCGAGCGCAGCAGACCCAGGCCGACCGCACCGGTATGCAGGATGTCGTTGGCGAAGACCGGCAGCAAGGCGGTAGCACCGCCCAGCAGCACGGCAAACATGTCCAGCGAGATGGCACCGAAGATGGCGGGCTTGCTGCGGATGAAAGCCAGTCCTGCGAACACCGACGACAGACTGGCCCCGGTCGGCTTGGCCGGTGCAGCCTGGGCCGCCGCGACCTGGGCCGGACGCCGGATCAGCGACAACAGTACGCTGCATGCAACGAACAGCGCGCAGCTGCTGGCATACACCACCGCTGGTCCCGCCACGTAGAGAAAGCCCCCCAGCGCCGGGCCGATGATGATGGCGAACTGGGTCGCCGAGGCCGAGCCCGCCACCGCGCCCGGCAAGGCCTTGGGCGACATCAGGCTGGGCAGCAGCGCCGACATGGTCGGTTTGGAAAAGGCCCGGCCTGCACCGATGATGGCCACGATCACGAAAATCATCTCGCGGCTGAGCCAGCCATGCAGGCTGCCCAGCGCCAGCGTGGCGGCAGCGGCGGCTTCCACCAGCGAACTGACGCGCGCAACGTTGCGGCGATCAAAGCGGTCGGCCACATGGCCCACCACGAACACCAGGATCAGCGAAGGAATGAACTGCACCAGGCCCACGATGCCGAGATCGAAGGCGCTGTGGGTGAGCTGGTAGACCTGCCAGCCAACCGCCACGATCTGCATCTGCAGGGCAATGGTGGATGCGACGCTGGCGCACCAGAAGAGCTTGAATGGGGTGTGATGGCGCAGGGATTCGGCGGCTTCATCCGGGGGGATACTGGGGGAAGGAACTGACATGTCTCGTGGATGGGAAGGAAGTGTTCTGGCGTTATCGAGTCCGGGCACTGCAAGCGGCAACCGGCCTGGCGCGAGCGGTCTTGGCGCCGCTGCGGCCCTGCCCTGCAAGGCAGGACGAGCGCCGCTATACTACCCGATCCCGCGCCAGCCGGCAGGACACGCCCCGGTCCCTGCCTGCGCATCACAAGGAGAATCCGCATGCAGTACCGCCAACTCGGCCGCACCGACCTGAAGGTCAGTCTCATCACTCTGGGTACCATGACCTGGGGCGAGCAGAACACGGAAGCCGACGCCCACTCGCAACTGGACTACGCCGTCGAACGCGGCATCAACCTGATCGACGCCGCCGAAATGTATCCGGTCCCGCCCAAGGCGGAAACGCAAGGACTCACTGAACGCTATCTCGGCACCTGGCTGAAGAAATCCGGCAAGCGCGACCAGTTGCTGATCGCCACCAAGTGCACCGGCCCCGCCCGCAAACCACACAACCCGCGCCACATCCGTGGCGGCAACAACGAGCTGGACCGCAAGGGCCTCACCGATGCACTGCATGGCAGCCTGGAGCGCCTGCAACTGGATCACGTGGACCTGTACCAGTTGCACTGGCCCGACCGCAGCGTCAACAGCTTCGGCCAGTTGGGCTACGAGCATGTGGAAGATGAAACCACGGTGCCCATCGAAGAGACGCTGACGGTGCTCTCTGAATTCGTGAAGGCCGGCAAGATCCGCACCATCGGCTTGTCCAACGAAACCGCTTGGGGCGTAGCGCAATTCCTGCGCGCGGCCGAGCAGCATGGACTTGAGCGCATCGTCACCATCCAGAATCCGTACAACCTGCTCAACCGCAGCTTCGAAGTGAACCTGGCTGAATTCGCCCATCGCGAGCAAGTCGGCCTGCTGGCCTACTCGCCGCTGGCTTTCGGCATGTTGAGCGGCAAATACCTGGACGGTGCACGTCCTGCAGGCGGCCGCCTGACGCTGTTCGAACGCTTCGTGCGCTATAACAATCCGCAAGCGGAAAGCGCCACCGCGCAGTACGTCGCACTGGCGCGCCAGCACGGACTGGATCCGGCGCAGATGGCGCTGGCCTACGTCAACAGCCGCCGCTTCCTGACCTCCAACATCATCGGCGCGACCACCCTGGAACAACTGCGCAGCAATATCGACAGCGCCCAGGTGCAATTGAGCGACGAGGTGCTGGCGGGCATCGAAGCCATCCACCGCAAGCAGCCCAATCCGGCGCCCTGAGCCGAAACGAGCGAACCGCCAAAGCAAAAAAATGACCGGCTTGTGCCGGTCATTTTTTGTTGGCGGATACAGCGCCCGGGAATCTCAGTCGCCGCCGCTTTCAGTAGCCACGGCCGCCTTCACCTGTTCGTCACGCGCACCATACCGCGCGGCCATGACGGCACACACCATCAGCTGGATCTGGTGGAACAGCATCACCGGCAACAGCACCATGCCGATGGCACCGCTGGAAAACAGCACCTTGGCCATGGGCACGCCCGAGGCCAGGCTCTTCTTGGAGCCGCAGAAGACGATGGTGATCTCATCCTCCTTGTTGAAGCCCAGCCGGCGGCTACCGAAGGTGGTCAGCCCCATGATGATGGCCAGCAGCACCGCATTGATGACCAGCAGCGCCACCAGCATCGACAGCGGCACCTGGTGCCACAGGCCTTGCACCACTGCCTCGCTGAAGGCTACATAGACCACCAGCAGGATGGAGCTCTGGTCGACGAACTTGAGCCAGGACTTGTTGCGCTCGACCCAGCGGCCGATGAAGGGACGCGCGATCTGGCCGGCCACGAAGGGCAGCAGCAATTGATAAACGATTTTCAGGATGGAATCGAGCGAGGAATGCCCGCCGCCATCATGGGCCACCACCAGCACGCCCACCAGCAGCGGCGTCAGGAAGATGCCCAGCAGGTTGGAGGCGGACGCCGCGCAGATCGCCGCCGGCACATTGCCGCGCGCCACCGAGGTGAAGGCAATCGAAGACTGGACGGTAGAGGGCAATACGCACAGGAACAGCAAGCCCAGATACAGCTCGGGCGTGATGAATTGCAGCAGCACTGGCTTCAGTGCCAGGCCGATCAGGGGGAACAGTGCAAAGGTACACAGCAGCACGGTGACGTGCAGCTTCCAGTGCGTGAACCCGGCCACCACGGCTTCCCGTGAGAGCTTGGCCCCGTGCATGAAGAACAGCAGGCCGATCATGAACGTGGTCAGCCCGTCGAAGGCCTCGGCCACCTGGCCGGTACAGGGAAGGAAGGATGCGGTCAGCACGACGGCCAGCAGCATCAGGGTCATGTTATCGGGCAGGAAGCGGGGACGGGCCATGGCGGTTTCGTTGTTGTCTTGATCGGGAAACCCGCAAGCTTATGTATACATAGGCTGCAGGCAAACCGCCATTCTACGTGAGAGCGGGCCCGGCTTGCAGGGCTCCGCTCAGGATGCAGGCCAGGATCAGGCCTTGCGCACGAATTCGGTCTTCAGGCCCATGGAGCCGAATCCGTCGATCTTGCAGTCGATATCGTGGTCGCCCTCAACCAGGCGGATGTTCTTGACCTTGGTGCCCATCTTGACCACGCCACCGCCGCCCTTGAGCTTCAGGTCCTTGATGACGGTGACGGTATCGCCATCCTGCAGCACGTTGCCCGAGGCATCGCGCCAGACGCGGGCCTGCTCGGCGGGAGCAGCCTGGGCACTCCATTCGTGGCCGCATTCGGGGCAGACGAACTGGCTGCCATCCTCATAGGTGAATTCGGACTGGCATTGGGGACAGGCGGGCAAGGTGCTCATGTAAATTAAACTCCGGCAATTGGCTTGAAAAGGCAGCGATTGTACTGCTTCGGTCGCCAACTTCACATAGCTTGCGGGACCCAAGATCAAATAAGACGCAAATAAAAATGGCAGGCTTGCGAGCAAGCCTGCCATTTTCCTTCATATCACTGCTGCGGAAGACGCTTTACCAGCCCCAGAACATCAGCCACCAGGCGGTATTGACCAGCGCCAGGCCACCGATCAGCGGCAGCATCGCCAGCACTTGCTGAACCCAATGGGTGGCATGGCGCGCCACCACTTTCCAGCACAGCCACAGGCTCCACAGCGTCATGACCGTCAGGAGCGCCGCGCGCACGTCATTGGCCCAATAGACCGGCCAGTGCTCGGCCCGCAGCAGGCTGATGGTGGTCGCCGACAGGCCGATGAAGACGCCGCAGCCCGCCAGCGGGATCAATGCCTGTACCAGGTGGTTGAAGCGGCTCCACTCCCACTTGCCCAGCAGGCGCGTGGCCAGCCCGAACATCAGCGCCACCCCGGTGCCGAGCACCAGGCCGGTGGCGAGAATGTAGCCCACGACCATGGCGCCATCGAGCCAGGTGAAGACATCGCTTTGCTGCGGGTAATTGGTCAGCAGCCACCACGGTGCCTGGGTCCCGAAAGGCCACATGATGTCGCGGTCAATCAGCCAGGTGGCGATGTCCTGCTTGATGGCGATGAACCAGGGGCTGACCGTCCAGTGGAAGGCACCGATGGCGATGCCCAGCAGGCCGTAGAGCACCAGGGCGCTTTCCCACAGGTTGTTCTGGGTCTTGCCGAAGTGCACCACCTCGACGGCAGGCGGACGGAAGCTCAGGGCAATCGCATCGCGGTGGCCACTGCAGCGGCCGCACATATGGCAGTCGGAAGCACCCTTCATATTGCGCAAGGGGACCAGCGGCGCGCAATTGATGGGAATGATCTTGTGCTCGGGATGATAGGAGGCGCGCCATGCATCTTCGTTCACTTTGTAGTGAACCGGGGCCAGTTTGGCCAGCAGGCCGAAGACGCCATTGACCGGGCACAGGTACTTGCACCAGACGCGCTTGTCGCGGCCATAGAGGTAGCCGATGATCATGGCACCAACGGTGGAGCCGCCCAGCACCAGCAGCACCGCCTTCGGATACTGGTACACGCTGACCATCTGGCCATACACGGTGGTCAGGGCGAAGGCCACGAAGGGCCAGCCGCCCCAGCGTACCCATTTGGGAATCGCACGTCCGCGTCCATGGCGGCTGGCGAACTCGGTCAGCGCCCCTTCCGGGCATAGAACGCCGCACCACACACGGCCCATCAGCACCATGCTGACCAGCACGAAGGGCCACCAGATGCCCCAGAAGGCAAACTGGGCGATCAGGGTGAGGTTGGACCAGAGATGCGCGGTTTCATCAGGCAGCGGGAGGAACACCGGGACCAGGATCAGCAGCGCATAGACAGCCACCACGATCCATTGCAGGCCTCGGATGAATGCGCCATGGCGGCGCATCCAGTCTCCGGTACGCGTGAGCAGAGTCGGCGATTGCGTACAGGTTGTCATGAGGTTCAGACGGCTTCCTGCCTCTTGCTCTTGAGCTGAGGCTGGGGTTTTCGATAGAGGAACGAACATACCACGACCCAGTAAAGGGCGTAGACGATCACCGACAGCAGCGCCGGCCGGGCGCGGTAGCCGGTCAGGGTCGAGACCAGGCTGCCCAGGGTGGTGGAGTCATCCAGCAGCGCCGAGGTATCCCAGAGCTGGCCAGTCAGGGTCATGGTCCAGTTGGCCGAGGCCAGCATGTCGGAGCTTTCCAGCAATACGTCGAACAGCTTTTCCACGCCGGTGACCAGCAAACCGGCCGCCAGCAACAGCAGAATCACTTCGGTGACCTGGAAGAAACGCCGCCAGGAGAAAATCTTGCCGCCCAGCTGCAGCAGATAGAAGGTCAGGAAAGCCAGTCCGAAACCGATCGCGCCTGCCAGCACCAGCGACGCCGTGCTGGCATCCTGCTGGCCCAGGCCGATGCCGTAGAGGAACACGGCGGTCTCGCTGCCTTCGCGGGCGATCGCCAGCATCACCAGCACGAACACGCCCCACCAGTTGCCACTTTCATAGCTGGACTGCATGGAGCTTTCCATCTCCTTCTTCAAGGTGCGTCCGTGCTTGCGCATCCAGAACACCATCTGCACGATCAGCACCGCCGCAATCAGGACGATGGCTATCTGGAAGTAGGTCTGGGCATCGCCCGAGAGCAGTTCCGAAAAGCCCAGCAGCGCTGCGCCCAGGGCACCCGCCAACACCACGCCGGCAACCACGCCGCCCCACAGATAGGGAATGCCGCGCCGCGCGCCGGCATCGCCGTTCTTCAGCCAGGCATACAGAATGCCGACCACCAGAAGCGCCTCGACGCTTTCGCGCCAGACGATGAACATGACCTGTCCCATGAAACTCTTCCCTTCCTGAAAACCTGGACTTCCCTGCTTCCTTACTGCTTGCGCGCATCCCCTCTTACTTGGCGACGATCACGCCGGGCGGCATGTTGAGGTGGAAGTCATCGAAAAACTTGTATTCGCCCGGACGCAAGGGAGCGATCACCACGAAGGACTGCGCACCCGGTGCCAGCACCTTTTCCTTGCGCAGTTCAACGCTCTCGAACTCGGCGGCGGACTTGCCGATGTTGTGCACTTCGATCTTGATGCGCTGTCCTGCCGGCACTTCGATGCGCGGCGGGATGAGCTTGCCATCCTGCATCTCCAGCTTGAAGGTCAGCAGGTCGGAAGCGCTGGCCTGCACGGCGCTGCCCAGCATGGCCATCGCAGCCAGGGACAGGCAGATCAGTCGGACGATTCTTGCGATCATGAAAACTCCGGAACTCTCAAAACGGTGAAGCCGGTCCGCCATCACGGCGCGGACCGGCATCGCATCACTGCAAACGTGCGGTCTGGATCAAGACCCGGCGACCTGTTTAGTAGCCGCCCTTCTTGCCGATGCCGGCGAAGGTGAAGTCGTAGTTCAGCTCGAAGGTCTTGAACCACGGACCGACGCCGGTTTCCTTGTCGACGTGACGGCCGAAGTGGGCGTGTTCATTGGCTTGCGGCGAGGAGATGGTCAGCTTGAGCTTGTACTTGCCCGGGCCTTCCAGCTTGACGTTGTCGCCGTAGTGCGGACCGTCGTTGGCCACCATGGGCATCATGTCGCCCTTGATGGACTTGGTGGAACCGACCTTGGTCAGTTCGTACTTGATGACCATGTAAGGCATCCAGTCGCCTTCGGCGAAACCATTGGGGTTCTTGGCCACGGCGCGGATATCGGCTTCGAGGTGGATATCGGATTCCTCTGCCTTGCGCATCATGCCGTCCGGCTCCATCTTCACCGGCTGCAGGTAGACGGCGTTGACTTCAAAGCCGTTCTGGATCTGCGGCTTGCCGATGGGGTATTCGGCGGCCGAAGCGGTACCTGCAAAGCACAGTCCGAGTGCTGCGGCGACCGCCAGTTTCTTGAAACCGATCATTGCGTATTCTCCTGGTGACAAATGATAATGATTAGCATTAAGTATATCACCCTTTGAGGCAGCCGACGCCGCACCTTAGTGCAATCCTTCACAGCAATGCTGACCAAAGCGTAAAAACAGGCAAAAAATGAAAAACCGCCCGGCGTTGAAACCGGGCGGTTTTTCAGGGTGCGGAGTGCGCCGGTAGCGGCAGGCTGCCACCGGTGCCGGGTTCAGAATCCGGGAGTCAGGATTCGGAACTCAGCGCTCAGAATTCTTCCAGCTCAGCGATCTGGCCAGCGGCCACCGGTGCTCGCGGTGCCGCCACCGGCTTCACCTCCACGCTGCGCACAGGCATGGCTGCGCGCCCTTCCAGCTTGAAGACGGCAACCACGCTTTCCAGCTTCTCCGCCTGGCCCTGCAAGGCCTGGGCTGCTGCGGCCGCCTCTTCCACCAGCGCCGCATTCTGCTGGGTGCCCTGGTCCATTTGCGAAATGGCCTGGTTGACCTGGGTGATGCCGGCGCTCTGCTCCTCGCTGGCGTCGGCGATGTTGCCCACGATCTGGGTCACGCGCTGCACGCTATCGACGATATCGCTCATGGTGGCGCCCGCCTGCTCGACCAGCTTGCTGCCGCTGCCGACCTTGTCCACGGAGTCGTCGATCAGCTCCTTGATTTCCTTGGCAGCGGCGGCCGAGCGCTGCGCCAGCGAACGAACTTCAGAGGCAACGACGGCAAAACCGCGTCCCTGCTCTCCGGCACGGGCCGCTTCCACTGCCGCATTGAGCGCCAGGATATTGGTCTGGAAGGCAATGCCATCGATGACCGCAATGATGTCGACGATCTTGCGCGAGGAGGCATTGATGGAGTTCATGGTATCGACGACCTGGCGCACCACGTCACCGCCTTGCGAGGCGATGTGCGACGCCGATTGCGCCAGCTCATTGGCCTGACGGGCGTTCTGAGTGTTCTGGAGCACCACCGAGGTCAGCTCCTCCAGGCTGGACGCGCTTTCCTCCAGCGCTGCCGCCTGCTGTTCGGTACGGGCCGACAGGTCGGCATTGCCGGCGGCAATCTGGCGCGCCGCCACGGTTACCGAATCGGTCGAGGTACGGGTCGTCGCCACCACATCGACAATGCGGGCCAGCAGCTTGTTGAAGGCAGCAGCGGTGCGGCCGATTTCATCCATGCGTTCCACCGGCACCGGACGCGACAGGTCCAGCGTCTGGCTGACATGCTCGAAGGTCTGCTGGATCTTGCCCAGGCTGCGCGTGACGCTGCGCAGGGTGCGGATGCCCAGCACGCCGGTCAGCAGCACCGCCACCACGATCACGGCGATCATCGCGCGCAATGCGAAGGCATAGGCGGCATCGCTCTCCTGCTTGACGGTATCGATCATCTGGCGACCCACCAGAATGTGGTCGTCGAAACCCTTCTTGGCAGCAGCCGCCGACACCGCCAGCGGTGTCCCGGCCTGCAGCGTGGCGCGCACGCCGTCCATGTCATTGGCATAAGCCGCGGCGAAGAATGGCACCAGAGCCTTGCGGTAGGCCTCGATGTTGGCCTTGTCGGCCTGGATCAGGGCGCGGTCCTTCTCATCGAAGATGAGATCGCGCTCATAGTGGGCGAATTCCTCATCCAGCGCCTTGTTGGAGGCATCGACCGCCTTCTGCAACGCGGTCTTGTCGGGCAGGTTGGCAAAGACCGAGAGGCGATAGCCGGCCAGGCGTGAATCGGCCAGATAGCCCTTCAGCAGGTTGAGGCTGTCCATGCCCGGAATGATGCGGTTCTGGATCAGTTCCAGACGCTGCTGGGCGCGCTGCAATTGCCAGAGTCCGTCGGCACCGACGAACAGCAGCGCCAGCAGGGCTGTCGAGAGAGTGAGGATGAGGCGCTTGGTAATGGTCATGATGGAAAATTCACCGGAGAAAGGAAAGCGCGCCGCAGCGCGCCGGTTCAGCTACACAACAAAACAAGGAGATGAAGAAACAGGCCCGCTGGCCAACCCGCCCGCCTACGCGGCCAGCGGCGCATCCTGCGCCACGGCACCCAGCAGCTCGCCGTGCTGGCGACAGAAGTCGACGCCGGCGCGATATCCCACGCCGAACAGCAGCTGCATGTTGGAAGCGGACCAGTCCAGCACCTGCGGCCAGTGATCCTGCGGCACTCCGGCCATCAGATCGACCTTGAGCACCTGGCGCAGCGGCGCGCCGGTCGCGGGATCACGGTTGTGTTCCAGCTCGAAGAGACGCTGCTCGGTCTGGGAGATCTTGACCAGCGGCGTGATGATGGAACGCACCCAGGCGTCATACAGGTTGCGCGGCTTGCGGATCAGGCGATCCTCGCCCAAGATGTCCAGCACCACCAGGGTATCGACCTCACCGGCCGGCGCCACGCCGGTGGCCGGATCGGTGATGAAAGGCGTGAAGTTGAGCGTATCGAGCGCCGCGCCTTCGATGTAGTGCTCGCCATCGATCTCGGTGGGTGCATACAGGAAGGGAAAGGACAGCGAGGCCCGCACATGCGCCGCCGTGATCTGCTCCTTGCTCCAGATCTGCATCTGGTGGCGGTCGAGGTTGTAGGCGTTGATGTAGAACTCGGGGCGCATCTGCGGCACCGCCGAAAAATCGATCGATTGCTCGAGGAAGGGAAGATGGGCGCACAGTCCCAGGCTGCCCGAATGCAGGTCGGAAGGTGACAAGGCCGACATCATCAGATGCATCCAGTCATTCCACTTGGCCGAGGCGTCGGCGAAGTGTTGATTGAACATGGCGGCGAAGGGCGAGGCGGCCAGGCCCGGCATCTGCTGCCATTGCGCCAGCATGGCATCGCGGTAGTTCTCCGCCTGCGCCCCCGGCTTTTTGAAGACCTTGTAGTTGACCGGGAACAGCTTGTAGATGCTGTCGGCCACACCCACTTCCGCCCATTGCATCAGTGCGTCCTGCGGCGCGGCGTCGCGCGGTGCGGTCGCCAGCAAGCCCATGAGCACCCCGGCACCGGAGGCCGAGATGACATCGAACTCCACCCCTTCCGCGAGGAAGGCCGCCAGTGCCCCGGCGATCAAGGTCGAATTGGGCGCCCCGCCCCCGATGACCAAGGCCTTTCTGTTTCGTCGTGGCGACACCTTCATTGCACTCCCCTTGTTGAATGCCTGTCCTGATTTTTTTGGATTTTTTGTGCGATGCACCGGAAGCATCGCTGCCACGTACGCGATGACGGTTTACGACGTAATTTCGTCTCAACCTGTGACGCGGCTGTCAGGAATATAGCCGAGCAGCAATGAAGAAATGCTGCAGTGCGAGATTTTATTCACGCATATCTGGCATTCAGAAATTGAATGATCCAGTATCGAGGCCGAGGAGCACGGCAAATGGCGTCGGGAGGGGGCAATCAAGCTTGCGTTGTAATTCTCACGTAAGCTCACTGCGGTAACGCGCGCTCGCGGCGGAATGCGTCGTATCGGGGAGACTCAAGCGCTGCCGGGCTTGGCGAGCGTATTCAATAATGGATTTCTGCACCCTGCTATGTCAAACTTGCCGGAAATCAGAAATGCAACATTCAAAAAACAATACCCAGTCCCGCACATAACGCATGTCTCGCCCCAGCATATTGATGGTCGATCCCAGTCCGGAGTCGGTGGAACTGGCGCGCTTCAGCCTTTGGCGCAGCAAGCTGGAGTGCGACTTCGGCTGGTTCGAAGATGCGGAACGGGCCATGGAATCGCTGTTCAGCCCGCACGCACAACACCACCCCGACACCCTGCCCTGCCTGATCCTGCTGGAACCCCGCCTGCCGCGCATGGAAGGCCTGGACCTGCTGCACATGCTGCGCAGCCAGCCACATACACAGACCCTGCCGGTCATCATGTTTGCCACGTCCTACGACGAAACCGACGCCACCCGCTCGCGAGAAGCGGGGGCCAATGACTATCTGGTCAAACCGGTGGATGCAAGGGAGTTCATGCTGCTGATCAACCAGACCGTGAATTACTGGCTGCAACATCCTCCGGTGACAACAGAACCAGGCTGATCCTGCGACGACACCCTGCCTGCCGCACGGAGCGACACCACAGAGAAGACACCGGAAAACAAAAACGGAAGCAGAAAAGACAAAAGGGTCCATCTTGCGATGGACCCTTTAAATCTGGTGCGGCTGGCAGGAATCGAACCCACGACCCCTTGGTTCGTAGCCAAGTACTCTATCCAGCTGAGCTACAGCCGCGAAAAACAAAATTATAGCAGCATGTTTTCCCGTTTGGGAAGGCCCTTTTTGAAATTTTTTTGCCTGACGAGAAATTCGGCTTTTCTTCCCTCTTCATCCCATGGGTCCTGAACGCCACGGCCACCGAACGCCAACGGCGCATCTACGCTATTGATGCAGGATGGATGACCAGCCGGTCCCTCACAGCTATTATGAAGGAATATTCACCACCGTTGACCTGATCCGCCCCGAATGTCCGATCCAGCTGCCCCCGCCCTGTCCGCCGCTTTTCGCCTACGTGAAGAAGAACGCACGCGCATCGCCCGCGATCTGCATGATGAGCTGGGCGCGCAGCTGACCGGCATCGGCATGGCGCTGGGCCAGTTGCGCGAACAGCTGGCCTTGGAGCGCCATGCCGCCCTGCCCCAAGCCGACTACGCGGCGCAATTGCTGCAGCAGGCACGCGAGGGCATGGAGCGCATCATTGACGATCTGCATCCGCCCATCGTCGAGTTCGGCCTGGCCGATGCCCTGCGCTGGCAGTGCCGCCACTTCAGCCGCCAGAGCGGAGTGGATTGCCGGTTCCTGGCCACGGATCAGTTGGCAGTACAGGACGACTTCCTGGTACTGAGCCTGCTGCGCATCCTGCGGGAGGCACTCAACAATATTGCGAGACACGCTGCCGCCAGTCAGGTCGAGGTTCGCGTGGAGCAGACCCGCGACAGCCTGCATCTGCACATCGACGACAACGGCCGTGGCTTCGACCCCGCCGCTACCGGGCGCGATGGCAGGCGTGGCCATGGCCTGGCCAACATGCGCCAGCGCGCCGCAGCCCTGGGCGGCAGCGCCGCATGGGAGGCGCGCGCAGGACATGGTTCTCGCGTACATATCTGCATACCTGTCGCACACTGAATGAACGCTATAGAATACGCCCTCGCCTTCAGCAGCATGCAGCAAGGCTTCCAGAGGAGTGTCGCCGTCCGCCCATGAGCAAGAAATCCACCGCCGCCATCAAGGTCCTGATCGCCGACGACCACGCCATCGTGCGCGAAGGCCTGCGCCAGATCTGCGCCGGCAGCAAGGACATCGTCGTGGCCGGCAATGCCGCCAACGGGCTGGAGGCCATCAAGCTGGCCCGCGAAGGCAATGGCGATGTCATGTTGCTGGACATCGTGCTGCCCGACCGCAGCGGTATCGATATCCTCAAGCAGATCCGCAAGGAACAGCCGGACCTGCCGGTGCTGATCCTGTCCATCCATCGCGAAGACCAATACGCGATCCGCTCGCTCAAGGCGGGGGCCGCCGGTTTCCTGAACAAGCAGGCCAGCCCGGGTGAGCTGCTGGCCGCCATCCGCCAGGCGGCGGCCGGGCGCAAGTACGTGAGCCCCTCGCTGGCGCAGGAACTGGCCAACCAGATCGGCTTCGACCACGACACCCCGCTGCATGAAACCCTCTCCGACCGGGAATACCAGACCATGGTCATGATCGCCTCCGGCAAGACCGTCAGCGACATCGCCAGCGAACTGCTGCTGTCGGTCAAGACCATCAGCATGTATCGCTCGCGCGTGCTGGCCAAAATGAAGATGCGCCACAACGCGGAACTCACCCACTACGCACTCAAGAACAATCTGGTCGAGTAAGCCATCGCCACGCTCCCGTCACGCGGGAAGCGCTGGCTTCCCAGTTGGAAAGGGGCTTTTCTCCTCCTATTAAATGCATCCAGAGAACAGGCGCTGACGTACAATTAGTTGTCATTTTTGCCTCTCCCTTCCGGGCGAGCGGCAACGGACTGCAACTGAGGGGGGAGACCAGGGTGCGTCCGCACGATGATCGGGGTGGAAGGCCGTGCTCAAGCAATGCCTGCCTGCGCCGATACCGTAGGAAATTCCCCGTGGCACACAGACAATCACACCAACAATACAGTCACCAGCCGGCATGTCCAAGAAACCGACCACGCTCACGCCCGTCGAGATCGCCCGAGAAGCTTTCCAGAGGCTTGGGGCGCGTCGCATCTCGCCTACCCCGGATGCCTATCGCATCGCCTACGAGGAAATCCAGGGGGGCATGCCCGGCGTGACGGCCGAGTCGGTACTGAGTACCTTCGCCACCAAGCTCTCGCGCCAGCCAGGGGAAAACGGATTGCTGGGCACGCGCCTGGTGCGCGCCCGCGAGAATGGCGACTGGACCGAGTTCGAGCGCCAGTTGATCGAGTTCGCTGACGCCAACTGGCAGAGCCGACCCATCGTACCGGCCAAACCGGCCGTGCCGCATGGTGAACTGGTGCCGATCGACCTGGAACGGCAATTCATCCGCGACAGCATCAAGGAGAAGATGCTGCGCGAAATGCTGGCCCGCATCCTGGTCTTCAACCTGCCCTCGCTGCTCTCGACCGCACCGGAACTGGCCAACGAGTCGCGCAACAGCGGCCAGGATCTCAAAATGGCGTTCTCCGAGCAGGCGATGAACGAGATCATCACCCGCGTCAAGCAGCTGAGCTTCCAGATCGAGCTCAAGACCGACGACATGGCCCAGCAGCAGGAATTGCTGATGCGCCTGTTCCAGCTGCTGCTGGAAAACATCAACGGGCTACTGGAACAAGGCTCCTGGCTGTCGAGCCAGATCGAAACCGTACAGAGCCTGATCGCCGGTCCGCTCAGCAATACCTCGCTGGCCGATGCCACCAAGAACCTCAAGGAAGTGATCTACAAGCAGGGCCTGCTGAAGAACACGCTGTCCGAGGAAAAAGTGGTGGTCAAGAACATGATGCTGACCTTCGTGGACCGGCTCTCGGCCATGGTCTCCACCACCGACAACTACCAGCGCACCATTCGCGGCTTCTCGCAGCAGATCAGCCAGGCCGGCAACATCGCCGATCTGAACAGCGTGCTCAGCGAAATCATGACCGAGACGCAGAAGGCCCAGGAAGAAGCCACCCGCTCGCGCGACGCCATGGTCGATGCGCGCCAGGAAGTGGAAAAAGCCGAAGAACGTATCCAGGCGCTGGAACAGCAATTGCAGCAGATGGGTGAACTGGTGCGCGAAGACCAGTTGACGGGCAGCCTCAACCGGCGCGGCATGGATGAATCCCTGGATCGCGAGATCGCCAACGCCCTGCGCCGCGAAACGCCACTGTGTGTGGCCTTGCTGGACCTGGATGATTTCAAGCGCATCAATGACACGCATGGTCACGCCACCGGCGACGAAGTGCTGGTGCACTTGGTGCAGGTGATCCGGGAAACCTTGCGCAAGCTGGATGTGATTGCGCGTTTCGGCGGCGAAGAGTTCGTCATCCTCATGCCGGAGACCAGCCCGCAGGATGCGGTGCAGATCATCACCCGCGTACAGCGCGAACTGACCAAGCGCATCTTCATGCATGAAAGCCAGCGCCTGCTGATTACCTTCAGTGCCGGCGTGTCGGTCTATCATCCCGGCGAGAGCCAGGCCGAATTGCTCAAGCGCACCGACGTGGCGCTGTACAAGGCAAAGAATGCCGGCAAGAACCGCATCGTCTTTGCCGATCCGCCGGCGGACGCTCCCAGCCTGCCGTCGCCGGACTGAAGGGATCCGCTGCCGGCGCTTCAGCGCCGCATGTCCGCCAGCGCACGCTGCCAGCTGCGCCAGCCGGCCATCGCCATCAGCACGAACAGTGCGTACAGGATGGCGGTGAGCGTCAGGTGCTTGTAGAGATACAGGCCGACGTAGAGCACGTCCACCGCGATCCAGACCAGCCAGTTTTCCAGCTTCTTCCGAGACAACAGGAACTGCCCGACCAGGCTGCCCGCCGTGAGGAAGCCATCCATATGCGGCACATCGGTGTCGGTATAACGCTGCAGGAACCAGGACAGCAGCAGCCACCCGCCCAGCCAGGCGACTGCCATGATTGCCCAGCCACGTGCGGCCAACTGCGATACCTGCAAAGCCTGGTGCTGGTCGCCGCCACGCAGCCACTGCGTCCAGCCCCATACTGACACTGCCACGAAGACGAACTGCAAGCCGGCGTCGCCATAGAGGCGCGCATCGGCGAAGACGGCCGCGTACAACAACGAAGAGAGAATCGAAAACAGCCATGCCCAGTGATTCTGGCGAATATTGAGCCAGACCGTGATCACGGCCAGCGCGAAGGAGACCAGTTCCAGTGGCGTGGTGCTCAGGCCAAGCCACACCAGCGGGGTATCAGGACGCATGTGAAGGAAAAAACTGCAGGTGCTCAGCGCGAGGCGACACGGCCACCGGCGGCGGGCGCATTGGCCGGCACGGAGACACTGTTGGGCTGCCCGGAACCAGGCATGTAGGGATTCGGATTGACGGCTGCCGCAGGCTTGCCGGAGCTGCCATCGAGCAGCTGAATGAAGATTTCGTTCTGGCGGATCATGCCCAGCTCAAAGCGTGCACGTTCCTCGACGGCCCCCTTGGACTGCTTCAGGTCGTCCACTTCAGAGGACAGCTTGGCGTTGCGTTCCTTGAGTTCGTCGTTCTTCTTGTGTGCCAGTTGAACCTGGCGGTCGAGCTCCCAGACCTTGAACCAGCCACCCTTCCCCAGCCAAAGAGGATACTGGATCACGACCAGCAGGAAGGACAGGCAAAGGATGATCAGGCGCATAGCCGGGAGCTCTCGATGCGGTGCCTGCCTTCAGGGTCGGCACCGCAAGCTTGTTTACTTCAGGTTGTAGAACGCAGCGCGGCCGGGGTAGCTGGCGATGTCGCCCAGATCTTCTTCGATACGCAGCAGCTGGTTGTACTTGGCCATGCGATCCGAACGCGACATGGAGCCGGTCTTGATCTGCAGGGCGTTCATGCCCACGGCGATATCGGCGATGGTCGAGTCTTCGGTTTCGCCCGAACGGTGCGAGATCACGGCGGTGTAGCCAGCGCGCTTGGCCATTTCGATGGCGGCGAAGGTCTCGGTCAGGGTGCCGATCTGGTTGATCTTGATGAGGATCGAGTTGCCGATGCCCTTGTCGATACCTTCCTTGAGGATCTTGGTGTTGGTGACGAACAGGTCGTCGCCCACCAGTTGCACCTTCTTGCCCAGGGTTTCGGTCAAGAGCTTCCAGCCGGCCCAGTCGTTCTCGGCCATGCCGTCTTCGATGCTGATGATCGGGTACTTGTCGCACCAGGATGCCAGCAGGCCGGTCTTTTGCGCCGGGGTCAGCACCATGTTTTCACCGGCCAGGTGATAGTTGCCGTCCTTGTAGTACTCGGAAGCGGCGCAGTCCAGGCCCAGGGCAATCTGGGTGCCCGGCTCGTAGCCGGCCTTCTCGATGGCTTCGATGATCAGCTTGATGGCTTCTTCGTGGCTCGAGACGTTCGGGGCGAAGCCGCCTTCGTCGCCGACGGAGGTGGCGAGGCCGCGGTCGTGCAGGATCTTCTTGAGGGTGTGGAACACCTCGGCGCCGTAGCGCAGGGCTTCACGGAAGCTCGGTGCGCCGACCGGGATGATCATGAATTCCTGGATATCCAGGTTGTTGTCGGCGTGGGCACCGCCGTTGATGACGTTCATCATCGGCACCGGCATCTGCATGGAGCCGCTGCCACCGAAGTAACGGTACAGGGGCAGGCCCGATTCTTCGGCAGCGGCCTTGGCCACGGCCATCGAGACGGCCAGCATGGCGTTGGCACCCAGGCGGCTCTTGTTCTCGGTGCCGTCCAGGTCGATCAGGGTGCGATCCAGGAAGGCTTGCTCATTGGCGTCCAGGCCCATGATGGCTTCCGAGATCTCGGTGTTGATGTTTTCGCAGGCTTGCAGCACGCCCTTGCCGAAGTAGCGGCTCTTGTCGCCGTCGCGCAGTTCGATCGCTTCGCGCGAACCGGTGGAGGCGCCCGAAGGCACGGCAGCGCGGCCCAGCACGCCGGATTCCAGCAGCACGTCGCATTCCACGGTCGGATTGCCACGCGAGTCGATCACTTCGCGGCCGATAATATCAACGATTGCACTCATTCCAGATCTCCATCGAGGTTTTAAAAATTGTTGGCGGGTGCAGGCCCGGTGGCCGGGACAGCCGCACCCTGTCAGCGTGCGTTGCGCCCATGATGAAACGGCCGCCGGGCGGCAGCCGTTTCATGCACACATCAGGAAAAATTGTTTTCCAGGAAGCCTGCCTTCTTCACGATGCGATCCAGATCGATCATCGTGCCCAGCAAATCCTTCATGCGCGCCAGTGGCACGGCATTGGGACCATCCGACTTGGCTTCGGCGGGGTTCGGGTGGGTTTCCATGAACACACCCGAAATGCCGACGGCAATGGCGGCGCGCGCCAGCACCGGCACGAACTCGCGCTGACCGCCTGACGACGTGCCCTGCCCGCCCGGCAGCTGCACCGAATGGGTGGCATCAAACACCACCGGAGCGCCGGTTTCGCGCATGATGGCCAGGCTGCGCATATCGGACACCAGGTTGTTGTAGCCGAACGAAGCGCCGCGCTCGCAGGCCATGAACTGGTCGGTCGGCAGCCCGGCTTCCTTGGCAGCAGCACGGGCCTTGTCGATGACGTTGACCATGTCGTGCGGTGCCAGGAACTGGCCCTTCTTGATATTGACCGGCTTGCCCGATTGCGCACAGGCGCGGATGAAGTCGGTCTGGCGGCACAGGAAGGCCGGCGTCTGCAGCACATCCACCACGGCGGCCACGGGCTTGATCTCGTCGATCTCGTGGATGTCGGTGAGAACCGGCACACCGATTTCCTTCTTGACCTTGGCCAGGATCTCCAGACCCTTCTCCATGCCCAGGCCACGGAACGAGGTACCCGAAGAACGGTTGGCCTTGTCGAAGGACGACTTGTAGATGAACGGGATACCCAGTTCCGTCGTGATCTCCTTCAGGGTACCGGCGGTGTCGAGCGCCATCTGCTCGGACTCGATCACGCAGGTGCCGGCGATCAGGAAGAACGGGTGTTCCAGACCGACATCAAAACCGCACAGTTTCATGCTTTGCCCTTTGCAGCGGCATCCTGCTGCAACTCGGCGTGATGCGCCAGGGCTGCACGGATGTAGGAAATGAACAGCGGATGGCCATCACGCGGGGTGGACTTGAACTCCGGGTGATATTGCACGCCGATGTAGAACGGGTGAGCGTTCTCGCCGGTGCGCGGCAGTTCCATGATTTCGCACAGGTCTTCGGTCGGGGTACGGGCCGAAACCACCATGCCGGCTTCTTCCACACGGGTCAGGTAGAAGTTGTTGGCTTCATAGCGATGGCGGTGACGCTCGGTCACGCTGTCGCCATAGATCTCTGCCGCCAGGGTACCCGGCTTGACCGCACAGGTCTGCGCGCCCAGGCGCATGGTGCCGCCCAGGTCGGAATTGGCATCGCGACGCTCGACCTTGCCATCATGGTTCTGCCATTCGTCGATCAGGGCCACCACCGGTTGCTCGGTATCCGGATCGAACTCGGTCGAGTTGGCCTTGGACAGGCCGGCCTTGTTGCGCGCGTATTCCAGCAGGGCCACTTGCATGCCCAAGCAGATGCCCAGATACGGAACCTTGTTCTCACGGGCGTAGCGGGCGGCGGCAATCTTGCCTTCCACGCCGCGCTTGCCGAAGCCGCCCGGCACCAGGATGGCATCGTACTTGTTCAGGCTGTCGGTGCCGTTGGCTTCGATCTCTTCCGAATCCAGATACTCGATGTTGACGCGGCTGCCGGTATGGATGCCGGCGTGGCGCAGCGCTTCGGTCAGGGACTTGTAGGACTCGGTCAGGTCGACATACTTGCCGACCATGCCGATGGTGACTTCGTGCGAAGGATTGTTCTGCGCATCGATCAGCTTGTCCCACATTGACAGATCGGCCGGCTTGGGCGACAGGCCCAGCTTTTCGCAGATGATGGTATCCAAACCCTGGTCGTGCAGCATCTGCGGAATCTTGTAGATGCTATCGGCATCCCACACCGAAATGACGGCGTCGGCGGCGACGTTGGAGAACAGCGAGATCTTGTCGCGTTCGTCGTCAGGAATGCGGCGGTCGGCACGGCACAGCAGCGCGTCGGGCGAAATGCCGATCTCGCGCAGCTTCTGCACGCTGTGCTGGGTGGGCTTGGTCTTGAGTTCGCCGGCCGAGGCCAGGAACGGCACCAGGGTCAGGTGGACGAAGGCGGTGGCGTTGCGGCCGGAGCGCAGGCTCAGCTGGCGCGCAGCTTCCAGGAAGGGCAGCGACTCGATGTCACCGACGGTACCGCCGATTTCCACCAGCGCCACTTCGAAACCTTCGGCACCACGATGGATGAATTCCTGGATCTCGTTGGTAATGTGCGGGATCACCTGGACGGTCTTGCCCAGGTATTCGCCACGGCGTTCCTTGCGGATCACCGATTCATACACCTGGCCGGTGGTGAAATTGTTCACCTTCTTCATCTTGGCCGAGATGAAACGCTCGTAGTGGCCCAGGTCGAGGTCGGTTTCGGCGCCGTCATCGGTGACGAACACTTCACCGTGCTGCAACGGGCTCATCGTGCCGGGGTCGACGTTGATGTAGGGATCGAGCTTCAGGAGGGTGACTTTGAGGCCGCGCGATTCGAGGATCGCAGCGAGGGACGCGGCGGCAATCCCTTTACCCAGGGAAGACACGACGCCGCCAGTGACAAATACAAACTTGGTCATTACAGATGAGTGCCGAACGGCACATGCGGGAAATTCAAATTATACCCCAAAACCGGCTCGTTTTTTAAGCCTGCTTGCGATTAGTGTCTCGCCATCGACAAACTTGCAGCAGGAAAACATGCCCGGCCGCCGGGAATGGCTTCTTGACCATCATCCCGGCAGATTGGTTCATCTCCGCGCTATTTAACCTGAAGCCCCCTGCCCTGCAACAGCTGCCCGATCATGGCGTGCGTGGCTTGGGCCGCCTCCACCGGCGACTCCATCGGGAACAGGTGCCCTCCGGCGATCTGCAGGAAATTCGGTCCGACCAGCCGGCGCGTGGCGTCCAGTCCGGCCAGGCGGCACTCGACCGAATCGACGCCACCGACGAAGCCCACCGGCACCGGATAGGTCTGGCGCGCCAGACGCCCGAGGTGATGCGGAATGGTGCGGTAGACCGCCGTTTCGGTCTCCCTCGAGAAGCGCAGCCTGACGCCCCCGCCCGGCTGGGGCACCAGCCCATGCTGCACGTAGTCGCGCAGCACCTGCTGCGGCCACGCAGCAAACAGGGACTTGGCCGCGTAATGCTGATAAGCCGCTTCCATGTCGGGCCAGTTGTCGCGGCGGCGCGCCGAGGCCACCGAGGGCGAATGGCGGCTCTCGTATTTGAGGATCTTAGCCAGACGCAGCAGGTGCGCACGCCAGCCAGCCACGATGGGCGAATCCAGCAGCACCACGCAGCGCACCAGCGCAGGCCGCTTGCGCGCAGCCATCAGCGCCAGGATACCGCCCATGGAATGGCCGACCAGGATCACCGGTTCGGTGTAGCTGCGCTCCAGCTCCTCGCGCAGCTCGCGGGCCAGGGTACGCCAGCCGTCATCGACCGGGAAGCGCGGATTGTGGGCGTGGATCGGCAAGGCACGCACATCGTAATGGGCGCGCAGCTGCTCGAAGAACATGCCGTAAGTCCCCGCCGGATAGCTGTTGGCGTGGGCGAAATGAAGAATCGGATGGCTCATGGAAAGGCACAGGCTGGGCAATGGCCGCAGCATAGCAAAACGGCCAGCGCCGCGAGCGTGCTATTTTCCCGCATCGCGAAATGAAGGATCAGGCAGGACCGACCCCGCCCAAGGGCATCACTGCTCGTACCAGTAACGCGCGTGCTGCTTGCGGTATTGCTCCACCTGCAACTGGTCGCCCAAGGTCATGGTCAGCGCGCCGGTTTCGTCAGTGCGCAGGCGGCGAATGCCGAGTCGGCCATAACGTTCATAGACTTCCGGCTTGGGATGATTGAAACGGTTGCGATAGCCGACCTGGAACACCGCCAGTTCCGGCCGCACCGCGCGCAGGAAAGGGTCGGTGGACGAAGTACCGCTGCCATGATGCGGAGCCAGCAACACCGTGGAGGGCAAGCGGTCGGCCAGCGGCCCGCTCACCAGCTCATCTTCCTGCACCGCCTCGATATCCCCGGCCAGCAGGACCGATTGCCGTCCGATCTGCACCTTCAGCACGCAACTGCGGGCATTCGGCCGCCATTTGTCGCTGTCATAGCTGGCTGCATCCGGATGCAGCACGGTAAAGCCGATGCCATCCCAGTTCCAGGATTGTCCGGCCTGGCAGCGCGTGTGCTCGGGGGCGGCGCGCAGGATCGGGCTGTCCGGCGACAGCGAAGAATAGACGCTGTCAACCGGCAAATGCCTGAAGAGCGATACCGCCCCGCCGGAATGATCGTTGTCATTGTGTGAAATCACCACGCGATCCAGATGGTCGATCCCGCGCGCACGCAGGTAGGGCAGGATCACCCGCGTGGCCCCGTCCGACTCGGCCGTGTAATACGGGCCTGTGTCGTAGAGCAGGCGATGGCCCGGCGTCTCCACCAGCACCGCCATCCCCTGCCCGACGTCGAAGGCAGTCACACGCATGCTTCCTTCCGCCGGCGCTACCGGGGCATTGAGCAGCAAAGGCAACCAGCCGAACAGGCCCAGCCAGCGCACCGGCCAGCCGCGCGGTGCCAGCACCAGCAGGGTTCCGCCCAGGGCCAGCGCAAACATCCAGGTGCTGGGCAGCGGCGTTTGCCACACGGCCCAGGGCATGGCATTGAGCCCCTGCAGGAATTCGGCCAGCCAGACCAGCAGTTGATGCGGCACCTGCAGCACGAATTGCGCGAGCACGGCCGGCAGGATGCTGCCCAGCAGCGCCAGCGGCGTGATCACCAGCGAGACCAGCGGAATGGCCACCGCATTGGCAATCGGGCTGACCAGCGAATATTGTCCGAACAAGAGCACCGTCAGCGGCACCAGTCCCAGCGTGACGACGTATTGGGCATAACCGGCTTGCTTGATCCGCTGCAGCAGCGCCGACCACCAGTGCTTGTGCGAAGCGGCAGCGGCCATGGCCTGCGGCGGCTGCATGCGCCCGACCGAGCCATACAGCAACAAGGCCACCGCACCGAAGGAAAGCCAGAAGCCCGGCCACAGCACCGCCCAGGGATCCAGCAGCAAGACCAGCGCCAAGGCCAGGCACTGCACCACCGAGACGCGCACGATGCGGCCGCGCCAGAAAGCGATCCCGACCACGATCAGCATGTACAGCGTGCGCTGCGCCGGCACCCCGAACCCGGCCAGCAACACGTAGATGAACGCCGCCCCCATCCCGACGATCACCGCCACCTTCTGGGCCGGCAGCCGCAGCGGCAATTGCGCCCCCGTGAAGAAGGAGCGCCGCCACAGCCAGCTTGCCAGACCGCCACACAAGGCAGCCAGCATGGTGATGTGCAGGCCGGAGATGGCCATCAGATGGCCGATGCCGGTGCGATTGAACACGGTCCAGTCCGCCTGGTTGATGCCGCGCTGGTCGCCCATGACCAGCGCCGCGATCACCCCGGCATAAGGGGCGCCGGGCAGCGCCGAGTAGATGCGGTCGCGCAGCCAGCCGCGGGCGCTGTCGATCATATGGGAAGGCGTCCAGACGAAGTCGTCAACACGCCGGTTGAGCGCCGTCAGCGCTGCCCCGGCCGCTGCCGGACGGCCGACCACGTAGCCGGTAGCCCGCACATCGTCCTGCAGCAGCCACAATTCATAATCAAAGCCATCCGGATTGGCATTGCCATGCGGACGCTTGAGCCGCACCTGCAAGCGCCAGCGCTCACCCGGCCGCAGGTCGGGCACGGCCATCCTGGGCGGCGCGGCCTGCTCGCCATCCTCGGAGGGCTGCTGGTAGCGCTGGTTACCGTACCAGGACAGCGCCAGCCGGGGCGGCACCGGCGGCTTCACGCCCCCCTGTACCACCACCTGCTCCACATCGAAACGGAAGCGCACGCCCTGCTCGGTATGCGCGGGCAAATCCGCGACGGTACCGATGACGGTGATATCACGTCCTTCCCAGGCTTTGGGGAGCTCCTGATCGAGGTAATACTGGGCAAAGGAAGCCGCCCACAGAAAGCCCAGCCAGGCACCACAGGTCAGCAACAGGGGCACCCGCAGCCAGGGCTGCCAGAACTTCCAGGCCGTCAAACCCAGCAAGAGCGCCAGCACCAGCCCGACCGCAACCCATTCGGTGCCCGGCAACTGGCCCTGCACCTGCAGCAATCCCACGCCGATGGCAAACCCGATGATCAGCGCGCGCATCAGAGTGGCAATCCTGCATGCGCCAGGCGCGGCAACGCGGCCCGGGCATTGGCGCTGGTGGCGGCGGCGATCTCCTGCAGCGGCAGCTGACGCAGCTCGGCCAGGACTTCACCGATGCGCGGGATCTGGTCCGGGGTATTGATGCCGGGATGCCGCCAGGCCGGCGAAATATCCGGCGCGTCGGTTTCCAGCACGATCGAGGACAAGGGCAATTCGGTCGCCAGCCGGCGGATCTGCAGCGAACGCGGGAAAGTCATGGCGCCGCCAAATCCCAGGTGCAGCCCCAGCTCCACGAAGGCCCGGGCCTGCTGGTCGCTGCCATTGAAGGCATGCGCGATGCCGCCAGGCACGCGGATGCGGCGCAGGTATTTGAGGATGATGTCCTGCGAACGCCGCACATGCAGCAGCACCGGCAGGTCGAAGTCGCGTGCCAGCTTGAGCTGCTCGGCAAAGAAGAATTCCTGCTTCTCGCGCAGCGGCGCTTCTTTCAGGGCCGGCACGAAGAAATCCAGCCCGATCTCACCGATCCCCACGAACAACGGATCGTCCAGCGCCTCGCCGATGGCCGTACGCAAGATCTCCAGATCGGATTCCTTGGCAGTGGGGACGTAAAGCGGATGAATGCCCAGCGCATAGACGGCATTGCCGACTTCGCGCGCGAGCCGTCCGACTTCCTTGAAGTTCACTTTGGCGATGGCGGGAATGACGATGGCGCGCACGCCGGCCTGCGCAGCCTCGGCGGCCACGGCAGCGGAACGGTCGCCGAATTCCCCGGCGTCGAGATGGCAGTGCGTATCGACCCACATGTGCTGGCTTGGCGAAAATCGGAAGACCGGCCTCAGGGCAGCGGTTCCGGATAACGACACCCGCCGCAGGGGCCGCGATCGCATGATTCAGCCAGGCTGCTGATGCGGCTCGCTTCCCCCGAAGCGTCTTGTTGTTTGAACAGCATAGCCGGTTTGAACCGGCTTCAACCCGCGCAGTTTACCGTCTAACGCCCTCTTGCAGTAATTAACAATGGTAAAGAAATTCCAGATCCTTCACGCGCGGACATGAAAAAAGGACGCGATCGCTCGCGTCCTTCATCTCGCACGCTACCCGGGCGCACCGATCAGGCTTGATCAGGCCGGCTGCAGCGACTTGCCCAGCTTGCGCAGGAAGTGCTCGCAGCGTTCCATCTGCGACAGTGTCACGAACTCGTTGGGCTTGTGGGCATTGCCGATGTCGCCAGGACCGCAGACGATGGTCGGGATGCCGATCTGCTGGAACAGGCCGGCCTCGGTGCCATACGCCACCTTGCGGGTTTCACGATCCCCCGTCAGGGCGCGCACCAGCTCGGTGATGGCCGCCTGCTCGACCGCTTCCAGCGCCGGGCTGCCGGCGAAGTTGTCGATCTCCACGCGGGCCTCCGGGAATTCGCTGCGCATCTTGGGCAGCAGGACCTCGGCGATGTACTTGTCGATCTGCGCCTGGATGTCGGCCACGCTCATGCCGGGCAGGTTGCGGAATTCGTAAGTAAATTCACATAGCTCGGGAATCGTGTTGACCGCGATGCCGCCCCGGATCTGATTGGTGGTCATGGTGCTGAAGGGCACATCGAAGAATTGGTCATACGGGCCATTGGCCTTGTAGCCATCGGCGAAATCGCGGATGGCGCAGATCAGGCGTGCGGCGTGCTCGATGGCGTTGCAGCCCTGCGGGGTCAGCGAAGAGTGCGCAGACTTGCCGTGCACCTTGCAGGCAAACACGTTGATGCCCTTGTGCGCCACCACCACGTTCATGCTGGTGGGCTCACCCACCACGCAGCCATCGACCTTGATGCCGCGCTTGACGATTTCTTCCAGCATCACGGGCGCGCCGATGCAGCCGATTTCTTCATCATAAGAGAACGCCAGGTGAATCGGCTTTACACGCGGCATGGCCAGGAATTCAGGCACCAAGGCCAGCGAAGTGGCGATGAAACCCTTCATGTCGCAGGTACCGCGACCGAACAGGCTGCCATCCTTCTCGGTCAGCTTGAAGGGGTCGGTATCCCATTTCTGGCCATCCACCGGCACCACGTCGGTATGGCCGGAGAGCACGATGCCGCCTTCGGTGCTGCCGGCATGGGGGCCGGCGGTCGCGGGCAAGGTGGCGAACAGGTTGGCCTTGGTCTGCTCCTTGTTGTGCGCCAGCCAGGAGGAGATGCCCTGCTTTTCCAGGCTGTCACGCACGGTGGTGATGAGTTCCAGGTTGGAATTGCGGCTGGTGGTATCGAAGGCGACCAGGGTCTCTAGCCATTGGCGGGTGTTCATTGTCTTGCTCCAGTTTCCGTCTGTACAGGTATTCGTGTCTTCAAAAGCAGACCGCCGTCTTGTATCAAGACGGCGGCGTCAAAGGCGATAGCTTACCCGGAATGCATCAAGGCTGCTGACCGGCCACTTTCAGGCCCTGGTCGGACAAGCGCAATACGCGCGCGCAGCGGCCTGCCAGTTCGATGTCGTGGGTCACGATCACGAAGGCCGTGCCCAGCGTGCGCGAGAGTTCGATCATCAGCTCGAAGGTGCGGTCGGCCGTGCTGCGGTCCAGGTTGCCGGTCGGTTCATCGGCCAGCACGCAGGCCGGACGCGTCACCAGCGCGCGCGCCAGGGCCACGCGCTGGCGTTCGCCACCGGAAAGCTCACCCGGCACGTGCGTCACGCGCTGCGCCAGGCCGACCTTGTCCAGCATCTCGCGCGCCTGCTCCTGCGCTTCGGCCCGCTTGACGCGGCGAATCATCAGCGGCATGGCCACGTTGTCCAGCGCCGAGAATTCCGGCAGCAGATGGTGGAACTGGTAGACAAAGCCCAGCGACTGGTTGCGCAGCGTGCCACGCTCGCTCTCGCCCAGGCTGGCGAAATCCTTGCCCAGCAGGCTGACGGTGCCGGTGCTGGGCGTATCGAGCCCGCCCAGCAGGTGCAGCAAAGTCGACTTGCCGGAGCCCGAGGCACCGACGATGGCGACTTGCTCACCATGGTAGACGTCGATATCGACATTACCCAATACCTTCACCGAATACTTGCCCTGAGTGAAGGTCTTGCCCAGGCCGCGCGACGACAGCACGGCCTGGCGATTCTTGATCGGATCGTTGTTATTCATAGCGCAGCGCCTCCGCCGGTTTGACACGGGCCGCTGCCCAGCTCGGATACAAGGTAGCCAGGAAGGCCAGCACCACGGCCAGACCGCCGATGGTATAGACGTCCGACCAGATCAGTTCGGATGGCAATTCAGAAATCACGTAGATGCTCTTGGGCAGGAACTGTACGTGGAAAGCCCGCTCGATGGCCGGTACCAGCACGTCGATATTGAGTGCCACCACCACCCCCAGGCCGACGCCGATGGCAGTACCAACCAGGCCCACCAGGGCCCCCTGGATGACAAAAATCTTCATGATGGAGGCGGGAGAAGCCCCCAGCGTGCGCAGGATGGCGATGTCAGCCTGCTTGTCGGTGACCGTCATCACCAGCGTGGACACCAGGTTGAAGGCCGCCACCGCAATGATGAGCGCGAGGATGATGAACATCATGCGCTTTTCGGTCTTGACGGCCGCGAACCAGTTGCTGTTCTGCTGCGACCAGTCGCGCAGGTACAGGTCGCCGCTCAGGGTGCGCGCCAGCTGCTGGGTCACTTCCGGGGCCTGCAGCATGTCGCGGATGCGCAGGCGCACGCCGGTGGGGGCATCCATACGGAACAGGGTCTCGGCATCCTGCAGCTGGATGAAGGCCAGCGACGAATCGAATTCATAATGGCCGGCTTCGAAGATCCCGGTCACCGTGAATTGCTTCAGGCGCGGCAAGACGCCGGCCGGGGTCACCTGCCCTTGCGGCACGATCACCGTGACCTTGTCGCCCAGGCCCACGCGCATGCCGCGCGCCAGCTCGCCGCCGATGACGATGTTGAATTCGCCGGGTTTCAGGGAATCGAAACTGCCCTGCTTGACCTGCTTGGCCACGTCCGAGACCTTGGGCTCTTCCTCGGGCAGCACGCCGCGCACCAGCACGCCACGCAGGTTGTCGTCACGCGTCATCATGGCCTGGCCTGATACATAGGGCGCAGCGCCCAGCACCTCGGGGTTCTGGAAGGTCTGCTTGGCCACCGCCTGCCAGTCCTTCATGGAGCCGGAGGCATCGAAGACTTCGATGTGGGCCAGCACGGAAAGCATGCGGTCACGCACTTCCTTCTGGAAACCATTCATGACCGACAGCACCACGATCAGGGCAGCCACGCCCAGCGCGATGCCGGCCATGGAAATGAGGGAAATGAAGGAAATGAAACTGTTGCGGCCGCTGCGCTTGCCGGCCCGCGTGTAGCGGATGCCGACCAGCCATTCGAACGGCAGGTTTTTAATCAGACTCAAAATTGCTCCGGGAGAGGGCCTGCACAATGTGCTGCCAGTGGCCTCGCCTCCCGGTTCCGGGACGCAATCCTCTGGCCGCACGCCAACACGGGCGAAGACAAAGCGCGAAGTTTGCCACAGTTTGCAGTCATGGCCCATCCCTGGCCATCTGCTCCATACTCGCGCCGGACCCGTCGGTCGTCTGCCGTGAAGCCTGTAGATTCACTTCTACGGCAGAGGTTCGCGCCAAGATGTTTCATATAGTGGATGTGCCTGATGTTGCATCGGGGACTGGTTATATATACAGTACATCCTTGCCCAGCCATCGCCGATATGAATTTCCCCGCACCATGCCACCCGAACTCGCCCAGGACGTCCCCGACACCAGCAGCCCGCCCACCGGCGAGCGCGACCCGTTTGCGTGCCTGAACGCACAGCAGCGCGAGGCGGTCGAGCATGGCAGCGCCTTGCCGGCAGCACAGCAGCCGCCGCTGCTCATCGTGGCCGGTGCCGGTTCGGGCAAGACCAATACCCTGGCGCACCGGGTGGCCAGGCTGATCCTCGACGGGGCCGACCCGCAACGCATCCTGCTGCTGACCTTCTCGCGCCGGGCGGCGGCCGACATGGGCCGGCGCGTGGGCCAGGTGATCCGCCAGGTGCTGGGGCTGGCGGCCACCGACAGCCCGCCGCAACTGCCCTGGTCAGGCACCTTCCATGCCATCGGCGCGCGGCTGTTGCGCGAGTACGCGGCCGTCATCGGCCTGGAAGAAGACTTCACCATCCAGGATCGCGGCGATTCCGAAGACCTGATCGGACTGCTGCGCCACGAGATGGGGCTGTCCTCTAACGACAAGCGTTTTCCGCTGAAGGGCACTTGCCTGTCGATTTATTCACGTGCGGTCAATACCCGGCAAGACCTGGGCACCGTGCTGCAGACACAATTCCCCTGGTGCCGGGAATGGGAGAGGCTGCTGGGCGAACTTTTTACCCGCTATGTCGAGGCCAAGGAAGCACAGCACGTGCTCGATTACGACGACCTGCTGCTGTTCTGGGCCGACATGCTCTCCGACCGCGAGATTGCGCAATCGGTCGGTGCACGCTTCGATCATGTGCTGGTGGATGAGTACCAGGACACCAACCGCCTGCAAGCCGAGATCCTGCAACGGATGAAGCCCGATGGCGCCGGCGTGACCGCCGTGGGTGACGATGCCCAGTCCATCTATTCCTTCCGGGGCGCGACGGTGCGCAACATCCTCGATTTTCCCGAGCTGTTCACCCAGCCGGCGCGGCTGTTGACGCTGGAACAGAATTACCGCTCCACGCAGCCCATCCTGCAGGCCTCCAACGCCGTCATCGCCGATGCGCCGGAACGGCACGTCAAGCAGCTCTGGAGCGACAAGCCGTCCTCACAGAAGCCGCAACTGGTGGTCATCCCGGATGAGGCCGAACAGGCGCGCTGGGTCGCCAACCGCATCCTGGCGCATCGTGAAGAAGGGCTCACCCTGAAATCCCAGGCGGTGCTGTTTCGTACCGCCACCCACAGCGCGGCGTTGGAACTGGAGCTGGTCCGGCGCAACATCCCCTTCGTGAAGTTCGGCGGACTCAAATTCCTGGAAAGCACCCACATCAAGGACCTGCTCTCGCTGCTGCGCCTGGCGCACAATCCCAGCGGGCGCATGGCGGGCTTCCGGGCGCTGCAACTGATTCCCGGGGTCGGTCCCGCTACGGCCAGGAAGGTACTGGACCTCATGGCCGCCGCCAGCGACCCGGCCGATGCGCTGCTGAACTTCGGCGCACCCGCCAGTATCGCCCTGCAATGGCAGGCCTTTGCCGACACCTACGACCTGATGCGCCGCGCCAGTGCCAGCTGGCCGACCGACATCCAGGCCGCGCGCGACTGGTATCTGCCGCACCTGGAGCAGCGCTATGAAGACGCCGACGCCCGCGCTGCCGACATCGAGCAACTGACCGCGCTGGCCAATGGCTATGCCTCGCGCGAGAAATTCCTGACCGAACTGACGCTGGATCCGCCCGAAGCCAGCAGCGACTTCTCCGCTCCGCCCTACCGCGACGAGGATTACCTGACACTCTCCACCATCCACTCCGCCAAGGGCCAGGAATGGCGCTCGGTCCACGTGCTCAACGTGGTCGATGGCTGCATCCCGTCGGACCTGGCCACCGGCAGCGAGGCCGAGATCGCCGAGGAGCGGCGCCTGCTGTACGTGGCCATGACGCGCGCCAAGGAGTATCTACACCTGGTGGTGCCGCAGCGCTTCTACATCACCCAGCAAACCGCGCAGGGGGACCGCCACGTCAACGGCATCCGCAGCCGCTTCATCACGCCGCGCATGCTGCCGTTCTTCGAAGACAGCCTGTGGTTCTCGGCCGAGACCAATGGCGCGCGCACGCCCATGCCCGACAGCGTGCGCATGCTGGTGCGCCAGCGTGCAAAAAAGGCCTGGAACAATGGCTGACCCCGCTTTGAAGTGAAGCCTTGTTCAGGCAACCGGGGCCAAGCGGCGCGCCAGCCGCTAAAATAGCGCCCCATGAATCAACTCGACATCCTCATTCCCTTTGCCCTGCCCCCGGCTGAACTGGCGCGCGACCTGTTGCGCCAGAGCCAGGCACCGGCCCTGGCCATGCTGCTGGGCCGTGGCAAGGCTGCGCCACGCCAGGCGCATGACCCGTTTTCGCGCGCCCTGCCCCATGAGCACTGGCTGGCCCGGCGCTTCGGCCTGCCGCCTGCGCCCCAGGATTCCAGCCCCGCTGCCGCCAGCGCCCTGATGCAGCGCCTGGGCCACGCGCCTGCGGCCGGTCACTGGTTCGTGCTGCATCCGGCCCACATCCACGTGGCGCGCGACCACCTGGTGCTGACCGACATCGGCCAGCTGCAGTTGGAAGAGGATGAATCGCGCCGCCTGTTTGCCGCCGCCCTGCCCCTGTTCACCGAGATCGGCCATGAGCTGGTCTATGGCGATGCCCGCACCTGGTTCATCCGGGCCGACGCCTGGGCCGGGCTGCGCACCTCCACGCCCTCGGCCGCGAGCGGGCGCAACGTCGACATCTGGATGCCGGAAGGACCGGGCGAACTGGCCTGGCGCAAGCTGCAGAACGAAGTGCAGATGCAGTGGTTTGCCGAGTCGCTCAATGAACAGCGCGAAATGCGCGGCCAGAAGGCCATCAATTCGATCTGGATCTGGGGTGGAGCCGATGCTGGCGTACGCGCCGACGCCACTTACGCCGCCCGCTTCGGCCTGCGCGGCTGGCTGCGCGCCTTCGGCGAAGAGCGCGCCGACGGTGGTGCGGCCCAAGTAGCCCAAGGCAGTGGCCATCGCCTGCTGGTACTGGATGCGCTGGCCGAAGCGGCACTGGCCGAGGAATGGGGCCTGTGGCTGCAGCATCTGGAACACCTGGATCGCGACTGGCTGGCGCCCTTGCTGGTGTCGCTCAAGGCCGGCAGCCTGGAATCGCTGAACCTGATCCTGACCGGCGCTGACCGCAGCCAGGAAGTGGCGGTCACGCGGGGCGCACTGCGCCGGTTCTGGCGTAAAGCTTCACTTTCGGGGCTGTCGGCATGATTCGCGTCACCACCCGTTCCTATGACATTTCCCAAGCCGAGCAACTGATCGCCGAAGGCGTGCATCCGGTGCTGGCGCGGGTCTACGCGGCGCGCGGGCTGTCCACTGCGCGCGAACTGGCCAGCGAGCTCAATGCCCTGATTGCGCCTTCCGGCTTGCTGCATATCGAGGCGGCCGCCATTTACCTGGCCGACGCCATCGCCGAGCGCAAGAAGCTGGTCATCGTCGCCGACTACGACTGCGACGGTGCTACCGCCTGTGCCGTCGGCCTGCGCGGCCTGCGCCTGCTGGGCGCGCAGGTGGACTACATCGTGCCCAACCGCTTCGAATACGGTTATGGCCTCACGCCCGAGATCGTCGAACTGACCGTGCGCGAGAAGAATCCCGACATCATCGTCACCGTCGACAACGGCATCGCCAGCATCGACGGCGTGGCCGAAGCCAAGCGGCGCGGCATCGACGTCGTCGTGACCGACCACCACCTGCCGGGCGACGCCCTGCCGGACGCACGCGTGATCGTCAACCCCAACCAGCCGCAGTGCGGCTTCCCCAGCAAGAACCTGGCGGGCGTGGGGGTGATGTTCTACGTGCTGCTGGCCTTGCGCGCCGAGATGCGCAAGCGCGGCCTGTTCGATGCCCAGACCCAGCCGCGCCTGGACAGCCTGCTGGACCTGGTGGCCCTGGGCACGGTGGCCGACGTGGTCAAGCTCGATGCCAACAACCGCATCCTGGTGGCCCAAGGCTTGAAGCGCATGCGCAGCGGCAAGATGCATCCCGGCATCGCCGCCCTGTTCCGCGCCGCCGGCCGTGAAGCCCGCCGCGCCACCCCGTTCGACCTCGGCTTTGCCGTGGGCCCGCGCCTGAACGCAGCCGGCCGCCTGGCCGACATGTCGCTGGGCATCGAATGCCTCACTACCGATGACGAAGGCCGGGCCTGGGCCATCGCCCAGCAACTCGATGCCATCAACCGCGAACGGCGCGACATCGAGGCCGGCATGCAGGACACCGCCCTGCTGCTGCTGGACGATTTCAATCCGGCCGACCGCCGTACCATCGCCATCTTTGATCCCTCCTGGCACCAGGGCGTGATCGGCATCGTGGCCTCGCGCCTGAAAGACAAGTTCTACCGCCCCACGATCACCTTCGCGCCCGGCGATGAAGGTTTCATCAAGGGCTCGGGCCGCTCGATTGCCGGCTTCCACCTGCGCGACGCGCTGGACCTGGTATCCAAGCACGCGCCTTCGGTGATGACCAAGTTCGGCGGCCACGCCATGGCGGCCGGATTGACCATCCATGCCGACGCCTTCGATGCCTTCTCCCAGGCCTTTGAGGCGGTCGGCCGCGACTGGCTCACGCAGAACCAGCTGGAACGTGTCATCGAGACTGATGGTGAACTGGAGGACAGCTATTACTCGGTCGAATTCATCACCCTGATGGACCAGCAGGTCTGGGGCCAGGGCTTCGCCCCGCCGGTGTTCTGCGACCATTTCCGCGTACTCAGCCAGCGCATCCTGAAGGAAAAGCACCTCAAGCTGCAGCTGGAAAAGGGGGGCCGCAAGTACGATGCCATCTGGTTCGGCCATACCGATGCCCTGCCCGATCACGCCCAGGTTGCCTTCCGGCTCGATGCCAATGAGTACAACGGCAAAACCACGGTGCAGCTGATGGTGGAGCACGCTGAGCCGGCCTGATCGGACACAGCCGCTTCCTGCCGGAAAACTGACGGATCATCACACCCTTGTCTGGCCGCGAACCCGCGCCAGACATGGATTGCGGCATGGAAACAAGCGTAAAAAAAGCCAACAATCGCAACGTTGCAGTGGCACAATGTTGGCTTGGAGCGACTTCCGAATCGATTTGAGGGAAGTGGACAACACGGGCGCTCCGAGGAATAACAACAACAGCAAACCCCTGAATGAAGCTCAAGCGCATCCATTGCAGCCTGGTGACTCGTCTCGTCCTCTTCGGCCTCCTGCTGATCGTGGGCAGCGCGCTCCTGCGCTATCACATCCTGATCGGCTTTCTCGAAAAGGAGCAGGCCCAGGTCGCCGCCGACCAGCAAAGCACCATCGCCAGCTATCTGGCCGAAGACATCGGCTACCGCGTGCAGGAACGTGCACGTTATCTGGAGCGCCTGGCCCGGCACATGCCCTCGCCGATGCTGGACGACCGTGCCGCCATCCGCGCCTGGCTGCAGGACCACCAGGAGCTGCAGCCGCTGTTTGCCCAGGGCCTGTTCGTGGCCGATGCCAATGGGCTCATCGTGGTCGACTACCCCACGCTCAATGGCCGCCGCGCGCTCTCGCTGACCCAGTACACGGATTTCGAACGGGTGCTGCAAGGGGCGACGGTGATCTGCCCCCCCATGACCAGCCCGGCCAGCGGCAAACCCATCATCGCCATGCTCACCCCGCTGCGCAATACCGAAGGCAAGGTGGTGGGCGTGCTGGGCGGCAGTACCGAACTCAATGCGCCGGGCTTCCTCGATCATCTGCAACGGGCCCGGCTGGGGCCGACCGGCAGCTTCCTGCTGATTTCACCGAGCCAGCGCTTGATCATCGCCTCCAGTGACGAAGCCCTGGTCTACAGCCAGTTGCCCCCGGTCGGCAAGGACCTGCTGATGGATCGCGCCCTGCAACAGGGTTTCCGCGGCAATGGCGTGGGCCTGGCCGCCAATGGCATCAATGAAATCAAAGCCTTCGCGTCGATTCCCGGTACCAGCTGGCTGGTGGCCGTGACGCTGCCGCTGGCCGACGCCCTGCCGACGGTCGAGCGCACGCGCGCCCTGATCGGACGCGGCGGGCTGATCCAGGGAGCCATGGTGATCCTGCTGGTCACGCTGGCCTACCTGTGGTTCTTCCGCCCGCTGCGCCGCGCCGCCGCGCTGGCAGACCGCATGACGCGCGGTGAATTGCCCTTGTCGCCGCTGCCAGTGGAACGGCGCGATGAAGTCGGCCACCTGACCATGGCCTTCAACGGCTTGCTGTCGCGCCTCAAGCTGCACCAGGCGGAATTGCAGCACCAGGCGCATCACGATGTACTCACCGGCCTGCCCAACCGCATGATGCTGGCCGAACGCATGGAAGCCGCACTCACTCACGCCTGCCGCGAACGCAATGGGGTGGCGCTGCTGTTCCTCGACCTGGATGGATTCAAGCCGATCAACGATACCCTCGGCCACAAGGCCGGTGACCAGGTGCTGCAGGAAGTCACGCGGCGGCTGCGTCAGGTGGCCCGCCACGGCGACACGCTGGCGCGTGTGGGCGGGGATGAATTCGTGCTGCTCATCACCGACCTCGGCCAGCCCTATGAAAACGGCGCGCAGGTACTGGCCGAAAAATGCATCCGGGTGGTCTCCGAACCACTGCACCTGGCGCAGGGCGAGTACCAGCTGGGCGTGTCAGTAGGCATCGCCGTGTGTGATGGCAGCTGTGACGCCGACAGCCTGCTGCAGGCCGCTGACAAGGCCATGTATGCCGCCAAGGGCAATGGGCGCGGTTGCTACGTGATTGCACCGGCTTGGCCGGGAGTGCCAGGAGAACTCAGCGCACCGGGAGGAACTGCAGGAATGACCCGCCCAGCAGGTTCTGCACATAGCTGATGCCGGCGCGGCGATAGCGCTCGGTCATGAATTCGGCCATCAGGTCGAGACGGCCGACGATCTTGCCGAATTCCCGTTCAAAACTCAGGTTGCGTGCCTCGCTGCCGATCTCGTCGGACAGCAGCAGGGGCGCTCCGTTGGCATTCTTGCGGCTGGAGAGGATCCAGGCGGCGATTTCCACATTGCGCGCGGCATTGTAGAGATGCTGGGCGTCGAGCCCGTCGACCAGAAAGAATTCGATCTTGTTGCCATGCGCGACGATGATCATGTCGGCGGTCGCATCGATGAAGGCGGCGACCCGATCCCCCTTGAACTCCGGTGACAAGGCCAGCGTCATGGCCTGGATATCGCGCTTGCCCTGCAATTCGGGCCAGGCCTGGCGCTGTTCGATGGCTTGTTTCACCTTCTTCTCGGCCTCGTCGCGGCTGCCAGCGGTTTTCTTCCACTCGGCCGGATTGCGCCGATACAGCTTGGACATCAGCAGGTACAGGCTATCGAGATTGGCGCGCATGGCCAGGGTGGCCACACGATTGCTGTCGGATTGCCCCATCTCGCGTGAACTGGCCTCGGCGCCCTTGACTTCGCCATGCGGCGCGGGAGCCGAAGCGCAACCCGCCAGCAGGGCGGCGCACAGCAAGGGCAGCGGCAGAATGTGAAACAGCTTTCTGGTCATCGGCGGGCGGACGAAACGAGCTGATAGGACTGATCCTAGCAGAATGCGTTCCGTCCGCCCCCTTCAGACTGAAGCCTTTTACTTCACCTCAGGCCTTGCCGGTCTGCGGCAAACCGGTCAGGTAGCCCACGGTGGCACCGAAGCGGTCCTTGAAGTTGGCGCGCACGAGAGGATCGAGGGTGTCCTTGACCTTGTCGTGCAAGCCTTTCTCCCAATCGCCGGCGTGCTGGAAGTTGCTCATCACGTAGGTCCAGCCGTTGATCTCGTCCACCGCATGCAGGCCGGTCGATTCAGCGCCCGCCGGGCAGGACAGCACGCGGGTGAGCGCCTTGGTATCGACGTTGTAGGCCCACAGGAAGTTGTTGACGTGCATGCCGCTGTCTTCACCGATGAACAAGGTGCGCAGCTTTTCGGAGAACTTGATGTTGTCCGGATTGGCGATGTGTTCCTGGTCGGCCAGGTTGCCCAAGGCATCCGGGGTCTTCAGGTCCACGCCCACCAGGGCGGCCGGCGGGGCCATGTCGATGGCCACCCATTCACTGTCGATGGCATTGCCACCAGCATCGCGCTGGCCACCGCGCAGGTTCAGGGCATACACGGCGCCAGCCTTGGGGCCTTCGACCTTGATGTGGCCGGAGCCGTTGAGCATCGAGGTCTGCACATAGGACATGGCCGAATAGGCGATCTTGTCGCGAGCATTGACGGTGGTGCCTTCCATCTTGGTGAAGCCCAGGCTGCCACCGGCCAGTGCCGCGTAGCGGTGGGTTTCCAGGAAGGCGGCGGCCTTCTGCATGCCCGGCTTGACGCGCACCCAGTTGAACTTGCCATTGAACGGGATCTTGGAGAAGGAACCGTCAGCCGGATCGGTAGTGCGGATGTCCATGATGTCGGAGGACTTGTAGCGGTCCGCCATGGCCTTGATTTCGGCACTGGTGGCGCTGCCCAGGCGTACCCAGGACAGCTTGCCGGCACCCGGACCAACGCCCGAGACCTGCTCCCAGCGCGCCACATAGAGCGTGCCCGCGGACAGGTCAGCGGCGCGGTCGGCGATGAACATGAACAGGCCGCCGTTGGTGGCATCGTCGCCCATCAGCACGGTACGCTGGTCCGGCATGACCTGTACCAGTTCGTGCGAGATGCGGCCCAGGCAATAGTGCTTCTTGATGGAACCGGTGCCGTCCGGGTTGACGGTCACTTCCGGCAGGTGGCCGTAGTGATAGGGATTGGCGCGGTTTTCGTCGCCATACAGGTTCTTGCTGAAGGCCTTGAATTGCGGATTGGAGGCGATGGCAGAGGCGTCCGGTTCATATTCTTCCGACGACAGGTGCGTATTCCAGGGCGACAGGCTGGCACCGCAAGTGATCCACAGGCCGTTGACCTGGGAGGTATCAACATTGTGGTACTGCACCAGCGAGAGCTTGCCCGACGAAGGATCCTGGTCCAGGGTCAGCACGGCGATGGGCGACGGCAGCTGGCCGTACATGGCCGCCTGCTTCTGGTCGCGCGTGGTGTATTCGAATTGCACCACGGCAAATACCGCATTGCCCATCACGCCCGGCACCTTGGCACCGGCCACGGTCAGCAGCGAAGAGCCGTCCGGGCAGTCGGAATAGAACTGGCGCTCCCGGCCCGCAACCGAGCGGTCGATGATGGGCTGGTTGTTGATGTCCAGGTAGCCGCCGGCGAGGATGCTGCCGCCCTTGCCGTTCGGGACCATGTCGCCGGTCATGAAGAAAGGCTGATAGGCCAGCTTGTAGCTCTGCTTGCTGCCATCTGCAAAAGTCACTTCCAGGGCCGAGCCGACGGTGGTGGCGGCCATGGCGGCCGGGTTGTCCAGGGTCGGGGCCGGCATGCCGGTGAAACGGGCCGAGGCGAAGGGCTTGCCCGCACCCGGGGTGGCGCAGGCGCCCAGCAGGGCCGAGGCCGACAGGCCGCCCGCCAGCGGCAGCAGGGGCGCAGCGCCCAGGGCCTTGAGCAGGTTGCGGCGGCCGGCTTGCGGCTGGTCGGCGACGGCGGGAGTGGCGGTGGGGGCAGGCTGTCTCATCGAGGATTCTCCGGTAGTGGCTAGCAGATGTCGGGCAGCGGCGGACGCACCCGTCAGTATTTTGTCAGTCAAACAAGCGCGCCGATGGTAGCGACGGAAAATGACAGGCGCGTGACGGGGGTGAAACTGCCCTCCTCCTCTTGTATAATTCGAGGTTTGATCGCAAAAGAAACCATCATGGAAGCAGAACGCCTCAATTCCCTCCAATCCTTGCTCGATGATCTGGCCACCCGTGCCACCGAGCTTCGGAGGTATCTTTGACTTCGATGTGAAGTCGGAGAAACTCGAACAAGTCAACGCCGAACTGGAAGATCCCAACGTCTGGAACGACCAGAAGCGGGCCCAGGACCTCGGCAAGGAAAAGAAATCGCTGGAAGCGATCGTCCACACCCTCATCAAGATCGACAGCGAGCTCAGCGATGCGCGTGACCTCTTCGAGATGGCCCGCGAGGAAAAGGACGAGGACACCATCGTCGCCATCGAAGCCGATGCCGAGACCCTGAAGAAGCTGGTCGAAGACATGGAATTCCGCCGCATGTTCAGCGGCCCCATGGACGCCAACAACTGCTTCATCGACATCCAGGCCGGTGCCGGCGGTACCGAAGCCCAGGACTGGGCTTCCATGCTGCTGCGCCAATACCTGCGCTACTGCGAGCGCAAGGGCTTCAAGGCCGAAATCCTGGAACAGTCCGACGGTGAAGTGGCCGGCATCAAGACCGCCACCATCAAGGTCGAGGGCGAATACGCCTATGGCTTCCTGCGCACCGAAACGGGCGTGCACCGCCTGGTGCGCAAGTCGCCGTTCGACTCGTCCAATGGCCGCCATACGTCCTTCTCGAGCCTGTTCGTCTACCCTGAAGTGGATGAATCCTTCGAGATCGAGATCAACCCGGCTGATGTGCGGGTGGACACCTACCGTGCCTCCGGCGCGGGTGGCCAGCACATCAACAAGACCGACTCCGCCGTGCGCCTGACGCACGCCCCGACGGGCATCGTCGTGCAATGCCAGAACGACCGCAGCCAGCACCGCAACCGGGCCGAGGCCTGGGACATGCTGCGCGCCAAGCTGTTCGAACTGGAACTGCGCAAGCGCATGAGCGAACAGCAGAAGCTGGAAGACTCCAAGACCGACGTCGGCTGGGGCCACCAGATCCGCTCCTACGTGCTGGACCAGTCCCGCATCAAGGACCTGCGTACCAACTTCGAAACCGGCAATACCAAGGCCGTCCTCGATGGCGACATCGACGACTTCATCGCGGCCTCGCTGAAACAGGGCGTCTGATCCAGGCGGGCCGCGCGGCTGTGCTGCGCGGCCCGGCTTTCCGGACTGACCGTTCAATTACCAAGAATTCCAACCATGACCACGCAAAACACCCCCGCCGCCCAGCCGGCAGCCGACGAGAACAGCATCATCGCCGAGCGCCGCGCCAAGCTGGCCGCCATCCGCGAGCAGGGCGTCGCCTTCCCCAACGATTTCCGCCCGGCCAACAATGCCGCCGACCTGCACGCCAATTACGATGGCCTGGAGAATGAAGCGCTGGAAGCCGAACCGGTCCAGGTGACCGTGGCGGGCCGCATGATGTTGAAGCGTGTCATGGGCAAGGCGGCCTTCGCCACCCTGCAGGACGCCTCGGGCGCGCGCGCCGATGGCCGCATCCAGCTCTACGTGACCCGCGACGTCACCGGCGAAGAAACCATGGCCGCCTTCAAGCACTATGACCTGGGCGATATCCTGGGCGCTGAAGGCACCCTCTTCAAGACCAAGACCGGCGAGCTGTCCATCAAGGTCACCAAGTTGAAGCTGATCACCAAGTCGCTGCGCCCGCTGCCGGACAAGTTCCACGGCCTGGCCGACCAGGAAATGAAGTATCGCCAGCGCTACGTCGACCTGATCATGAGCGAAGAGACGCGCCGCACCTTCAAGGCGCGTACTGCGGCGATGTCGTCGATCCGCCGCTTCATGGAAACCAACGGTTTCATGGAAGTGGAAACCCCGATGCTGCACCCGATCCCGGGCGGCGCGGCGGCCAAGCCCTTCATCACCCACCACAATGCGCTGGACATGCAGATGTTCATGCGCATCGCCCCCGAGCTGTACCTGAAGCGCCTGGTGGTGGGCGGTTTCGAGCGCGTCTTCGAGGTCAACCGCAACTTCCGCAACGAAGGTGTCTCGCCGCGTCACAACCCCGAATTCACGATGATGGAGTTCTACGCTGCCTACGTGGATTACCAGTGGCTGATGGGCTTCACCGAACAGGTGATCCGCCAGGCCGCCATCGACGCCCACGGCACCGCCGTGCTGACCTACCAGGGCCGCGAGCTGGACCTGTCCAAGCCCTTCGACCGCCTGACCATCACCGGCGCGATCCTGAAGTACGCTCCGAACTACACCGAAGCGCAACTGGCCGACATCGACTTCCTGCGCACTGAACTCAAGAAGTTCGGCGTCAAGACCGACCAGGCCCCGCTGGCCGGTGCCGGCATCGGCGCGCTGCAACTGGCGCTGTTCGAAGAAACGGCCGAATCGCAGCTGTGGAACCCGACCTACATCATCGATTACCCGGTCGAGGTCTCGCCGCTGGCGCGCGCTTCCGACACGGTCGCCGGCATCACCGAGCGCTTCGAGCTGTTCATCACCGGCCGCGAGATCGCCAACGGCTTCTCCGAGTTGAATGACGCAGAGGACCAGGCCGCCCGCTTCCAGGCGCAAGTGGCCGCCAAGGACGCTGGCGATGAAGAAGCCATGTACTACGACGCCGACTACATCCGTGCCCTGGAATACGGCATGCCGCCGGCCGGTGGCTGCGGCATCGGCATCGACCGCCTGATGATGCTGATCACAGACTCGCCCAACATCCGCGACGTGATCCTGTTCCCGCACCTGCGCCGCGAAGACTGATCGTCACGCGGGACGGCGCTGCGCCGCTCCCGCGTTGGCGCATCCCGCCTTGCTGCCTCCGCATCCCGCCCGGGATGCGGAACCCCATCCCCCCTGCACGCCCCTCCCTTCCCGCCTGAAACGCCCTTCGATTGCTCCAGAGCAGCGTTGTCTTGCCGCAAACCCGTGTCCAGACCGACTGTTGCAGGATTACAAGTCCTTACAACTGACACAGAATCGGGATTTTTTTTGGCCCCTGACCACTCCATAATCCAGTCATCCACTCATCAACGACAACAGAACAACTAGAGAGGTCATCATGGAAACCAATGCCAATACCAATACCCCGCAAAACCTGAACGCAAGCAACAACGCCGTGAGCCAGCCTTCCGCACCTGCTTCGTCGGGACGGATTCATCCGCTGGTCGCCGGTGCCTCGGTGGCCGTGATTCTGGTCAGCCTGATCGGCGTGGCCGCGATGACGGGTCTGTTGCCCAGCTCCAAGAGCGCCAATTCGCCGCAGCAGGTCGCGGCCATGGAGCAAGCCGGCCAGCCGGGCCAAGCCGCCCAGGGCCAGCAACCGCTGGTGCAGCAACAAGCTCCGCAATCCACCTCTTACCAGCCGCAACAGGGCGCCTACCCGGCCCAGGCAGCAGCACCCGTGGCCCAGCGCGCCGCGGCCGTCTGCAGCAGCTGCGGTGAAGTGATCGGCGTGCGGACCGTGCGCCACAGCGTCCCGACCAGCGGTGTGGGTATTGCTGGCGGCGCCGTGGTCGGCGGCCTGCTGGGCAACCAGATCGGTGGCGGTACCGGCCGTACCCTGGCCACCATTGCCGGTGCTGTCGGCGGCGGTTACGCCGGCAACGAAGTGGAAAAGAACGTGCGCTCCACCACCAGCTACGTCGTCGACGTGCGCATGGACAACGGCAAGACCCGCAGCTTCCCGCAAACCAGCGAAAACTGGCGTGTCGGCGACCAGGTGCGCGTGGTCAATGGCCGCCTGGAAGGCCGCGGTTAAGTCCGACAGCCCCTTCGCCCGGTCTCCGGGCGCGAGCAAACAAGCCCTTCGAGTCACCTCGAAGGGCTTTTTCTTTGTTGTCGTTTAACCGCCCGGTATTTGTCTTTTGGTGCTGGATATGAAGATTTGTGCACCAATTGCGTCTTTACAACGTTATCCTGACATCAGATTGTCATTTTCCTGCCGGATGGCATGCCAGGCCACCCTCACCCGGCGTTTCCGGGAAGGCAATTGATAAACGCTGGCAACATTTCAACGAGGCAGTTAGACTTTCGCGAAAAGTCATCCGCCTGGACGGCAGCGGAGTTGGTAGTCGGGAAACAGAACGCTGAAGCGTCGACCCGCTTACTCGTACTGAACGGGGGGCGAAGAATTCGCCGGGCGGCGCCCACGGGGCGCGAAAAGCGTTTGAAGATTTATGGACTCACTGTCATCCACCGATACCAGCAGCCCGGCCAGCACAGCGGCCGAGCCTGTCGAGCAACCTCAGCCTGAAGAGCGACACGGCGGCCCGCACAAGGAGCATGCGGTCATCCTGCTGCACGGCCTGTGCGGTTCGCAGCTGGAAATGGGGTCCATCCCCAAGCAGCTGAAGAAGGCTGGCTGTACCGTCATCCCGCTCAACATCGACAACTATTCCGCTGCCCTGACCAATCCGCGCGTCTCGCCCAATTGGGAAGACTGGTGCGCCGTGGTCGAAAGCCGGGTGGCGCGCCTGAAGGAAGAATTCCGTACCGTCTCGTTGTGCGGCCTGTCCATGGGCGCGACGCTGGCGCTGGCCGTGGCGGCGCGCAGCAAGGAACTGCTGTCGGTGGTGCTGCTCTCGCCGGTGCTGCAATACGATGGCTGGTCAGTGCCCTGGTACTGGAAAATGTTGACCGTGGTCTATGACATGGGCGTGCGCAACTGGTCCTACAAGGAAAGCGAACCCTACGGCATCAAGAATTACGAGATGCGCCGCCGTGTGGCCGCCGCACTGGAAAAGGATGGCGTGGCCGCCGTCGGTGCCGCTGCCATCCCGGCACGCCACCTGCGCGCCGCCCTGCGCATGATCGCTTTCGTGCGCAAATCCCTGCCCCTGGTCCGCACCGATACCCTGATCATTCACTCCATCGACGATGAAACCGCATCGCCGCGCAATGCCGAGCTGATCCTGCAACAGATCAACGCCGAGGTACGCAAGGTGATCTGGCTGGGCGACTGTTATCACATCATCACCGTCGACAATGAACGTGAAATCGTCACCAACGAAACGGTGATGTTCATCAAGCGCAGCATCGAGATCCACGGCAACGAGATGAACCGCAAGTATCTCGCCCATGCCTCGCCGCTGAAGGACAGACGACACTGACTTGATGTGAAGATACAACGCAGCCCGGCAATTTGGCCGCCAGTAAGTCTTTTGACAGACAGCATTCTTAACATGAGCCCATTGCACCACCGTGCAATGTGAACCAAGATGGATACGACGCGCCCCCACTCCAAGACCATCATGAGCCTGATCCGACTCAAGAACGCCAAAAGCTGGCGCCCGCAGGGCTTCAGGCCGTTGTACGTCAGTACGTTCGGCTTCGTCGCCGCCTTCGGGCTGCGCTATGCGCTGGCGCCTTTTGTCGAGGAATCGCTGTCGATGCTGTTCTTTGCCGTCAATTGCATCGTGATGAGCTATCTGTTCGGCTATCTGTACTCCCTGGGCCTGCTGGCCATCAGCATCCCCACGGCCATGTTCTTCTTCCGCAAGCCGTATTACACGATGGACGGGCTCAACGACAAGGACATCTTCCTGATCCTGGTCTACATGGTCATCGTCGCCACCGCCTCGATCATCATCGAGTGGCTGCAGCGCGAGCGCTATGCCGCGGTGCTGCAGCAGCGCGTATCGGAAACCCGCTATCGCCTGCTGATCGAATCGGACCAGGCGCGCCGTGCCGAATACGCCAGACAATTCGAAAGCAGCGCCCGCGAAAGCGCCTGATTTCGATCCGCACCGGGGCTGCCGGCAACACCTGCGCAGCCCATCAGGAAGCCCCTGATACCCTGCCCGCAGCCTCTCCCCTAAGATGCCTCCATACCAGCAAGGAGGCTGCCATGTCCCTGACCCATCACCTGCCCAGCGTACTCGTCGTCGATGCCGACCTGGACGCCATCGAAACCGCCCGCTTCGCCGTCTGGCGCAGCCAGTTGCCCTGCCAGTTCGAATGGTTCGACGATGCCGAACTGGCCAATGCTTCGCTGCTGACCAAGGCGCTGTGCCGCAGCAAGGAGCTGCCGGCCCTGATCCTGCTGGATCCGCGCAGCTTTCCCGGCACCGAAGGGTATGAATTGCTGCGCACCCTGTGCATCTACCAGCAACTGGCGCATATCCCGCTGGTGCTGTTCACGGCCGCGCCGATGTCCGCCGATTTCGCCCAGGAACAGGACAGCCGCATCTGGTATGCCGCCAAGCCGGCCCGCGCGGCCGATTACATGGACCTGGTCACGCGCTGCGTGAAGCAGCGCCTGCATCAGCCGGCCACACTCTGATCACGCCGCACGCGCCTGACGATGCCCGCCAGGCGCCGGATCAGCGCTGCATATTGCTCGTGTGACGTATTGCCGTAACCGATCACCAGCCCGTTGTTGCCAGCCTGCGCCGGCCCTGCCGAAAACGACGACAGCGCCCCGACGTTCATGCCCGCCGCCCGCGCCGCCGTACTCACGGCGGTATCCGGACAATCCGGCGGCAGCCGCAAGGTCAAATGCAAGCCGCTGTCGCCCCCTGAAATGCCGAACTCCGGCAACTGCGCCTGCAAGGCCGCGCGCAAGGCCTGCTGACGCTCCCGGTAAAGCCGCTTCATGCGTCCCAGATGGCGCGCGAACTGGCCGCCGGCCATGAACTCCGCCAACGCCAGCTGCTCCAGCCGATGCCCGCCGCGCAACAACTCGGACAGCGCGCGCCCCGCCCCCTCTTCCACGGAAGACGGCAGTACCAGAAAACCGATGCGCAAGCCCGGGAACAGGGTCTTGCTGAAGGTGCCCACGTACAGCACCGGCGCATCCGGCACCAGTCCCTGCATGGCCGGGATGGGATGGCCGTGATGGCGGAAGTCGCTGTCGTAATCGTCCTCGATGATCCAGCAGCCGTGCTCGCGGGCCCGCGCGATGAGCGCCAGCCGCCGCGCCAGCGACAGTACCGCGCCGGTCGGATATTGGTGCGAAGGCGTCACATGGATCAGCCGGGGCGGCGAGCGCCACGCCCGCTCGGCAATCAGGATGCCCTCCTCGTCGACCGGCATGGAACGAATCTTCATATCGCCCGCATGGAAGGCGGCACGCACTCCGCCATAGCCGGGATCCTCCAGCCAGGCGCGCTCGCCCGGATTGGCAAAGAGCCGCACGCACAGCGACAGCGCCCCTTGTGAGCCCTCGGTCACCACCACCTGTCCCGCTTCGCAACGCACGCCGCGAGCCACCCGCAGATATTGCGCGATGGCCTCGCGCAAGGCTGGCTCGCCGAGCGGATCGCCATAGGCCAGCGCCATCGGGCCGGCCCGTTTCAGCGCGCGCTCCTGCGCGCGCAGCCAGGCATTGAGCGGAAAGCGATTGAGCGCCGGCATCCCCGGCGTGAGGGCCAGCCCGCGGTCACCGGCATCGCGCGTGGGCTGCATGATGCTGACCCGGCGCGATGGGCGTGCGTGGCCGGTGCGTGACGCAGGGGACACGGCATGCAGCCTTGCCGGCGCTGCCAGCAGGGTCGCCACGCGCGTCCCCTGCCGATCCGCTACGGCATAGCCCTCGGCCACCAGTTGTTCATAGACTGCCAGCACGGTATTGCGCGCTACCTGCAACTGCTCGCACAGGCTGCGGGTGGAAGGCAGGCGACTGCCGGGCGGCAACTGGCCACCGAGGATGGCGCGCTTGAAGCGCGCCAGCAATTGCTGCTGGCGCGAGGCCGCACCGGGCCGTACATCGAGCGGGGAAGACAGCAAGGAAAGTGGCATGGCAAGCAGGTTTTCGTGGCTCCATCAAATCATCGTCTTGTGGCACTTTTGATGATGCCACGAAAACGCTATCGTGCCAGCTCTCCCTCGCCATGAAAGCCACCATGACCGATCTCGTCCGCAGCAACGATTACCAGCAACCCATCGGCCCTGCCCTGCCGGACTGGCAGCCGCGTGCGCGTCCCGATGGCCGCACCCTGCAAGGCCGCAGCTGCCGGCTGGAGCGGCTGGATGCCGACCGCCACGCCGCGCAACTGCACGCCGCCTTCGCCACCGCCCCGGATGGACGCGACTGGACCTACATGATGAGCGGCCCCTTCCCCGATGCCGCCAGCTACCGCCGACAAGCCGGTCAGATGCAGGCCACGCAGGATCCGCTGCACCATGCCGTGATCGACCTGCGCACGGGGAACGCCATCGGCACCCTAGCCCTCATGCGCATCGAACCGGCGCACGGCGTGATCGAGGTCGGGCACATCGCACTCTCGCCGCTGCTCAAGCGCAGCCGCATGGCCACCGAAGCGCACTACCTGCTGATGCGCCACGTCTTCGAGGATCTCGGCTATCGCCGCTACGAATGGAAGTGCGACAGCCTCAATGCGCCCTCGCGCGCTGCCGCGCAGCGCCTGGGTTTCCGCTTCGAGGGCATCTTCCGCCAGGCCATCGTCTATCGTGGCCGCAGCCGGGATACGGCGTGGTTTTCCATCATCGACAGCGAATGGCCGGCACTACGCGCAGCCTTTGAACAATGGCTGGACGACGGCAATTTCGATGCAGCGGGCCAGCAGCGCCAGTCACTTTCTGTCCTGACGCGCGCCGCGCTCACGCAGGCGAACGCGGTGTCTTGAGCTGCTTGAGTTCCCACAGCGCCTCCAGCACATGGCGCGTCGCCGGTTCCAGCTGGCTGGCGCGATGGGCGATGCCGAGGGGCCGCCACAGCGCAGGGCGCAATGGGCGCATGACGATGCGCGGATCCAGCGGCACCGGCCGCCCTTGCGCGCTGGCCTCATGCGGCAGCAGCGTGGCACCGTAACCGGCGGCCACCAGACTCTTGATGGCATCGTTGAAATTGAGCTGGATGCGCGCCTCCGGTTGTTCACCGGCCCCCGCGAACCATTCGCTGGTCAGGCGCGAGAGCCGCGTCTCGGGCGCATTGAGGATCAGCGGCTGCGCGGCCAGCCAGCCCGGCGTGACCAGCCGCGGCGCGCGCCAGGCCGCCGGCAGGAAGGCCATCACCGGATCACGCCGCCACGGCCGGACCGTCAGGCCGCTCACGGGAGACTGCGGCAAGGCCACCAGGCCGATGTCCAGCAGCCCTTCATTCAACTGCGACAGTGTCTCCTGCGAGGTCAGGATGTGGATCTGCACGTCGATGTCGGGATGGCGCTGCCCCAGCCGTTCAAGGACCTGCGGCAGCAGCGTGGCAATGGCTCCGGTGGAGGCACCCAGCCTGACGCGCCCGGCCAGCCCCAGCACTTGCCGGCCGACTTCTTCCAGTGCCTGGTCGGCCGCCGCCAGCAATTGCCGTGCGCGGGCGATCAGGGTGGCACCGATGCCGGAAGGCCGCACCTGGCTGCGCTGGCGCAACAGCAGCGGCGCACCGATGCGCTCTTCCAGTTCGCTGATGTGCAGGCTCACCGTGGGCGGAGCCAGGTGCAGTTCGCGCGCGGCGGCGGCAAAGGAACCCAGGTCGGCAATGGCCACCAGGGTACGCAGACGGTCCAGGCTCAATTCACGCATTGCATGACTCCCATGGAAAAGACCACGTTCAGGAAAACTGAACGATCTCTTTGTGATATTCAACTTTTACAATTATACGATCCGGTTCACCATGCAGGTCTTCGGCAAGCGCCAGCCGTCCTGATTCGGCGCACATCCCTGTCTTCCCTGCATTGGAGCAACCCGTGAGCACACTTCCCCTGATCTTCATCGATGGCGACCAAGGCACCACCGGCCTGCAGATCCATGAGCGTCTGCGCGACCGCAAGGACCTGCGCATCCTGACCCTGCCGGCCGCCGAGCGCAAGGATGCAGCCCGCCGCGCCGAGGCCATCAACAGCGCCGACATCGCCCTGCTGTGCCTGCCGGATGCCGCTGCCCGCGAAGCCATCACGCTGATCGAGAATCCCAAGGTGCGCGTGATCGATGCCAGCTCGGCCCATCGCACCAGCCCCGGCTGGGTCTATGGCTTCCCCGAACTGTCGGCAGAACAGCCGCAGGCGATTGCCCATGCACAGCGCGTGACCAATCCGGGCTGCTACCCGACCGGTGCCATTGCCCTGCTGCGTCCGCTGGTCCACGCCGGCCTGGTGCCCGCCGATTATCCGCTGGCCATCCATGCGGTCTCCGGCTATTCCGGTGGCGGCCGCGCCCAGGTCGAGCAATACGAAGGGGCGGAGGCCGCGCAAGCCGCGCCCTTCGTGCTATACGGACTGGGACTGGCGCACAAGCATCCGCCGGAGATGCAGTTGCACGCCGGCTTGTCGCAGCGCCCGGTATTCGTGCCCAGCTATGGCGCCTTCCGCCAGGGCATCGTGCTGTCCATCGCCTTGCAGGCCCGCCTGCTGCCGCCGAACGCCACGCTGGAGAGCCTGCGGGCCGCCCTGCAGGCGCATTACGCCGGTGCGCGCCACGTCACCGTGCTGGATGCGGAACAAAGCGCGGCCACGGCCCAGCTTGATCCAACCCGCCACAACAACAGCAACGACATGACGCTGGGGGTCTTCGGCAATGCCGCCGAAGGACACCTCCTGCTGTGCGCCGTGTTCGACAACCTGGGCAAGGGCGCCTCCGGTGCCGCCGTGCAGAACCTGGACCTCATGCTGGGTGCCCACTGACTCGTGTATCAGGGCCAAGCTCATCAGCACGCATCCATTGACCGGCGGGCGACACCCACGAGGCCGCGCCCGCCGTCAAGCGCCTGACTCGTAAATTGCGGTAAAGGACTGAAATAGCGCAAGGCAGGAAAGCGCAGGCTGTGGCATGATGGCACCTCGATTTGCCACCCAACCTGCAGGTGCCGGCCCTCCCCCCTCAGCAGTGACCGCCGCCCGCTTCGAAGCAAGATGTCCACCACCTTAGGCGCTATCGCGTGCAAGTATTTTGACGCGACCATCAAACTGACTCCCGTATTGCGTACCGATGGCAAGTGGACGGCGTTCGTCCATATCGACTTTCCGGACCGCACCACGCATGAATTCGGCGATTTCAAGCCGGGCAATTCCAAGATGGAAGCCCTGCAGAATGCCGTCACGGCGGCCGAGCAATACGTCCGCGAGCGCAAGAAAAAGTAAGTTTTTTCTTCCCTCCTCTGCCGCATGAAAAAACGGCCTGCATCGCTGCAGGCCGCGCTTTCGGCTGTTGCGGGCTGTACGCTCAATTCATCTTCACGCCCGCCGCCTCGCTTTCCTTATAGATTGCATCGATGAGATCCTGCCCCACGCGCGAGGCCATGCTCTTGTGCACCGGCAGCAGTGCGCGCCGCCATTCGGCTTTCTCGTCCTCGCTCAGGGTATAGATCTTGGTCTTGCCACTGGCCTTGATGGCAACCAGGGCATCGTCATTTTCCTTCTGGGCGATGGTATTGGCATACACCGTCGCCTCCTTCATGGCCCCGTCCAGCTGGCTGCGCACGTCCGCCGGCAGGGCTTCCCAGAATTTCTTGTTCACGATCACCGCATAGCCGATGTAGCCGTGGTCCGACACCGTCAGGTTGGACTGCACCTCGTGCATCTTCTGCGTATAGACATTGGACGGGGTGTTCTCGCTGCCATCCACCACGCCGGTCTGCATGGCCTGATACACCTCGGAAAACGCCAGCACCTGCGGATTGGCCTTGAGGGCGCGGAACTGTTCATCGAGTACCTTGGAGGACTGGATGCGCATCTTCAGTGCCCGGAAGTCCGCCACCTTGTGCAGCGGCCGGTTGGCCGTCATCACCTTCATGCCGTTATCCCAGTAGGCCAGGCCCTTGATGCCCTTGCTCTCCAGCTTCTGGAACAGCCCCTGCCCGATCGGCCCTTCGGTCACCCGTTTCAGCACGGTCTTGTTGGGGAAGATGTAGGGCAGATCGAAGACCTCGAACTCCTTGGCGCCCAGCGGGCCGAACTTGGCCAGCGAAGGAGCGAGCATCTGCACCGAGCCCAGTTGCAGGGCTTCCAGTTCTTCCTTGTCCTTGTAGAGCGTGCTGTTGGGATAGACCTCGACCTTGACGCGGCCATGGGTCGCCTTCTCGGCCAGCTCCTTGAAGCGTTCCGCGCCCTTGCCCTTGGGCGTGTCATTGGCCACCACGTGGCTGAACTTGATGACGATGGTCTGCTGGGCCAGCGCTGCCGTGGCCGACAGGCTCAGCGCGGCGAAGGCGCAGGCGGTCAGTGCCGCCCGCTTTGTGATGATGGTCATGGATGTCTCCTCCGGGGGTTAAGCCAAAAGCCGATGACCTCGGCTTCTGGCGTTAGAACACGATCAGGTCACGCAGGCCCTCCCCGCTGTGCAGGCGGTCGAAGCCGCGATTGATGTCGGCCAGTGCCAGGCGCTCGCCCATGAGCTTGTCCACCGGCAGCTTGCCGGCCTGGTACAGGCCGATATAGCGCGGGATGTCGCGCACCGGCACGCAGGAGCCGATGTAGCTGCCCTTGACGGTCCGTTCCTCCGCCACCAGGCTGACCTGCTGCAATGGCCAGTTCTGATTGGGTGCCGGCAGGCCGGCGGTGACCGTCATGCCACCGCGCCGGGTCATGCGATAGGCGGCCTCCATGGCCTGGACCGACCCGGCCATCTCGAAGGCGTAATCAACACCGCCCTTGGTCAGCGCCTTGACCTTCTCCACCGCATCCGGATCACGGGCATTGACGGTGGCCGTGGCGCCCAGGGCGCGCGCCACTTCCAGCTTGGTGTCATGCAGATCGACGGCAATCACTTCGCGGGCACCGGAGGCCAGCGCGCCCAGCATGGTGCACAGGCCCACGCCGCCCAATCCCAGCACGGCCGCCGTGGTCCCGGCCTTGACCTCGGCCGTATTGACCGCCGCACCCACGCCGGTCAGCACGGCGCAGCCGAACAGGGCCGCCTGTACCGGATCGATGTCCGCCTCGATCTTCACGCAAGAGCGGCGCGACACCACCGCATGATCGGCAAAGGCCGATACGCCCAGGTGATGGTGCACATGCTGCGCGCGGTCATGCAGCCGGCGCTGGCCGGAGAGCAATTCCCCTACCGCGTTGGTTGCCGCACCCGGCTCGCACAGCGCAGGACGTCCTTCCATGCACGGCAGGCAGTGACCGCAGCTCGGCACGAAGACCAGCACCACCAGGTCACCCACACGCAGGTCGCTCACGCCGCTCCCGACCTCGACCACTTCGGCCGATGCCTCGTGCCCCAGCGCCATGGGCACCGGACGCGGACGCACACCGGTGATGACCGACAGGTCTGAGTGGCACAGGCCCGCTGCCTTCATCTTGACCAGCACTTCACCGGGGCCCGGCGGATCGAGATCGAGTTCCTCGATCTTCAGCGGCTGGCTCACCGCAAATGGGTAAGCCTCGGTCATTTCACGCAATACGGCGGCCTGGATTTTCATGGTGTCGTCTCCCTGCTTGTTGGAAAACGCCTAGATTACACGAGCGCCGCCCGGCGCAACGCAGGTCAATCCCGGCTCAGTCCACCAGACGGCCAGCCTGATGCAGAAATTTCTCTGCCTGCAGGATCACCGGCTTGTCGATCATTTTTCCCTTGAGCGAAATCGCACCGCCATCGCTGGCACGCACGGCCGCCATCACTTCCTCGGCCCACGCCAGCTCCTGCTCGCCGGGCATGAAGCCACGCCGCACGCCCTCCACCTGCTTAGGATGGATGCACAGCTTCGCGCCAAAGCCCATGCGCCTGGCCCGCTGCACCATGCGTGCGAGGAAGGCATCGTCATTGAAGTCCGTGGTCACGCCATCGATGGGCGGCGCGATACCTGCCAGGCGCGATGCCATCACCATCTCCATGCGGAAGTGCATCAGCTCTTCTTCCTCCGGGCCGCATTGCATGCCCAGATCGACCTGCGCATCGATGGACCCGAAGGCCAGCCGCTGCACCCCCGGCACGGCGGCAATCTCGCGCATCGCGGCCAGGCCGGCGGCACTTTCGATCAGCGCAATCAGACCACGCCCAGGCCCCTGCCGACGCGCGATGGCAGACAGGGTCTTGGCCTCCTCTGCCTTCGGCAGAACAATGCCCGCCATCGATAGTGCAGAAAACGTCAACAGGTCATCACCGTGCCAGACGGTGTCGGCCGCGTTGATGCGCACCCACAGGCGCGGCTGCGGACCATTGCCGCGCAGCCAGCGGGCCAATGTGGCGCGCGCTTCCTCCTTCTGCGGCAGGGCGACTGCATCTTCCAGATCAACGATGACGGCATCGGCCCCGCTCTCCAGCGCCTTGACGTAGCGCTCGGGACGATTGGCCGGCACGAACAGGTAGCTGCTGGCCGTGGTGATGTGCGGTGCCATTACACGGCCCCCCGTTCGCGCAGCGCAGTGATGGCTGCTGCGTCATAGCCCAGTCTGGCGAGGATGGCCTCGGTGTGCTGACCCAAGGCAGGAATGGCTTCCATGCGGTAATCGAAACTGTCATTGGCACCCGGCGGCAGCAGCGCCGCCACCTTGCCGGCCGGCGTATCCACTTCGGTCCAGCGTTCGCGCGCGGCCAGTTGCGGGTGCTGCCACAGTTCCTGCATGGTATTCACGCGCGCATTGGCGATCTGCGCCTGGTCCAGGCGCGCCACCACCTGCTCCGCACTCATGTCGGCGAACATGCCCAGGATCCGCTGGCGCAGCACTTCGCGATGTTCATGGCGGCGCGCATTGCTGGAAAAGCGTTCATCGGTGGCCAGCGCCGCGTCCTGCAAGACCACCTCGCAGAAGACTTTCCATTCGCGTTCGTTCTGCAAGCCCAGCATGACTGTCTTGCCATCACCGGCCTTGAATGGTCCATAGGGGTAGATGGTGGCGTGCTCCGCGCCCGAACGGCCCGGCGCGCTGGCCCCCTGGTAGGCGTAATACAGCGGAAAGCTCATCCACTCCGTCAATGCCTCCAGCATCGACAGATCGATATGGCTGCCGCGTCCATCACGTCCGCGCTTGATGAGGGCGGCCAGAATGTTGGAATACGCGTACATGCCGGCGGCGATATCGGCAATCGAGCATCCGGCCTTGACCACTTCATCCGGCGTCCCGGTGACCGACAGAAAACCGGCTTCACTCTGGATCAGCAGGTCATAGGCTTTCTTGTCGCGATAAGGGCCATCCTCGCCATAGCCGGAAATGTCACACACGATCAGGCCCGGATGCTTCGCATGCAGCGCCTTGGCCGACAGGCCGAGCCCGGCGGCGGCACCCGGTGCGAGGTTCTGCACCAGCACATCGGCCTCGCCCAGAAGCTGGTCGATGATGCGCTTGCCCTCTTCATCCTTGAGGTTGAGGGTCAGACTCTCCTTGGAACGATTGGTCCAGACGAAGTGCGAGGACAAGCCGTTGACGCGCGTATCGTAGCCGCGCGCAAAATCCCCGACACCGGGCCGCTCGATCTTGATGACACGGGCCCCCAGGTCTGCCAGCTGGCGCGTACAGAACGGCGCGGCGATGGCGTGTTCCAGACTGATGACGGTGATACCCTCCAGCGGGCGATTGGCGTGCGACATGGAGACTCCCTTGGGCGGCCTGATTCAGAAGGAACGGGGCAGACCGAGAATGTGCTCGGCCACGTAGGAAAAAATCAGGTTGGTCGAAATCGGCGCCACCTGATACAGCCGTGTCTCGCGGAACTTGCGCTCGACGTCGTATTCGCAGGCAAAGCCAAACCCACCATGCGTCTGCAGGCAGACATTGGCCGCCTCCCACGAGGCCTTGGCCGCCAGATACTTGGCCATGTTGGCCTGGGCACCGCAGTTCTGATGGGCATCAAAGAGCGCACAGGCCTGGTAGCGCATCAGGTTGGCGGCCTCGATCTCGATGTAGGCATCGGCAATCGGGAACTGCACGCCCTGGTTCATGCCGATGGGGCGATCGAAGACCACGCGTTCTTTGGCATAAGCGCTCGCCTTGTCGATGAACCAGTAGCCGTCGCCGATGCACTCGGCGGCGATCAGGGTGCGCTCGGCGTTGAGGCCGTCGAGGATGTACCTGAAGCCGCGCCCCTCCTCGCCGATCAGGTTCTCGGCGGGGATTTCCAGGTTGTCGAAGAAAAGTTCATTGGTCTCATGATTGACCATATTCAGAATGGGCCGCACCTCCAGCCCCTTGCCGATGGCTTCCCTCAGATCGACCAGGAAGATCGACATGCCCTCGGACTTTTTCTTCACCTGATCCAAAGGCGTGGTCCTGGCGAGCAGGATCATCAGGTCGGAATGCTGTACCCGCGAGATCCAGACCTTCTGGCCATTGACCACGTAACGATCGCCCTTCTTCACCGCCACCGTCTTGATGCGCGTGGTGTCGGTACCGGTCGTGGGCTCGGTCACGCCCATCGATTGCAGGCGCAGTTCACCACTGGCTATCTTGGGCAAGTACTGCTGCTTCTGCCGTTCCGAGCCGTGGCGCAGCAGCGTACCCATGTTGTACATCTGGCCGTGACAGGCCCCGGAATTCCCGCCAGTACGATTGATCTCTTCCATGATGACCGAGGCTTCGGTCAGCCCCAGTCCCGAGCCGCCGTATTCCTGCGGAATCAGGGCCGCCATCCAGCCGGCTTTGGTGAGCGCATCGACGAATTGCTCGGGATAGCCGCGCGCTTCGTCGACCTTGCGCCAGTACTCCGGCGGGAAGGTCTGGCACAGGTCACGCACGGCGTCGCGCAGGTCGGTGTAGGCATCAGGGACGGCTTGATACGACATGAGGGGGCTCCGGCTCTATATTATTTAAATGATTTATTTCGTTTCAGTACAGCAGGGCTTCAGCCTGCATCGCCAGTTCGCCACGTTCATTCTGCGCCCACAGTGCCACGCTCTTGCCATCGGCGGCAGGTTTGCCGCACAGCGTGAAGGACTCGATATCGAACAGGGTGCCCACCGAGCGGAAGTTGAACTCGCGCATCACCGCCTGCGGCATTTCACGCGCCACCAGGTCGGCCAGCAAAGTGGCGATCAGGGGACCGTGGACGATGAGGCCGGGATAGCCCTCCACCTCAGTGACATAGCTACGGTCGTAATGGATGCGATGACCGTTGAAGGTCAGCGCCGAATAGCGGAACAGCAGCACCGGATCCGGTTCCAACCGGCGCGACCAGCGCGCATCGGTGGGCGCGCTCTTCGGCACCACCACCGGGGCGCCCGGCTGGGGCAGATCGCGATAGACGATGTCATGCTCTTCGCTCAGGCACAGCTGACCCTGATGACGGATGGTGTGCTGCACGCTCACGAAAGCGAGCGCGCCGGTGCGGCCCTGCTTCACGTCCACGCTGGCGATGCGCGAGACCTTCTCGGCCCCTGCGCCGATGGGCAACGCAGCCGCAAACCGCAGCCTTCCCCCGGCCCACATGCGGCGTGGCAGCGGCACCGGCGGCAAGAAACCACCGCGCTGCGGATGGCCATCCGCGCCCACTTCGGACTGGCGGCACACGCTCCAGAAATAGATCCAGTGCCACAGCGGCGGCAGCGCGTCGCCGACCTGCGGCTGGCGCGGACCGTCCAGCGTGGCCGCCAGCGCTGCCGCGAAGGCCGGGCTGATCTGGTCGTGGCGCGTTTCGGTCTTGTCCAGCCACTGCCGCAGCAGGGCGAGATCGAGGTCGGGGTGCGACATGGCTCCTCGCATCGTGGTTGTTGGTTGGGCACGAGTCTGCGGTGTCCACCCGCCGGGAACAATCTGTATTTTTGGAAGGGGGGCTTACGCAGAACTGAAGTCACGCGCAGCACAGGGATGCGGCATCGCGTCACAACTCGTCCGTATTTCACGCCATGCAGCGACGCGATTCGGCGTACCATGGGCAGCCACCGAGAGCACGCGCGCACCGATGGCGGAAGCGTGCCGCAATACAGGATGGCCAGGCTTGCCGCAGTGCAGGCGGCATCCTCACCGAATCTTTCCGGGAGACATCATGCTTTTCGATCTGACCGACCTGCGCCTCTTCATCCTCATCGCCGAACTCAACAGCCTCACCCGCAGCGCCGAGCGCATGAATCTCTCGCTGGCCGCCACCAGCAATCGCATCAAGGAACTGGAAACGCGCTTCGGCACCCGCCTGCTCTATCGCGAGAGCAAGGGCGTGCAGCTCACGCCGGCCGGGCATACCCTGCTGCATCACGCACAGCTCTTCATGCAGCAGGTAGAACACCTCAAGAGCGACATGCAGCAGTACAACAACGGCATCAAGGGCTATATCCGCATTTTCGCCAACACCACGGCGGTGACCGAATTCATGCCCGAAATCCTGGGCAAGTTCCTGGCCAGACATCCGCAGGTCAACGTCTCACTGGAAGAGCGCCTGAACCACGACATCCTGCGCGGCATCCAGGAAGGCACGGCCGATATCGGCATCGTGGCCGGTCCGGTGCAGGGGGAGGGACTGCAGGTACTCAACTTCTCGACGGACAGGCTGGTGCTGGCCACTGCGCTGGAACACCCGCTGGCGGGCGCCGGCAGCGTTCCCTTCCAGGACACGCTGGAGTACGAACACATCGGCCTGCACGAAGGCAGCACCCTGCACCACTTCCTCAACAAGATCGTTTCCGAACAGGGGCAGCGTCTCAAGCTGCGCATTCAGGTGCGCAGCTTCGAAGCCATGTGCCGCATGATCGAAACCAATGTCGGCATCGGCATCGTGCCGCGTTCAGCGGCGCAGCGGCATCAGCAGACCATGCAGTTGGCGGTGGTGGAGTTGAACGATCCGTGGAGCGTGCGCGAGCGCAGCTTGGTGTTCCAGAACATGGATACGCTGTCGCCGCATGCACGCAATCTGGTGGATTTCATCCGCGAGCAGATGGCGCAGGAGAGCGACGAAGACAAGCTCGCCGCACACGCCAGAAAGACCGCCTGAGCGGCGGAGATGGCCGGCCCTCAGCCGGCGATCATCATCCAGACCGACAGCAACAGCAATGCGGCGCAGAAGAGGATGCGCAGGCGCCGCTCCGGCAGATGGTGTGCCAGCGCCACGCCCCAGGAGATGCTGAGCACGCCGCCCAGCGCCATCGGAATCCCCACTGACCAGTCCACGTGCCCCGCCTGGGCGTAGGTCCACAGCGCCACCAGCGTACCGGGCGTGACCATGGCCAGCCCCAGTCCTTGCGCGGCGGTCTGCGTCACACCGAACAAGGCCGTCAGCAAGGGCACGGCGACGATGGCGCCGCCCACGCTGAAGAAACCGGCCGAGGCGCCGGCAGCCATCCCCACCAGCGGAATGTAGCGACGCGAGAGGATCACGGACGATTCCACGCTGCGCTTGTTGCGCATCAGTGTCCACAGGTAGTACAGCGCCAGCAAGCCCATGAAGGCGGCGAAGCAGACATGCAGGCTGCGCGCCGCCATGGCCGTGGCGATGCGGGCCGAGACATAGGTGGTGAAGACAGCCGGCACGCACATCATGGCGGCGGTACTCCATTGGATGTGATTGCGCTGCTTGTAGCGCCAGAAGGCGATGACGACGTTGGGCACGATCATCACGAGTGCCGTGCCTTGGGCCAGTTGCTGGTCCATGCCGTAGAGGTAGCCCAGCACGGGGATGGCGATGAGACCGCCGCCGATCCCGAAGAGACCGCCCATGGCGCCCAGCAGGCCGCCGAGCAGGAAGTTGACTACGCCGGAGAAAAACAAGGAAGCCGTCATCGGTGTACAGTGATGCCTCTGCTGGCCGGCTGCAAGGTGCAGTGGCCGCATCGAAGGATAAAAAAGGAGACTGACATGAGCGGCGTCATCGTGTTTGCGCTGGAGATGGGCGTGGTCGCCCTCATTGCGCTGGCCATCTACATGGTGATGAAGAAATAGCGCCGCCGATCAGGCCCGACAGTGTAGCGCAGGCGGACCGGGCTGTCCCGGCGGCTGTGCTTTCCTGCCATCCCCCTCAAGCAAAGGAAGACAGAATGGATCTCGGCATCAAAGGTAAAACCGCCCTCGTCTGCGCATCGAGCAAGGGCCTCGGCCGCGCGTGCGCACTCTCGCTGGCGCGCGAAGGCGTGCACGTCACCCTGCTGGCACGCGGTGCGGAGGCACTGGAAGCAACGGCCCAGGCCATCCGCACGGAGACCGCCGCCACCGGTGCCATCATCACCACGGTTGCGTGCGACATCACCACCCCGGAAGGACGCGCCCTGGCGCTGGCCGCCTGCCCTGCCCCGGACATTCTGGTGACCAATGCCGGCGGACCCAAGCCGGGCGATTTTCGTGAGTGGACGCGGGATGACTGGATCGCGGCGGTCGACGCCAACATGCTGACGCCCATTGATCTCATCAAGGCGACGGTGGATGGGATGATCGCGCGCGGCTTCGGGCGCATCGTCAACATCACGTCGAGTGCGGTGCGGGCACCGATCGATATCCTGGGGCTCTCCAATGGCGCGCGCTCGGGGCTGACGGGTTTTGTGGCGGGGCTGGCGCGCAAGACGGTGGCGCACAACGTGACCATCAACAATCTCCTGCCGGGGCCGTTCGAGACGGATCGCTTGCGTTCCACTGCGACGGGGGCGGCCAAGGAGAGTGGGCGCACGGTGGACGAGGTTCTGGCGGACCGGCGCAAGCTCAATCCGGCGGGACGCTTTGGCGATCCGGCCGAGTTCGGGGATGCCTGCGCTTATCTGTGCAGTGCGCAGGCGGGGTTCATCACGGGGCAGAATCTGCTGATGGATGGGGGGGCTTATCCGGGGACGTTCTGAGCGGGATGCAGGGTGGTCTGGTGGGCGGATGCCTTGCATGCCGGAAAGGGTGGATGCAAAGCAAGTGATGTGATGTATAATGCGGCCCTCGTGCGACGGGCGACATGCCCGGCTGCCACGCAAGGAGGTTTGGGTGAGTGGTTTAAACCAGCAGTCTTGAAAACTGCCGACGGGGTGACCCGTCCGTGAGTTCGAATCTCACAGCCTCCGCCAGAACATCATATAGAGCGGGCCTTTACGGCCCGTTTTTCATTTAATCCCACATAAAAACCCACATAAAGAAATCGCCATGCTGTCGTCGAAAGCATGAAGGCTTCTTTTTTGATCTCAGCTACTCGTAAACTTATTTTCTAATTTGCCAAAACAACATTTCCAGCGAGTGGTCTCTGCGCTGTTCCTTTGAGCATGGGCTGGTGGTAAGCATCAGTTCTGGCAAACTCTGGCAGGGCTGGAAAAGCGCGAGATGCCATTGAGCGAGCATCTTCTTGAAGAACTGCTCTTCGAGCGCTTATAGATGATGAACGCGTTGGTTGCCTTTGAAGAAAACGATGAATTGCGGCCTGAAGAAGCAGCTAAATCAGTCTCGGCACATAACGATGTACTTGCTTGGATGCCGATAGGTCGTGCCGACTGGCATATCTACTCCCCACGAATGATATTGCAAGAGCTTCAAGATGGAGCATTCGCGCTCGAACTCTCGCAGCCGGATACGCAAAAAACAGTCGTCGCTTCATCGAATTGTTTATTCAGAACTTCACGATCTACACAAGCAGAATGCGCTGGTAGCCCTCTACTCCGCGCCCCGCCGCAAGGGACGGAGCGCTGTGGAAGATGGCCAGTTTGCCCCTACGGCTTGCTGAGCGACCAGATCAAGTCGCACGTGCCATGGTCGGCTTCTGTCGCACGGGCATCGACCGTCACCGGGAACGAAGGATCCCCCGGGTCTCGGACAGGCCGTCGTAGTGGAAAGAATAGTACAGTTAGGCAATACCGTTTCGAGCATCCCGTAGCGGCCTGAAGCCTTACAAAAAATCTTAGGCTTAGGCTTGAGATTTCGCAGTACTGTGGGTAAGCATCAATCTTTTTCTCCTGTTTCGTGACGGCTTTTATCGTCAGAGGCCAGCAAGTCCTTCTGACTTCGGGAATTCGAGCTAGCTTCAACCGAGAACACTTACCGTACTGCTCCCCCTAGGCTCACTCCAGACACTGCTTCCACTAACTCTCATGAAATTATCTAATTGATCACCATTGGGAGAGCGTGACAATTCAATAGAATCGAAGTCAGCCTCCCCCAGGTTAGAAGCTAGACGAAAAACAGCTCTGCAATTCTTGACCGATAATATAAAACCTGCAACGATTTCAACTAAGAAACTGTTGCTAACCACGTACCCCACTGACGATTACCTCGACTACCCCATGCAGGGCGGATGACCTACTGACAATGTCAAATATCACCTTTCTTGAGGCCCTCTCGGTTCTCTCTAAGTCCTCCCCCTTTTCCGTTAAAACGCTAACTCAGCGCGAACCGGATGAATACGACGAGTACAAGGCATGGCTCTATATTGAACAAGATATTGAACGCGATTTTGTCAAGCGTCTGAACGAAGCTGGTCCGGAAAGCATACTTTTTCTTTGCGGTAGTAGCGGCGACGGAAAGTCCGAGATCTTGACCAGGGCGGCACGTCGGTTCGGGGACAGCGTAAGGTTTCACCTTGATGCCACACATAGTTTTCAGCCACACCAATCGGCGATTGACGCCCTTGATCAATTGTTTAGCCAGGCTTCGGCTCAGGCGATCCCGCTCGCAGTTGGGATCAACATCGGACTACTAGGCAACTACGTCCAGGAAGGTTCAGACGAACACGCTAGTATCAAAGTCGCGATGCAGCGATTTCTCGACGGAGCGAAGGACAACGAGCGATTCTCCTTCTTCGATTTTGAATCGTATCCCAAGTTCAGATTTACGAAAGAAGGAGAGACTTACGCGGATTTCGCGCTCGAGATCATGCACCGCCTAACGCAACCAACGGATGACAATCCATTTTTCCGGTCAGCCGCAGCATGGCGTGATAGCCATGGCGATCCGAAACTAATCGCAAACTATCAGCTCCTGTCGATGGACGGAGTACAACGACATATTGTCAAGAGCCTGGTCAAAGTCCGACTTCTAAAAGACCAGTTCATGACATCGCGAACGCTGTTGGACTTCCTGTTCCATCTCTTGACGGGTCCTGGTTATCTTTTCGAGAATTTGTTTAACTCGTCAGGAAGTGAACTCTCCGAACGCATTGCGGAATTCGACCCTTCCCTGCTTCGCACTAAGGCTCTTGATCAGTTTGTGCTCCAGTACGAATTAGGCTTGATCGAAGATGAATGCCATGCGTTTGTCGCCTCATTAGCGCAGTGGGGCATTCGATTCAACACATCATGCGGTGCGCATGCAGAGGCGCTAATTCAACTTTTCTACGTGGCGCAGGAATCCGATCTTGGGAATAACTTCCATAAGAAATTCTCGGCAGAATTCTCCGACGAGGCTCTACATCGGTACGCAAGGCTCTGGCACTTGCACCGTGAATTTGACGGTAGCGCTGAAATGCGTGCAGAGATTCGGAAGAATTACCAAAATTTTTTGGTTGCCGGGATTGTCCGATATGCCAACAGGAACGCACCCGAACTGCCCAGAGGGGCCATTCTTCTTGGCGAATTTAACGGGGTGAAAGTTGGCGCAGAAGTCGATATGGTCCCAGATTACACTCGCTTGTCCTCTTCCGCCGGCAAGAACAGTTTGTCGAAATTTAACGTATCGATCCGTATCGGCGAAAAAGATCTTCAAACTTTCCCTGTAAATCTAAGCCTATTGCAACTGCTTCAGCGGCTAAACGAAGGATATCGCCCTAACAAATACGACAAGAACGCCATCGTGCTTCTGGAAGCGGTAGTCGAGCGACTTCGCGACATCGCCAAAACTTCACACCGACTCACGCTAGTCCAAAACGGCAAACGAACAACAGCTCGATATCTTGACGAACAGATCGAAATTAGCGGAGAAGTATAGTGCTTCCATTTTCTCACCCACTCAAAATCTCCAACAGAAACCAGCTTACTTCCTATCTTCCGGTTCGCAAAAAGGGGAATGACTTTTCGTGGGAAACCGTAACTGGCATCGTTCTCGGGCACCTCATACGCAGGGATCTCGGGGAATACAGCATGGAACAATTCCAGGCTGACTGCGAAGAACGCTTTAGCCAACTGTTAGATGACAGTTCGAATTGGCCGTTGCTCCGCTCGATGTACTTCGAAGGCGATGCCGTCCACCAAATCTCACCACTGCTGCTGCTATTTAGAAGCTCAAAGCAGGGAAATGCGAATGAAGACAATGCTGCCAATCGACGGATGAGCGAATTGTTCGCTTCGCTATACGGCGACTTCAAATTCACCGACGAGCCGCAAAACCAACTGAACTTTCTAGAACAGGAACTGATTTCGGTACTTCGCACCAAGTTGTGCGAGTCTCCAGCGCATGTGCCTGTAAAGGAACTGCCCTATCTTCCCTATCTTGCGGAGGCGTTTAAGGAAGATCTAACTTTTCTCTCAAACCATCCCAAATACCTGACCACCGAACTCACTAACGTCCTGAGGCAGTATGCATTTGCATTCTGCTCGCAGCTCGCATTGTCAATTACCAGATGGGCGGAAGGCGTTCCCCAGACCAAGCCACTCTACTTTATCTTGGACATTGAAAAGTCGTCTTCTGAGCGTGCGAAGCCAAGGGACCTAGGCTACAAATTTTTGAGCGCGCAGACCGAATGGCTGTTCCCTCTTCTTTCGGCTTCGGAAGCGCTACAAGATTCGGCGCCGGCTCTCCCTCTTTGGCAACTGTATATAGAGATCTCTTCGGCCAGTCCTGACGTGGTACTGCAGGCACTGAACGAATACAACGAAGCATTTGCCGCCGACCGAAAACTAGATTTCACTGGCCCGCAAGATAATACCCACTCCGCTTTCAGCACCACGATGGCCCTCGCGAAAGCGCAGTTTAGCAAGAACAACGGCGAACGCCACAGCGTCAACCAAAATTACGTCCGAGACCTTGAAAGGAAGATATTTGGTGACTTCATTAAATCACGTGGCCGCGCAGGCAACGTACTAGAACTGAACCAAGATCAGCTGCTACTACTCACGAATCTAGCGGTTGGTCAGAAGGAGAAGCTGCGCTTCCTCGAACTCGTCAAGGAGTTCGAACGCCGTGGGTTCTACTTTGACCTTCAGTCGCAGCAGGTATTGATCGAGTTCTATGAACGCATGGGTAATGTTGACCGTATGAGTGATAGTGGAGAGGCTGTATATGTCCGCAAGACCATTTGAACAATTCTTAGCTGAGGACTTTCTGACCTGGGCCAATCGAAACGCCAAGCCAGGTTTCCGCTTTCAATTCAAATCCCCGGATGCTGTCAACGCCATCGAATTGCACCGCGCTTTCCTTGCAAAGGCAACTGGGTCGTTAACTTACGACCGCACTGAGCTTCCGCTGGTACGATTGGATTCGCTCAATGTGCTTCCCGTGCTGCATTCTGACGCCGACGGCGGATTCACTGAGAACTACATTTCTCATCTCAGAGATTTGATCGCAGGAGGTGACGCGCCTTTCGAAGGGTCTGTACTCCTGATTATTCACAACAGCCGCCTTGATACCATTATTAACAGCGCGGAGAACCTGGCCGATCAGGGCAACATTTGGCACCCAGAATCATTAACCGAAAGACTAGCACGACTGATCTCTCCTGGTAATGGTAAAGCCACGGCCCTTCTATGCCTGCTCGAAGACCTAAGTGAACAGGTTGAGACCGACGAGTCTACTGTGTTTGGCTTAGCCGCTATCTATCGATCCATCACCGGACCAGAGATTGATTATCCTGCGTTGCAGTTATTCAATGACCCTACTCTTGAACAGATGGACGGAAACAAGGGCCAAATCCAACGTCGCATTAAGGATAATCGCGAGCTGCGTGAGAAGGTAGCGCTGGTCGCTGAAAAGTACGCGGATCAGGCAGCAGAACACCTCTCCGAATTCGGTGAACAATTCATCCAAAAGCACTTCATCGCGGGCCATGATTGGGCCGACGTAACGTTTGCCGAATACCTGAGCGAGCGCGATGCCAGCAGTAAGCCAACAGTCAGCTTTGAGAAGATCGAACCGGCCACTGGGTCAGTGGTGCACACGCGGGCACGTAGCGCAACCAAGTCGGGGCAGCGGCATGTTAGCGTAATTATAGAGATTCCTGAAGGCGAAAGTCAGGCTCGACTAGAGTTTGTCTTCTTCGGAAACGATATCAAGAAAGAAGAGATTCGGGTAACTGGGTTGCCACAAGCAGTTGCCAGAGACGACATCCATATCAATCGAGGCGGCGGCAAGAAATGCCGCGTCAATTTCTCTGCTCCATTCAACGGCGCTCCCACCTACCTGACGGTCCGACTTAGAAGAACCAATAGCGCAGAGAATCATTATTTTAGAATGCTGCTCATACAGAAGGGGCAATTCTATGTGGACGCGTTCAAGAGCCTATTTCTCGTTGACCCAAAACAGCGCTTTATTACGCTACAAATGGTCGACAACTTCTTGGCATTGCGCCCCGCTGAAGGAGCAATCGAACATCTCAAAGATGCCGAGCAAGTCATCGACGCAGCCGCATATGCAGGAGTGGACTTCTCAAGGCTAACAGACTCATACGAGCAGATTCGCTTCGGCATCTCATGTGGCGGACATACACTCCAATTCAATATCGAAGGTGCGGCTCCGGACGAAGCGATTAGCATCCCCTTATTGTTTGACAAAGACCGATCTGAAAAACTGCTCGATGACAGCTACTACGCGGAATACAACCCTCGGACAAATCGCCTGATCTTAGATAACCGAGAAAGCGCGGCTGTTGGGGTCCGACTCCAGCTGCTGAATATCGAAAGCGAGATGGTGTCCGGGCGCATGCTGTCATTTTCGGCATCCCCAATCACAACCACAGACATTGTCTCAGACCATCAAGAATTAGCGGATGCGTATGACATTTGGTTAAGCTATTTGAATGAGCGTCGCACAACCCCAAGTCTTGTCTCCTGGGGCAAAGCGTTTTGCTCATTAACGCGCGCTGTACTCGATGCTTACGAGAGAACCCTCGCAGGTATTGCGAAAAATAGTGTGCTGACGGAGAAACAACGGACTTTGCTCAGTTTAGGCATGGCAAGAGTGGGCGAAACCGAGTACTTCACTCCGTTCCACCCGCTTGTTCTGTCCTACCATCTTCAAATTGTTTCAGCATTGAAGAACGAACGGGACGAAGGGTTTGACAGTCTCAAAACCATGCCCTCCGTTACCCGAGAGCGACTGACGCCCGCTGGGTTGATTCCGTTCATTTACGAGACCGATAACGCCGCAGCGCACATGATGGCGGTGAAGGAAAATTCCTTCTGGCTTCAACTCGTGCCCCAGCGAGAAGCGAGCTACGGATTCGTTCGTCGCCTGGTAAAGGACAAGCTGAACGAATTTGGCGAAGCCTACAGACGGCTGCTCTCCAAAGGCGCAAGAAATACGCTTGTGGTGAATGCGTTGAACCTCGGTCGAGCGTATGAACTCCTGTTGGGCATCTTGGACTATGTGCGATCTGGTGGCGTTGATGCTTGCTCCATCCACGTCAACTTCTATGACGAAGAGCTTATCTTTAGCGATTTCGATCGGTTCTCTGAGAATGCATCGGTGTCCGATTTAAAGGCGTGGTTAAGACTTGGGGAGGATGGACGCAATGATGACCTCGATTTCCTGGTTGACCTGGTTCGTAACCGCCTTACTTATAGCAAATTTACGACCCCAAAGGCCGGCCAGGGGCTAAAGTATGCACACCTCGCGTTCTTCCGCAATAACGCTCGTGTCGATGTGCGTACTATTAACATTGAATCTTCACTCAGCGGAGTGCTTTGCGACGGGTTAATCGCAGGAGAGGCATCTGAAGCGATGGCGGAGTCGTACTTCACGGCGTTTGGTCTTCGCAATACAGAGTACGAGCAGTTCCAAACACTTCGACTTGCGCGCGCCATTGGGGGACTACTACAGCCTGCGCGACAACATAATGCGCAGTTCACCGGCCACGGGATCGGCGTAGCTGCATCCACAGAGTTCAAAGGGTTGTTAAATAGCTCTTACGATAGTGCTCTGTGGACTACAATCATCGACCCTAAAGTCACCCTCGATTTCTTCACTTCCCAAAAAGATGTTGTGCTGATTCACTATTCAGATCAGTACACGAGTTCCGCTGGCTATGACGCTATTACGGTCACCAAGCAGGTCGATGTGTTCCAGAGGCTTCTCGGGTCCGATTCGCTGCTCACGGAATTCAACGCTTTTAACGGCGGCTGGTTGCTCGAAATGCTGACCTCGAATGCCAACACACGCAAGGAGCGGCGCGGAATCATTGGCGCTTACAAATTTGTCAGAGCAATGCTTGCGGAGTCCGGAATTAGCTGGATACCACTCTCTGTCGCTGAAATGGTGCGAGTTTCGGGAAATGTTGGTCTCGACATCAAGTCGAGTGACTTTGCACGTGGACTTCACGGCAGCAATAAAGGAGCGATTTCGGATGACGTCCTTTTCGTCGGCTTTAAAGGTCAAGAAATGTACCTGCTGCCAGTCGAAGTCAAGACTGGAGCAAGACCTGATTTTGGGAAAGCGATCGAGCAGGCCAAATCACTGCGCCAATTCATGGAAGAAAGGATTTTAGGTCCGAAGTCATTTGCGTCGAAGTTGTATCGAGGACTCTTCGTTCGACAAGTTCTCATGCAAGTAGAGAAGTACAAACTTTATGGAGTGCTCGACGACGCGAGTTTGAGCGCGCTGCTTCCAAACCGTGAATGGTGGATGCGGGGCGAGTATAGTGTTGGTCAATTGAAGGACTACCCGCAGGGTATGGTCATCGCACATTTGGATAGCGCCATGTGCTTCGACCCGTCCTACAGCCAGGTTGACGATGTGCTGAAAATTGAACTACCTATTTCGTTGCTTGATAGCCTGATCAATGCAAATGACAGCGCTAAGCTGCAAGAAGTTACTGTAGGATGCCACGTCCCTCGGCAGTACCTCCTCAAGCAGAATCAGAATCAAACCAATGCTGATTTAAATGACGAAGCCCCGACGATCGACGTGGTCCCGTCGACATCGACTGGCGTGCCAGCTGCGCTGGTTGAAAGCTCCGTGAAATCGCACACCACAATTAGAAGCAACGATCCCTTGCGCATCCTGATCGGACATCAATCACTCGGCGCCGCACCACTGTATTGGGAACCCACCAATACAGCGAAGTTCATGAATACGAACTCCGGCATCATTGGGACCATGGGAACCGGAAAAACGCAGTTCACCAAGTCGTTGATCGCCCAGCTTTCATGGAGCCAGGACTCCAATGTCGATGGCCAATCGATCGGCATCCTTATTTTCGACTACAAGTCGGATTATGTGGATGACCAATTCGTGGAAGCGACAGGAGCTCGCAAATTCAAGCTTGCAAAGTTACCGTACAACCCATTGAGTCTGTTCGGCGACATGCCCATGCTGCCGCTTCATACCGCAGCGGGATTTGCCGAAACGATGACCCGCGCATATGCGCTCGGGAAGAAGCAGCAGATGAAACTAGAAAATCTGGTAATTGCCAGCTACGCTGAGGCGGGAATCATGCCGGAAGAACCATCGAGCTGGTCACTACCGCCTCCTACTATCGACGATGTGTGGAATCTTTTCCTCTCTCAAGACAAGGTGGAGGAAGATTCTCTCTTTGCAGCGCTCTCCAAACTTGCGCGGTTCAAAATATTTGAGAGCGACAAGTCCAAGATTCAGAGCCTCTACGAACTCCTGGATGGCGTAACCGTGATAGAGCTTGCAGGATTCTCACCTGATGTCCAGAACCTGGTCGTCGGCCTGACACTGGACTTGTTCTACTCTCAGATGCAAAAGCAAGGCAAGCCGCGTGTTCACGGAGACTTCAGACAAATTACCAAAATGGTTCTTGTCGATGAAGCAGATAATTTCATGTCCCAAGACTTCCCCGCGCTGAGGAAGATTCTCAAGGAAGGACGTGAATATGGAGTGGGTCTGGTCTTGTCGACGCAAGACATAACCCACTTCCGAACAGCGGAGAACGATTACTCGGCATATATCTTGACCTGGGTTGTGCATCGCGTGGGCCAAATTAAGAATGCCGATATCAAGATTATCTTCAACAAGGATGATCGCACCGACCAGGAGCAGTTGATGGAGACGGTACGCAAGCTCGACAAGCATTACAGTCTTTATATTGACGGAGAGAAAGTTGTCCACAAGATGCGGGACCGCGCTTTCTGGGAACTACTTTCGGAGAAAAAATTTCAATAATGCAACATTTAGAATAGCGGTTTAGGCACGTCTGTTTCCTGCCGGTGTTCGTTACTTTATAGCTGATTGTTTGCTATAATTTTCACAAACATCCAGAGTCAAGCATGAGTGCCAACTTCGAATACATTTTCCCTGCTATACGTGGGATCCAGGCGGAACGCGAATACTTCGTTTCGATGTGCCCGCTTCGCCTGATCCCTCGCATCTTCCTGTTTGACGACGAGGAACTTCTGCCTGAGCTGCGAGCTCAGCGGACCCTGAACAAGGGGCGAATCCCTGAAATTGCGCGATATGTCTTGAGCAACCGTAATGGCTACGTTTTCTCGGCCATCACTGCTTCCGTGGACGGATCAGTTCGGTTCCAGCCATTAGGAACAGACGGCGAAGCTAGCCGTCTAGGAGCGCTGCACGTCGACATGTCAGCTCGCTTCATCATCAACGATGGACAACATAGACGTGCCGCCATTGAACAGGCATTGGCAAGTGCGCCAGAAATGGGCGATGAAACGATTTCCGTTGTTTTTTTCATAGACCGTGGACTGGTGCGCAGCCAACAGATGTTTTCAGATCTGAATCAGCATGCAGTGCGTCCTAGCCGGTCCTTGGCGCTGCTGTACGATCATCGGACCGATATGTCGCAGATCGCCAAACTGGTGTCACTCAAATCACCGGCGTTCAAAGATCTGGTTGAAACCGAGCGTAGCACCTTGTCGGAGCGCTCGCGTAAGCTTTTCACCCTCAGCGCGATTCATAGCGCCTGCTCTGCTCTGTTGGAAAATGAAGAATACTCCGATGTTAATCATGCAGCAGAAGCTTGTGTCGAGTTCTGGGGCGAGGTGTCCAAACAAATTCCTGAATGGTCTTTTGTACGCACCGGGCGCATGACCTCCGGAGAGATCCGGCGAGACTTTCTGCACTCACACGCTATTGCCCTACAAGCGTTTGGCATCGTTGGACGCGAACTGACTCGTCTTCATAAGGAGAGTTGGCGCAAGAAGCTTGCCGGAATCGGGAAGATCGACTGGTCGAGATCTAACGCACAGTTGTGGGAAGGGCGCGCTTTAATTGGTGGACGCGTATCCAAAGCATCTCACAACGTAACCCTCACTACCAATCTCATTAAAAAACACCTTGGATTGCCTCTCGGCCCTGAGGAAGAGCGGGTCGAACAGTCGTTCAACCGCGGAAAGACACAATCGTAACTCATGGAATCCCTAAACTTGGCCGACCGCGTCGCACTAGCTATTAAAAACACCCAGGAACTCTACTTAAGCGATCCCTTACCCTGGATCGTCGGTTACAGCGGAGGAAAAGACTCCACCGCGACTTTACAGTTGATCTGGGAATCCATTCGTCAACTACCGCCACACCAGCGGCACAAGGAAATTCACGTAATCAGTACCGATACGTTGGTCGAGAACCCTGTCGTAGCGATCTGGGTCACCCATTCGTTGGAAGCCATGACAGTGGCTGCAGGCCAGCAAGAAATGCCTATCACTCCTCACCGGCTTACGCCCAAAGTTGAGGATAGGTTCTGGACTAATCTGATAGGAAAAGGCTACCCTGCTCCTCGCCCGAAGTTCCGTTGGTGCACTAGTCGCTTGAAGATCAGTGCATCGAACACCTTCATAACTGAACTCGCGAACCGCGCCGGCGAAGCCATTCTTGTTCTTGGCACGCGTCGTGCTGAAAGTGCTGCAAGGGATCGTGTTATCAGCAAGTATGAAAATAGTACTCGCGCCTTGTTAAGTCGAAACAGCGATCCGACACTTGATCGAGTCTGGGTCTATACGCCCGTCGCAAACTGGTCCACTGACGATGTGTGGGAATACCTGATCGAGACGGCCAATCCCTGGAATTACAACAATATCGAGCTTTTCCATATCTACCGCGGCGCCTCTGCAGATTCAGAGTGCCCACTCGTCGTTGATAAAAGTACGCCTAGTTGTGGCGATAGCCGATTTGGGTGCTTCGTTTGCACGATGGTCAGCGAAGACAAGTCCATGCAAGCAATGATCCAAAACGACGAAGATAAGCTCTGGATGAAACCATTGCTCGACTTCCGGAACGCGTTCCTAAAGACTTCTGGTGATCGGGAGGTCCGCGAATTCTCCAAAATGGATGGCAGCCTTCAATTACAGTTCATCAACCTGAAGCATGATCGTGTTGTGCGACGCGGACGAGTGTTGTCAGAGCGACTAATTAAACGACTTGATGACGCGGATGATCCTGAATTTCCACTTCCGAACCGCCGCGTTCTTGTACAAGAGATCCGCTTGGTCGATGCACATGGCAAGCAAACTCAAGTCGAATATGAAGTCGAGAAGGTAGCCGTCTTGGTCCATGGACCATATACACAGGCGTATAGGGCGGCAATGCTAAATGCGCTGCTTCAGGCGCAGACGGAAATCCGTGGAAAACTCCCGGACTCGGTGGCACATTTTTCCGTGATCAGCGAAGAAGAGCTGGAAGAGATTCGGCGCATTTGGGTCCATGAGAAGCATGAGTTTGAAGACTTAGTGCCGGACATCTATGCGGCGGCCGTTGGCGAACCGTATCCTTGCGGAGAGCTGGATGATGCGACACCGCTGCGTCCTGATGATTTGCGCATGCTGCGAACCGCCTGCGCAAAAGCCGAGATCGACGCTAAACATATTGGCCCGGTCTCCGCTCAAGAGATGCTTTTCAGGGACTTGCGCGAACTTCTTGGCATCCAATACAGCTATCGCGGAGCGAGTCGCCGTGTGGGGCTAACAGGCGACCTGGACTCGATCCTCGAGAACCGTTCGTTTGAAAATGAGGCGGAAGCCCTTGACTTTGCTTTGAAGAAAAAGGCTGGTGGTATCGAAATAATGTATGAAATGCGTAATGCCGAAGAAGTCCTCACCTTCTTCCCGGGCGCCGTAATGGGAGAGGTGACGGAATGATCTTTGACTCGGTTGTACTCAATAATTTTGGCGCCTATCTTGGACGACACGAGATCGATCTCTCCGTATCGCGAGACCGCCCCATTATTCTGATTGGCGCCCTGAATGGTTCGGGTAAGACCACGCTGCTCGATGCAATGCAGCTTGCCCTTTACGGCAAGAACGCCAAGTGTTCGGGCCGGGACCGTGTTGGATACACGGATTACTTGGCTTCGATGATTAATCGAAACGCACCGCCACACCAAGGTGCGAGCGTTGAGTTCAATTTCCGTACACGCCACGGCGGTAAGGACACGCACATGCGACTCGTCCGCACATGGACTAAGAAAGGTGCCGCGGTAAAGGAGTCCTTTGAAGTCTATCGTGGTGCGATGCTTGATTCGGTCGCATCAGAACGTTGGGTGGAGTTTGTGGAGGAATTCATGCCTGCGAAGATGGCTGATCTCTTCTTCTTCGATGGAGAAAAGATTGAGGCATTGGCCGATCCTGTGACGGCCTCGGATTTGCTGCGAGAAGGCGTGCATACACTTCTAGGAATTGACCTAGTTGAAGACTTGAAGACTAGCCTACTTCAAGTCGAGCGAAAACGTAAGGTCGATACTGTTAGCAAGGACGAGAAAGCGGAATTAATTCGAATCGAAGCCGAGTATGCAGAGATGCAGCGCGCAATTTCCGAGCGCAGCCAACGCCGCGCCGGCATCCAAAACCTCATCGACGACTTAGACAAGCGCGAAGCGGCTACGATGAATGCTTTCAAACGCTCTGGCGGCGAACTCATTGGAAAGCGAGACGCACTGATCGAGCGCCGGGACCATCTGGCGGAACGTAAGGTGGAGCTGGAAGACGAGTTACGCGCGCTCGCCGGAAGCAGCCTACCCCTCGCCATTGTCGGTGATCTATTGGAGTCGACACTGCAAAAGGCAAACGAGGCCCGCATTGGCAAGCAGGCAAGGATGTTGCGAGCAGAAGCAGAAACACGTGACGACGAGATCGTGCGCTTTATTTTAGCTGCGGGTGGTTCACCTTCAGTAAGCAATCAGCTGCGGGCGTTCCTCGTGGCCGACAGAGCGCACCGATATCAAGTCGTTGAAGGGCTCGATTCCTTTCCAGATTCGTTATTGGATCAATTCAGCCGACAGGCGCTCAAGGAAGCGAAAACACGACTATCGAAAGTCAGTTCCGATCATAAGGATGTCATCGAAAAACTGTCTGAGGCAGAACGAAATCTCAGCGCAATACCGTCTGACGAGTCAGTTCAACCAATCTTGCAGCAATTGGAGCAATGCCGTCGCGAACGAATCGAATTCGAAACATCTATGCGCGCCGTAGACGAAGAATTGCGCAGCTTGCGCTATAAAGCAGATCGTTTGAAGGGCCAAGCTGCAAGGGAAGCACAGCGATTGGGCGAGCGTCTAACGCGAGATCAAGTGTCGTCGCGTGTCATATCCCATTCCTCTCGAGCGCGCGAAATGTTAGAGACGTTTGGGCAACTACTACTTAGCGAAAACCTCCACAAATTGGAGGACGCCATCCTTGAGCGCTATCAGGCCCTGCTTCGCAAGAAGACTTTGGTCAAAAAGATTGTTATTGATCCTGATTCTTTCCAGATTCTTCTTTCGAGCGCGGACGGTCACCTTGTGCCAGCTGATCGACTTTCTGCCGGTGAACGTCAGCTTCTTGCAGTAGCGACACTTTGGGGCTTGTCTCGTGAGTCTGGTAGAAAGCTGCCGACCGTAATCGATACCCCATTGAGCCGGCTGGACAGTCTTCACAGGACGGCATTGGTTCGGAGCTATTTCCCGAAAGCCGGAAGCCAGGTGATCCTGCTGTCAACGGACGAAGAAATCGTTGGACGCTACAGTGAAATGCTAGCACCGCACGTGGCTAAGCACTACACCATTGTGCACGATGAAGCGAACAAAACGTCGCGTTTTGAGAATGAGTACTTTTCCGATGAGGCATTTGCGTGACCCCGATTGAATCAATTCGCCTTTCTGAGAAGGCCAAGCTCCAGTTGATCACTATGAAACGTCGAACAGGCATAGCAAACTGGAACGTGATATGTCGTTGGGCGTTTTGCTTGTCAATGCAAGAGAAGTCCATTCCACCAGATGAAGTGATTCCTGCCGATAGCTCGATTGAAATGTCGTGGAGGACCTTTGCCGGTCAGACTGATCAAGTATATCTAGGCATGCTGTTGGTGCGCGCGGACCGAGATGGGATTCCGATGGAAAAGCAGGCACTGGCCCATTATTTTCGATTACATTTGCACCGAGGAATTTCCTATCTGACGGGGGTGCATGGCGCAGAAGATTTAACAGGACTACTTGGCCTCGCGTCGGCCTCTGACGGTGTAGGAATGTAAGGGGAACAGGGGATGATCGGATTTCGCCCAGTGACGCGGGGAGAGTGGCTTTATACGAAACTCGTTGAACTTTTCATCGATGATCAGAAGGCGCTGCAGAGCGCGGTCGGCACTCTTCGAGGAAGTGCCCTTATTGGAAATCGTGCGCCTGAATTTGCAGACTATGTCGCGGGACTCTATTGTTTCAATCTGACCGCTCGACTCATTAAGACAGCACAGGCTTTGATCGCACATGATGCCTACGGCGAAGCTTTGTATCGTAGCTCGATGCTTAGTTTCCTGGCGAACCACTGCGGCATTTCTGAGTTTCGATTCGGGCGACCAAATATCAATGCACTGATCAACTTAAGCATTGAGGCTGCGTTTAGCTCGGGGAAGACAATCTCGCAGTCCGTTAAAAATGGGGTAGCGACCTCTAAGCAGCAGTGCTATTGCTACATCTGCGGCATTCAAATCTTCGTATCCGGAGAGCTCGAAGAAACGAGCGTTCAGTATGAGCACATTTGGCCGAGCTCATTCGGTGGAGACAGCATCATAGAAAACCTTTTGCCGGCATGCCCGCACTGTAATAATGCCAAAGGCTCAATGCTATTGTGGCAAGATGGTCCTGTCCACTCATTCATTCTTCCGCCAAATCCATCTGCAAATGACATCACGACAATCAACAGACGCGCAAAAATCGCGTGGCATCGGAAGGCAATCTTCGAGCTTGCCATTTCGCGCCATACCACACTGAAGGAAGCGGCGATAACTCACGGCCCCGTAGACTTTTCGGCCAGCGCGCCGGTCGATCTAGACGATGCTTCTGACTTCTTCACAATCCACTTTTAAGGGAGAGCCAACTTGGATTACCCATGCATAGTTTTTCAACAGCGAAATGGCGAGGGCGCGCCGCGGTTTTGCCTCTTTGAGGCACCTGTCGGGGAAATACTTAGTTGGTCGAGCGTTCCACGCTTATCCCATGATAACCAAGACGGAGTCCAGCGCGTCAGGAGCGACTTTCGTGTCAAGGGAATTGCCAAGTTCCTCGGCGACGAGGTACGGAACACGATCCCAACTGCTCTCGTCATCGCGTTGTCTGCTGGGGCATACCGACTCGCTGACGACGGAACAGGGCATCAGTTGATTTCGCTCGATCCGGCAAATGCGAACAATATTTTCGTAATTGACGGCCAACATCGCCTCTATGGGCTGAACGCGTTTGACGCGTCCGCGCGCGCTCCAATCGTGGCAATTCTCGACGCTACGAATGACGAAAAGGCGTTTCAGTTTATTGTCATTAATAATAAGGCAGCAAAAGTTGCGCCCGACCACATACGCGCTTTGACATTCGCTTATTCCAACGATGCGCTGGAGCCGCGTCTTCGCACGGCAAAGCTATCGCTAAGCAAGAACCTCTTCTTCGTTAAAATTGCAAATGAAACGGAAGGCAGTCCGTTCCGCGGCAAAGTAGATATCCCCTCGGTACCTGAACAAGACAGGCTTGTCGTTGCAGCTGCAATTGAATCCTGCATTAGCTATATCCAATCGAAAAAGATCGTTGGAATCGATGACGAGGATTCCGTGTCCGGTCTGTTCCTTGCAGTGTGGCGCGAGGTACACAGTGTCTGGCCAGAGCTGTTTATCGGGGAATCCAAATTGCTATCCAAGGTCGGAATGATTACGATGAATCGCTACATTATCGATTCAATCGACCTTATGGCGGGCATCTTGGACGAGTTAGACTTATCGAATGAGGAGGATGTGACTACTGCCACTAGAAAAGTTCTCCGCCTACAGACCTCTAAATTCTGGAGTTCAGAGTGGTCCTCAACGATCTCGGACTCAAAAAATGTTAGGGACCAAATCTACGATGCATTGCGCAGAGTTCAGCAGAATATCAAGCAAAATATACCGTGGTACGAAGACGTACCACTGGTCGCAGTTCCAGACATAGACTAGTCGACTTGTTCACATCTTGATCTGAAATGCAAATATATGGCGCATTTCAATCAAGAACTGATGATGCGTGCAATAGCAGTTCGTATGACTGCTGGCGGCACGAATATTCATTCAACGCAGAGCATCTCCGGCCAATTGCAAGCCGGGTCAGCTTCTTCAATCGCTTGAGTTTTTCATTGCATCTTCAGACCATAACTCTTTTTGTATATTCAATACCGCTCTGGGTTTGCGGTCTTCAGGTGGGTCAGTTGCATGCAAATTGCCCCTTGTTGAGTTGCATCGAAAACTGACCCAATTTCCCAGGAAATTTGGATCCAAAATTGCCCCATGTTTAGACCACAATCCTGCTCATGACAGCGAGCGGAAGACCGGAATGATAAACGTGGCCTTACTTGGAATTATGCGATGCTGGCACAGCAGAAACCATATCTCAATCCGGGAAATTTCCCGCCGACCGGACATCTCCCGCTATATAGTTCGCCGCTATAAGCGATCAGATGCGATGGAGCTAGCATTCTTCCCATACACGGCCTTCATGCTTGCCAAGGCAATTTCGGTGGCGTGAAATCGATTCTGATCTGGCTGATCGCAGCAACAGCCTCTTCAGGCAAGCGATTCAGGACATCGAACGGGAGAATCTCTCCGAACAGCTGGGAACGCAAAACCTTGGCTCGTTCCTGAATGACTTCTGTACGGAGCTCATCGTAGCTTTCTCCGATCGCAATCGTGTGGATATCGATCGTAGGCGCCTCATCCACGCGGTTGCCGAGCCAATCTTGGAATTTCTCCATCCAGTGACTTCCCTGGCGATCAACCCGCCCGATCTGCTGCTCGATGCGCCCAGGATTCCAATCCAGATGAAACAGCACCAGCTTGCGGCAGCTACGATGCAGATTCAATCCTTCGCTGGCCACGGCAGCCTGTCCTATCAGTACGCGCGGATGCATCCTGGGTTCATTGAAGGCACGCTGACGTACACGCCGAGTTCCGGGCTTGGTGTCGCCATACAGCATCTGGGAGAAAGGGCTCATACGGAAAATCCCTGTGGCGCCATCTCCCGCATCATCCAGTTCAGCCAAATGTCGCTTCACGGCCTTCTGGCGACTGGAGTACGTTAGGGTAAGCGCTTCGGCTTCGGCCTCTACTGCACCATCACCTTCGGTAGCCGCAGTATCGGTGTCGCAGATATCTTCCAGCAGAGATCGGGCACGCTGTTGCTCGGCCTGTTCCTCATGGCTTCCTGCAACGCTGCGCGAATCATCATCGCTTCCTACGATCATGCTTTGGACTAGCCAATTGGTCAGCCGCACCTTGTCTTCCTGCTCGGCGGCATGCTCACGTTCGCCATTCTGGTCCAATTGGGGAACACGCAGGAATTCGTCTACCGCCTTGCGACACAGATCACGCAGTTTCTCGCGCCCGCGACTATACTGCTCGCCCAGCCGCTGCGCCGTTGCAGGAAACGCGACGATCTGCTCGTCGGTGAATGCAAACTCCTTGTCACGCATCCATTGGGCCATATCGGCGTCACCAACGGAAAGCCCCGTTGGCAAGGCAGTAGGCGTGTTGTTGCGCACGTCACGCAAGTAATGGCGAATATTGAGTGCCCGGTCCAGCGCCCGCATCGGTGCCAGAAAGGCGCCAAAGACCAATACCTTTTCGCCATTCCGGGAGAGCTCTTCGATCAAATCAACGGCAGCTTTGATACGTGGATGCCATTGCAGTCTGACGACTGCATTACTGCCTTCTGGTGGACGCATCTTCTGCAACCAATAGGCTTGCCGAAGCTGCTTGGCACGCGCCGCAGGAGTTGGCACGGCCTGCTCTGCGTCCGACCTGGACTTGTCCGCCACGTCACTCACGTCCTCCGACCAAAGCGGCAAGCCCTGTGACAGACGGGCTCCCGCCGTCTTCATCGCCTGTTCCGTTTCGATGCCGTGCGAGGCCACAGCCAGGCACTCCGCATGTGCAAGCATACGTCGCTGTGCTGGCGGCAACGTACTCAGACGCACGGTGCGAGGTGGCATCTGCCGCCGATGGGGATGCGCCGAGTGGGCCACGCCGGTCGCCTCACTATATTTCCGCACACTTGGGTGATCACGCCATAGACGTCGCGTCATGACCGCAGCGAAAGCCTGCCTGAACTGCGCTGCCGTCTGCTTGAGTGTCTCGACCTGTGCCGGGCTGCCCACAGTCAGGCCCTTGACCGCGTCAGAATAGCGCAGGGCTATGGCAGAGAGTCGCTCGACTTCCGGCTTGTCCAGTCCGATCCGATACAGCACACCACTCCATTGACTCGCATCCATTTCCATCGGGGTCGCCGTCAACGCCAGGCGCTTGGCGGCCAGCGTGCCCGATCCGGGGCGCAACAGAATGTTGTTCAGGCAGGCCGACATGCGCGAGGTCAACCATTCCTGCCTCTTCTCCGCCGTTTTTTTGGACAGGTCAGCCAGATCGGCGCCAAGGCGATTCTTGTGCGCCTCATCGATGATGATAAGGTCGACATCACCGATCAGGGTTCCAATCAGTTCCTGGAACAGGCTCTCGTTCTCTGGAGTCCGGACTGTCTCGCCCCGCACACGCCCAAGATCGGCCGCTTCGAGCATATTCTTCAGCCGTTGACGCATATGCCTCTTTTCGCTCAGCCATGTGATGGCCTGCTGCTGAGCCTCCGATATATCCAACTGCTTTGCCCCCTTGACGCTACGCCCGCCGAACATCTTCCCCTTTAACGCAAATGGCAGCCCCCAGCGTTCGTCACGGCTCTGGTTCCCAATACGCTGAGGCAATCCGAAACGATGCGAGATGAATAGCCACGGCGCATGCTTCGACAGTGGATAGGCCTGCTCCTCATCCTGCTGGACAAAAAGGTCGCGATAGGTCTTTAGCTCGACACTGTCCAGATCTTGCAGATCGTCAATCCATGGGGGTCGACGCCCATCAGGCAACTGTCTCAGTTGCCGCAGGAACGCGCCCAGTTCATCATCGCGCCACTGGGCGATCAGGCCGGGCGGGACTAGGAATGCCACGCGTCCGCCACATGAGGCCACGCAAACCGCCAGCGCCAAGGCAAGGCGCGTCTTGCCCAGACCGACCTCGTCGGCCACCAATACGCCAGGCTGCTGTTCCAGACGATCGGCCATCCAGGCCAGCGATGCATCCTGACCGGAACGCCATAGCGGTGCGTCCTCTCCGGCCAACGCCTTGTCGCACTCCACCAAGCCGCGCAGGCGGCCAATGACGTCATTCCATTCCATAAGATGCCTCGCTTGCCACATAGTGTTCATGTCCGTCTGCGCCCGGCTCCCGGAGCTGCTCTGGCAGCGACCAGAAACTGCGCAGTGCTTCCACCAATGCCTGATAAGCGGGCAGCAACGGATGCTCCGCGATCAGCCAGGATGGCCTGAATCCTTCTTCCAGCAAGGCCGGGAACAGATCCAGGTGTAAATCCCGTATCTGCTTGCGATGCAGCGGCGCGACCTGCTCCAGTAGCAGCATGCGTACCTGACTGATCCAGATCGGGAATTGTTCCGGCGTCACACTGGATTGCCGGTTACCGATGGCTTCGATGACCGAGGCCAGCCAGCGCAGCGGATAGTTCATGCGGGCGCTGGTCGCCTGCCGAACCCTCGTTGCCCCGGTCCCGCTGCCATCATCGATCGTATCGATGGCATAGGCAGGTGCATCCGGAAATTGTAACAAGCCCTCAAGAACGTCTTCCGCAGCCAGTTCCGGAGGTGTCTGGCGGCACAGGGCGCCGCTGGCAGACATCACCGGCAGCTCGAACTTCTCGAGATCCCCGGCCGTTCGCCGCACGGCCAGGACCATCGGCGTAGGCCCTTCCCAGGGCACCGCATCCTGATCAGCTGCAACATCCTGCCACTGGTCAGTGCGCGGCAACTGGAACTGGAAAGCCGACGCATCCCCACTGCGCACAAAGAGCAACTGTTGCGCCTCATGACGGGCCAGCAATACCGGCGGAGGGGACAAGGGGGTATGCAGCGGCTCGCCTTCACCCGGCTCCAGCGTCCTCGCTGGATGATCCGCCAGGTAGTCTCCGCATGCCAATGACCGCCATACGGAATTCAGCTTGAGTTCCTCGTTGGTAACGATGCCCGTCTCGATATTACCAACGTCCACTCTCGCCAGGCTGCCGTCAAGACCTGCTCGAGAAAGCAAGCCAAGTCGGGAAAGGTTGCCTGAACCGAGATAAAGGAAACCAAGCTTCCCGTCATCCCGGTTCCACCTGCGTAAGCCGACGATGAACTTGGCATGCAAATTCCTGCTGCCTCGAAATTTTTCGCCGAGTGGATCGGCCGGAATACACAGGTCCCATCCGGCGCGCTTGTCAGCACCCCAAGTCGCCAACGCCCCTGCCTGATCAGGATTGAAGATCAGGTACTTCTCCTTGGCCTGGCCAATTTCACCTATCTTGTCCAAGCTTTGCAGCACCTGCGGCATGGCATCCGACGTTGCGTTAGCCTGCGGCCGCTCAAAGAAACCCGAACCGGCAATGACGGTATGAAAATCAGCACGGTGCATGGCATGCTTGATCTGCTGATACAAGGACTGATCCAGGCTATGCACGAAACGGCTTGCGGGCAAACGGATACCCTCCCGGCTCATGCGCACACGCCAGTCCCCCCACCAGGAGAGACCCTCGCCAAAAGCCTGCACGCTGCGCGCATAGAGGCCCAGCATGAGTCTGTCCAGGAAATCATAAGCGGCCACTACATCGGACTGCTCCTGGGTCCGCAGCTCCGCGCAGTTCCATTCGCAGGTCCAGTACATATCGATCAACGACATGGCCCCCCAGCTTTCCCGGGTCCAGTTTCCAGTGGATACCACCAGACGGAATGAAGTAGGCGCTCCCATTGGCTGATCGGCAAACGCCAGCAGTGCCACCTTGGCATGCATCAGCGTGGTGCGCCGCTGCCACTGCTCGACGCCATCATGGGCGAGGCACACCATGCCGGGCACGGCCGAGGCGCTGGGCAAGGGTTGCGAGGCATCCAGCATCAATACGGCACGTGGCCAACCAGTGGCGGCGCGTGTGAGCGATTCTTGGCCGGTAAAACTGGACAAGGCGCGGTTAAGCGTATCGATATCGGCAGTCATCGCACATAGCGCCATATGCGTGCCATAGCGCCCCTCTGGCGGGGAAAACAAAGCGTCCAGTGCTGCAATTCCGTGTTCCATCATGGGGACTCCAGTATCTCGGTGGTGGTATCAAGCAAGAGCCATTTCAGTCGCCACAAAGGTCTTGGGACATCGCCGGTAACCAGATTCATTTCAGCCTCGCCGGGTTCAGCCTCGTCCACCAGGCGACCCCGATCCCGACCGTGGCACGTGAGCTGTTCGCCATTGAGCGCAAACAACAGCGGAACGCGCATGACCAGGTAGCGGAACCGATCCGCCAGCGCATTCTGCGCATCTTGCTCCTGGCAGAACTGGGTAATATCGATGGGAGGCTCGGGCAGAAGGCGCAGCTTCTCCCGCATCAGCCGGCTACTTTCCGCCAGCTCGGCGAACGCGCGGGCGACTCCGTCCATTTTGACCAGATCAGCAATGGCGATGCGCGCCATGCCGGTAAAACTGTCAACGATCTTCTGGGCACAACGCAAGGCGTACAAACGCACTCGCTCCAGTGCAAAGCTTCCATCCAGTCGATCCCGGTGCTCGGGAGAGCGGATTCCATAAAGGAAATGCGCGCGCGCACTGGCATCAAAGTCGGACAACGATAAATTCAACTGTCCCTGAAGGAGCTCCATGACATTGCGACGTCGTTCGGCAAACTCACCAAATCCTTGCAACTGCCGCAAGACCAGTTGCCGCTCCTGGGCAGACTGATAGTCGGGCAACAGCGCCGAACTCAATTCAGCAGATACTTGAGAGAAGTCTTTTTCGGGACAGGAGAACCATTTCAGCAGATCACTGCGCGCGCCATTCTTTCCCAGTGCTGCATCCACCAGCTCAAGTCCCGGACTGTCCAGCTTCAAGGCGCTGAAGCGCTGTTCTGCTTTGCGGCAAAAACCCAGCCCGGCCAGCGACGACGACGCCGGTCGACGAAAAGGTACCGTGACGTAGGCACCGCGCTTGCGCACGTCGTCAAAGGACAATCTAACGGTGCTGCCGAACTTGCGCTTACCCTGTACCCGTCGATCCTTCTCGTAACCTTTATTACGACGCAAAGCAATCCAGCTGGCCAATGCCTCTACGCCTTCGGCCACCTGAGCTGCCATGGTCGGCTTGCCCATCTGATCGGCCAATGCGATCCCAATACAGCTCCAGCTCAGTTGCCGCACGAAAGACGCACCGCCCAATCCCGGCACCGCCCATTCATTGAAGCTCATAATGGACGCCCTCAAGCCAAAGTCCAGCCTCATTCTGCTCCCCGGCACATCTACCGGCTCAATAGCTCCCCAGCTACCATTCGCTGCAAAATTCACTCTTCCCCCATCCATTGGAAATCTCACTCACCGATTATAGATTTATTGATCTCGCCGAGCTCATCCGCGAACTTTTTGATTTGAATTGAAACCTCAGCCACTTTCAAAGGAAATTTGCATCCCAAGTTGCCCCAGGTTTAGACCACAATCCCGCTCATGACTGCGGGTGAGAGAACGCAGTAATAAACGCGGACCTAGTTGGAATTATTCGATGCAGGTACATCAGAGACGATATCTCCATCCAGAAAACCGTCCACCGCCTCAACATCTCCCGCAGTACGGTTCGCCGTTATATTCGGTCAAACGCGATCGAACCAGCATACCCAGCAGAGCTTTCGCTTAGCTCTCTTGACGTGTTTGTTCCCAGTCTCTCCGGTTGGCTGAGCGCTGAATCCATTAAATCTCGTAAGCAACTAAGAAGCCTGAAACAGATATTCCTGGATTTGAAATAACTGTGATATGAGTGGTCGTGCGGACGCTCTCGCGATTGATGCGGTTACATGGAAAGCCGGCCCACGTCAGGTCGGACAACGGCGCCGAGTTCACTGCGGCCAAAGTCATGCGGTGACTGCGGGATGCCTCAGTTGGTCCGGCCTTCATTGCGCTAGGCAGTTCATGGTAGAACGGATTCGTGGAAAGCTTCAATGGCAAGCTGCGTGACGAACTGCTTAACCAGGAGTGGTTCCGCAGCCGGGCAGAGGCAAAAGTGCTGATTTAAAGATGGCGTCAGTTCTACAACGAGCGCAGGCCGCGCACATCAGTACCAACCTCCAGTTACGGTCCGTCGAGCCCGGCTGGAATCGAATATGATCGACAACCGACTCGCTGCCTGACTGGCTAAAAATTACCGAGGCAGGTCACAGCAACTTGGCGCCAGCAAATAGAGAGCATGACGGGAACTGATTTGCTCCCAGACTTGTTCCTTGCCACCTGAACCACCCTCCACCTGCCTGCCGAAGCGAACGGGCTTGATTGGATTATAAAAAATCTCAACCTCATATTCTTCAAGTGAGATCGGAACATTATTGCCGACTCTATCGCCATTTCATCTGGAGCCTATATGCCAATTCTTCGTGTGATCCTCATTCTTAGCCTGCTCGGAAATGCCCTCTTCATGACAATCATCCTGGCAGCGCAAGGATGATCCATGACCGCTACATGTCCTCGCTGCCGGTCTCCCAACATTCATCTCCAACGTGCGGGTGAACGCGCAGGCAGCCTCATCGGTACTACAGCGGGTGCCGTCGCTGGACTGTCTAATGCCTGGGCGGGTGCCGAGACCGGTGTAGTGGTCGGAGCCATCGTTGGGCCAGTCGGTAGCGTTGCAGGAGCCATCATCGGTGCCTTGGCCGCCGGGACTGCCGGCTGCATTGCCGGGACCAAGCTAGGCCAGATGGTAGACCGCACCATACTCGGTACCTATCAATGCGCCGACTGCGCGCACTCGTTCTCTGACGAGACCGAGCAGCTCTAATTCTTGCATTTCTCTCTTTCACAATGCCTCTCGGCAGGTATAAACACGTCTATAAGGACTAACTCATGGCTCATCTAATCGAAACCATGGCCTATGCCAATGAAACACCCTGGCACGGCGTGGGCAATCAGCTGTCCGCCAAGTCCCCCATTTCCGTCTGGGCCAAACAAGCCGACATGGAGTGGCAAATCCAGGAGTCGCCTGTCTACTTCATGCCAACTGAAGGCGCAGCCCATGTGCCGTTCGACGAGCAGAAGGTGCTCTATCGTTCAGATACCGGCGCCGCTCTGTCAGTCGTTTCTCAGCGCTTCCGCGTTGTCCAACCTCGCGATGTGCTGGAGTTCTATCGGGATCTGACCAAGGCGCATGGCTTCACATTGGAAACTGCTGGCGTCTTGAAAGGTGGCAGAAAAGTCTGGGCTTTAGCCAAGACGAACATGTCGGCCAACATTAAGGGCAATGACACCATGAATGGCTACCTGCTCTTGGCAACTGGATGCGACGGCACGCTCGCCACCACCGCCCAGTTCACCAGCATTCGTGTGGTGTGCAACAACACCCTGGCCATCGCGCTGAAGGACGGTAACGCAGCGGTCAAAGTGCTCCACTCCACGACCTTCGATCCGAAGGTGGTAAAAGCGCAATTGGGGCTGTCGTCCGCGTCTTGGGATGAATTCATCTACCAGATGAAGAAGCTCTCAGAGCGCAAGGTTAAAAGCACTGAAGCCGAGGCATTTGTCTCGGCGCTACTGACCGATCCCACCGCCAAGTTCACCAATGAGCGCGCCGTGAAGAAGGTCCTTGAGCTCTACTCGGGCCATGGCCGCGGCGCCGAGTTGGCCTCGTCCAAAGGGACCGCTTTCGGGCTGTTGAATGCGGTTACCGAGTTCGTCGACCACGAGCGACGCGCCAGGAGTACCGACTATCGACTCGATTCAGCTTGGTTCGGTATGGGCGCCAATCTCAAGAACGAGGCCTTCGATCAGGCGATTTCCCTGCTTAGATGACCAGCCTCTCTGCGGCATAGTGCCCGGGCCTCGTGCCCGGGCTTTTCTTTTCTCGAAAGGAATTCCATGTCTTTTACAACCGTCCCGTTGACGCGGCGGGCAGGGCGGGCCGCCTTACGCCTGGTTAAAACGCACGATCTCTCACGGGAAGAATGGCTCTCGATACGCCGTCGCGGGATTGGCAGTTCAGATGCCGCGGCGGCCATTGGCTTAAATCCTCATCAATCCATGCTGGAACTGTGGATGATCAAGACCGGCCGGTCACAAATGCTGCCACAGCAGGATCCGCGTGATCGGACCAGTCCCACTTATTGGGGAAGTCTTCTGGAGCCCATCGTGGCGGCCCACTACACCCACGAAACCGGTAACAAGGTCCGCAAAATCAATGCCGTTCTCCAACACCCTGATCCAGACAAGACCTGGATGCTAGCCAATATCGATCGAGAGATTCTAGGTGCCCCCGACGTCCAGATTCTTGAGTGCAAAACCGCCGGCGAGTACGGCGCCCGAGCTTGGCGCGAAGGGGTCCCGGAATACGTGCAATGTCAAGTGCAGCACCAGCTAGCCGTTACCGGCAAAGCTGCTGCAGACGTTTGTGTTCTGATCTGTGGGCAGGAGATCCGAATTCACCGCATTGAGCGAGATGAGGAATTGATTGATGGCCTCATCAAGCTCGAGCGGGAATTCTGGAACTACGTGGAAACCGATACCCAACCGCCAGCCGATGGCTCGGAATCAGCCGATCGTGCCTTGCGCTCGCTTTATCCGCACGACTACGGGGATGTGGCTGACTTCCGCGACAACCGACCTATGTCGGCCGTATTTGCCGACCTGCAGGCCATCCGGGAAGAAATTGCGACCCGCGACAAGGTTGAACAGCAGCTAAAGCAGACCATCCAGCAAATGATGGGCAGCTCCAGCCGAGCGCTTTTCGAAACTGGTTCGGTGAGCTGGAAGCGCAGCAAGGATGGTGCCCAGCTCGATACCGACAGGCTGCAAGCGGATCACCCGGACTTGGTCAAGTCCTATCTCTCGCCCAAGGCCGGCAGTCGCCGCTTTCTTATCCAACCCTAGGGGCCAGGCATCCTCGGATGCCTGGTTTTCGTTTATGGAGCACTCATGATTAAAGGTCTCTGCATCACCCCGCCCGTCTTAGGGCGAATCTCGATTGGCAAGATGGTCGAGAAAAACGGACGCCGCCTACCTGAGAAAGACGATCAATTCACCATCACGAGCCAGGTACAAACGCATGAAGGCTGGGCACCGCACCCGCTGGATGCTATCTATCGCAAGGCCTCTCCCGCCGAGAAGCTACGCACCATTCCGGTCACCGTCATGTTCAGCGAGCCAGATCTCAACCTGCGCGCCTCTTATTGCTTCTTTGATCGGCATGCCGGCCGACCGCTTTGCAGCGGCAATGGCATGCACTGCCGACGTCTGATTTCAGAGGGCGTAAGCTCCCTTCCCTGCCCTGGCCCAGATACTTGTGAGTTTGGTCAGGGCCAGTGCAAACCCTATGGTCGCTTGAATGTGCAAATCGACGCCGCCGATGAACTGGGTACCTTCATATTCCGCACGACCGGTTACAACAGCATCCGTACCCTGACCGCCAGGCTGCAGTACTACCAAGCGGTCTCGGGCGGTCTGCTTGCCTCCTTACCGCTTGAACTGAGACTGCGCGGAAAGAGCACCGCGCAATCGCACCGGACGCCGATCTACTACGTGGATCTGACAATTCGGGAGGGAATTGCCTTGGAAGGGGCTATTCAGCAAGCGCGGGATCTGCATCAGCGGCGAATGGAAGCCGGCTTTGACCAGATGGCACTGGACTTAGCTGCAAAGGCAGGATTAGCCAATGGAGTGTTTGAGGAGTCGGAAGAGGAGTTTTCTGAGGTAAAGGAGGAGTTTTTTAACTCATCACTTCGCGAGCCCAATCTTTTACAGGACAGTGCTCCCGCAGGCCTCAGCAAAGTCAGAAGAGCAGCCTTGCGTTCCTCAACACCATGAGTTCGAGGAAATACAGCAACTATCTGAGAGTTTATTTATTAGACAGCCGCTTAGAAAACGAAATAACCTCTTCTTTCCCTCTGGCATCTAATGAATGGAAATAAACCAGCAATTCTGCTTCCTTTTCATCCACGGCATAGAAGTAGCAAGCTGGGACGTCTAAGATTTGAGCAAACCGCTCTACCAAGGCGGGATTGGGGATTCTCTTTCCTAATTCATAACGATTCATCCTCGTACTTGCTGACATCTCATCAAGCCCAGCCTCTATTCCCAACCTTTCTTGAGAAAACCCGGCCTTAAGGCGGGCGCTTTTTAATCGATTGGCGAGAACGGACATATTTGCGAGCAATGTTGATTTGCAAAGCATGCTCACGTGTTTTGTTGCGCCAAATACTACCGATTTGGTAGTATTTGATTCTTGAGGGAATCATCTTTGCTCATCTGCGGGAGATAGCACCCCGCATGCGGGCCACTCCATCACGTTTAAGCCGATAGGAACAAAAATGCCAATGGTCTTCTGCCGCGGCTGCGGCAAGGAAATCCACGACACCGCCCCGCTCTGTCCCCATTGTGGGGCTCCTCAAACCCAAGCGACCAGCACCACCAGCGGCTCACTTTGGCTGGCCATCACCAGCATCGTCTCGGCCATCTTCGCGGCCATCTGCGCCATCCAAGTGAACAGCTTCGACCACGATCAACTCGTCGGAGGCTGCGCCATAGCGCTCCTGGCCTTGGCCGCCGGGGCTATCAACTTGCAGCAAAAGAAGCCCGGGAAAGGGATCTCTGTGACGGCAATCGTTCTAGCCGCACTCTCCTTTCTCATTCTGATCGGCTCATAAGGCCACTCTATTTCAACAAGGGGAAAACTATGTCTAACTTTGTGAATTGCCCGCACTGCCAACAACAATTGCACGAAACCGCACCTGCATGCCCTAAATGCGGTGCGCCCAACCAGACTGTCACTACCAGCGCCTACACCTCCTACGACCAAGTACCTTGGTATCGCAAGCGTGGGCTAGTCATCCTGTCAGCCGTCATCTTCATGCCTATCACGCTCCTGATTGCCTTCACAGGCGATATCTACTTCGAGAAGGAGGGTCATCTGCAGACGGTTCCGAAGCAGTCCAAGTATGTGCTCCTAGGTATTTTCTTGATCTTGGTCGCTATTCGTACGATGAGTTAGGGAGCCCCGGAATGAAAAATTCAGTACTCGTGCTGACGGTCCTGTCGGTAGCGTCGTCTGCAGCACTTGCCGGCAATGGCTATTGCGATAGCCGGCCATCACGTCGGGAGCAACAAAACTGCTATCAGAACGCGATTGAATCCAATGTCAGTCTCATCAAGCAGAACTATCAGTTCCTCATGGCTTCGCCCAAGCTCACTCAGCAACAAAAGCAGCAGCTCCAAAATGACCAGGCAGCTTGGGGTAACAAGGTTGACGGTTACTGCAATGGCAACCTGATGTGCCTCTACGAATCCACCGCCTCTCGCTACATGTATCTCGCCGGTATGGCGAGTCGCAAGTAATCCCCTTTTCTCATCGATAAGAAAGGTCTTTATGAAAAAGCTGTTCGCAACTGCGGCCCTGGCGCTGCTCTCATTGAATTCCTTCGCTGCCAATAGCGTTGGTCAATGCGTATTTCCCAAGTATGAGATTCAAACGAATGGGAATATGAAGCTCAAGAAAGCCATCCCTATCTATAGCGCCGCTAACGTCAAAAGCGCTAGCAGCCCCCTAACGAAGCTCGATGGATTCAAGGTGATCAAGCAAGCTAATGGCTTGGTGCAACTGGCAGAAGTGCCTGGCGCGGATGGTAGCAATCCAAATGCTGGCAAACCTATTGGATGGGTGGAGCTTTCAGACTTCGATTTCCAGGAGCTCCGCAACTGCAATTGAGCGAAAAGAAAGAGAGCGTCGCTAACGCGGCGCTCTCTTTTGATATCTCATCAACCACTTATTTTTTGGTTAAGAATGATCGTTTCTGGGCCGATTGCGGACATCTTGGCTCAAAGAAACAATGGGAGCAGTTGATGTGAAGTCAGATTCTTCCAGATTGCTCGATGCATTGTTCGCCGAACAGATTGACCGTATTCGCTGAAATGCGCAGTTCATTGCCTACCCTCGCCACTCTGCTTGAAAAACCTCTCCCGTGAAGTCTCCAGCAAAGGCGTTCCCGCCTGCACGCACCGCCAGGCCTGCGCGAACTCCACCACTCCACGTTCGGTCTGGCGGCGCTCGATCCCCTTGATGACCATGCGCGATGCCTTGATGGCGTCCACCTGGACATCCGCCAGCTCCATGATGACTTCGCCGCTGTCACGCTGCAGCTGGGCTCCCTTGGTCGGCCGACGGCGGTCCCCATCCTCGAAGACGCCCAGGCGCAGCTCGGCGATATTGCGCGCCTCATCGCCCAGCAGCTCCCGGGCATCTCCACGCCGTTGCGGCGCATCTGATAAACGATCACTTGCATGCTCACCTCACGCGCGGCAGCGCCTTCCAGTCGGTTGTGTAATGCGGCGTCACGTGCTAGAAGCGCGCCACCCATCGGTGCGGTCCGGCGGCGCTGGCCCGACGCACGGTGTCGCGTCCCAAACGCTTGTTGATACTGTCGAAGGCGGCCATCAGCGGGGCCAACGACATCGTCGACACGCCGCTGCCAAAGAGCGTGCCCTGCCGCGCCTGGCCCTCGACCAGGTCCGTCAGCATGATGTCGGCCTTCTTGTAGAGGAACTCGGGCCGGTAGATCCGGCGCAGACCCCACGTCGCCGCCTTGACGATCACCCGCAGTTCGTCGGTCGGCTCGGGCACGCCGGCGAATTGTGGCTGCTTCTTCGCGATGTGGTTGGCCAGCTTGGCCAGCGTCTTGGTGGCACCTATGCCGACGCAGACGGGCACGCCGACCCAGCCCAGCACCTGATGGCGGATGGCCTGGCCCATGTCGCTCATGCTCGGCCAGAGGCCGGCCAGCCGGACAGGTCGAGGAAGCTCTCATCATGGAGTAGACCTCCAGGCGCGGGCTGTACTGGTGCAGCACGTCGGTGACGCGGTTGCTCATGTCCGCATAGAGGGTGTAGTTGGAGGACAGGGCGACGATGCCGCGCTGGCGAGCCCGGTCCTGCATCATGAACCAGGGCGCGGCCATCTTGATGCCCAGGGCCTTGGCCTCGTTGGAGCGCGCCACGGCGCAGCCGTCGTTGATGGACAGTACCACCGGCCGCGCGCCGCTGAGCAAGTCGCTTCAAGGTCAATTACTAGAATCGTCGCGTCTGGAGGTGTCATTCATTCTGCACTTCAAATACTTTTTCAATAAAGATGCTTCCTCACGAGGATTCTTCCTCCGTCCATTTTTATCCGATCGATATGCTCTGTACCTGCAGCAGCTCTTTGATATTCGCCTCACGTTTGGCCAGCCAATTCCCTGGCTCGATCTTTTCAGATTTTTTCCCTAACCGTGACATGGCCAGCATAGCGGCCTTGGCACGCTCGTTTTTATCCTTTGTCAGAAAACAAAACAGAGAAAAATCATTCTCGAAAAATTTCCGCTCGAGATCGAGTAGACGCTGCCCTTCTTGGATAGATCCGGCATATTGTTGCAGCCTTCCTGCAACAGCATTGACTTGCTTAGATTTACGTCGCAAATCCGGCTCTTTGATCAATGTTTCGGCAAGTTCATACGCACGTACAATGTCATTGACTGCATCGTAGAGCGCATTAAATGCTCCTGCAGTAACCAGATCAAGTGCGGCAAGGCTTCCAAGCCGGTGTTGGAATGAGCTATTTTCGTATGTCGTGTGTCCATTCGAATCTGTCTCGGTTCGCTGCCGTGTGGCAGTGATGAAGACTTCATAGCGACGCGTTCTGACCATGTCCTGTAAACGTCTCGCTGTCAGCAAACCGAACTGGCTTGTTGTCTTTTGCATCCGAGATTCAAGGGCTTTGACGTCCGCCTGCATCTTTCCTAGCGCTCCGAGGCGCTCGGACTTGGCTGTAAGCGCTTCCGACAATGAGGCGATGCGCTCTTGCCGCGCCTTTTCATTCCGATAATGACTGAGATCGATCATCAATCGGCGATCGGCGCCGAATTTGTTCACGCCACAATCGCCTCCGACCAAAGTCAATTTTCCGTCGGCTCTCTCGACAAGCCAGCCATGATTATGCGGTTCCTCGCACAGTTTTCCATTTTCTTTCTGCACACAGCAGCGCACTTTTTCCGGTAAGTGATAGTCGCCAAACAATCGTTTGTAATTAGCCGGATTGAGTGGCGCATTCACTTCAAACTGATTGAGTGCTTGAATCTCTTCGAAGCTTCCGAAGGTGCGAATTTCTAAACTGGATGCATTAGGCTGAGCGCTCATTGATAGCGTACGACGTTGTTTGTCATACTGCATTCTATACTGGATATATGTACAGCAAAAAGGACATAAGGAGTGATTTGATTATTCCTATTATTCGACTATTACTGAAATATGGAAGAATTAGAGATATCTAAAGCGCTAAGCGCCATCGCACACAAATCCCGGCTCGCCGTGTTCCGCCATCTTGTTCAAGCACGTCCCCAAGGGTTACCTGCCGGCAGGCTGGCTGCACTGACCGGCTTGGCCCCGTTGTCGCTCTCGTTCGACCTCAAGGAACTGGTCATGGACAATACGGCGAACTCGAAGCGGGAGGGGCGATATGTCATTTACTCGGCAAAGTTGCCAAACCATGAACGCCGTACTGGCCTAACTGACTGAATGAAAACTGCTACGGCGGCAACCCTTGCACTCCGGTGTTGAATTGCACTGAAAACTGACCCACTTATCCAGGAAATTTGCACCCTAAGTTGACCCATGTTTAGACCACAATC